>DATKIV010000001.1:0-22785 GCA_035543935.1 Allosphingosinicella sp.
TCCCGGGTAAAAGAGCTTTACAACCCTAAGGCCTTCATCACTCACGCGGCATTGCTGGATCAGGCTTTCGCCCATTGTCCAATATTCCCCACTGCTGCCTCCCGTAGGAGTCTGGGCCGTGTCTCAGTCCCAGTGTGGCTGATCATCCTCTCAGACCAGCTAAGGATCGTCGCCTTGGTGAGCCTTTACCTCACCAACAAGCTAATCCTACGCGGGTTCATCCCTAGGCGATAAATCTTTGGACCGAAGTCATTATACGGTATTAGCTCAAGTTTCCCTGAGTTATTCCGTACCTAAGGGCAGATCCCCACGCGTTACGCACCCGTGCGCCACTAGACGCGCCAACCGAAGTCAGCGGTCTCGTTCGACTTGCATGTGTTAGGCATGCCGCCAGCGTTCGTTCTGAGCCAGAATCAAACTCTCAAGTTTATGACCGACCCAGGCGCCCCGAGGGAAAACCCGGAGCAATTAGGGCCGGCTTTCAAGGAGCCGTTCCTGCACTTCACATATACTGTGGATATGTAACGAGACATGGAACGACTTAGCTTTAACCGATCCTCCAGCGCCTTGAAGCCGCTGGTGACCGGAGCCGCCGCCCACATGTCCCTTCATCTAAACCGACAATGTCAAAGAGCCGACGCGTTTCCCTTCCCAGTTTTATCCGGGACACCGGTGATCGGTTAAGAGAGACGCAAACGAGGCTAGGCAGACCGCCCTGCCCCGTCGGTGAAGGCGCATATATGTAGGACTTCCCCAACCGTCAACCGGCTTTTTCGGAAAAGTTTACCGGGGCTTCACCCGGCGCGCCGAGACGCCACCCTCAACGCGCGCTTAACCCCTTTGCGCTAAGCGGACGCCAGATGGAAGCCCACGCCCCGCAACCGGCCCCCCCGGCCGACGATCCCCTCTCGCCCGCAAGGGGCGAACCGGCCCCCTCGACGGCGCTCGGGACAGGCCCCTCGACGGCGCTCGGGACAGGCTTCGCCAGGCAGGTGAAGGCGGGCGTGATGTGGCGCTCGGGCAGCCAGATATTGGGCCAGCTCATCGCCTGGACTTCGACCTTCCTCGTCATCCGCATGCTCGAGCCCGCCGATTACGGCCTGGTCGCGATGACCGGCGTGGTGCTGACCTTCCTCGCTCTGTTCAACGGCTGGGGCTTTGCGAGCTCGCTGGTCCGCGACGACAAGACCGACAAGCACAAGATTGGTCAGGCTTTCGGGATGCTGATCCTGATGAACGGCGCTCTTGCCGCTCTGCAACTCGCCGCCGCGCCTTATGCGGCAGCCTATTTCCACCAGCCGCTGGTCGCCGATCTGCTCCGGGTCCAGGCCGTCTTCTTCCTCGCCAATCCGTTCATCGCTTTGGGCCATGCGCTGCTGGTCCGCCGGCTCGACTTCAAGCGCCAGTCGCGAATCGATCTCGCCGCGGCCGCGATCAGCGCGGTGACGGCGCTCTCCTGCGCTTATGCCGGGCTTGGCGTGTGGACCCTGGTGGCGGCGCCGGGCGCGCTCTGGTTCTCGCGCGCCGCCGGCTATGTCGTCGCCGCCAGGCTCTGGCAGATCAGGCCGCGCTTCCGCTTCGAGGGGGCCGGAGTCATGCTGCGCTACGGCATGGCGATGGTGGCGGTGCAATTCTGCTGGTTCGTGCAGAGCCAGTCGGACGTGTTCATCGGCGGCCGCGTGCTCGACGCGCATCTGCTCGGCATCTACACGACCGCTTTGTTCCTGACCCAGATCCTCGCCTCCAAGTTCGTGCCGCCGCTGAACGAGGTCGCCTTCGCCGCTTATTCCAGGATCCAGGCGCGGCCCGACATGATCCAGTCGGCCTTCCTGAAGTCGATCCGGCTGATCATGCTGGTCGCCATGCCCTTCTATTTCGGCCTGGCGGTGACCGCCGTGCCGCTGGTGACGACCTTCCTCGGCGCCAAATGGAGCGAGACGATGCCGCTCGTCCCCATATTGTGCGCGGCGATGCCGCTGATGACGCTTCAGATCCTGTTCGCGCCGGCGACCAACGCGCTCGGCCGGCCCGGGCTCGCGGTGAGGACCGGCCTCGTCGGCGTGGTCATGATGCCGGCCGCGTTCGCGACCGGCATCCTTTGGGGGCCGCAGGGTCTCGCCTGGGCCTGGCTCGGCGGCATGGGCGCCCTTCTCGCGGTCACCGTCGAGATGTCGCGCCCCGTGATCGGGATCAGCCGGCGCGGCCTGTTCGCCGCGGTGGCCCCGGGCCTGTTCGCCGGCGCCGCGATGGCGGCCGTCGTCGCCGCGCTCGACGCGCTCCTGCCCGACATCGGCACCGGGAAAAGGCTGGCCCTTCTGGTCGGCGCGGGAGCGGCGGCCTATGCCGGCTTCCTCATCGCCTTCGCCCGGCCCATCGTCGACGAGGTCGTCGGCCTCCTCAGAAAATAGGGATTGTCCCTTTTTTCAGACGCTCTGGATGTAGGTGAGCATGGCGGCGGCTTCGGCCTCGATCTTGTCCATCCGATATTTGACGAGGTCGCCGATCGAGACCAGGCCGATCAGCGCCTCGCCCTCGACCACCGGCAGATGGCGGATGCGGCGCCGGGTCATCAGCGACAAGGCGCTCATGATCTCCGAGCCGGGCGTCACCGTGATCGCGGGCGCGGTCATGATCCGCTCGACCGTCCAGTCGAGCACCGCGGCGCCGTCGCTGCGCAGGCAATAGATGACGTCGCGCTCCGACATGATGCCGGCGACGCCGCCCGCCCGAAGCACCGGCAGCGCCCCGATCTTGTGCTCCGCGAGCAGGGCGACCGCGTCGCGCACCGGCGTGTCGCAGTCGATGGTGAGGACCTCGCTCCCCTTGGACTGGAGGATGGCGGCGATGGTCATGAGCCTCTCCCTTCGCTGGTCAACGCAGAGTCGTTTAACGCGATCTGGGGCCTTGATGATCCCATAGCCCGGGGCCAAATGGAAGCCATGCCGCATCACGATCCCGTGCCCCATAAAAGGGCCCCCGACTTCGAGCGCGCGGCCGTCGCCTGGGCGCGCTACAAGAGAATGATGAAATGGATGGCGCTGGCGGCCGTGGTCACCGTCCTGCTCGCCTTGATCTATCTCAAGAGCTTCGGCGAGCCAGTGCCGATCCACATGATGATCGCCACGATCGCCGGCGTCGGCCTCACCGTCCTCGTCGGCACCGGGCTGATGGGCCTCATCTTCCTCTCCAACCGCACCGGCCATGACGAAGCCGCCCACCGCAGCGATGCGTCGATGGGGACCCGCCCGGACGCCGGCCGCGCGCCGGACGAGGAGGGATGAGCGCCGGCCGGCCCGAGGGTCGGGGCGAGGCGGTCCTCAGGGTGGTGCCGGGGCCCTCCGACATCAACGCCAACGGCCATATTTTCGGCGGCTGGGTGCTCAGCCAGATGGACATCGCCGCCGGCATCGTCGCCTCCCGCGAGGCGGACGGGCCGGTGGCGACGGTGGCGATCGACGCGATGGAGTTCATCGCCCCGATCCTCCTGCGGGACCTCGTCTCGGTCTATGCCCGGGTCGAGCGGATCGGCCGCACCTCGATCTCGATCCGGATCGAGGTCGTCGCCAGCCGCGACCGCGGCCGGCGCGAGGTCAAGGTCACCGAAGGCCTGTTCACCTTCGTCGCCCTCGACGCTGCCCACCAGCCGCGGCCGGTCAAGGCGGATTAGGAGCCGAATTTCGTCATGCCGGACTCGATCCGGCATCCACCTTCTTCCCCATGTCGTCGGAAGAAGGTGGACCCCGGGTCAAGCCGGGGTGACGGTTCAAGCTGATCATCCCGCTCGGACGGGCCGGCCTCAGCCCTGCGTATAGGCGCCCTTATACCAGCCGCCGCCGCCCGTATCCCAGCACCATTCGGTGGCATTGTCCTCATAGCAGCAATAAACCCGGATCGAAGGGCCGCCATTCTGCTGCCAAATCGTGGCCGAGATCTCGCTTCCCTTCTGGGCGAAGCCTCCGGTGGTCCAGGCGCCCTGATCGTAGCAGCGCTCGGTCACATTATAGCCGTCCGACTGGTAGACGCGAAGATGTACGCCCTGATTGTCGGTCCAGCTGACCGAAGCCGTAACAATGGCATTCGTCATATTCCCCTCCCTTGCGCTCGCGGACCGAGCCATCGACTCGGCCACGGCCGATCAGAATGGACCGGCCACGGCCGCTTGCAAGGCGTTTTTCATCGGGCTTGTCCCGTGCCGCTCCCGCTATGGACGGCTATTCGGGTTGCGTCAGTTTCGCGGGCGCTCGCGCTTCACGCGATAATCGAGCGTGACGCTGCTGTTGGCGGGGATGGTGACCGCCCACATCGGCGAGTAGCCCCGCCGCCCGAGCCGCTCCGCAAAACGCATATTCCCGGGATCTTCGTAGAAGGTCGCCTGGTAGGCGACGGGCACATTGCGGTCGTTGGTGGCGGTGAGGCGATAAAGCCGCCAGCGCGGCTCCTCGCCGAGAAGGACGATCTGGCTGGTGATGCCGGGCGCCTCGCCGAGCTCGATCTCGACGTCCTGGCCGATGGCATGGTCGTAGACCGAACCCTCGCCGAGCAGCAGCGGCCGCCCGGCGCGCTCGCCGAACATGGCCAGGCGCCCCGCCGGCAGCGGCAGGCCGAGCCCGTCCTCCGCGCGGTTGCGCGCGGTCAGCACCAGGGTCGCCGGCCTGGGGGGTTCCGCCGCCTGAACGGGAGAGAGACCCTGCCGATAGACCAGGGCCACCCGCACGTCCGGCCGGGTCAGCAGGGCGACCTGCTTCTGGCTGTTCGCAGCCACCGTCACCGGCTCGGGAATGCGGTAGAGCTTGAGGTCGCCGAGATTCTCCTGGCTGGCATTGATCACCGTGATCGGCGAGGCCGATTCGAGGTTCGCGCGGCGCATCCGGCTGCCGCTGACGACGATGTCCTCGCCGCCGCCGGCAAATCCGCGCCGGCGCGCGATCTGCTGGAACTGCTCGAGGGGAATGTCGCTGGTCGTGGCCTGGGGCCAGCATTGCAGATTGAGCGGGCCGCCCTCGCGTGGCTGGACGTCGGCATCCTCACGGTTGAGCCGGCCCGCCACCGCCTGGGTGTCGGCGTTGACGAAGCTGGTCTCGTCGGTGCTTGCCAGGGTCATCCAGGCGAACAGCTCGACACGAGCGCCGTCCGGCGACAGGCTGGCGACATAATTGGCCTGCCAGTCGAAGCCGCTGGCGAGATAGGAGAGGGTGATTGTCGCGGTGACCGGCGCGCCCGAGCGGGTCCGCACCGACAGGGTCGGGCGCGCCGAAAGCCCGGGCGGCACGCCGTCATAGACGAGGCCTTCGGGAAGCCCGGTGCAGCGCAGCGCCTCGACTCCGGCCGCCGTCTCCACGACGATGCCGCCATTGGCCGAGCTGCGGATCACCGCCTCGGTCTCGACGACCGCGCCGGTGGCGTGCGAGGTACGGCGGATCGCCACCCGCCGGCCCAGCGAGCGATCGAGCAAGGTGGCGGGCGAGAGCAGGTAAGCGTCGCGGTTGCGCTCGACGATGCCGTCGGGAAAGCCGGCGACGATCGCGCTCTGCGGCAAGATGCCGCCCGCCACGCCCTCGAACCGCACCTCCGCTTCGCCGGCGGGCAAGGTGATCGAGCGGGTCTCGCTGACCAAGGCATAGCCATTCAGCCAGCCGAGATTGGGCGCCTGCGAGGGCGAGCGCCCCGGATCGCGATAGATGGTGACCGCGACCCGCTCTGGCCCGGCGGAGGTGACGATCGTCTGCGCGCCGGCGGGGACGCCCGTCAAAGCGAGGAGGCAGGGGAGGAAGCGCCCGGCTTTCATCGGCTCAGCCGGTAGCGCAGGGTCGCGCTGCCGTTGGCGGGGACGGTGACCTGCCACAAGGGCAGGCCGTTGCGGGTCGAGAGCGGCGTCGGCGAGCTGATCCGCCACGCCTGCGGCACGATCTCGGCCTCGAAGGCGACGGGCCGAGGGCCGTCATTGGTCACGACGAGCTCATAATCGGTGGCGGCGGCGGTCCGCACGAGCGGGGTGAGCGCGAAGCGGACGCCCTGGGCAACGTCGCGCGCGAGCTCGACATCCTCGCCGACCGCATGGTCGCGAAGCGTGAATTCCCCGAACAGGAAAGGGGTGCCGGCGCGGCTGCCGAAAAGCATCAGCCGGCCTGCCGGCAGCGGGACGCCGAGGCCCTCCTGATCGCGGTTGCGGGTGACGATGTACCGTTCGGTCGGACCCTCATGGGCCGTGGCGCCGGCGAAGAAGCGCATGCGATGGACGGTGCGGACCTGAACGCCGGCGCGATGCAGCAGGGCGACCTGCTTCTGGCTGCGCGCGGCGACGGTGACGGGCTCGGGGATGCGGTAGAGCTTGAGGTCGCCAAGCTGCTCCTGCTGCGCCATCATGATCGCGACCGGCGACGGCGGCGGCGCCGGCGCCATCACCCGCATGGTCACCACGCCGCTCATGGCGTCGTCGCCATACACTTCCACGTCCTCCGGCGGCTCCATCCGCTGATATTCCTCGAGCGGGATATCGCTGGTCGTCTGCTGGGGCCAGCAGGTGATCCTGAGCGGACCGCCCTCGGAGGGCTGGGCGCGGACATCCTGGCGGTTGAGCCGGCCGGCGACCGCCTGGGTGTCGGCATTAACGAAGCTGGTCTCGTCGGTGCTCGCGAGGGTGAGCCAGGCAAACAAGTCGATCCGCGACCCGTCTTCGGACAAAGTGGCGACATAATCGGCCTGCCAGTCGAAGCCGCTCGCCAGATAGGACAGGGTCACAATGGCACTGACCGCCCGCCCCGACCGCGCCCGCACCGACAGGGTCGGCCGCGCCGACAGGCCCTGCGGCACGCCGTCATGGACGAGCGTTTCGGGCAGGCCGGTACAGCGCAGGGATTCGAAGCCGCCTTCGGTTTCGATGATCACCGCGCCGCCGGCGCCCGAGCGGACGATGGCGTCCTGCTCGCGCACCCGCCCGGTCGCGCGCGCGGTGCGGCGCAGGTGGACGCGCCGGCCGAGCGAGCGGTCGAGCAGGGTCGCCGGCGAGAGCAGATAGGCGTCGCGATTGCGCTCGACGATCCCTTCCGGCAGCCCGGTCACGATCGCGCTCTGCGGCAATATGCCGCCGGCGACGCCCTCGAAGCGCAGCTCCGTCTCCCCGGCGGGGAGCGTGACCCGCCGGGTCTCGCTGATCAGCGCGAAACCGTTCAGCCATTGCAGATTGGGGCGTTGGTCGGGCGGCCGCTGCGGGTTGCGGTAGACGGTGACCGCGACCCGGTCCGGCCGGGCCGAGGTCGCGATGCCCTGCGCCGCCGCCGGAAGCGGCGCCAGGCACAGAAAGAAAGCGGCGAGGCGACGCATCGCTCAGTCCTCCCGACGCAGGCGATAGCGCAGGGTCGCCCTGCCGTTCGCGGGGACGGTTGCCGCCCAGGCCGGGAGACCGTTGCGCCGCCCGAGCTCGACATCCCGGGCGCGCATGTTTCCGGGCAGCGTGCGGAAGGTCGCTTCGAAGCGGACGGGATAGGATTGATCGTTGGTGACGGTGAGCAGATATTCGCGCCGCCGTCCGCCCGGCACCGCGGTGACGCGACTGATCACGCCCGGGGCTTCGCCGATGTCGATCTCGACCTCCTGGCCGACCGCATGGTCGCGGACCTCGCCTTCTCCGATCAGCAGCGAACGGCCGCCCTCGTCGCGGAACAGCTGCACCCGGCCCCCGGGCAGAGCGACGCCGAGCTGCTCCTCGGGGCGGTTGCGGGTGAGCAGAAAGATATGCGAGGCATCCGCATCGTCATCGCCGGGATCGATGTCGCGCCGATGCACGATCTGGACCGGCACGCCGCTGCGCTCGAGAAAGGCGACCTGCTTCAGGCTGCGCGCGGCGACGGTGACCGGCTCCGGAATTCGGTAGAGCTTGAGGTCGCCCAGATTCTCCTGGCGGGCCATCATCTCGGGGAGGCTGTTGATCAGGTCCTCGGTGCGGGTCTGGCCCTGCAGCCTGATTTCCGCGGAGTTGAGGACGGTCACCGGCGAGACCGCCATGAATCCGCCCTCGTCGGCGCGGCGGCGGGCGAGCTCCTCGAGCGGAATGTCGCTGGTGGTGGCCTGGGGCCAGCAGCGGAGCTGAAGCGCCCGCTGCGCCGGGGCGTCCCGCTCGACATGCTCGCGATTGAGCCGGCCGGCGACCGCCTGGGTCTCGGCATCGGCGAAGCTGGTCTCGTCGCCCGAGGCGAGCACCAGCCAGGCGAACAGATCGACATGGGCGCCGTCGGGCGACAGCCTGGCGACATAATTGGCCTGCCAGTCGAAGCCGGTCGACAGATAGGAGAGCGTGACCGTGGCGCTGACCGGGTGGCTGGAGCGCGTCCGCACCGACAGGGTCGGCCGCGCCGCCAGGCCCGGCGGGACACCGTCATAGACGGCCATTTCGGGCAGGCCGGTGCAGCGCAGCGCCTCATAGCCCGCCGCCGTCTGCACGACGACCGCGCCGTCGGCGCCGGTCCGGATCACCGCGTCCTGCTCGGTCACGGCTCCATTTGCCCGCGACGTCCGGCGCAGATGGACAAGGCGACCGAGCGAGCGATCGAGCAGGCTTTCGGGCGAGAGCAGATAGGCGTCGCGATTGCGCTCGACGACGCCGTCGGGCAGCCCGGTGACGATCGCGCTCTGCGGGACTATGCCGCCCGCCACCCCCTCGAAGCGAAGCTCCGTCTCGCCGGCCGGAAGCGTGACCCGCCGCGTTTCGCTGAGCAGCGCGAAGCCGTTCAGCCAACGCGGGTCCACGGCATCGCCGACGGCGCGATCCGGATCGCGATAGAGCGTGACCGCCACGCGATCCGGCCCGGCCGAGGTCACGATCGTCTGGGCATCCGCCGCCGCGGACGTGAAAGCCAGGCAAAGGAAGAGGAGCGGGCTGCGACCGGGCATTGGTCAGCTCTCGTCCTCGATCTGCCGGTAGCGCAGGGTGACGCTGCCGTTGGCGGGCACGGTCACCGCCCAGAGCGGGCGGCCGTTGCGGCTGGCGAGGCGGGCGCGCGGCCGGAAGCGGGCGCCTTCTTCGACCTCGAACTCGGCTTCGTAGCGGACCGGCACGGCCTGGTCGTTGCTCACGGTCAGGACATGGTCTTCCCAGTCGCGGCCTGAACCGGTCTCCTCGTCGAGGACATTGACGCCGGTCGCCTCGCCGATCTCGATCTCGACGTCCTCATTGACCGCGCGGTCGGGGATCGAGCCCTCGCCGATCAGGATCGGCCGGCCGTCGGCGGCCGCGTCGAACAGCTGGATCGTCCCCGCGGGCAGCGGCATGCCGAGGCCCTCGGCGGTGCGGTTGCGGGTCACCAGCAGCCTTTTGGGCGCGTCCCACCTGCCGTCGGCACCGGCCTCGAGCCGGCTGCGGTAGACGAGCTGGACGCGCACCGCCGGCTGCTCGAGGAAGGCGACCTGCTTCTGGCTGTTGGCGGCGACGGTCACCGGCTCGGGAATGCGGTAGAGCTTGAGATCGCCCAGATTCTCCTGCCTGGCGCGCATCGCGGTGACGACGATGTCTTCGTCCTGGCCCTGGGCGAATGTCGCGCGCAGTTGCGGGAGGCCGTTGACGCTGTCCCCGACATTGGTCGTCCCATTGGTCAGGCCCAATGTGGGCAGCGGCGCGGGCGAGCCTGTGGTGCCGGCGGGCCAGCAGCGCAGCTCGAGCCAGTCTTCATCCTCGTCGTCGCGATCCTCGTTTTCGCCCGCGGTCCGGTTGAGACGGCCGGCGACGGCCTGGGTGTCGGCATTGGGGAAGCTGGTCTCGTCCATGCTGGCGAGGGTGAGCCAGGCGAACAGGTTGATGCTGGCGCCGTCGGGCGAGAGCCGGGCGACATAATTGGCCTGCCAGTCGAAGCCGCTCGACAAATAAGAAAGGGTGATTGTGGCGGTGACGGGCCGAGCCGAACGGGTCCGCACCGACAAAGTCGGCCGGGCGGAGAGGCCGGGCGGGACCTCGTCGTAGCTCAGCGCCTCGGTGAGACCGCTGCATTGCAGCGCCTCATAGCCGCCGGGCGTGCGCAGCACGACGGCGCCGTCGGCGCCGCTCATGACGATCGCGTCCTGCTCGGTCACCGCGCCGGTCGCGCGCGACGTGCGGCGCAGGTGGACGCGGCGGCCGAGCGAGCGGTCGAGCAGCGTCGATTCGGAAAGCAAAAGCGCGTCCCGGTTGCGCTCGACGATGCCGTCGGGAATGCCGGTGACGATCGCGCTTTGCGGCAAGATGCCGCCGGCGACGCCCTCGAAGCGGATGTCCGACGTGCCGGCCGGGATCGTCACCTGGCGCGTCTCGCTGATCAGGGCATAGCCTTCGAGCCAGTCGAGGTCGAACGGATCGTCGGCATCGCGGTTCGGCGCCCGGTAGATGGTGACGGCCACCCGGTCCGGCCGCGGCGAGGAGACGAGGGTCTGGCCCTGCGCGGCCCCGCCCGCCAGCGCCAAAGCGAGGAGCAGCAAACGGGGAGCGACCATCGCCTCAGTCATCCGCGGCATTGGGTGGATCGGGTGGATCGGGCCGGTCGTCGACGCGATAGCGTAAGGTGGCGGTGCCGTTGGCCGGGACGGTCACCGTCCAGAGCGGCATGCCGTCGCGTCTCCGCAAGCGGCGCCGGGGGGTGAGGACATCTTCCTCATCGACCTGGAATTCCGCCTCGAAGCGGACCGGGACGGCCCGATCGTTGGACACCGTGAGGACATAATGCTCGCCCTCTTCGTCCGTCTCGTCGTCCAACTCGGCCGCGACCAGGACCCCGGTCGCCTCCCCGACGAGGATTTCGACATCCTCGCCGACCGCGCGGTCGCGGATCGAACCTTCGCCGACCAGGATCGGTCGCTCGCGCGGCCCGTCGAACAGCACCACCGCGCCCGCGGGCAGCGGCAGGCCGAGCCCCTCCTCGCGGCGGTTGCGGGTGACGAGCACGCGGTTCGCGGGCTCGAACTCGAAATCATCGCGCGGCGAGATGCGCCTCCGGTAGACCGTATCGACCTGGACCCGGGGCTGCTCGAGCAGCGCGACCTGCTTCTGGCTGTTCGCGGCTACCGTGACCGGCTCGGGCACCCGGTAGAGCTTCAGATCCCCCAATTCCTCCCGATAGACGATCCGGGAGCCGGTCACCACGATCGACTCCTCGCCGTCCCCGCCGCCCCCGCCATAGCCGATACCGTCGGAGCGGACGCGGATTCTCCGCTGGGCGACCGAATCCTGCTGGCCCTGCGAATCGCTGGTCGAGCTTTGCGGCCAGCAGCGCAGGTTGAGCGACGTCTCCTCTTCTTCGACATAGCCGCGCTGCTGCTCGCGATTGACCTGGCCGGCGACCGCCTGCGTCTCGGCATCGGGGAAGCTGGTCTCGTCGCCGTTGACCAGGGTCAGCCAGGCGAACAGGTCGACATGGCGGCCGTCGGGCGCGAGCCGGGCGATATAATTGGCCTGCCAGTCGAAACCGGTGGCGAGATAGGACAAGGTGACGGTCGCGGTCGCGGCCTGCGCCGCGCGGGCGCGCACCGACAGGGTCGGGCTCGCGGCGAGACCCGCCGGGACGCCGTCATGGACCAGGGTCTCATTCTGGCCGGCGCAGCGCAGCGCCTCGTAGCCTTCGGGAGTCTGCAGCACGACCGCGCCGTCCGCCGAGCTGCGGATCACCGCCTCCTGCTCGCGCACCGCGCCGGTCGCGCGCGACGTGCGGCGCAGGTGCACGCGCCGGCCCAGATTGTTATCGACCAGGCTGGCCGGCGAGAGCAGGCTGGCATCGCGGTTGCGCTCGATGAAGCCCTCCGGAAAGCCGGTGACGATGGCCGATTCGGGCACGATGCCGCCGGCCACGCCCGCGAACCTTATCGTCGATTCGCCGGCCGGGACCGAGATCCGCCGGGTCTCGCTGATCAGGGCATAGCCGTTCAGCCATTCGGGGTTGGGCGGCAAATGGGGGAAGCGCTGCGGATCGCGGTAGATGGTGACGGCCACTCGATCCGGCGCGGCCGAGGTCACGATCGTCTGCGCCCCGGCCGGCGCGGCGGCCAGCACGAGGAGCAGGATCGGAATCCGGGCGCGCGGCCGGCGCATCGCCGGGCCTCAGTAACGCGTGTCGAAGGTCGCGGTGACCACCGCCTCGCCATTGGCCGGAACCGGCACGCGCCAGAGGACGTCGTCGGCCGAGCTGCGCGTGCCGGGCATGCTTTCGCTCGTGATCCTGGTGTCGCCCCACAGGCCCGATTGCCTGAGGTCGACGGTGACCGCGACGGGACGGGCGTTGGTGAGCGTGTAGCGCATCGTCGTGCGCCAGCGGTCGGTGCCGAGCCGCTCGCGCCGCTCGACCACCGGCTTCACCTTGACGTCGAACGCCTGGCCGGTGACGAGGCCCAATTCAGAGCCCATCGGCGTGTGGCCGATCGCGCTTTCGCCGACGAATTGCGGATTGCCGCGGGCGTCGCGCTGATAGACGCGGACGGTACCGGCCGGAAGCGCGTCGCCGAGGCCCTGGTCGCGCGACGAGGAGAAACGCAGCACCGTGTTGGCGCTTTGCGGCTGCTCGGCGGTGCCGAGCCAGGCGTTGCGATATTCATAAGCGCGCTGGGCCGGCGTGTTGTGGACGTCGAGGAAGCTGACCTGCTTGGTCTGGCGGTTGGCGATCGTGGTCCGTTCGGGCAACGGATAGAGGTAGAAATCGCCGAGCCGCTCGCGGCCGGCGGTCTCGGTGCCGGCCTGGCGGAGCTGCTCCTCCTGCTGACGGCGATAGGCGGCCTGCTGGCCCTGGCCGACGGCGCCGGCGACGAGCAATGTGTCGGCGTTCACATAAGGCGTGCCGCTATTGTTGGTGAGCGTGATCCAGCCCTGGACGTCCATCCGCCCCGCGCTCTCGTCGAACAGGGCGACATAATCGGCCGACCAGCCGAGGCCCGGCGTCAGATAGGTGAGCGTGACCGGGCGCCGGCCGGCGGCCTGGGCCTGGATCGTGACCGACAGCGTCGGCCGGGCGCGCAGATTTTCGGGCACGCGGTCGAAGATGACGCGCACCGGCAGGCCGTCGTCGCGCAGCACCTCGATGCGCGGGCCGATCTGGAGGACGACGCCGCCATTGGCGGCGAGCACGCGGGCCCGCTCGCGCGTCTCGGCGCCGGTGGCGGGGTTGGTGCGGACCAAGGTGATCGTCTCGCCGACCGCCTTTTGCATCAGCGCCTGGGGCGAGAGCAGGTCGAAATCGAAATTCTGCTCGACGATGCCGACGTCGTCGCCGGTGAGCGTCACCGTCTCGGGCCGGATCTGGGCGGAGACGTCGGGGAATTCCTGGCGCGAGCGGCCCTGGGGGATGGCGAGCTGGCGCCGGTCCTGCACCAGAGCGAGGTCGTTATTGTAGATGGTGACTGCGACCTCGCCCTGGGCGCTTACCGAAGGCGGCGGGATTTCCACCGAAACCTGGGCGAGCGCCGGCGCGGCGATGATGGTCGATAACAGCAGCAATGCGCGCATGAGACATCCCCTTTTGTTACCGGAGGGAGCGTTCCACAGCGTGGCTGTCTGGTCAATGAACGAATGATACTTTGTTACATGAAAATCGAAGAATGGGGACAGTCACTTTCCCAAAGTGGAGGGATGGGGACAGTCACTTTTCCAAAGGCCCTCGCCATGTCGATTATGGCGTGCGGAAAAGTGACTGTCCCCTTTTCGACCCCTGAAGAGTGGCTGTCCCCTAAGCTCAGGCCGCCGGCGCGATATCCTCGTCGTCGCGCGGACGGCGGGGGCGGCGGGCGCGCGTCGGCCGGGCCGGCTCCTCCTCGTTGGCGGCGGAGATTGCGGGCGGCAGCACGTCCAATGAAATGCGCTCGCTCTCGCCTTCCGCTTCCGCCGCGACCGGGCGCGGCGCGCGCGGGCGACGCGCGGGTGCAGGCGTGGGCGTGGCGCGATAGTCGCCGTTGCGGTCGTCGCGGTCGGGGCGGGCCTCGCGTTCGGCGCGCGGCTCGCGATCCTGGCGCGGCTCGCGCTCGCGGCGCGGCGGCTCGGCCTCGCGGACGTCGCTCTCGTCGTAGCGGTCGCCGGACTCGCGGTCGCCGGCGTCGCGGCCATCCTGGTCCTGATAATCGTCGTCGCCGTCATAATCGTCGCGCTGACGGGGCCGCTGCTCCTCGAAGCGGGCGCGGCTCTCATTGAGGACGCGGAAATAATGGTCCGCATATTGGAGATAGGTTTCGGTCTGGACGCGGTCGCCCTGCATCTGGGCGTCGCGGGCCAGGCCCTTATACTTTTCCAGAAGCTGGGCGGCATTGCCGCGCTGCCGATTGTCCTGGCGGTTGCCGGGTCCCGGATTGTTGCTGCGCGGCGGTCCACCACCGCCGCCGCCGCGACCGCGCCTGCGGCCGCCCTGACGATTGTTGATCAAACGAAAATCCTCACCAAGGGTGGTACACTCTGCCCCTATTGGCCGGGCCCTTCCCGGCCTCCATTCCTGCGCGACCCAGCCGGCGAGGGCCGCAACCTGCGGCTCCAGCCACCGCTCCGAAAAAACCGCTCCTTCTCAAGCGATAAGCAATCGGGGGTCGGCACGTCGGGCCCTCACGCATCCTCTGCTGTGGCTGGCCCCGTCCCTGACCCCTATGTAGACAGGCCCGCCGCCAAATCCAAGTGAAAAAGCATTATTCTCGATCAACGCTGAGAAGAAGGCACCGCTCTATCCCTTTAAGGTCTCTTCGCGACTCTATGATGAACCCCTGCGCGGCGAAAAAAGATGTTGCGGAAATTGACTGCCCGGCGCCGATCTCCACGCAAACCACGCCCCCGGGCGCCACCAAGGATGCCAGTCGCGGCGCCAGCGCGCGATAGGCGTCGAGCCCGTCGGCGCCGGCATAGAGCGCTGCCGCCGGCTCCCAGCGCGCGACATGCGGCGACAGCGCGGCGCGGGCTTCGACATAAGGCGGGTTGCACAGGATGAGGTCGAAGCGCTCGTCTATTCCCTCCGCCCAATCGCCGAGGCGGAATTCCGCGCGGGACACCGCGTTGCGGCGGGCGTAGGCGAGCGCTTCGACCGAAGCATCGACGCCGAGCCCGGTCGCGTCCGGCCACTGATCGAGCGCGGCAAGCAGCAAGGTGCCCGGCCCGGTGCCGAGATCGAGGATGCGCCGCGGCGCCCGGTCGCCGAAATAAGCGACCGCCGCCTCGATCAGGGTCTCGCTGTCCGGCCGCGGGATCAGGGCGCCGGGGCCGACCTCCAGCTCGATCGTCCAGAAAGCGCGGCGGCCGGTGATATAGGCGATTGGCTCGTGCGCGAGGCGGCGGGCTAGGAGGGCGTCGAAGGCGGCGGGCGCGGGGCCGTCCAGATGGTTGAGCAGCAGTTCCTCGCGGGAGATGCCGAGAGCATGCGCCATCAGCAATTCGGCGTCGAGGCGCGCGGTCCCGGATTTTCCCACCAGATCGACGACAGCGCGCCTGATGGCTTCCCGGGCTGTCACCAAAGCCCGTTCGTCCCGAGCCCTTCGACTGCCTGCCAGGGCAGGCGCTCAGGGTAAACGTCGTCCCGAAGGGCCGAAGTCGAGGGGCGCTGGCACGGATTCATCACGGGCGCCCCTCGACCACGCTCGGGACGAACGAGGTTTCCCGTTTTCGCATCAGCTCTCATCCAGGCTCGCCAGGCGTTCGGCCTCGTCCTCGGAGGTCAGCGCGCCGACCAGCTCGTCGAGCTGGCCCTCGAGGATTTCGGGGAGGCGGTGGAGGGTCAGGTTGATGCGGTGGTCGGTGACCCGGCCTTGCGGGAAATTGTAGGTGCGGATGCGCTCCGAGCGGTCGCCCGAGCCGACCATCGACTTGCGCGCGCCCGCCCGTTCGGAAGCCAGCCGCTCGCGCTCGAGCTCGTAGAGCCGCGTACGCAGAACCTTCAAGGCCTTGGCCTTGTTCTTGTGCTGCGACTTCTCGTCCTGCTGGATGACGACGAGGCCGGTCGGCAAATGGGTGATGCGGACGGCGCTGTCGGTGGTGTTGACCGACTGGCCGCCGGGGCCGGACGAGCGGTAGACGTCGATGCGAAGGTCGGCATCGTTGATCTGGACGTCGACATCCTCGGCCTCGGGCAGCACCGCGACGGTCGCCGCCGAGGTGTGGATGCGCCCGCCGCTCTCGGTCACCGGCACGCGCTGGACGCGGTGGACGCCGCTTTCGAACTTCAGCTTGGCGAACACGCCGGTCCCAGCGACCGAGGCGATCGCCTCCTTGAAGCCGCCCACTTCGGACTGGCTCGCCGAGATCATCTCGAAGCGCCAGCCCTTCGCCTCGGCATAGCGCTGGTACATGCGCAAGAGGTCGCCGGCGAAGAGCGCCGCTTCGTCGCCGCCGGTGCCGGCGCGAATCTCGAGCATGGCCGGGCGCTCGTCGGCGGCGTCGCGCGGGAGCAGCTTGAGCGCCAGCGCGCGCTCCGCCTCGGCAAGGCTGGCCGCATTCTCCGCCAGCTCCTCGACCGCCATCTGGCGAAGCTCCTCGTCCGCCTCATGCGTCATCTGCTCGAGCGAGGCGGCCTCGTCGCGCAGCCGCCGGACCTCCCTGGCCGCCGCCGCCACCGGCTCGACCTCGGCATAATCCTTGGACAGGCGCACGAACGCCTCGGGCGCGAGATCCTGCGCCGACATCGCCTGCTGCAATTCCTCGCGCCGCGCCTCGATGGCGGCGATCCGTTCGGCGGAGATGCGGGTCATGACCTTTTCAGCGCTTCCACGAGGCCCGCAAGCGGCAGGTTGCGCTGCTCGCCGCTGGCGAGGTCCTTCACCGCCGCCTCGCCGCGGGCAAGCTCGTCGTCGCCGAGGATCACGGCGAAACGGGCGCCGCTGGCCGACGCCTTTTGCATGCGCCGCTTCATGTTGCCGCGAAAGGCCATGTCGGCGGCGAGGCCGGCGCGGCGCAGGGCGGCGATGAGCCGCACCGCCTCGGCTTCCGCTTTCTCGCCCAGCGGCACGATGGCGGCGTCGATTCCGCGCCCCGCCGGCGTGTCGAGCAGCATCGCCAGCCGCTCGATGCCGCAGGCCCAGCCGACCGCCGGCATGGCGGGGCCGCCCATCGTCTCGATCAGCCCATCATAGCGGCCGCCGCCGACCACCTGGCTCTGCGCGCCCAGATCCTCGGTGACATATTCGAAGGTGGTGTGGCGATAATAATCGAGGCCGCGCACGAGCCGGGCGTCGCGGGTCCAGGGGATGCCGATGCGGTCGAGCCCGGCCGTCACCTGGGCGAAGAAATCGGCGGCCTCGGCGGTCAGGAAGTCGTCGATCACCGGCGCCGAATCGACCACCGGGAAATCCTGGTGCTGCTTGGAATCGAGGATCCGGAGCGGGTTCTTCTCAAGCCGCTCGCGGCTTTCGTCCGACAGGTCCGCCTGGCGCGCGCTGAAATGCTCGACCAGCGTCGCGCGCCACGCCTCGCGGGTGGCGGGATCGCCGAGCGTGTTGAGCTTGAGCGCGACGCGATCGCCAAGGCCGAGCTCGGCGAGCAGCTGCGCCGCCATCGCGATCAGCTCGATGTCGGCCGCCGCCTCGGGCGCGCCGATAATCTCGGCGTCCAATTGGTGGAACTGGCGGAAGCGCCCCTTCTGGGGGCGCTCGTAGCGGAAGGCGGCGCCCCAGGTGGCGACCTTCATCGGCACATATTGCTGCCAGCCGTCGGAGATGAAGGCGCGGCAGATGCCGGCGGTGAATTCCGGGCGCAGGGTCAGACTCTCGCCGCCGCGGTCGAGGAAGGAATACATCTCCTTGGAGACGACGTCGGTGCTCTCGCCGAGCGTGCGGGCGAACACCTCGGTCGCCTCGAACACCGGCACCTCGATATGCTGGAAGGCATAGAGCCGGCGCACGCGATCGAAGGCGTCGACCACCGCGTGGAAGCGATCGGCCTCCTCGCCGATCATGTCCTGGGTGCCCCGGACCTTTTGCGGACCCTTGCTCATCGCCGGGCCCTTAGCAGTTTTGGTCGGCGCGGGAATGGGGACAGTTGCTTTTCCGCACGGCGGCGAAAGGGGACAGTCACTTTTCCGACCGGCGTCGCCCATTTTCGCACCTTCGCGGGGAAAAGTGACTGTCCCCGGTGCTCGCGCCGCCGTGCGAAAAGTAACTGTCCCCGTTCGGAAGGCGGGTGTAAGCCCCCGCGCCATCATGAACATCGATCTCATCCCCGCCGGCGACGATCCGCCCCGCCGGATCAACGTCATCATCGAGGTGCCGCTGGGCGGCGAGCCGGTGAAATATGAGTATGACAAGAAATCGGGCGCGATCTTCGTCGACCGCATCCTCCACACCTCGATGCGCTATCCGGCCAATTACGGCTTCGTGCCGCACAGCCTGGGCGAGGACGGCGACCCGCTCGACGCGCTCGTCATCGCGCGCTCCCCGATCATTCCGGGCGCGGTGATCCGGGTGCGCCCCGTGGGCGTGCTGCTGATGGACGACGACAAAGGCGGCGACGAGAAACTGATCACCGTGCCGGTCGATTCGACCTTCCCTTATTATAGCGACATCGCCGACAGCGCCGATCTGCCGCCGATCGTCACCCAGCAGATCGAGCATTTCTTCACCCATTATAAGGATCTCGAGCCCGGCAAATGGGTGAAGATGAAGGGCTGGGGCGGCCGCGCCGTGGCCGAACGGCTGATCCTCGAGGCGATCGAGCGAGCGAAGGGGCACGCGGCTTAGAATCGTCCGGGATTAACTTTGAGTCGTCACCCCGGGCTTGACCCGGGGTCCACCTTCTTCAGGCGACATCGGAAGAAGGTGGATGCCGGATCAAGTCCGGCATGACGAAAAGCTGGTCAATGTTGCTTCAATTAACCCCTCAGCGCCGGCGCCTGCTCCAGGCCTGGATCTGCGCCGCGACGAGGCGGATCAGGTCGCCCTGGGCGAGGTTGACGTCGACGGGGTGGATGCCCCAGCCCGGCGCGGGAATGCCGAAGATGGAGACGTCGCCCGGAATCCGGTCGGTGCGGGCGTCGGCGGGATCGGCGTTGACGGTCACCGCGAGATAGCCGGCCAGCCCGGCATGGACGCAGGCGCCCGAGACCAGGCCCCGCGTGCGCAGGAAGGGCGTCGGCGCGGGCCCGGTCGAGGACCAGACGATGTCGCCGCGCGTCGACGCCGCGAACCAATAGGAATCGAGCGGCGTCCGGGCGTCGCTGCCAAGGGCGGCCGGATTGGTGCAGGCGACCGTGTTGCCCGGCGCCGTGGCGCGGCCGAACAGGGCGGCGTCGGGCGGCGGCGCCTCGGCGCGGAACGAGACATAGGTGATTATGCAGCCGAGCTGGCCGGCCCGCGTGCACAAGGGCAAGGTGCGGAAGGTGCCGCCGGTCACCCGGCCCTGCGGCACCTCGACGTTGAAGCCGATGATCAGCGCCGAGACCAGGCGGGAGGCGACCGGCTGGCCCTCGATTTCGGACTTGAGCAGCTCGATCAGGTGGATCGAGCCCTGGCTGTGGCCGATCAGGACGACCGGCCGGCCATTGTTGTGATGGGCGAGGTAATGACGCCAAGCGGCGCGGACGTCGCCATAGGCCAGAGCGAAGATCGGCGCCGGATCCTGGCCGCGCACGATCGCACCGATCGCCGTCGTCGTCGCCGAGCGGTAGACCGGCGCGAAGGTCCGGCAGATTTCCGAAAAGCGCGCGAGCTGGACCGTCGCGGCGGTCTGCTCCTCCGTGCCGGGCGATAGGTCGCTGTTGAGGCCGGGGTCGCGCGAGACGGTCGGATAGACGTAGAAGCAGTCGGCCGGCGGATTGGCGGCGACGGCGTGCGGGACGCTCGCGCCATAGCCGCCCGGATCGAGCATCGTGGTCGGCAGCGGCCGCGCGCAGACATCGTCGCGGCCGGGCAGGCAGAGCCAGTTGGCGCCATCGGCATAATCGGGAGGCGCGGCCGGGGCGGGAGCGGCCGGGGCCGGGGCCGGGGCGGCCGCCGGCGCGGGCGCCGAGGATTGCGTGGGCTGGCCCGGCGCTGCACCGCATAGCGCCAGCATCAGCAAGATCGTCGTCTTGTTCATGTCACCCCCGCTCATTCGCCGTCGAACAGCCCGCTTTGGCCTCGGGGTTGCGGCAGGCCCAGATGTGCCCAAGCCGGGCCGTTAAGGCAACGGCCGCGTGCGGTGCGCGCGACCAGGCCCAATTGGATGAGATAGGGCTCGATCACCTCCTCGATCGTGTCGCGCGGCTCCGAAAGGCCGGCGGCCAGCGTCTCGACGCCGACCGGCCCGCCTTTGTAAATGTCGGCGATCATCGTGAGGTAGCGCCGGTCCATCGCGTCGAGGCCGAGATGATCGACCTCCATCCGGGTCAAGGCGGCGTCGGCGACTTTGGCGTCGACCTCGGCATCGCCCGCGGCCTGCGCGAAGTCGCGGACCCGGCGCAGCAGGCGGCCGGCGACGCGCGGCGTTCCGCGCGCACGGCGGGCGACCTCCGTGGCGCCGTCCCCGGTCAGCGCGAGGCCGAGCAGACGGGCGGCGCGGCGCACCACCTGCTCGAGCTCCCCGACCGAATAGAAAGTGAGCCTGACCGGGATTCCGAAGCGGTCCCTGAGCGGCGTCGTGATCAGCCCCTGCCGCGTGGTCGCGCCGACCAGGGTGAACTTGGGCAGATCGATCCGGACCGAGCGCGCCGAGGGCCCCTCGCCGATCATCAGATCGAGCATCCGGTCCTCCATCGCCGGATAAAGGATCTCCTCGACCGCGGGCGCGAGCCGGTGGATCTCGTCGATGAAGAGGACGTCGCCATCCTCGAGATTGGTGAGCAGAGCGGCGAGATCGCCCGATTTGGCGATCACCGGCCCCGACGTGGCGCGAAAGCCGACGCCGAGCTCGCGCGCGATGATCTGCGCCAGCGTAGTCTTGCCCAGCCCCGGCGGCCCGTAAAAGAGGACATGGTCGAGCGCGTCGCCGCGCCCCTTGGCGGCGTCGATGAACACCCGCAGATTCTCGCGCGCCGCCTGCTGCCCGACGAACTCGTCGAGCGTCTTGGGGCGCAGCGCTGCGTCCACGTCCTCGGGCTTGCGCTCGGGTGTGGTGAGGCGATCGGGATCGCTCATTGCCCGATCCCGAAACGAGCGCGCACCCACCGGCCCTGAAGCCTGCCCCGTGCGAACCGGTCGTACTGACGCCGGTCTCGACCGGGGGATGCCACGCTGGCAAAAGCGCCCGAAGGCTCTCGCGCCAATTCCAGGTCCACATAACCTTCGAGCGCGCCGTCGCCGGTGATCGCGGACGAATCGTAGAAGTCGAAATAATAGCAGTTTTCCGGCATGCCGGTGGGAACGACGATGACGATCCTTTCTCCTCGGCGGGCCATGGCCGAGTCCTCGAGAACGGTTCCGCGCACGGCCAGAGGTGAACGTCCCTCCGCGATCGACAGCACGCGCTCTACCCTGACCTTGACCGCGTTCGCTCTACCCTGCTCCGCAGTGAAAACCGGCCGGGAGTAGCGACATGCCATCGCCGGCGTCGCGAGGCCCGCAATCGCGAACAGCGCCGCGGAGATGCAAAGGACCATGCGCCTCATTTCGCCGCCCTCTTGAGCGCGGTGCGGACGAGCAGGTCGAGCGTCGCATCGGGACCGACCTCCGCCGCTGCCTTGGCGACGGCGGCGGCCGCCTCGGAGGGTCGGAAGCCGAGATTGGCGAGGGCGGAGATGGCGTCCTGGGCGTTGCCGCCGACGGGCGCCGCCGCGCCGCCGGAGCCGAGCGCGATGGCGCCGGCCTTGTCCTTCAGTTCGTTGACGATGCGCTGGGCAAGCTTGGGGCCGACGCCTTGGGCGCGGGCGATCATCGCATTGTCGCCGCTCGCCACGGCGCGGTGGAGCTCGTCGACCGGGAGCGCCGAGAGGATGCCGAGCGCGACCCGGGCGCCGACGCCCTGGACCGAGGTCAAGAGGCGGAACCAGTCGCGCTCGGCGGCGGTGGTGAAGCCGACGAGGCGGATCGAATCCTCGGCGACCAGCATCTCGGTGTGGAGCACGACCTCCTCGCCGATCGCGCCCAGCGCCGACAGGGTGCGCGACGAGGCCGAGACGAGATAGCCGATTCCGGCGACGTCGATCACCGCGAAATCGGCGCCGAAGCCGTCCAGGAGCCCCCTCAATTTCGCGATCATATCTGCAACCCTAACCGTTCGGGCTGAGCTTGTCGAAGCCCTCTCCTTCTTCTCGCCGCCCAGACAAGAAGGAAAGCCCTTCGACAGGCTCAGGGCGAACGGTGCGGGGCTCGGACGTTCAGGCCATCCTGCGGGCGGTCGCCAGATGGTGGGCGTGGGTGATCGCGACCGCGAGCGCGTCGGCGGCGTCGGCGCCGGCGATCTTCGCGCCGGGCAGCAGCCGCTGGACCATCGCGTGGACCTGGACCTTCTCGGCCGCGCCAGTGCCGACCAGCGCCTTCTTGACCAGCCGCGGCGCATATTCGCCGACCTGGAGCCCGCGCCGGGCGGCCGCGAGCAGCACAACGCCGCGCGCCTGGCCGAGCTTCAGCGTCGATTGCGGATTGTCGTTGAGGAACACCTCCTCGCACGCCGCGGCCGCCGGCGCGTGCGCCTCGATCACCAGGCCGAGCGCCTCTTCGAGCCGGACGAGACGGTCCGGCAGGGAGGCCTTGGGGTCGGTCCGCACCTGGCCGTTGGCGACGTGGCTCAGCCGGTTGCCCTCGGCGGCGATCACCCCCCAGCCGGTGCAGGCAAGGCCCGGATCGAGGCCGATGATGATCATCGGCAGGCCGCCCGGCGCATCAGAACCATCCGCTGAAGGGACCGTCGCGAACCTCCTCCAGCCCTTTGCCTTCGCGCATCGCGGCCGGCGCCTCCCGGCGCAGGATCGCGCT
>DATKIV010000002.1:0-2144 GCA_035543935.1 Allosphingosinicella sp.
TCCATGTCGTCGATCTCGACGGCGCGTTCTCGGGCAAGCCGGTCAATGTTGCCGCGGTCGAGAGCATCATCGACGCGACCACCATTCCGCTGCAGCTCGGCGGTGGCATCCGCGACATCGACACCGTCGAGGCCTGGCTCGGCAAAGGCGTTACCCGCGTCATCATCGGCACCGCGGCGGTACGCGATCCCGCGCTCGTCACCAAGGCAGCAACGCTGTTTCCGGCACGGGTCGCGGTCGCGCTCGATGCCCGCGACAGCATGGTGGCGGTGAAGGGGTGGGCGGAAACGTCCGAGCTCACAGCTCTCGACGTCGCCAGGCGGTTCGAGGATGTGGGCGTCGCCGCCCTGATCTACACCGATATTTCCCGCGATGGCCTGCTGAAGGGCCTCAATCTCGATGCCACTGTTACGCTCGCTGAAGCGGTCAGCATTCCGGTGATTGCTTCGGGCGGGCTTGCCTCGATCGCGGACGTCGAGGCGCTGCTGCATCCACGCGCGCGAAAAATTGCCGGCGCCATCGCGGGGCGCGCATTGTATGACGGGCGTCTCGATCCGGCGGCGGCGCTCGCACTCATTCGCGCCGCCAGGGAACGCGTCTGATGATCGGGAAGGGACTCAGTGCTGCCGGGTGGTTATGGTTGAGCCTGCTCGGACTCTTTCTATTCACCGCCGGTCCGCTCCTGGTCACCCTTACGGCCGGGCTGATCGCGGCCGCACTTGGATGAAAGCGCCGTCCATGCTTGTCCGCTGCTTGGTGTCGATTTCGGCGTGTGCTCACCTTTTTCGGTATGTTCGCTTGGCTCACATTCATGACCATTCCCTTCGGCGCCATGGGTTTCCTCGTCTGGCTGGGTTTCGCCGCGGTCCTGCTGATCAGGCGCCTGCGGCGCTCCGAGCCGGCTTGATCGAGGACCCTGATGTTCAAGGTCCGCGTCATTCCCTGCCTCGACGTCAAGGACGGCCGTGTGGTCAAGGGCGTCAGATTCCTCGATCTGCGCGACGCCGGCGACCCGGTCGAAGCTGCGATCGCCTATGACGCCGCCGGCGCCGACGAGCTCACGTTTCTCGACATCACCGCCAGCCACGAGAACCGCGACATTATCCTCGACGTGGTGCGGCGCACGGCCGAGGCCTGCTTCATGCCGCTCACCGTCGGCGGCGGCGTGCGGACGGTGGACGACATCCGCCGGCTGCTGGCTTCGGGCGCCGACAAGGTGTCGATCAACACCGCGGCGGTTGCACGGCGTACATTTGTGAAGGAGGCGGCGGAGAAGTTCGGCGACCAATGCATCGTGGTCGCAATCGACGCCAAGAGAGTGTCGCAGCCGGGCGAGCCCCTGCGCTGGGATATCTTCACCCATGGCGGCCGCCACCCGACCGGGCTCGATGCCGTCGATTACGCGCGCGAGGTGGTGGCGCTCGGCGCCGGTGAAATCCTGCTGACCTCCATGGACCGCGACGGCACCAGGCAGGGCTTCGACATCGCGCTCACCCGCGCCATCGCCGATGCGGTGCCGGTGCCGGTGATCGCGTCGGGCGGAGTCGGGACGCTCGAGCATCTGGTCGAAGGCATCCGCGACGGCCACGCCACCGCCGTGCTCGCCGCCTCGATCTTTCACTTTGGCGAGTACTCCGTGCGGGAGGCCAAGGACTACATGGCGAAGGCGGGCCTGCCGATGCGGCTCGATCCCTAGGACTGGCGAATGGAGTTGCCGGGGGCGGCAAGCGCCTGCTCGCTATTCGCTGCTCTCTATATTCTCTGTCCGCCCGCCGACCGCAGCGCAGCTTCGAGCCGGTCGTTGCCCCAGAACAGTTCCCCATCCTCGGTCGTGAAGCTCGGCGCCCCGAACAGGCCGAGCCGCTGCGCCTCCTCGGTTTGCGCGCGCAGCCGCGCCTTGTTTGCATCCGATCGGGCCGCGGCGAGCACGGGCGACGGATCGATCTGTAAAGTCGCAAGCACCTCGTCGAGGACGCCGACGTCGTCGATCCGGCGGCCGTCACCGAACTGCGCGCGGAACAGGGCGACGCAAAAGGCCTCGCCCCAGTCCTGATCGAGCGCGACCAGGGCGACGCGCGCCGCCAGCAGGCTGTTCTGCGGAAAGGGATCGGGGCGACGGAACGGCACATCCAGGTCCGCGCACA
>DATKIV010000003.1:0-20920 GCA_035543935.1 Allosphingosinicella sp.
CGCCCCCGCGCGCAAGGGAACCCCCTGGCGCCTCATCCTGATGTTTTCGGTGCCGCTGCTGCTGCTCGCCGTGGGCGGCTATTACTGGCTGACCTCGGGCCGCTACGTTTCGACCGACAATGCCTATGTCCAGCAGGACATGGTCTCGGTCGCCCCCGAAGTGCAGGGGGTGATCACCGAGGTGCTGGTCCACGAGAATCAGCGGGTGCGGCGCGGCCAGGTGCTGTTCCGGATCGACCCGCGCCCCTATCGGATCGCGCTCGCCCAGGCCGATGCGCAGATTGCGGCGGCGCGGGTCCAGGTCAACACGCTGATGACGCAGTCGGCCGGCATGGGCGCGGACATCCAGGGCGCGGCCGCCAATCTCGATTACGCCCAGCGCCAGTTCGACCGCTATGACGAATTGCTGCGCCGCGGCTTCACCACCCGGGCCCGCTATGACGAGGCGATGCACGACGTCCAGGAGGCGCGCGAGCGGCTCGCCAACGCCCGCTCCGCCGCCGCCAATGCCCAGGCGACGATGAGCGGCGGCGGCCCGGCCAACCAGCCCGCGCTCCAGGCCGCCCGCGTCGCCCGCGAGCAGGCCTTGCTCAACCTTTCCCGGACCGAGGTGCGCGCGCCCGCCGACGGCACGATCAGCCAGACCGACCGGCTCCAGGTCGGCGCCGCCGTGGTCACCGGCGTGCCGGTGGTGACGATCGTTCGGAGCGCGACCACCTATGTCGAGGCCAATTACAAGGAAACCGACCTCGCCAACATGTATGTCGGCCAGCCCGCCGAAATCGCGATCGACGCTTATCCGGGCAGCCACATTTGCGGCCACGTCGCCTCGATCGGCGCCGGCACCGGCTCGCAATTCTCGGTCCTGCCAGCGCAGAATGCGAGCGGCAATTGGGTCAAGGTGCGCCAGCGCGTGCCGGTGCGCATCGCCGTCGACTGCGACATCGGGCGGCCGATGATCGCCGGCCTTTCCGCCGACGTCACCGTCGACACGCGCGACCCCCCGGCGCAGCGGACGGCGGCGGTGGCGCGGTAGGAGTGACGTGTCCCATTTTTTCGTCATTGCGAGCGTAGCGAAGCAATCCAGTGCAGCGTCGATGCCGCCTGGATTGCTTCGTCGCTGCGCTCCTCGCAATGACGGAATAGCCTGAGATGCACAGCTACGACCTGAGCAAGGGCCAGCGCGCTCTGGTCACCGTCGCGGTGATCCTGGGCATGCTGATGCAGGTGCTCGACACCACCATCGCCAACGTCGCCTTGCCGCACATGCGGACCAGCCTGGGCGCGACCAGCGAGACGGTGAGCTGGGTCCTGACCTCCTATATCGTCGCCGCCGCGATCGCGATCCCGATCACCGGCTGGCTCGCCGAGAAGATCGGCCGCAAGCGCCTCTTCGTCTGGTCGGTGATCGCCTTCACCATCGCCTCGATGCTGTGCGCGATGGCGCAGAATTTGGCCGAGATGGTCGCCTTCCGCGCCATACAGGGCGTCGCCGGCGCCTTCCTGGTGCCGCTCGCCCAGGCGGTGATGTTCGACATCAATCCGCCCGAAAAGCACGCCCGCGCCATGTCGCTGTTCGGCGCCGGCGTCATGGTCGGGCCGATATTGGGCCCGGTGCTGGGCGGCTGGCTCACCGACAGCTTCAACTGGCGCTGGGTGTTCCTGGTCAATCTACCGGTCGGCGTGCTCGCGGCGGTGCTGATGATCCGCTATTTGCCGGCGACGCCGAAGACCGAGCGGCGCTTCGACCTGTTCGGCTTCGCTTTGATCGCGCTCGCGCTCGCCGGCCTGCAGATGATGCTCGACCGCGGCGAGCAGCTCGACTGGTTCGAAAGCTGGGAGACCTGGATCGAATGCGGGCTCGCCATCGGCTGCGCCTGGATGTTCGTCGTCCACATGTTCACCAGCCGCGACCCGATCTTCGACCCGGCCATGTTCAGGGACCGCAATTTCTCGGCCGGGCTGGTGATGATGGCGGTGATGGGGATCATGCTGCTCGCCGGCCTGGCTCTGCTGCCGCCATTGCTGCAGAATCTGTTCGGCTATTCGGTGCTGCAATCGGGCTGGCTGACCGCGCCGCGCGGGGTCGGCACCCTGGTCTCGATGATCGTCGCCGGGCGGCTGGTCGGCCGGATCGACGCGCGGCTGCTGGTCTTCGTCGGCATCGCGCTGATGGCGCTGTCGCTGTGGCAGATGTCGGGCTTCTCGCTGGAGATGGACCAGAGGCCGATCATCGTCAGCGGCGTCGTCCAGGGGCTGGCGCTCGGCTTCCTGTTCGTGCCCTTGAACACCATCGCCTTCGGCACGATCAACGCCAGGTTCCGCACCACCGCGGCGAGCCTCCTGAACCTCGCCCGCTCGATCGGCGGCTCGATCGGCATTTCGGTGGTGACCGTCCTGCTCGCGCGCAACCTCCAGGTCAGCCATTCCGACCTCGCCTCGCACGTCACCCAATATTCGCTGCCGCCGGTCAGCCCGGCGATCGTCCACGGCGCGCCGGCGCTGACCGAGAGCGCGGTGGCGATGCTCGACGCCGAGATCAACCGCCAGGCGCTGATGATCGCCTATCTCGACGATTTCCACCTGATGATGATCATCACCTTGCTGGCGCTGCCGCTGATCCTACTGCTCCGCAAGCCGCGCCGGCCGGCGGGCGGGGCGCCGGCGATGGCGGCGGATTGATAGGCACTTCACCCCAGCCTATGCTTTTGGATCAGCTGAATCGTCACCCCGGACTTGATCCGGCATGACGAAACGGAACGCGCAAACCTGATCTGGCCGTCGACGCCCCGCTCTCTATATTTCGTGCCTGGCGATCCACTGCTCGACGATCGGCGCGATCTTCGTGCGCCATTTGGAGCCGTTGAAGATGCCGTAATGGCCGACGCCCTTGGCGAGGTGGTAGCGCTTGCGCGCCGCTTCGAGGCCGGTCGAGATGTCGAGCGCGGCGCGGGTCTGGCCGATACCGGAAATGTCGTCGCGCTCGCCCTCGATGGCGAGCAAAGCGATGTTGGTGATCGCGGCGGGATCGACGCGGCGGCCGCGATGCATCATCTCGCCTTTGGGCAAAGCGTGGCGCTGGAAGACGACGTCGATCGTCTGCAAATAGAATTCCTCGGTCATGTCGCAGACCGCGCGATATTCGTCGTAAAAGTCCTTGGTCGCGTCGGCGCCCTCGCCGTCGCCTTCGACCAGGTGGCGGAACATCCCCCAATGGCTGACCATGTGGTTGCCGAAGTTCATCGCCATGAAGCCGGCGAGCTGGAGAAAGCCCGGATAGACCTTCCGGCCGGCGCCCGGATAGAGATAGGGGACGGTGGCGATGACGTTGCCCTTGAACCAGGCATGCGGGCGCTGGGTCGCCACCGTGTTGACCTCGGTCGGCGCCAGCCTCGTGTCGATCGGCCCGCCCATCATGGTCAGCGTCCTCGGCCGGCAGGGATGCTCGTCAGCGCTCATCAAAGCGGCGGCGGCATAAGCCGGCACCGCGGGCTGGCAGACCGCCAGCATGTGCGCGCCGGGGCCGATATGCTCGAGGAAGGCGATCAGATAATCGACATAATCGTCGAGATCGAACCTGCCGTCGGCGAGCGGGACCAATTTGGCGTCGCGCCAGTCGGTGATATAGACGTCGTGGCCGGGCAGCATGCGCTCGACCGTGCCGCGCAGCAGGGTCGCGTAATGGCCCGACATCGGCGCGACGACCAGCAGCCGGGGGCCGCCTTCAATCCCCTCGCGCCGGAAGCGCTTCAACTGGCCGAACGGCTTGCGGAGCACGATCTCCTCGGTGACCGCGCAGCGACGGCCTTCGACGGTGACCGTCTCGATTCCGAATTCGGGCTTGCCGCGCAGCGCCGAGGCATGGGCGAAGACGTCGAGCGCCGAGGCCATGATCGGCCCCATTTGCGAGTAGCTCAGCGGATTGGCGGGGTTGTTCAGCCAGTCGGCGCTGAGATTGGCGAGGGTGCTGGCGCCGGCGAGCAGCGAACGCTGCATTTCATACGCGTCGTATAACATTCAATCTCCGCCCCCCGCTTCGCGCACCTTATGGGGGAGGGGATGGCATTGGTCCATACGGGAATAACCGGCCGGCCAGTCGAAAGTGCCTCTGGGGACAGTTACTTTTTTCGACCGCGGCCTGCGCAGCGATGCGGCCTGCGAGACGAAAAAAGTAACTGTCCCCATTTCTCGCCGTCATTGAGCCCTGCCTCCCCCCCTGCTAGGCCCCGCTCCATGGCGAGAGGCAGGATCGACGACGGGCCGAAGGGGAAGATCGGCAACCTCATCATGATCTGGCGCTATGCCCTGCGTTACAAGGGCACGATCGCCGGCGCCGGCCTCGCCTTGCTGGTCGCAGCCGCCGCGACGCTCGCCATCCCCGACGGCTTCCGCCGGGTCATCGACAAGGGTTTCACCGCCGGCGGCGGCCACATCGGGCCGCATTTCAACTATCTGTTCGTGATGGTGGTGGTGCTCGGCATTTCCACCGCGCTGCGCTTCTATTTCGTGTCGATGCTCGGCGAGCGGGTGATCGCCGACATACGCGGCGCCGTGCACGACAATCTGCTGAGGCTGGAGCCGCGCTTCTTCGAGGAGAACAGGCCCGCCGAAATCGCCTCGCGAGTCACCTCGGACACGGCGGTGGTCGAGATCGTGGTCGGCTCGACCGTCTCGGTGGCGCTCAGGAACATCGTGCTCGGCATCGGCGGCGTCATCTATCTGTTCACGCTGGCGCCGATGCTCACCGCCGGCCTGCTGCTCGGCATCCCGCTCGTCATCGTGCCGGTCGTTCTGCTCGGCCGCCGGGTGCGGACGGTGTCGCGGCACAGCCAGGACCGGATCGCCGATCTCGGCACGATCGTCGCCGAGACCTTGGGCGCGATGAAGGTCGTCCAGGCGTTCGGCCAGGAAGAGCGCGAGAGCAGCCGCTTCCGCGAAGCCGTGATGCGCGCCTTCGCCACCGCGCGGAAGCGGATCGCGTTGCGCGCGACGCTGACCGCGATCGTCATCACCATGTTGTTCGGATCGATGACGATGCTGATGCGCCAGGCGGCGATCGACGTCTCGCAGGGCGCGCTCAGCGGCGGCACGGTCGCCGCCTTCGTCATCACCGGCGCGATCGTCGCCGGCGCCTTCGGGGCGCTGACCGAAGTCTATGGCGAGCTGCTGCGCGGCGCCGGCGCGACCGGGCGGATCGCCGAATTGATGGCGCAGGTGCCGCAGATCAAGGCGCCCGCAAAGCCGGTGCCGCTGCCCGAGCCCGCGCGCGGCCGGATCCATTTCGACGCTGTCACCTTCCGCTATCCGACCCGGCCCGAAATCGCCGCGCTCCACGAGCTGAGCTTCGCGGTCGCGGCGGGCGAAACCCTCGCCCTGGTCGGGCCGTCGGGCGCCGGCAAATCCACGATCTTCCAGCTCGCCCAGCGCTTCTACGATCCCGACGGCGGGGCGATCCGCCTCGACGGCGTCGAATTGCGCGACGCCGATCCGGCCGCGATCCGCGCGCGCATCGCGGTCGTCCCTCAGGAAACCGTGATCTTCGCGGCCTCGGCGCGCGACAATTTGCGCTACGGCCGCTGGGAGGCGGGCGACGACGAATTGTGGGCCGCCGCCGAAGCCGCCAACGCCGCCGAATTCCTGCACCGGCTGCCCGACGGGCTCGACACCTATCTCGGCGAGGGCGGCGCGCGCCTGTCGGGCGGGCAGCGCCAGCGCATCGCCATCGCGCGCGCCTTGCTTCGCGATTCGCCGCTGCTGCTGCTCGACGAGGCGACCTCGGCGCTCGACGCCGAATCGGAGCGGGCGGTGCAGGGCTCGCTCGAGCGGCTGGTCGAGGGGCGGACGACGATCGTCATCGCCCACCGCCTCGCCACCGTCCGCGCCGCCGACCGGATCATCGTCATGGACCATGGCCGGATCGTCGAGGAGGGAACCCACGACGCGCTGAGCGCGACCGGCGGCCTCTATTCCCGTCTCGCCCGGCTCCAGTTCGAGGGCATAGCGGCGTAGATCGCGGTATGGGGACAGTTACTTTTTTCCCGCACGGCAGAGCCGGCCGCGCGGGCCGTGCCGGAAAAAAGTAACTGTCCCCTAGCTCAAAACTCGCGGGGGATGCCGAAATCGGGGAGCCAGGGGCAGCGCCGCTCGTCATAGACCTCGATCGCCGGCGGCGGGGATCGAAATCATGTTCGGGCGCCGCTCGATCTCGTAAGCGACCGTCACGCCGCATGAAGGGCAGAATTGGGAGCGGGCCCAATAGCCGTCGTCCGAGCCGCGGGTGAAGCTGCGATAGACGCCGTCGGTCGAAACCCGGTCGGCGTCATAAGTCGCGTTCCAGCTGAACGCGCTGCCGCTGCGGCGCTTGCAATCGAGGCAGTGGCAGATGGAAAGCCGGACCGGATCGCCCTTCGCCCGCGCGCTGAGCGCGCCGCAGGCGCAGCGGGCTTCCCGGACGATCATCGTGCCAGACCAGGCCAGCGCGCCGGCAGGGCAAAGAAAAAGGGCGGCGGTCGCCCGCCGCCCCTTCAGGCGTACATCGTCCAGGCGCAGCTAGCGCTGGAAGACGTCCGAATAATATTCGTTGCCGACGAAGCCCATCGAGGTGACGTTGGCGCGCTTGGTCACCGCAAGCACCTCGTCGACGACCTCGTAGCGCGCGTCCTGATGGGGCTGGAGATGCAGCTCCGGCGGCGTCGGCCGCATGTTCGCGGTGATGTCGAGATACTGGCGCAGCAGCGTCATGGTCACCGGCGCGCCGTTCCACAGCACCCGGCCGTCCGGCAGGATCACGACCACGTTCTTGTCGGGCTCGACCGGCGACTGCTCCTGGGTGGACTGCGGCAGATCGAGCTTCACCGCGTGGGTCTGCACCGGGATGGTGATGATGAACATGATCAGAAGCACCAGCATGACGTCGATGAGCGGCGTCGTGTTGATGTCCATCATCGGTTCGGATGATTCGGGATTTGTGACCGATGCACTCATTCTATCGCTCCTGGTCGCGCCGGCTTACAGCCGCTGACCGCCGGTGGGGGGCGGCTCCGAGATGAAGCCGATGCGGGCATAGCCCGCGCGCTGCATGGTGTAGATCGCGCCGCCGATGCAGCGATAGGGCGTGTCGACATCGCCGCGGATATGCGCCTCGGGCATGTTGTCCTCGGTGAGGTTGGCGCGGCCGCCGATCCGCTCGATCTGCTGCTCGAGATGGGTCCTGGCCCGTTCGAACAGCTGCTGGGTGTTGAGCGGGGTCAGGTCCCAATAGACCTCGCATCGGCCGCCCTCTTCGCGCACGGACAGGTTGACGTTCTCCGGCTTGGTCTCGGTGACCTCGTAGGAGGTTTTGGGCAGGCGCACCGGAACCGATTGCAGCACGATCGGCACGGCGATCAGGAAGATGATCAGCAGCACGAGCATCACGTCCACGAGCGGCGTCGTGTTGATGTCGGACATCGGTGTGTCTTCTTCACCGCCGCTTTCGCCGACCTGCATTGACATAGTTCAATTCCTAATCTGCTTCGCGCCGCCTTGGCCGCGGCACCGGAAAGATGCGGCGGGCCGGGCCCGCCGCATGCTCCTTTACGACTTGGCGGTGCTGGTCGCGGCGCCGCCGGTGCCGGCCGTGCCAGTGCTGGCCGCGCCCGCGCCCGCGCCCGCGCTCGGCGGGCGGGGCGGGGTCGGACGGGTCGGAGCGGACGGACGGACCGCGCCGCCGGACATCATGTAGCCATGGACGTCGTTGGCGTAGCGCGCCAGCTCCTCGCCGATCGACTTGTTGCGGCGCATCAGCCAGTTGTACTGCATGACGGCCGGAACCGCGACGACGAGGCCCAATGCGGTCATGATCAGCGCCTCGCCGACCGGGCCGGCGACCGCGGAGATCGAGGCCTGGCCGGCCGCGCCGATCTTGATCAGCGCGCGGTAGATGCCGACGACGGTGCCGAACAGGCCGACGAACGGCGCGGTCGAGCCGACCGTGGCGAGGAAGGCGAGACCGCCCGAGAGCTTGGCGGTGATCGCGCCCTGGCTGCGGGCGAGCGAATTGGTCATCCAGTCGTGCTGGTCGATCGGGTCGGTCAGCTTGTCGTGCTGCTCCTGGGCGAGCAGGCCGTCCTCGACGATCTGGCGATAGGCGCCGTTCTTGTCGAGCTTGTTGGCGCCCTCGCGCAGATTGGGCGACTGCCAGAAGACGGTGCGGGCGCGCCGGCCTTCCTTGATGATCTTTTGCTGATCGATCAGCTTGACGAAGAAGATGTACCAGGATCCGACCGACATGATGAGGAGGACGGCCAGCGTGATCCACGCGATGACGCCGCCTTCCTTGAGGGCCTGGAATAACCCGAATGCGTCGGCCCCGCTGGCTGGCGCCGCTCCGTTTGCTGCTGGTGCTGCCATTTGATCAATTCCTTCTCATTCTAAAGTGCGAAACTCAGTCGGAGGGTCAATCGGCCGGGAGCCGCCAGGTGACCCTGCCGGAATCTCTGCCGCTGGTCGGATTGCCGGTGGCGTCGCGGGCGGGCGTGTAGCGCGCCCGGCTGCGCAGAATCCGGCAGGTCGCCTGGTCGAGCGCCGACGAGCCGCTCGACGAGGTCACGGAGCACTCGGTCACCCGGCCGTTGGGGCCGATGGTGAGGCTGAAGCCGGTCGTGCCCTGATCGTTGCCGCGCAAGGCGGCGGCCGGATAATCGTCGGTCGAGAAATAGGAATTGAGGTTGGCGCGGGCGCGCTGCGGCGGCACGGTGCGCACCGGCGGCGGTGGCGGCGGCGGCTGCGGCACGGGCGCAGGCGGCCGCGGCAGCGGCTGCGGCGGCTGCGGCGGCAGCGGAACCGCTGCCGGGATCGGCGGGCTCGGCCGGACGAGCGGCGAGGGCACGGCGGTCAAAGGCGGCGAGGTCGGCTGCTCGGGCGGCGGCGGCGGCGGTTCCTCGGGCGGCGGCGGCGGCGTCTCCTTGACGTCGAAGGCCTTCAGATCCTCGGTCGCCTCCTTGATGAACTTGTAGGCGAGACCCGAGACGAACGCATAAGCGAGGAGCGCGTGGAGGATCGCCACGGTGACGATCGCCCACACCCGGCCGCGGCTCATTCCCTGATCGACGTATGACATTAACCCGCCAGGCTCCTCTCATCCCACCTTACCGCTCCCCACGCTAAACGCGGTGGATCGGTCTCGGTTCATCCGCGTAACGGACGTCCTCAAGGCCGTGACCTCTATCGTGACGTTTTGCCGGAGGCAATCCTCCGCGTGACTCTGTAACCTGGTTGTCGCCGTTGGCGGATTTCCGCCGCAATCCAAGGTTAATGCGCCCGCCCCTAGCGGGGGCCGATCGAAGCGGGACATGATATGAGAGCTTTCTTCCTCGCCGCGGCGGCCGCCGCGCTCGCCGCCGCCGCCGGGCCGGCCGATACGCAATCTCCCCCTTCTTCTCCGGGGCTTAGCTATGCCGACCTCGCCGATCTCGGCGCCGGCGCGCCGGTCGTTGCGCACCTGCGCGTGCGCGACGCCGACGCGCTCCCGCCGCGCGAGGCGGCCAATGTCGCGGCCGGATATCGGCGCTTCGAAATCGAGGCCGAGGTGGTGGCGCTGCTGCGCGGCACCGGCGGCATCGACGGCCGCGTGCGCTATCTCGTCGACCTGCCGAACGACTCGCGCGGGCGGCCGGCGCGAATCGGGCGGCGGGCCGAAATGCTGGTGCTTGCGAATCGGGTGCCGAATCGGCCCGGCGACCTCCGCCTGGTCGCGGCCGACGCCCAGATCCCCTATTCGCCGGAGGCCGCCGAGATGCTGCGCGGCATCGTGCGCGAATCGAGCAGCCCGGACGCGCCGCCGCGAATCGTCGGGATCGGGCGGGCCTTCCACGTCCCCGGCTCGCTGGCCGGCGAGAGCGAGACGCAATTCTTCCTGCTCACCGCCGACAACAGGCCGATCTCGCTGACCGTGCTGCGCCGCCCGGGCGAGCAGCCGCGCTGGTCGGTGGCGCTCAGCGAGATCGTCGACGACGGCGCCGCCGCGCCGGCGCCGGACACTTTGCTCTGGTATAGGCTCGCCTGCACCCTCCCCGCCCGGCTGCCGCCCGACGCCTTGAGCGAAGCCTCGCCCGAGGAGGCGCAGGCGATCCAGGCCGATTACCGGCTGGTGATGGAAGGCCTCGGCCGCTGCGTCAGGACGCGGGTGCGGCGCTGAGGGAGAATGGGGACCGCTGAGGGAGCGAATGGGGACAGTTACTTTTCCGCACCGCGGCGACAGTTTGGGCGCGACGGTGCGGAAAAGTAACTGTCCCCTTAGAAGCTTGCCAGCTCCACCCCGACGCCCGCGCAGTCCGGGTAGATGTCGGGCTTGCGGGTCGAGACGCGCAATGCGGTGACGCCGCGGCGGGCGGCGACGAGATCGTAGACCGCGCGCGCGAACGTCTCCTGGAGGTTGAAGCGCCGGCCATTCGCGAGCGCGCCGATCTCGGTGCGCAGGAAATCATAATCCCAGGCGCTGGCGCGCTCGTCGGTGGCGGCGAAGGCGCGCTCGTCGACCCAGACCTCGACGCTGACCTTGAGCCGCTGCGGCGTGCCGACCTCGAAATCGTGAAAGCCGATGTCGACCGGCAAATCATACTCCTCGAGCACGATCTTGCGCGTGACCGGCGCGAGGCGATCGGGGACGAGACCATCGAGTTTGGAATTGGCCAGGCGGGCGATATTTTCGGTCATCATGGCTCCAGGAACTGGACGTCGCGCGGCAGGGACAGGAATCGCTGGCCGCCGTCAAGAAGGATGGTGTGGCCGGTGATGCTGGGCGTCGCGATCAGGAAGCGCAAAGCGGCGACGATCTCGGCGACGTCGACGCCGCGGCCGAGCGCGTTGAGGCCGTGCACGCGGTCGAAATTGGCGCGGCTCTGGGGGCCCGAAACCATCGTCACCGAGGGCGCGATCGCGCAGACGCGGATGGCCGGCGCGAAGGCGCGCGCGGCCAGCTCGGTCAGCCCGGCGAGGCCGAACTTGGAGATTGTGTAGCTGAAGAAATCGGGGTTGGGCGCGGCGAGCTTGGCGTCGAGCATGTTGACGATCAGCCCCTCGCCGGCACGCGCGGCGAAGGCCCGCGACAGCAAGGCCGGGCCCCGCAAATTGACGTCGAGATGGGCGGCCCAGCTTTCGGGCGTGAAATCCGCGATGTCGTCATGGGCGAAGAGCGAGGCGTTGTTGACCAGCAGGCGCGGCGGCGGCAGCCCGTCGAGCGCGGCGAGGATCGCATCGGCCGCGCCGGGATCGGCGAGGTCGGCCCGGACCGCGGAGGCGTTGCCAAGCGCCCCGGCCAGAGCCTCCGCTTCGGCCTGCGAGCGACGATAATGGATCAGCACGTGCCAGCCGTCCGCGGCGAGCGCGCGCGCGATCGCGGCGCCGATCCGCTTCGCCCCGCCGGTGACGATCGCCGTGTTCATGCGGCGGCGCATAGCGGCGCGCTTTGCGGAGCGCCAGTCAGGGGCTACAGGCCGGTCATGCCGATGCCGCCGCCTCCGGACGACCTGACGGACCTCAGCCTGGCCGATATCGCGCGGCTGGCCGAGGAAAGGCGGCTGCCGCCGGTCGAGAAATGGACGCCGACCCATTGCGGCGACAGCCAGATGCGGATCGGGCGCGACGGCATTTGGTATCACCAAGGCTCGCCGATCGGCCGACCCGCGATGGTGCGCTTATTCTCGACGATATTGCGGCGCGAGCCCGACGGACGCTTCGTGCTGGTGACCCCGGTCGAGAAGCTCGACATCGACGTGGAGGACGCGCCGTTCGTCGCGGTCGAGCTGAAGAGCGAGGGCGAGGGCGAGGGCCGCAGCCTCGCCTTCCGGCTCAACACCGGCGATCTCGTCGTCGCCGGGCCCGACCACCGCTTGCGCTTCAGGGGGGACAGTCGCTTGAGCGGGGACAGTTACTTTTCCGCACGGCAGGAACAGGCTGCCGCCGACCTTGGGAAAAGTAACTGTCCCCATCCCTACCTCGAAGTGCGCGCCGGCCTCGACGCCTTGGTCGCGCGCCCCGTCTATTACGAGCTGGCCGAGATCGCTCTGGCCGAGGGCGCGTCGCCCGCGGGCGTCTGGAGCGGCGGCGCCTTCTTCGCGCTGGAGCCGCGGGAATGAGCCTCGCCGGGATGCTGCGCGAGGCGCTCGAGCTCGGCCACCGAGCGAGCCCCGAGCTGATCGGCGGCGACGCGCTCGACGAGGAGGCGCTCGGCCACGGCATCACGCCGGCGGCGGTGCTGGTCGCGGTGGTCGACCGGCCCGAGCCGACCGTGATCCTGACGCTCCGGCCCGAGACGATGCGCAAGCATCCCGGCCAGGTGAGCTTTCCCGGCGGCCGCATCGACCCCGGCGACGACGGCCCGGTCGCCGCCGCCCTGCGCGAGGCCGAGGAGGAGATCGGCCTGCCGCCGTCGCGGGTCGAGATCATCGGCATCGCCGACCGCTACCGGACCGTGACCGGCTTCGAGGTGACGCCGGTGCTCGGCATCGTCCCGCCCGATCTGCCGCTCACCCCGCATCCCGGCGAGGTCGCGGCGCTGTTCGAGGCGCCGCTCCATTATATTCTCGATCCCGCCCACCAGCATGTCCGCACCGCCTTCTGGCGCGGACGGGAGCGAACCTATTATGAGATCGAATGGGACGGGCGCAGAATCTGGGGGGCGACGGCGGCGATGATCGTGAACCTGAGCCGGCGCCTGGCGCTGGTGTCATGAGAATGGGGACAGTCACTTTTCCGCACGCCCCTGCGTCGCCTGTCGCCGCCGTGCGGAAAAGTGCCTGTCCCCGCTCGGCGACGGCGTCGTGAGGCTTCCCGACGCGCCCTGGCAGCACCGGCCGGGCATGGACCGGCTGCTCGCGGCTCTGGGCGCGGGCGCGGGGGAGACGCGCTTCGTCGGCGGCTGCGTGCGCGACACCTTGCTCGGCCTCGAGGCGAGCGACGTCGACCTCGCCACCAGGATCGCGCCCGAGGAGGTGATCCGCCGGCTCGAGGCGGCGCGGATCAAGGCGGTGCCGACCGGCCTCGCCCACGGCACGATCACCGCGGTGATAGGCGGCAAGCCGGTCGAGGTCACCACCCTGCGCCGCGACGTCGCCACCGACGGCCGCCGCGCCACCGTCGAATATACCGAGGATTGGCGGGAGGACGCGGCGCGGCGCGATTTCACCATCAACGCGCTTTCCGCCGACCCGGCGAGCGGCGAGGTGTTCGACTATTTCGGAGGGCTCGCGGACCTCGGAGCGCGTGTCGTCCGCTTCATCGGCGAGCCGCTTCAGCGCATCGCCGAGGATCATCTGAGGATCCTGCGCTTCTTCCGTTTCCACGCGCGATTCGCGCGCGGCACGCCCGATCCGCCTGGACTCGAAGCCTGCGCCGCGAGGGCCAACGACCTGATGGCCCTGTCGCGCGAGCGGATCGCCGACGAGCTGTTGAAGTTGCTCGCCTTGCCCGATCCCGCGCCGACCGTGCGGCTGATGATCGAGCGCGGCATCTTCCGCCCGATCCTGCCCGAAATCGAGACCGCCGACCGGCTTGCTTTGCTGCCGCGGCGGGAGCGGGCGGCCGGCGTCGCGCCGGACCCGGTCAGGCGGCTTGGCGCGCTCCTGCCGCGCGGCGGCGACCAATATAGCGACGGCGGCTGGAAGACGGCATCGGAGGTCGGCGCGCGCCTGCGGCTGTCCATCGCCGCGCGGACGCGGCTGACCTGCATGGTGACGCACAGGGTCGACACGGGCGACGATGCCCGCCTGCTCGCCTATCAGGTCGGTCTGCCCTGCGCGATCGACCGGATGCTCCTCGAAAAGAGGCTGGACACGCATGAGGCCGCGGCCCGGATCCGCGCGCTCGAAGGCTGGCAGCGGCCGCGCCTGCCGGTGAAAGGCGGCGACCTCATCGCGATGGGCCTCGAAGCGGGCCCGTCGGTCTCGAAGACCATGCAGGCGATCGAGCGGGAGTGGATGGTCTCGGGCTTTTCCACCGACAAGGCCGAAGTCCGGGCGATGGCCCGGCGCCATGTCGATCAGGCGTTGCGTTCCAGCCAATAGGCCAAAGCGGCGTCGGCCGGCAAAGCCTCGGAATAGACGAAGCCCTGGCCGTAGGTGCAGCCCTTCTCGGTCAGCGCCTTGGCCAGCTCCGCGCTCTCGATCCCCTCGGCGGTCGTCTCCATGCCGAGCGCGCGGGCGAGGCTCAAAATGGCGTCGACGATGGCGGCGCTGTCATGATCCTCGAGCATTCCGGAGACGAAGCGCTGGTCGATCTTCAAGATGTCGATCGGCAGCAATTGCAGCGAGGCCAAAGAGGTATAGCCCGAACCGAAATCGTCCATCGCGATCTTGACGTCGAAGCGCTGCAGCGCCTTCAGCGCCCGCGCGACGCGCTCGGGATCCTGGATGATCGCGCCTTCGGTCAGCTCGAGCGTCAGCCGGTCGCCGTCGATGCCGCTGGCGGCGAGCGCGCCCGAAACCGCGGCGGCGACGTCGTCGCGGCTGATCTGCACGGGCGACAGATTGACGTTGATGTTGATCGGCAGCCGCGTCCCGATCTTGCGGTCCCACGCCGCCAGCGCCTGGGTCGCGGTGTCGAGCGCCCAGCGGCCCAATTGCACGATCAGCCCCGATTCCTCGGCGACCGGGATGAACTCGCCGGGCGGGATCGGCTGGCCCTCATGCTGCCAGCGGGCCAGCGCCTCGAAGCCGGCGACGCGGCCGCTCGCGAGGTGGATGAGCGGCTGGTAGGCGAGCGTGAGCAGGTTCGATTCGATCGCCACGCGTAGCTCGGTTTCGATGCTGAAGCGGCGGCGGACCTCCTGCGCCTGGGTCGGCTCGTAGACCTGGGTGGTGCCGGTCCTCTTGGCGCCCTTGAGCGCGAACTGGGCGTTGCGCAGCACCTCGTCGGCGCTGTTGACGCTGCTCGACAGGATCGCGCAGCCGATCGCGCAATCGACGCGGATCTCGAGCTCGGAGAGGCGGAAGGGCAAAGTCAGCACGGCCTTGATGCGCTCGGCGGCCCGAAGCGCGTCGGGCAGGCCGCGGTCGAGGCGGAGCAGAACGCCGAATTCGTCGCCGGAAATGCGCGCCAGCATGTCGCTCGGGCGCAGCGCCGAGACCAGGCGGCGGGCGAAGGTGATCAGCAATTCGTCGCCGGCGATCGCGCCCATGCATTCGTTGACTCGGCTGAAGCGGGTCATGTCGACGGCGAGCACGGCGAAGCTGGCGTCGGCGAAATTCGGGTCGCCGAGCACCTGCTCGACCTTCTCGTTGAAGGCGAAGCGGTTGGGCAGGCCGGTCAGCGTGTCGCGCAGCATCTCCGAGCGCAGGCTGCGCTCGGTCTCGACCTGGGCGGTCTTGTCGATCAGCGAGATCATGCAGCGGACCGGCTGGCCGGGCAGCAAGGTGAGGCGGGCGAAGCGGACGGTGAAATGGCGGCCGCCGATGCTGCGTCCGTCGGCCGTATCGAACTGAAAGGCCGGATCGTCCTTCTTGAGGAAGGCGGTGAGGCGGGTGCCGACCGGACCGGAGCGAAGCATCGGCACCTGGGCGATTCGGCGCTCGCCGAGCCGTTCGTCCCATTCGGCGAGGAAGCGGAACTGATCGTTGGCGCAATCGATGAAGCTGTCGTCGCTGATCGTGATGATCGCGGCGGCGATCGGCAAAGCGTCGAGATAGCGCTGCCGGACTATCTCCAGAACGTTCTGCACCTGGGGCGCGAATTCAGTCGGCAAGCCAGGCGTCGGCGGAAGCCCACCGGCCCGGGCCCTGCCCCGCTTGCGCGTCTTTGCACCCTCCATGGCGCCGGGTTAGACAAACAGGGTTAATTCATCATTGAGAAAGCGGGCCGGCTAATACGAGCGAACCCGTCGGAGTCATCCCGGCGGAGGCCGGGACCATGAACGTCGTGATGACGCAGCAGCCGCTTTTCTACGCGCAATGCCAAGACATCTGCCTCCGCGAGAATATCCCGCTCGTTTCGCCCCTGAGATCAGGACGCCACTGGGCGTCATTCGCAACGGCGAGGCCGATCGGCACCAGTGAGGGGACAGTTACCATTAACTGTCCCCTGACCTAATACGGACCCTAGAACAGCTTCCTGAAGCCGATGCGGATCGCGCGGCCGAGCGGATCGAGATAATCGGCCTGATAGCCGAGCGGCGTCGCGCCGGTGTCGTCGCGCACCCTCAGGCGGCTGTCGAAGAGGTTGGTGACCCCCAGCGACACCCGCGCCCCCTTCAGCCAGCCGAAGCGGCGGACGAGGGCCTGCTGCTGGCCGAGATCGGCGAACAAGGTGAGGTTGACCGTCGAGAAGTCGGAGAAATTGAGGTCGCTGCTGGTGCCGCCCTGCCCGTTCGGGCCGCCGCGCACAATGCTGCCTTGCTGCCAGGTCGCGTTCATGAAGGCGCCAAGGCCGTTGCGGAAGACGACGGCGGTCAGCTCGACCTCGTGGCGCGGGCGGCCGCCGCGGCCGCTGAAAGCCGAGCCGTCGAGATAATCGAGCTCGGGGACGCCCGGCCGGATCAGCACCGAATCATTGAACCGCCAGGTGTGGAAAAGCGAGAGCTGGATGCCGCCGCCCGGGCCGCCGAAGAAGCCGCCGGCATTGCCGCCGGGGCCGCGCCGGCCGCCGCCAGGGCCGCCCGGACCCCGCGGACCGCCGGGGCCGCCCGGGCCGGCGCCGGGCGGCCTTCCGCCCCGGCCTCCCGGCCCCCGCCCGCCGGGAAGAGCCGCCGCTCCCGGCGGTCCGCCTGTCGCCGGCGCCGTCGCAATCGGCGTGAAGAAGTTGACGCCCCAGCGCAGCTCCTCGCGGTCCGACCGCGCGAAATTGATCGGGCGGGAATCGATCTGCACCAGCCGCCCCGTGCCGTCGCGCACGAAGCGGGCCGGGAAGGCCGCCTCGATCTCCGCCGTCGCGACAGGGAAGGACGCGATCGGATTGTCGATTCGGCTGTTCGTGTAATTGGCGGTGATCGAGAGGTTGGTCGTGGGTGTCGGCCCGCCGCCGCCGATCGGCCGGAAGGTCGCGCGGGCGCTGAACACGTGGCGATTGTCGGCGATCAGCGCCGGATTGCCGCCGTCGATGCGGGTGACGTCGACCGTCTCGCCGCGGACGAAATCGAACACCCGCGCATTGGGCGTGACGACGACCGGATCGCCGAGCTGCTGGATGGTGGGGACGCCATCCTCGTCGGTCACGTTGACCGAGAATTCGAGCGGGTCGATCGGTTCCCAGCGCAGGCCGTAGCCCAGGGTGCGCAACGTGCCGAAGTCGGAAAAATGCTCGACCTCGAAATTGAGGTTGAGCGAGATGTTGCCGACCGCGCCCAGGAAGCCCTCGCGCCGGCTGGTGAGCGGGAGATCGAGGCTGCCGAGCGCCGCGGCGCGGTCGCGGCTGAGGTCGCGCAGCTGGGTCACGCCGGCACGCAAGGTTTCGCTTTCGAGGTCGATCGTGTTTCCGCCAAGGGTGGCGCTGGCCATGACCGGGCCGCCCGGCAGGCTGAACGGCGAGCCGTTGAAGACGACCTGCGCGTCGCCCGAGCGGCTGATCGATTCCGCCCGGTCCTCGGGCGCCAGGACGAGGAGGCTGTCGCCGATCGGCGCGAACGGGTTGAGGGTGGGATCGCCGGCCGCGAGCCGCGCCTGGATCGCCGCCGGATCGGCATTGGTGTCGGTGCGCGTGACGGTGCGGGCGATGTCGTAATTGGCGGTGAAGGTCCAGCGCCAGGACTTGATGTTGCTGTCGAGCGTTAGCCCGCCATGGCCGGTCCGCCCCCGCGTCCGCCGGAGCAAAGGGCCGGCGGCATCGGCGTAGCGGAACAGGGTGACGTCGCCGGAAAAGGGCGAATAGGGATTGGTTTCGGGCAGCGTCAGGGTCAGCGATGGCAGACCGAGCCGGCTCTCGCTCGAATTGGCCTGGACCCGCAGGTTGAAGGTCGCCGAGACATTGCCGAGGATCTTGCGGTTGAGCGTGCCGTTCAGCTGCATCGATTCGGTTTGCGGCAGCAAGCTGCGGTAGCGGCCGAGATCGGTGACATTGGGCCGGTTGGCGCCGGCGACGAAATCGGCGAGCGCCGGCGCGCCGGTGGCGGCGGAGCCGGGCACGGCGGCGACGGTGACGGGCGCGCCCGCCGCCGCGCTCAGCGCCGGATCGACCTGCGCTCCGGGAACGAAGGGCGAAGGCCCGACATTGCCGATGAGGTCGAAGGGCGCGGACGGCGCCGACTGGATCAGGTCGCGCTCGCTTTCGAGCAGCGAATCGGCGCGCTGATAGCGGGCGTCGATGTTCCAGCGGCTCTCGCGGCTGATCCTGAGGATCGTGCCGTTGGCGTCATAGGTGGATTGGCCGCCCGCGGTGGCGAAACCGAGCGCGCCCTGGACCGTGATCGAGCGGAAATTCTCCTTCAGCACGATGTTCACAACCCGCTGGTCGGCGCGGTAGCCGTAGCTCAGCGCCACCTCCTCGGGCAGGATGTCGACGCGCTCGATCGCTTCGGGCGGCAGATCGCGGATCTCGCCGAAGCCGCCGATGCGCTGGCCGTTCAGGAGCACGATCGGCGGGCCGGACTGGCGGCCGCGGCCGCTGCGCGTCTGCGGCGCCAGCGCCTCGACCAGCTCGCCGATGCTCGATGCCCCGTAGGCGCGGATCTGCTCCTCGTTGAGCCGGGCCTCGGGCTCGACATTGCCGGCGACCTCGCCGCGCAGCCGCTGACCGTTGACGATGACCTCCTGCCCCTCCGGGGCCGGCGGCGCGGCCGTCTCCTCCGCACCCGGCGCGTCCGCTTCGGGCGCCGCGGCCGGCGGCGGCGTCGGTGCGTCCTGGGCGCTGGCGGGCGAGAGGCTGGTTCCGGCAAGCAGAATGAACGAAAAAGTCTTCAAGCGCACGCGCCCCAATCCCCTGTCTCTCAATGCAAAGCGGCGGCGCGGATGTCGGCGGGCGCGGCTGAATGCCCGATGTATCAGTAAGCGATCCGGGTCAATTGCCTAATCTTGCTAATTACTGCAGATTCCGAGAAAATCCAATGCAGTGGGGCCGGCATCTCAGCCGAACCTGTTGTCGCGCGGGAAGCCCTGGGGCGGCATCCGCCCGGCGGCGCCGCGGGCGGTGCGCCAGGAGCCGATATCGGTTTCGGTGCGGGTCCGCCCGGTTTCGCCGCCCATCGGCCACGAGAGGCCCTCCGCGAAGGTGAAGCCGGTCGCGTCGGCGAGGCCGCCGTCGCGGTAGCGCTGGAGCTGGACGCCCTGGCCGCGGCCCATTTCGGGCAGCTCGGCGAGCGGATAGACGACCATCTTCCTGTTCTCGCCGATCACCGCGACATAATCCTGCCCGGCCTTGAGCGGGCGGACCACCTTGAGCCTGGCGCCGGCGCGAAGGTTCACGATCTGCTTGCCCTTGCGGGTTTCGGCGACCGCGCCGGCGGTCGAGGTGAGGAAGCCGCGCCCGTCCGACGAGGCCAGGAGCAGCTTCTCCGCTGCCCCGGCGCGGAGCAGCGCCACGACATTCCCTTCGTTTTCGATGTCGACCATCAGCTTGACCGGCTCGCCGAAGCCGCGGCCGCCGGGCAGCTTGTCGGCGGCGAGCGTGTAGAAGCGGCCGTCCGACGAGGCGAGCAGCAATTTGTCGGTGGTGTGGGCGTGGAGCAATGGGAAAGCGAGCTCGTCGCCCTCCTTGAACTTCAGCGCCTCGGCATTGGTCAGCTCGACATGGCCCCGCATCGCGCGGATCCAGCCGCGCTTCGACAGGATCACCGTGACCGGCTCGCGCTCGATCATCGCCTCGAGCGGGATGTCGCGCGCCGGCGCGGCCTCCTCGATCAGGGTGCGGCGGCGGCCGATCGCGGTGTCGGGACCATATTTCGCGCGTAAAGCGGCGAGGTCCTTCTTGAGCCTTGTGCGCTGCCGGGCGGGGGATTCGATCAGCTGGCTGAGCCCCTCGCGCTCCTTGAGGAGGTCGTCGCGCTCGCCCCGGAGCTGCATCTCCTCGAGCTTGCGCAGGGACCTCAGGCGCATGTTGAGGATCGCCTCGGCCTGGCGGTCGGTCAGGCCGAACTCGTCGATCATCATCGGCTTGGGCTCGTCCTCGGTGCGGATGATCTCGATCACCCGGTCGAGATTGAGGAAGGCGATGAGATAGCCTTCGAGCAGCTCCAGCCGGTCCTCGATCTTGCCGACCCGGTGCTCGGCGCGCTTGACCAGCACTTCGAGCTGGAAGCCGACCCACGCCCCGAGCACCTGCTTGAGGCTCATCACCTTGGGGGTGCGGCTGGCGTCGAGGACGTTGAGGTTGAGCGACACCCGCGATTCGAGGTCGGTCAGCCGGAACAGGCTCTCCATCAGCACGTCGGCATCGACGGTGCGGCTCCTGGGCTCGATCACGATCCTGATCGCCGCGTCGGATTCATCGCGGATATCGGCGAGGATGGGCAGCTTCTTGTCGGCGATCAGCCCGGCGATCTGCTCGATCAATTTGCCCTTGGGCACCTGATAGGGAATTTCGCTGACGACCGCGGTCCAGGACCCCTGCGGCCCCTTCTCGATCGCCCAGCGCGCGCGCACCCGGAAAGCGCCGCGGCCGGTCGCATAAGCCAGAGCGATCGCCTCGGCGCTGTCGACAAGGACGCCGCCGGTCGGGAAATCGGGGCCGGCGACCCAGGCCAGCAAAGCCGAATCCTCGGCGTCGGGATCGTCGATCAGATGGACGGCGGCGTCGATCAGCTCGGCGACGTTGTGGGGCGGGATCGAGGTCGCCATGCCGACCGCGATTCCGCTGGCGCCGTTGGCGAGCAGATTGGGGAAGAGGCCGGGAAAGACCTCGGGCTCCTCCTCCTCGCCATTATAGGTCGGGCGGAAGGCGACCGTGCCTTCGTCGAGCCCGGCCATCAATTCGCCCGCCGCCGCGGTCAGCCGCGCCTCGGTGTAGCGCATCGCCGCCGCAT
>DATKIV010000004.1:0-125742 GCA_035543935.1 Allosphingosinicella sp.
ATCGAGTCGCGGCTGTCGACGATGATGCCGCCGGTCGGGAAATCCGGCCCGAGCACCAGCCCGTCCTCGGCGCTGCTGCTCATCAGCGCCTCGATCGGCACCTTCGGATCGTCGATCAAAAGCAGTGCCGCCGTGCAAAGCTCGGCCGCATTGTGCGGCGGAATCGAGGTCGCCATGCCGACGGCGATGCCGCTGGCCCCGTTGGCGAGCAGGTTCGGGAAGAGGCCGGGAAAGACCTCCGGCTCCTCCTCCTCATTGTTGTAGGTCGGACGGAAGGCGACCGTGCCTTCGTCGAGCCCGGCCATCAATTCGCCCGCCGCCGCGGTCAGCCGCGCCTCGGTGTAGCGCATCGCCGCCGCATTATCGCCGTCGACATTGCCGAAATTGCCCTGGCCGTCGACGAGCGGGTAGCGAAGCGAGAAATCCTGGGCGAGCCGGACCATCGCGTCATAGACCGACTGATCGCCATGCGGATGATATTTGCCGATCACGTCGCCGACCACGCGCGCGCATTTCTTGTAGCCCGAGGCCGGATCGAGCCTGAGCAGCCGCATCGCCCAGAGGAGCCGCCGGTGCACGGGCTTCAAGCCGTCGCGCAGATCCGGCAGCGAGCGCGCGGTGATCGTCGAAAGCGCGTAGACCAGATAGCGCTGGGACAAGGCGTCGTCGAAAGGATGCTCGACAATGGAATCGAAAACGTCACTCATGGGGCGGCGTTAGCAGCCCCGATTCAGGGATGCGAGAGGGCTCTTGCCATTGTCTACCAATATGGTAGACTCATGTGACAATATAACAAGAGGAGAGTGATCGTGAGTCGTTCTATTCCCTTCCTTGTTCTGCTTCTCGCCAGCACCGCTTCGTGCAGCCGCGGCCCCGAGCGCAGCGAACGCAGTGATTCGCAAGGTGGGCAGCCTTCCACGCAGATGGAGCGCGAGCCCGCCGCGCGCGACTCGGCCGCACCGGTGGCGGCGCTCGCGCCCGGCGCCCAGGAGGGCCGCGCCGCCGCGGGCCCCAACGTCTCGCCGACCGCGGCGCCGGGAGTTGCCTTCAATTATCGCTACGCCTTCGCGCTCGCCGCCCCCCGAGTCGCCGAATTGCAGGAGAAGCACGCCCAGATGTGCGAGCGCCTGACCACGGCGCGCTGCCGGATCACCGGCATGCATTATCAGGTGCTCGGCCCCAACGACATCGAGGCCCGGCTTGAGCTCAAGCTGGACCCGGGCAGCGCCCGCCAGTTCGGCCGTGGCGCGGTCGACGCCGTGCTCCAGGCCGACGGCATGCTGACCGAGAACGAGATCAGCGGCATCGACGTCGGCACCAACATCCGCCAGACCGGCCGCACGATCGAGCAGCTCAATGCCGACCTGCAACGGATCCAGACGCGGCTCGCCGCGCGCGACATTCTGCCCGAGGAGCGCGAGCGGCTCGAGGAGGAGGCCCAGCGCGTGCGCGACCAGATCGCCGCCATGCGCGAGACTCGCGAGGCCGATCAGGAGACGCTGGCGACGACGCCGATGGTTTTCCAATATGGCTCCGGCAGCCTTGTCCCCGGCTATCGGCCGCCGACCAGCATCGGCGAGGCGCTGGAGCGCGCCGGCAACAATTTCGCGGACGGCGGCAAGATCCTGCTGGTCGCCCTCATCACCATCGCTCCCTGGCTGCTGGCCTTGCTGCTGCTGCTCGGCATCGGCCTGTGGGTGCGCCGGCGCTGGTTCCCGAGACGGGCCCGGCCGGAAGCGGCACCAGTGGAGCCCATGGAGGCCTGACTCCTCACCCCCTCCCGTCGAGGGAGGGGGGCAGAAAGATCTCGGCCGGCTCGCGCGCCTTCTCGGCTTCGACGGCGGCGCGCAGCCAGTCGCGGAAGGCGGCGATCTTGGGCTGGTTGCGCTTATATTCGGGATAGACCAGCCAATAACCCGGCCCTTCGAAGCTGATCAGCTGGAATAGCTGGACGAGCCGGCCCGAATTGAGCTCGCCCCGCCAGAACATCGGCGTCAGCACGCTGGCGCCGGCGCCGGCGATCGCGGCATTGCCCTCCATCGCCTGGGTGTCGAAGCGGATGCCGCTCGGCGCCGTCTCGACCGGCACTGGCACGCCGGCCGCGCGGAACCAGTCCGCCCACCAGACATCGTCCGGGCTGAGCCGGGGGACGGAGAGCAGATCGGCCGGCGTCTCGACCGGATGGCGATCGCGGAAATCCGGGCTGCACAAGGGCGTCGAATGGAGCCGGAACAGGAAATGCGCCCGGAGGCCCGGCCAGTCGGGCGCGGCGGAGGTGCTGCGGATGCCGACGTCGATCTCGTCACGGGCGAAATCGACGATGCGATTGTCGGTGTTGAGCCGCACCGCGAGCTCGGGCCGGGCGAGCTGGAACGCGCCCAGCCGCGGCGCCAGCCAATTGGCGGCGAACGTCGCGGTGGTGCTGACCGTCAGCACGCCGCTATCGTCGGCGACCATGGCGGCGAAGGCGTCGGCGATCGCCTCGAAGCCGGCCGAGACCGCGGGCGCCGCCCGCCGCCCCGCCTCGGTCAGCCACACCCGCCCCTTGTGGCGCGCGAACAGGGGCACGCCGAGCCGCTCCTCCAGCAGGCGGATCTGATAGCTCACCGCCGCCTGGGTCATGCCGAGCTCGGCCGCGGCCTGAGTGAAATTCTGGTGGCGCGCCGCCGCCTCGAAGACGCGAACGGCGCTGAGGGGCGGCATACGAGGCACGGCCAATCATAAGCTGAACTTATACTATCCGTCCAGAGTTTCGTTGGCGTCCGGCCCCGCGGCCTGCCATTTCATGGCCATGCAGGAACGCTTTTCCTGGCTGGGACATGAAAGGAATTTCGAGATGCGCGACGAAATGGACGCCCGCATGTGGGTTCAGCATCACGATCAGTTCAGCTTGTCGGTCGATCGCGGCCTGGCGCGGCTCGGCGCCGGCCTTTCGCGGTTGCGCGACGCCGCCTCGCGGCTGGCGAGCTGGGACGGGACGACGGCCCAGCTGGTCGCCATGGTCGTCGCTTTCGCGATCACCGCGCTCAGCTTCAACACCACCGCCTGAAAGGAAAGTTCGAGATGCGCAAGCTCCTCGCCATCCTCCGCCGCCGGGCCGCTGATTGGCGGCTGGCGATGTGCAAGATGAACCAGCTTCAGTTCAGCGCCCCCTGGAGCGCGCGCCGCTTCCGCTGCGGCTGAAAAGGGGACAGTCACTTTCACGCGCCGAGGCATTTCACTTGAATACCGCCGCGCATGAAAGTGACTGTCCCCACCATCGCGGGTGAAAGTGACTGTCCCCACCATCGCGCATGAAAGTGACTGTCCCCACAGGCGCATGGCGGCTATCCGCTGCCCATGCGCGCAATGCCGAAACCGCTTGCCCTCCTGATCGGCCTCGCTCTAACCGCATGCGCCGTGAGCCAGACCCCCAATATGAGCGGCGCGCCGGGCCGGCTGATGGACTGGCCCGATTTGCTCGAACGGCCGCGGCCGCGTCCCTCCGCCACGATCCGCTACGGCGCCGACCCGCTCCAGGTCGCCGATCTCTGGCTGCCCGAAGGCGCCGGACCGCATCCGGTCGTGCTCATGGTCCATGGCGGCTGCTGGCAGACCGACATCGCCGACCGGACGATCATGAACTGGATCGCCGACGACCTCCGGCGGCGCGGCATCGCGGTGTGGAACATCGACTATCGCGGCGTCGACCGGCCGGGCGGCGGCTATCCGGGCACCTTCCAGGACGCCGCCGCCGCCGCCGACGCGCTGCGCGCGCACGCCGTCGAGCATCGGCTCGATTTGACCCGCGTCGTCGCCGCCGGCCACAGCGCCGGCGGCCATCTCGCCTTGTGGCTGGCAGGTCGGCCAAGGCTCCCGGCCGGCTCGCCGCTGCGCACCGTCCATCCGCTGCCGATCCGCGCCGTCGTCAGCCTGGGCGGCCTGCCCGACCTCGAGGAGGCGGCGCGTTCGGAGAATGGCTGCGGCAATGGGGTGGTGGTGCGTCTGACCGGCGGCGTCAGGGCGGGCCGGATCGATCCCTTCACCGACACCTCGGTGCCCCGCCTGGCCCCGCTCGGCGTCGCGCAGGTGCTGGTCAACGGCCTGCAGGACCGGATCATCCCGACAGCCTATGCCGAGGGTTATGCGCGGCCGATGCGCGCGGCGGGCGACCAGGTCCGCGTCCGCATGATCGACCGCACCGGCCATGTCGAATTGATCGCGCCCGAAACCGCCGCCTGGGCCGCCGCGGTCGAGGAGATCGAGCGCGCGCTTGGGCGCCGGCCATGAGCTTCACGCTCGCCGAGGCCCGGGCCGCCGACGCCGCCGATCCGCTGCGGCCCTTGCGCGACCGCTTTCACCTGCCCGAGGGCCTGATCTATCTCGACGGCAATTCTCTGGGACCGCTGCCGAAGTCGGTGGCGGCGCGCCAGCGGGACGTGATCGGGGAGGAATGGGGCGAGGAGCTGATCCGCAGCTGGAACAGCCGCGACTGGATCGGCATGCCGCGCCGCGTCGGGGCGAAGATCGCGCCCTTGATCGGGGCCAAGCCGCACGAGGTGCTGGTCGCCGATTCGGCCTCGGTCAACCTGTTCAAGCTGCTCGCCGCGGCGGCGCGCCTTTCCGGCCGCACCACTCTGCTCAGCGAGTCCGGCAATTTCCACACCGATTTGTACATCGCCAGCGGAGTCGCCGAGCTGCTCGGCCTGTCGCTCGATATCGCCCCGCGCGCCGAAATCGAGGAGCGGATCGTGGCCGACACCAATGCGCTGCTGCTCACCCACGTCCACTACAAGACCGCCGAGCGGTTCGACATGGCGCGGATCACCGCTCTGGCGCGCGCCGCCGGCGCGATCACGATCTGGGACCTGAGCCACAGCGTCGGCGCGGTGCCGCTCCACCTCAACGAGGCAGGCGCCGAGCTCGCCGTCGGCTGCGGCTACAAATATCTGAACGGCGGCCCGGGCGCGCCCGCCTTTCTCTACGTCGCCGAGCATCTCCAGGAGCGGCTCGTCTCGCCTCTGCGCGGCTGGATGGGCCATGCCGAGCCCTTCGCCTTCACCGACGATTACCGGCCGGCCGCCGGCATCGACCGCTTCCTCGCCGGCACGCCGCCGATCCTCGGCCTCGCCGCTTTGGAGAGCGCGCTCGATGCTTTCGAGGGCGTCACGCTCGAGCGGCTGTGGACCAAGTCGATCGCCCTGTTCGACGTCCTTTACGGGCTGATGGAGCAGAAATGCCCGGATTTCGCTTGCATCTCCCCGCGCGGGCCCGAGCAGCGCGGCAGCCATATCTCCTTTTCCCATCCTCATGCCTTCGAAATCTGCCAGGCGCTGATCGCGGCGGGCGTGATCGGCGACTTCCGCGCCCCCGACGTGATCCGCTTCGGCCTGACCCCGCTCTATCTCGGCTTCGAGGACGTCTGGCACGGCGTCGACCGGCTGGCGAAGATCATGGGAAACGAAAGCTGGCGCGACCCGAAATATGCCGTGCGGGGGAAAGTGACATAGGGAGTTTGAGGGGACAGTTACTTTCCAACCGCCTGCGTCTTCAATTCGACCGGCCGCGCGTGAAAGTAACTGTCCCCATTCCCGCCGTCAGAGCTGCCCAGGATGAGTCCAAACTGGCTCCATCCCAGCTTGACGCTGGCGCCCTGCCACACGATCCTATCCGATGATTCGTGGGGAGTGCACCATGAAAACCGCAAACCTGAATCGCATGCTCGTCTGTGGCACCTGCTCATGGCTTATCTGGGCAACGCCATCGGAGGCCCGCTTCCTGCAGGCCGATCCGATCGGGTATCAGGACCAGTTCAACCTCTACGCCTATGTTGGGAACGACCCGGTGAATTGGACGGATCCAACGGGAACGAAGTGCGAAGGCAATCGGGAGCAGGGATATAACTGCCATGTGGACAGTGAGCGCATTCCGACTCGGAGCGGATACATTGAACGCCCGGTTAGCGCGGACGACCCCAGGTTTGCGGGCTTCAACGCGCAATATACCGCTGCGGTGAACACGCTTGCGCAGCAGGACCAGGCGCGGAGCGTCACGGTTGAGGCTATTCGGGGCGGGCGCGCGTTTGACATCACGGTCGGGCAGGCGCTGACCTCTCTCGTGAATCGTGAGTTCACTTTTTCTCGAACCGAACTCGATATCCAGACGGTGCCGACAGGGAGCCACATCGCAAGGCGGGTGCCCTTTGCTGCTTTGACGACCCGCGGACTTGGACGCGCGAATGAGCCTGGCCAAACCTACGTATCTCCTCTCGGGTTGAATGCAGCGCCAAGGGATATCGTCCACGACGGCGGGATACACTCCACACCTCAGGAGCTAGGGGGGAGGCTTCTGCGAGAAGGTTATCCGCTCGGTGCAATTGCCCACCAGAGGCAATATAATTCAGCCTCCTGCGCTCTGCTGGGAACGACATGTTAGGCAAGCTCGCCCCCTTTCTGGCGCTGATCCTGATTTCCTGTGCCACGCCCCAATCGGTAGGGAGGCGCGCGGCGGCGTCTGGCGCGGCCGAAGAAATTAGGTATCTCAGTCTCGATCATACTCGCGTGATCGTATTCTCCGGCCGTACTGGCCGTTCCGGAGGCATTGAAGCGTACGTCTCGTTGCCGACCGACGTTACTCCCCCCTCTCTGATGCGCGAGTTCCGCACGGCCGATGCCGTGCGATGCGTTTCCCTCGGCCCGCCCGGCAATACCATCGAGTTTGCTGTCAGGAGACCGATCCGGGTGGGCGACCGCTACGCCTGCCTCGGTACGTCCTTTGAAGTCACACATTGCACGGACAATTGCCGCTCCGCCATCATCCGAGTGGAGAGGTCATCGGGCCCGGATATCGAACCGTCCAGGTCGCAAATGTACGTCGACAGATGTCGCGGCCTTCTTATCTGGAGCGACACCGGAGACCTTATGCAGGGCGTCCCCCTCGATGCGTTCCTGCTGCGTGATCCCGTCGGCATCCTGGCGGACCCGGATTATCCGGCCTGCAACTGGTATTAGGATGCTGAGGGCCCGGGGGCACAAGGCATATGGACCCAGCCAGAAGCGGAAACCATCACGTGCGACTGACCAGCATCGACGTCATTAGATTCCTGGCGATTGCATCCGGCATGGCCGGGTGTGCCACCGCTGCTCCTCAGTCCCCGATTCCTGTCGAAATCCGGCGAGGCGGAGATGACGGGTTGACCCAGCGCTTTGCGGATGCCCTTGAAACCGGCATACGCCGCTCCGGCACCTTCACGATGGTCAGCGGCGTTTCCCAGCCGGACTTCCTGGTCTTCAACATTCCAAGCCACCTTGAATGGACGCGTGTCGGTGATCGTGTCCGCGCCCGATTCCAGGTCGAACTCCGGCGAGGAGATTCTTCCTTGCTGGGATTGAGCAGCGGGGATTGCTGGGAGACCCAACTCGAAATTTGCGCTGCCCGAGTTCTAAATGATGCCAGGCGCGTCGCTCGTTCGTCACGATGGAAGGGGAACGGGAAAAGTCACGTAACTGTCCCCGTTTCCATTACGCATCGCGTCTCGTGCACGAGTCCGTGGCGTTATGAACGGCCTGACCTTACAGGTTATGCCAGGATCGATTCGGAGAACGTGGCCGATCTCGTGCGCCGCGCCCAAGAGAACTTTAGTTTGTCGCCGATCGCACCGCGCTTCCAGGCTCCTATAGAACTGGGCGAAGCCGCGCGGCGCTCGGATGGGCGAACGATGATGGCATTCTACTTCGGTGAAAGTGACAGGCACGCAATATATATATTCAACGCTCGCGGTGAGATCATCGACCGCTATGTACATTCCTACTGGAGGTGAGGGTTGCGGTGACATTTCTTGGTGTGCTTCGAGCAGCCACCCTGTTCTTTCTCGCAATTGCCTCATGCTCGGTCGCTAAGGCCGCCTCCACTCCCGCCGCCATCGTTCGCGGCGTCTTGTCGCTTCCGGATGACCAGCTCGATTATGGTCGCGCCAAGCTGGCGTTCGATCGGATCGTCGACCCCTCGTTGAACGCCGATGCCACCATGGCAGAGATCGATCGGCTGGCGAGGAGAGCGAGCGGCCTGGCCGGCCCCCACGCATCCCCGGCGGCGAAGCTTTCAGCGCTGCGCCGGGTGATCTACGAGAGCGGCGACTGGAACGGCCGCCGTCCGTTCGCCTACGATCATGCCGATCCGCTCGGCCGGAACGTGCGCAACAAGCTGATCCCGACCTACCTCGCCAGCCGGCGCGGCAATTGCGTCTCGATGCCGATCCTGTTCCTGATCGTGGCCGAGCGGATGGGGCTGAACCTGGCGCTCTCGACCGCGCCGCTCCACATCTTCCTTCGTTATGCCGAGGAAAGCGGGCGCGAGATCAACCTGGAGGCGACCAGCGGCGCGCTGCCGGCGCGGACGGCCTGGTATCGCCAGAACCTGCCGATGACGAACCGGGCGATCGAAAGCGGCCTCTACATGCGGACGCTGAGCCGCAGGGAGGCCGTCGCGCTCATGGCGAGCACGGTGGTCGATTTCCTGGCGGGCGAGGGACGCTTTCAGGACGCGATCGACGTCGCCGAGGTAATCCTCCTTCATCATCCGCGCGACGGCTACACGCTGGTCAAGCTGGGGAGCGCCTATGGCGAGCTCATGCGCGCCGAGTTCCTGGAGAGGTTTCCGACACCGGCCGCGATCCCGCCTGCGCTGCGCGGCCGCTACATGGTGCTCGCGCAAGGGAACCAGCGTGCATTCCAGGCGGCCGAGGCCCTGGGATGGGAGCCTTCCCGCTAAGGTTCGGCGAAAAGGGGACAGTTACTTTCCAGGCGCCGTCACCATCCATTCGACCCGCCAGGCGTGAAAGTAACTGTCCCCATCCCACCGGTTTGCCCTCTTGGCCGCGCTCCCCTATAGAGCCGCCTTCCCTCGCCAGCCCGTAGCCGGAGGCCCAAGCCCAGATGTCCCGCCGCCGCATGATCTACGAAGGCAAGGCCAAGATCCTCTACGAGGGCCCGGAACCGGGCACGCTGATCCAGTATTTCAAGGACGACGCGACCGCGTTCAACGCGCAGAAGAAGGGCACGATCTCCGGCAAGGGCGTGCTCAACAACCGCATCTCCGAGCATCTCTACACCTTGCTCGGAACGATCGGCATCCCGACCCACTTCATCCGCCGCCTCAACATGCGCGAGCAATTGATCCGCCAGGTCGAGATCGTGCCGATCGAGGTGGTGGTCAGGAACGTCGCCGCGGGCACGCTCTCGCAGCGGCTCGGAATCGAGGAAGGCACCCAGCTGCCGCGAACGATCATCGAATATTATTACAAGGACGACGCGCTCGGCGACCCGATGATCGCCGACGAGCATATCGCCGCTTTCGGCTGGGCGACGCGCGAGGAGATGGACGACATCGCCGACATGGCGATAAGGGTGAACGACTTCCTGTGCGGCCTCTTCGCCGGCATCGGCATCCGCCTGATCGACTTCAAGCTCGAGTTCGGCCGGCTCTGGGAGAATGATTTCGCCCGCATCATCCTCGCCGACGAGATCAGCCCCGATGGATGTCGCCTGTGGGACGCCACCACCAGCGAGAAGCTCGACAAGGACCGCTTCCGCCGCGACCTTGGCGGCGAGGCCGAAGCCTATCAGGAGGTCGCCCGCCGGCTCGGCCTGCTCCCCGAAGGCGAAACCAACAGCGTCCTCGATCTGGCCGAGCACCGGCAGAAGCGCGGGAAGTGAATGGGGACAGTTACTTTTACGCGCCGAAGGTCGAGTTGATCACGCCGGCGGTTCAAAAGTAACTGTCCTTTTCCGCGCCAAACAGGGACCACCGACTGGGGACAGTCACTTTTCCGCACGCCGCATCCAGTTCTGTTCTGCCGTGCGGAAAAGTGACTGTCCCCTCTGCGCACATAAAAAAGGCCCCACCGTCGCCGGCGGGGCCTTCGGCCCTTTTCAGGCCTCTCCCTAGCTTGTGAAACGGATCAGCGCCCGCCCCCGGCCGGGCCGCCGACGGCGACCGGGCGGTTGAGCGCGGCGAGGCTGTTCGCCGGCTGCATGAAGGGGATCGGATTGACGGCGCGGCCGTCGATGCGGACTTCGTAATGGAGGTGGCTGCCGGTCGAGCGGCCGGTCGAGCCCATCAGGCCGATCAGCTGGCCGCGGCGGACGCGCTGGCCGGGCTGGGCGATACGCTGCGAGAGGTGGCCGTAGCGGGTCTGGATGCCGGGACCGTGGTTGATCTCGACGAGATTGCCATAGCCGCCACTATTATATTCGGAGCGGCCGACAATGCCGTCGGCGGTGGCGTAGATCGGGGTGCCGATCGGACCGGCGAGGTCGATGCCGGCATGCATGGCGGCGCGGCCGCGGAAGGGATCGGAGCGGACGCCGTAGCCGCTGGTGAAATTGGCAATGGCGATCGGACGGGCCGAGGGGATGGAGGCGGCGCCCTGCTCGAGCTGATCGAGCGCGCGCCAGCTGGCGAAGAGCTGGCGGAAGCGCGGATCGGCATTGTCGCCGGCGCCGTCCATGGGCTCGAACGGCCCGCCCATGCCGAACGCGGCGGCGGCGTGGATGCGGGCCGGCTCGACGCCGACCGCGCGCAGGGCGCTCGCGGTCCGGCTGTAGCGCTGGCGGGTGATCTCCTGGGCGCGCTCGGCGACCGCCAGCTGCATAGCGTCGACGCGGTCGAAAGAGCTGGTCATGGCGAGCGCGGCGGCATTGGTCGGGGTGGCGAGCTGTCGCGGCAGCTGGTGGGAGAGCTGGGCGGCGCTGGCATGGCCGGACAGCATGGTGGTGAGGAAGGCCTGGCGGCGCTCGAGCTCGCCGGCGCGCTCATTGACGGCGACGCGGATCGCGACAACCTCGGACTGCATCCGGTCGACCTCGGCCTCCATGCGGGCGACGTCGCTGTTCATGGCGTGGAACGCGGTGACCGTGGCGACGACCGACCAGGCGAGAATCAGGACGAGCGCGGCGGCGGCCGCCATCTGCACCTTGGCCCCGATCGTGAAGCGCCGCAGGCTCTTCCCGTCATGAAGGAATAAATCGCGCGGCTTGAAGAGGTTACGGAACTTTCGGGCGAGGCCCGCATTGAACTTGTTGGACAGGCCCGAATTGGCCGCCGGAACGAATGTCGTCATCATTTTCCCCGCTCGGTCTCTTGCGACCGGAACGGCCGCGCTTGGCGGCCGCATGAGTTTTAAGGGGCCCAACGGCCCGGCTTGAACTGTGTGGAAGAACTGCCCACCCGAAATCTGGATGGACAATGTTAAGGTCGTCCCCCCCCGGCAACCCCAAGGTAGAATTCGCGGGACAGACCGGCTTCGTCCCGGGCTGAGTCGTTGAACGGCGGCTTAACGACCCCCCGGAAGTGGCTGCGAATCAGCCTTTGCCACTCAGGCACGGCGGCAAGCCCGCGGGATTCGCAGGTCCGTTTGAACCAGAATGTGCCCGCCGCGACATGCCTGATCTCGTCGCGGTAGATGCGCGCCAGGATGGCGGCCGAGCGGGCGTCGCCGGCGCGCGTGAACGCTGCCACGAGCGCCGGCGTCACGTCGAGCCCGCGCGCCTCCAGCACCATCGGCACCACGGCCAGGCGGGCGAGCGGATCGTGCGCGGTTGCCGCCGCCGCTTCCCACAGGCCGTCATGGGCGGGCAGCGCGCCATAGCCCGCGCCGAGCGCCGCCAGCCGCCGGTCGAGCAGGGCGAAATGCATCGCCTCGTCGGCGCCGACCGAAAGCCAGTCGTCCACGAAGGCGCTGGGATAAGCAGCGCCGAACCGCCCGACCATGTCGAAGGCGAGATCGATAGCGCCATATTCGATATGGGCGAGCGCGTGCAGCATCGCGATCCGGCTGCGCTCGGAGCCCGCCTTGCCGCGCTTGGGCATGCGGTTGGGCGGCAGCAGCTCCGGCCGGGCGGGGCGCGCCGGCCGATCGGGCATGAGGACGTCGAACCGATGGGCGAGCGCGCCCTGCCGCGACGCCCGCCACGCTGCCCGCGCCGCCTTGACCTTGGCGCGCGGCGCGGCGGCCAGCAGCACCGAGCGGCAGGCCTGGGCGATCGTCGTCACCGCTGGCGAGGACGGCTAGTCGTCCACCCGCTCCTCGCCCGGGGCCGGCGCGGCGGCGGGGGCGGAGGCGGCCGGGTCCGGCGCAACCGGCTCCGGTGCCCGCGGCGTCGCCGCCGCCCCGTCGGCCTGGGCCTGCGTCACCGGATAATGCATGTAGCGCTCGACGCTGAGACCGCGATAGGGGACCTGGCCGGGCTGCCAGGGCCGCAATTCGGTGGTTGGCGTCGCATCGCGCCAATAGGGGGCGGGAAGCTCGCGCGTCCCGATCGGCCCGTCGAAGGCCGCGGCGGCGCGCGCCTCGCCCGCCTCGCAATCGCCGCCGCAGATCGGGCCCGGCGCACCGCTGTCGCCCCAGCCATAGGCCTGCGGATAGGGGTCGGGCTCGGCGGCCTCTGCCGCGGCCGGATCGATGCCGATCGGCCGCTCGGCGGGGCCCTGAAAATGAACCGGATCGATCTCGGACACGGCGCTCTGGCCGAGCTGGATGCCGAATATGGCGGCGACCATCAGGCCGGCGCCGGATGCGACGAGCGCGCTCGAGCGGGTCCGCAACATTCCGGAAAAACGCGGGCCGCCGCGCCTCGTTCCGGATCGCGGGCCGGCCTCGATCATGGCAGCTCGCGAGCGGCGGCCAGAACCTCCTCGACATGGCCGGGCACCTTCACCTTGCGCCAGGCCCTGGCCAAGGTGCCGTCGCGGTCGATCAGGAAGGTGGCGCGTTCGATGCCCATATATTTGCGGCCCCACATGCTCTTCTCGCCCCAGGTGCCGAAAGCCTCGCAGACGCTGCCGTCGAGATCGCTCGCCAGCTTGATGCCGAGATCATATTTGGCGGTGAACCTGGCGTGCCTCTTGGGGTCGTCCTTGGAGACGCCGAGCACCCAGGTCCCGGCCTTCTCGAATTCTCCGGCCGAAGCGGTGAAGTCCTTCGCCTCGCGGGTGCAGCCCGACGTATCGTCCTTGGGATAAAAATAGAGGACCAGTTTATTGCCGCGGAAGGCCGACAGGCTGACGGGCTGGCCGTCCATCCCGGTCAGGGACACGTCGGGGATTTGATCGCCTTCGGTCAGCATTCAGGCCTCCGCACGGGGACAGTCACTTTCATGCGCCGGATGGGGACAGTCACTTTCGGCTGCCCCGCTTTTCCAGCCCGCACCGGCGCGTGAAAGTGACTGTCCCCCTGACTGTCCCCATTCAGCGCGACTCCGTCACCTTGCGCCACATCGCCGCTATGCTTTGCCGCGCCGCTTCGTGCGCGGCAAGCAGTTCCTCCCACCCGTCCGTCCGGCAGGCGCGCGCGACCAGCGGCCGCGAGGCCGGCGCCGGCTCGCTCGAATCGGGCGCGACCAGCCGCAATGTCACCAGCATGCGCACGAGCAGGCGATGAGCGTCGGCGATTTCGGGCGGGATCAGCCCCTCCTCGATCAAAGCCGCCACCGCCGTGCCGAGCCTGGGCGCGAAGGCGGTGCGGTGCGAGAGCTGCAGGGTGTGGATTGCGAATTCGAGGTCGACCAGCCCGCCGGGCGCGAGCTTGATGTCGAACACGCCCTTCGGCTTCTTGTGGCGTGCGATCTCGATCCGCATGCGGGCGGCGTCGGCGGCGACGACCGCCGGATCGCGCTCGATATTGAGGACGTCGTCGATGATCGCGGCGAGCGCCGCTTTGTCGGCGTCCGAGCCGTAGACCGGCCGCGCCCGGGCCAGCGCCATATGCTCGAAGGTCCAGGCGGTCTCGCGCTGGTAGCGGGCGAAGGTGTCGAGCGAGATGGCGAGCAGCCCGTCCGCCCCGGACGGCCTGAGCCTGGTATCGACATCGTAGAGCGGCCCGGCCGCGGTCGGCACCGACAAGGCCGCGCTGATCCGCGGCGCCAGCCGGTTGAAATAATCGGTGGCGCGCAGCGGCCTCGGGCCGTCCGATTCGCTTTCGTGGCTGCCGCTGAACAGATAGATGAGGTCGAGATCGGAGGCGTGGGTGAGTGCGCCGCCGCCGAGCCGCCCGAGCCCGAGGATGACGAGGGCGCAGCCCGGCACCTTGCCATGCGCTTTCTCGAACTCGGCGATGGTGGCGTCGGCGAGCACCCTGATCGCGGCCTCGGCGACTCGCGCATAGCCCTCGCCGACGCCGATCGGGTCGCTCAGCGCCAGCACCACCTGCGCGCCCAAAGCGAAGCGCATCTCGTTGACCCGCCGCCGCACGCGATCGAGGACCAGCTGATAATCCTCATCGGCGCGGTCGGTGCGAGCAAAGCGCGCCGCCAGCTCGTCGACGGGCCGCGCCTCGTCGAAGGCGCTGGCGTCGATCAGCCCGTCGAGCAGTTCGGGCCGGCGGCCCAATTGCTCGGCGAGCGCCGGCGCGTGGCTCAAGATCGCGGCGAGATGCTGGGTGAGGCCCGGCCGCGCCTCGAGCAGGCGGTAGAAATTGACCCCGCTCGGCAGCCGCATGACCAGATCCTCGAAGCGGTTCATCGCCGCGATCGGGTCGGGCGCCGCGCCGAACGCCTCGATCAGCACCGGCAGCATCGCCTCGAACGCCGCCAGCGCCGGCGCCGTCCTCAATGAGCGGACCTTGCCCGAGCGCCAGCCCTCGATCCGCGCCCGCGCCGCCGCCGGCGCGGCGAAGCCCGCTTGAGTCAGCGCCGCATCGAGCGCGTCGGGATCCTCGGGCAATCGCTCGCCGTCCTCCTCGACCAGGGTGTCGTAGAGCGACCCGACCCGCTCGACATGCGGGCGAAGCAGGTCGAGCAGCGCCTCGCCGCCGGCGAGCCCGTGCAGGCGCGCGACATTGTCGAGCGCGGCGGGATCGGCGGGAAGGCTGTGGGTCTGGCGGTCATCGACCATCTGCAGCCGATGCTCGATCGTGCGATAGAGGCGATAGGCCTCGGCAAGGGCGGCGGCGTCCGCGGCGCCGATCCGCCCGGCCCTGGCCAGCGCCGCCAGCGCGTCGAGCGTGGCCGCCGCGCGCAGCTCGGGCTCGCGGCCGCCATGGATGAGCTGGTGGACCTGGACGAAGAATTCGACCTCGCGGATGCCGCCGCGGCCGCGCTTCAGATCGTAGCCGGGCCCGAACGCCTGGCCTTGCGCATAATGGTCGCGGATCCGGCGGCTGATCGACCCGATCTCGCCAATCGCGCCATAATCGAGCGAGCGCCGCCACACGAACGGATGGACGGCTTCCATGAAATAGCGGCCGAGCGCGGGATCGCCGGCGGCCATCCGAGCGCGGATGAAGGCCGAGCGCTCCCAGGGCAGAGCCGAGCTTTCATAATATGAGATGGCCGCATCCACCGGCAGCGCGATCGGAGTCACTTCGGGCGAGGGCCGGAGGCGCAGGTCGATGCGGAAGGCGTAGCCTTCCTCGGTGCGCTTCTGCAGGATCTCGACGACGCGCTGGCCGATGCGCAAGGCCGCCTGGTCCGGCTCCTCGCGCGGCTTCCTGGGCAGGGTCTCCGGATCGTAGAGGAAGATCAGGTCGAGGTCGGACGAATAATTAAGCTCGCGCCCGCCCAATTTGCCGAGCGCGACGATGGCGAAACCCCGGGCCGGCGCGTCGGGCGTCCGTTCGGCGAGCGCCGCGGCGAGCGCGCGCTCGAGCTGGCGGTCGGCGAGCTCGGAGAGCGGCCCGACCACCTGCTCGAGCGTCAGCGCGCCGGCCAGATCGCCAATGCCGAGCGCGAGCGCGGCGGCGCTGCGCTCGCGCCGCACCGCCGCCATCGCGTCGCCGCTCTCGCCGGCGGCGCGGGCCGCGGCGCGCGCGGCGTCGAGATCGCCCCGGGCGAGGACGGCGGCGAGCTCGGGCAGGCGGTCGAGCTGGAAGGCGAGGAAGGGCGAATGCGCGCGCGCGCGCTCGATAGCGGCATTAACGTCCTGTTTATTATGTGTTTCCTTCATATCACAGATCGAAGCCAATCCGTTCGCGTGCCGCAACAATTGCAACTTGCTGATGCAACACACGTTAATCCTGTTGTGAAGGAATGGAACAAGACGATGAAGGCCGAGGCCCATTACCCGACGCGGCGATATGTGAAGGTGGCTCCGCCCACCGTCCACGCCGGCGTGGGCGACGCCTTGCGCCAAGCCTTTCGCATGGACGGCGAGATCCGCTCGCTCAGGCCGTTCGAGGACCTGCTCTCCCGTCTGGATTGAGCTCCTACCGGGGGCAGTTGCCAGCAACTGTCCCCGTCCCGCCTTCTTTAACCGTCCCCGGCCCGCCTTCTTCCAACCGTCCCCGTCCCGCCCTCTTTTATTCCTCGTCCGGGTCCGGGTCGCGGTCGCGGCTGAGATGGTCGACCTCGTTCATGATCGTCTGCAGCGCGGTTTCGTTCTCAGGCGTGCGGTGGGCGCGGCGCGAAGGCAATTTGCCGTCGTTCAGCAGGCTTTCGAGCGCGACCCGGCCGCGCGCGACCCGGCTCTTGATCGTGCCGACCGCGCAGCCGCAAATCTCGGCCGCCTCCTCGTAGGCGAAGCCGCCGGCCCCGACCAGGATCAGCGCCTCGCGCTGCGGCTGCGGCAGATGCAACAGGGCCCGCTGCATGTCGCCGAGCTCGATATGGCGGTCCTGGCTCGCCGGCGCGGCGAGCAGCCGCGAAGCCGTCAATTCGTCCCACTCGCCCTTGAACCGCGCCCGGCGCATCTGGGAGAGGAAGAGGTTGCGAAGGATGATGAAGGTCCAGGCGCGCATGTTGGTGCCCGCCTGGAAGCGCTTGCGCGCCGCCCAGGCCTTGAGCAGGGTTTCCTGGACGAGGTCGTCGGCGAGATCGCGGCTGCCCGACAGCGAGCGGCCGAACGCGCGCAAATGCGGGATGACCAGGGCGAGCTGGTCCTTGAACTCGTCATCGGGAAGCGGCGCCCATTCGCCCCCGCCCCGCTCGACTTGGACCTGCGCCGGCTGTTCGCCCGCCATCACTCGCCCCTCACATCATTTCACTGTGCCGCGCGGCACCGGCCGGCGCCGCGGCATCGCATCGAGATGGGATCACTTCCAGAGAAGTACAATCGCAACGAAAGCCGCAATAACCAGGATTAGCCCGAATGTGAGGATGTAGCGCGTCATATGCGGCGTGCTGCCGGCGCGCGCGTCGGTCGTGCTGATATGGTCGCGCTGATCGCTCATCGTTATTCCTGACTTGGGGTTCCATTCGTTACGCGGAGCAACGCGCCTCGGATGAGCGGGTTCCGGATGGGCGGGGAGTGGGACAGTTTCCGCGCGTCGTATCCGCGGTGGGATGGGGACAGTTACTTTTCCGCACGCCGTATCCGGATTTCCCCGGTCGTGCGGAAAAGTAACTGTCCCCTCCGACGCCGGTCGTGCGGAAAAGTAACTGTCCCCTCTGGGGTTGTCCCCTCTGACGTCAGGCCGGCACCGTCGCCGTGTCGAAGAACAAGGCCTGGGCGATCGCCGCCTTCACGGTCGAGCGCTGGAACGGCTTGGTGATCAGGAAGGTCGGCTCGGGCCGCTCGCCGGTCAGCAGCCGTTCGGGGAAGGCGGTGATGAAGATCACCGGCACCGAGAATTCGGCGAGGATGTCCTTGACCGCGTCGATCCCCGAGCTGTCGTCGGCAAGCTGGATGTCGGCGAGGACGAGGCCCGGCCGCCGCGCCAGCGCCTGGCTCACCGCCTCGTCGCGGGTGACCGCGACGCCGGTGACGTTGTGGCCGAGGTCGCGGACGATGGTTTCGATGTCCATCGCGATGATCGGCTCGTCCTCGATGATGAGGACGTCGGCGCGGGTCTGGCGTTCGATCTCGGCCAGCGCCTCGTTGACCAGAGCCTCGACCTCGTCGCCCGACGCGCCGATCAGATAGCCGGCGTCTTCCGGCGTGAAGCCCTCCATCGCGGTCAGCAGCAGCGCCTGGCGCGACAAGGGCGTGATCCGCGAGAGGCGGGCGCGGGCGATGTCCTCGGGCGCCTCGGTGTCGGCGTGGCCCGGCTCCTCCTCGACATTGGCCGACGACCAGATGGCATGGAAGGTCCGGTAGAGGCCGAGCCGGGCATCGACGTCGCGGGGGAAATCGTCCGGCGCCGCGACGATCGCCTCCAGCGTCGCGCGGACGAAGGCGTCGCCATGGACCTGCGTGCCGGTCAGGGCGCGGGCGTAACGGCGGAGGAATGGAAGATGCGGCGCGAGATCCTGGCCAAGCGACATGTTAGGGGCGACTCCTTGATAATCGTTACGGGGCCTATTGGTTGGCCCTCGTCGCGAATGCAACCGCAACCGACGTCAGCAGCCCGGAAATCCGATCGTGCCCCGTCCTCGCGCAAGCTGGAACAAACGTCGGAGTTTTTTGTTTCCATGCCCGCGCGGCCTGATTATCCGAGGCCGCCGTATTTTTGCGTCTGTTCAGCGGGGCGGCTGCGCTGGAGCCAGGGCAGGCCCGCGGCACGATACCGGGGGGCTCGGCGCGATTGGCCGTGAGGGGTGTGGAATTTTGACCTTTCGTGACGATAGGCGAAGCCGGGACCAGAAATCCGCGAGCGACGCCGCGACACCCCTCAAGACCAAGGCCCAGGCTGGCGAACGCCGCGTCCGCAGGCGCGCGCCCGGCGGCGAGGTCGGCAATGCCCTGCGCACGGTCTATGACGACACGCTGAAGGAATCGATCCCGCCCGAAATGCTCGATCTGCTCGGAAAGCTCGGCTGACCGCGATCATGGCGCCGTCCCGGTGAGCGACGACAGACTGCAGTCCTCCCGCTGGGCGCAGGCCTCCCGCTGGGCCCGCCTTTCAACCGGCCTCAAGATGTGGATCATCCTCAGCGTCGGCCTGCTGCCGCTGGGGGTGATCGCGATCGTCGCCTCGATCCAAAATGCCCGCGCCAGCCGGACCACCGCCCAGCAGGAGGCGCAGGCCCTGCTCGCCCAGCACACGCAGCGCCTAACGCTCGCTTTGTCGCGCAACGCATTCACCGTCCGCGCCGGTCGCGACGCGATCACGGAAGCCGGCGACACCGGCGGGATCTGCCGGCGGACCCTCGCCCGCCTCGGCCGGCCGCCCAACGTCAGCGGCCGCTTCGCGATCTTTGGAAACGGCCCGGCGCCGAGCTGCCTGAGCGCCGGCTTCGCCTTGCCCGCCATCCCGCCCGCGCGGGGCCAGATCGGCCGCGTCACGATCGTGCCGGGCGGCAATCTTCTCGACGTCTTCATCTACGATCCGTCCGGCCGGATCGAAGGCATCGCCGAATATGACCGCGCGACGATCGCCGCCGTCGTCGACACCCCGCGACTGCCCGAGGATTTCGCGCTCGAGCTGGTGCAGGGCGATCGGGCGATGCCGCTGCGCGCCATGTCGGCGGCGGGCGCCCGGGCGCCGCAGGTGACCGCCGACCACCCCTTCGGAAACGGCCAATATTCGCTTCGGGTGCGTCTCCCGGCGCCGTTGATGAGCCTCACCGAGATATTGGTCGTGGCGACGCCGATCCTGATGTGGCTCTGGGCCTCCCTGGTCGGCTGGGTCATCGTCCAGCGGCTTCTGCTGCGCCCGCTCGGCCGGATCCAGAAGATCATCTCCGCCTACAAGCCCGGCGACCGTGGCGTCGACCTGCCGGCGGTGATGAGCCCCGCCGCCGAGATCGGCGCGCTCGGCCAGGCCTTCACCGAGGTGACGCGGACGGTCGCCCGCCACGAAGCCGAGCTCGAGGCGGCGGTGGTCCGCCAGACCAGGCTGGTGCGCGAGGTTCATCACCGGGTCAAAAACAATCTCCAGGTCGTCGCCTCCCTCTTGAACCTCCATTCGCGCGGCTCGCCCAACGAGCAGGTCGCCGCCGCCTATGCCTCGATCCAGCGCCGGGTCGACGCGCTCGCGGTCGTCCACCGCAACCATTATGCCGAGCTCGAGGAGAATCGCGGGGTCGCGCTCAAGTCGCTGATCACCGAATTGACCGCCAATCTGCGCGCGACCGCGCCGGCGAGCGCGGCGGGGATGCAGATCCGGCTCGACATCGGCGCCTTTTACGTCACCCAGGACGTGGCGGTCTCGGTCGCCTTCCTGATCACCGAGATCGCCGAATTCGGCATGCTGCGCGGCGCCGGGCTGGTTTCGATCGCGCTCGACGGCGACGGCCCGGCCAGCGCGCGCCTGTCGGTCGAGGTCGACGCGCTCGCCGGCCGGCCCGACGGCGACGCCGCGTTCGAGGAACGGTTCGACCGGATCATCACCGGCCTCACCCGCCAGCTCCGCTCGACCCTCGACCACGATCCCGGACGCGGCCTTTACGCGCTCAGCATCGTGGTGGCGGTAAAGGCGGGGCCCTGATTACGCGCGGCGCGGTCGGCCGCGCGGCCTCGGTCCGACGGGGCGTCCCAGCGCCGCCGCCAGCTCATCCTGAAAGGCCTTGCTTCCGAGCGGGTGTCCGCTCCGCTCGGCGGCCTGGATGAGGTCGCGCTCGCGCTCGTCGAGCCCGGCGTCGAGCATCGCCCGCCAATCCTCCACCCGCTGCCGCATCGGTGCCACATCGGTGAGACGATCGTCGGCCAAGCCGAGATGCGTCCGCGCACTCGACCACGGCCATTGCTCCGCTCGCGCAACCAAGCCAGCCCGAACCGGTTTCAGCTCGACATAGCGGACGCAGCTGCCGAGGTGCGCCTCGTCCATCGGGCAGGACGCGAAGCGGCTCTGCCACAAATGCCCCCGCCAGCCCTCGCGCCGGTTCACCGCCCAGGTATAACGCCGATGAGTTTCGGCAAGCGCGGCGCGCAGCCCGTCCGCATGCGAGGGCACCATTATCAAGTGGACATCGTGCGGCATCAGGCACCAGGCCCAGACCGCGGTTCCCGCCCGGCGGGACCAATATCGCAGCAGCTCGAGATAGAGCCGATAATCGTCGTCCGAGAAGAACGTCTGCTGACGGCGGTTGCCGCGTTGGGCGACGTGATGCGGAATGCCCGGCACGACGAGCCGGGCGCCCCTAGACATATGTGCTGCCTCGGCAATGGGGACGGCAATGGGGACGGTTACTATTTTCCCGCCACGGCATCGCCATTCCCCCCTTATCGCCGGAAAATAGTAACTGGCCCCTTCCCGGGCGATTTTCGGCGTCGCTGCGCTCTTATCAACAAAAACGGTGACAGGATATTCATTTCCAGCGAAAATGATGACCGGGGGCAGGATATGTTTCCGGCCCGGCGTGCGGGCTTCCCACCGACGGCGCGGGCCGCGAAGAAATATGCTGTCCCCAATTTCCGGACGCTTGACCGGCCCGGCATTCGCGCCGATCTTCCGGCCGATTTTGCCAAGGAGCCCGCCGCATGCGCCTCGCTTTTCTCGCCGCTTTGCTCCTGTCCTCAGCCGCCGCCGCCGCCCAGGCGCCCAACGCGCCGCCCGCCGACCGCTGGCACGCCAAGGCGCGCGAGATCTACGCCCACGCCATCGGCATCCCGACCGTCCAGGGCCGCGGCCGCGTCCCCGAGCTGGCCACCTATTTGCAGGAGCAGTTCCGCGCCGGCGGCCTGACCGGGGTCACCATTCATCCCTATGACGTCGTCCGCCCCGACGATCATACCGCCGCGCTCATCCTGCGCTGGCCGGCGGCGCGGCCGTCGGGCCGCAAGGCGATCCTGCTCATGGCCCATATGGACGTGGTCGAGGCGCGCCGCGAGGATTGGTCGCGCGACCCGTTCCTGCTCGGCGAGGAAGGCGGCCATTTCTACGGCCGCGGCACGCTCGACGACAAGCAGGGCGTGGTGGCCGTGACCGCCGCCCTGCTGCGCCTGCGCGCCGAGGGCTTCCGGCCCAATCGGGACATCATCGTCCTGTTCACCGGCGACGAGGAGACGGGCGGGCGCGGCGCCGAGCTCGCCGCCAGCCAGTGGATCGACACCGCGACGCTCGATTTCGCGCTCAACGCCGATGCCGGCGGCGGCGCCTTCCTCGAGAACGGCACCCTTTTGGGCTTCGGCATCCAGACCGCCGAGAAAACCTATCAGAGCTACATCCTGACCGCGACCAACCCCGGCGGCCACAGCTCGCGGCCGCGCCCCGACAATGCGATCTACGCGCTCGCCCACACGCTCGGGCGGGTCGAACGGCACCGCTTCGCGCCGATGCTGAACGAGACCACCCGCGCCTCGCTCGCCCATCGCGCCGAGACCGCCGACCCGCCGCTGGCCGCGGCGATCAGGCGCTGGCTCGCCGATCCGAACGACGGCGAGGCGGCCGACATCGTCGAGGCCTCGCCGACCGAGGTCGGCCTCACCCGCACGCGCTGCGTCGCCACCCGCCTCGAAGGCGGCCATGCCGACAATGCGCTGCCGCAGCTCGCCCGCGCCACGGTCAATTGCCGGATCTTCCCCGGGGTCGATCCCGCCACCGTGCTGGCGACCTTGCGCGGCCTGGGCGCGCCCGACACTGTCGCGGTCGAGCCGGTCGATCCGGCGCGGCCGACCGACGCCTCGCCGCTCAGGCCCGACGTGGTCGGCGCCTATACGGCGGCCGTCCGCGCCCGCCATCCCGGCGCCGTGATCGTTCCCGACATGAGCACCGGCGCCACCGACGGCCTCTATTTCCGCGCGCGCGGCGTCCCGGTCTACGGAGTCGAAGGCTCGTGGATCGTCACCCCGGTCGACGAGCGCGCCCACGGCCGCGACGAACGCCTGCCGGTCCGCGCCTTCTATGAGGATGTCGACCATTGGGTCGACATGATCCGCCGGCTCGCGAGCTAGCAGGCTTCCGCCTTACTGGGTTTCCTCGGCGGGCGCTTCTTCCTGCTCGGCGGGCTGGGCGCCCTCGTCCGGCGCCGGCTGGGCGGTCTGGCGCCCAGGGATCGGCGTCGCCGGCGGCCGGCACTCGACGGGGAAGCCGCTGGTCGGGTTGCGGGTGCCGGTGCAGGGCAGCCGGCCTTCGGCGCCGCTCGCCTCTCTGATGTCGGCATAACCGGTGACATGGTTGTCGTCCTGCCGGGTCAGCTCCAGCGCCAGCACGGTCACGCCCTGCGAGGTGAACGATCGCCTGAGCTCCTCTTCCAGCATATCGACCTGAGCCTGATCGAGCACCGGCCGGCACTGCGCTTCGAACCTGGTGGTGTTGCCCTGACGGTTCGCGGTGCAGTTGAAGCGGGCGGTGATGCCGCTCGGCAGGCGAACCGTGGCGAAGCCGCTATAGCTGTTGTCGGCCTGCTTGGTCATCTCGACCTGCTGGACGTTGCCACTCGGCGACACCGCTTCGCGCACCAGATTGCTGACGAACGGGCCCTCGGCCTGGCCGCAACCGGCGATCAGGAACGTGCCGCCCAGCAGTAGCGCAAAACCCTTCATGACATTCCCCTGTCAAAGGCGCCGTCGACGCGCGGCGCTGCCAGGGGGGAGCGTCGACCGATTCGGCGATTCGCGCAAGCCTGCGCTGCCCGCCGGTGTCGAGCCTGGGCGCGGGGCCATGAAAAAAGCCTCTCCCCGGAAAAAAAGTTCAAATCGGTGGAACCGACGCCCCCGCTTCTCGTTTTTGGGTTCGGATAGTGACCTTTTGCCCCCCCGCTCTCGCTATCCAGAACATGAGCCCGGACGCGCCGACCTCCCCCCCCCGGTAGCGCGTCCGGGCTCAACTTTGTCGGCCTATGCCGCTGGGGACAGTTACTTTTCCGGCTCCGCGCCCGAAGCGACAGCGACAGCGACAGCGGGGAAAAGTAACTGTCCCCATTTCCCCCTCCGCGAGCGGAACCGAACTGCCGCGTGGGCATTTACCTGCTCGAGCGCCGGGCGCGCGCTTTCGCCCGTGACCGCGGTTCAGGAGGATTTTGAGATGAAGAAGCTGTTCGCGATTCTGGCGCTGAGCGCCACCTTGATCACCGTCAGCGCCTGCAACACGGTCCGCGGCGCCGGCCGCGACGCCCAGTCCGCCGCCAATGCGGTCGACAATGAGATGTAGCTGCGCAAGATCAGAGGAGCTGGGCGTCCCTTCGGGGGCGCCCTTTTTTATGGTTCGGTCTGGGCGGCGGCGATCCGGGCCCTTTTCTTCTCGGTGAACCAGATCGCGATCAGCGAGAATTCATAGAGCAGCAGCAACGGCAAAGCGAGCAGCAGCTGCGAAACCACGTCGGGCGGGGTCAGCACCGCCGCGACGACGAAGGCGATGACGATCGCATAGCGCCGCCCGCGCTTCAATTGCTGCCGCGTCACGATTCCCGCCCGCTCGAGCAGCATCAGCAGCACCGGCAGCAGGAATGCGATGCCGAAGCCGAACAGGAAGCGGGTGACGAAGGAGAGGTAATTGCCGATCGCCGGCATCGCTTCGGCGGTGACGCCGCCGATATTGCCCTGGTAGCCGAGCAGGAAATGCAGCGCGAGCGGCATGCAGACATAATAAGCGAGCGCTGCGCCGGTCAGGAACAGGAACGGGGTTAGAATCAGGAAGGGCGCGAACGCCTTCTTCTCCTTGGCGTAGAGGCCGGGCGCGACGAACCGCCAGATCTGGTTGGCGATGATCGGGAAGGCGATCATCAGCGCCGAGAAGAAGGCGACCTTGATCTCCGCGAAGAAGGCCTCGAAAATGTTGGTGTAGATGAGCCGCCCCTGCCCGGCCTTGAGCAAGGGCTGGACCAGGAAGCCGAAGATCGGCCGCGCCTGCCACAGGCAGAGGCCGAAGGCGATCGCCAGCGCGACGACGCACCAGAGCAACCGGCGGCGCAGCTCGACGAGATGGTCGAGCAAGGGCGCCTTGCTCTTGTCGAGATCGTCGGCCTCGCCTCCCGCCTTGCGATCCGTGTCGCTCATGGCTTTTCATCCCGCGCCGGCGGCGGCGCGACAGCGGGTCTGGCGGCCGGAGCGCGGCGCGGCGGCGGCTTCGGCCGGTCGGGCCTCGGCTTGGGGAGGCGCGGCGGCTTGGCCGGCTTGGCGAGATCCGGGCCGGCGGCGGGCTCGGCCCAGTCGTCGGCGGGCGGCGCATCGCCGTCCAATGCGGGCACGCTGGCGCCGACCGGATGCTCGCGCATGATCCGCTCATTGTCCGCCTGCCACTTCTTTTCCATGTCGGCGAGCTCGGATTCGCGCAGCATCGCGTCGATGCCGCTGCGGAAATGGCGCGCCATGCCACGCGCCTGGCCGACGAAATTGCCGACCGCGCGCATCACTCGCGGCAGATCCTTGGGCCCGATCACCACCAAGGCGACGATCGCGATGATCAGCAATTCGCCGGAATCGATCCCGAACATCGCGTCCCTTCCGGCAGCGGCCCGCCTTAGGCCTGGTTGCGGTCCGGCTCGGCCGGCCGCGCCGGCTCGGCGGGAGTGACGGGGACGGCGGGAGCGGCGGCCGCCGCCGGCGGCGGCACCGGCTGCGCCTCGGCACTGCGCTCGGAGGAGAGCCGCCGCGGCTCGGCCTCCTCGTCGTCCGCCATGCCCTTCTTGAAGCTCTTAATGCCCTTGGCGACATCGCCCATCAGGCCTGACACCCGCCCCGCGCCGAACAGCAGCACGACCACGAGAATGACGATGATCCAGTGGACCAGGCTGAAACCGCCCATATGAAAATTCTCCCAATGCTCGCTAAATCTAGGCGTCTTCGGCGCCAGTTTCCAGTTCGACCTCGCCAGCGCCGTCGTAATCCGACTCTTCGGCGCCGAGGTCCGCGTCCTCCAGCCCGAGCCGCTCGAGCGCGGTATCGACCGGATCGAGCAGCCCCGCCGCCTTGAGATCGTCGATCCCGGGCAGGTCGCGCCGGCTCTTAAGGCCGAAATGTGAAAGAAACTCCAGCGTCGTCGCATAGGTGAGCGGCCGCCCCGGCACCTCGCGCCGCCCCGCCGGCCGCACCCAGCCCGCCTCCATCAGCACGTCGAGCGTGCCGCGCGAGATCTGCACGCCCCTGATCGCCTCGATCTCGGCGCGGCTGACCGGCTCGTGATAGGCGATGATCGCCAAGGTCTCGACCGCGGCCCGGCTCAGCTTGCGGCTCTCCTCGCGCTCACGCCGAAGGATGTGGGCGAGATCGGCGGCGGTCTGGAAATGCCAGCGCCCCCCGCGCTCGACCAGCTCAACCCCCCGCCCGGCATAATGGCCTTCGAGCTCGGCGAGCGCCGCTTTAACGTCGATGCCCTCGCCGACATGGAGCGCGATCTCCGCGGCGCTCAGCGGCTCCTCGGCGGCGAACAAAGTCGCCTCGACGGCGCGCAGGGCGTCATCGATCTCCCTCACGCGACCCGCTCCGAATGGGGACGGTTACTTTCGGCACGGTAGCACGAACGGGGACAGTCACTTTCAGCACGGTGGTGAGATTTCTCGACCAACGAGTCTGAAAGTGACTGTCCCCATGCCTCGCCGCCGCGTGAAAATGACGGTCCCCACCCCCTCATGCCGCCCTCACGTAGAGCGTGGCGAAGGGCTCGTCCTGCTGGAAGGCGACCTTGCCGAGCCGGGCCAGCTCGAGCGTGGCGACGAAGCTCGAGGCCAAAGCCGAACGCCGGAACTCGGGATCCTGGGTTTCCGGCAGGAAGGCTTCGAGCGCGGTCCATGCGAGCCTGGTCCCGATCATCCGCTCGAGCCGGTGGATGGCCTCTTCGAGGGTCATCACCGGCCGCCGCGCGATGACGTGGACCGAAGGCTCGGTCCGCGCCCGCACGATGCCATAAGCGGAGATGAGATCGTAGAGATCGGCCTGCCAGGCCGCGCGGCGGACCACCTTCAGGCCCTCGGGCGCGGTCCTCAGGAAGACGTCGCGGCCGATCCGGTCGCGGCCGATCAGCCGCGCCCCGGCCTCGCGCATCGCCTGCAGCCGCTGCAGCCTGAGCTGGAGCCGCATCGCCAGCTCCTCCGGCGACGGATCGACGCCCGCCTCCTTGGGCAGCAGCAGGCAGGATTTGAGGTAGGCCAGCCAGGCGGCCATGACGAGATAATCGGCGGCGATCTCAAGCCGGAGCTTCTTGGCGTCGGCGATGAAGGCGAGATATTGCTCGACCAGCGCCAGGATCGAGATCTTGGCGAGATCGACCTTCTGGCTGCGCGCCAGCGTCAGCAGCAGATCGAGCGGCCCCTCCCAGCCGTCGAGATCGAGCGTCAGCCGGTCCGCGGCGGCGACAGGCGCGCGTTCGAACTCGAAATCGTCGTCGGAATCGATCATCGCGGGAGACTAGAACGGGCCTTCGCGGAAGTCGAAGGCGAAAGCGCAGTTTTCCACAGCGTATCGCGGCATTGCCACGGGTGCCGTTTTGGCCGAGGGTCGCGCGTCTCGGGGGGGGATCGATGACGCGTCCACTGATAGCTGCCGCCGTTTTTCTGTTCGCAATCGCCCCGGCCGGCCAAGCCGCCGCCCAGACGATCCGGCCCGATACCGACAATGACGAGAATCTGGAATATGCGGCGTCGGTCGCGCAGATCAACATGGTGCCCAACCAGCCCGGCAACAGCGTCAAGATGTTCGCTCTGGCCGGCGGCGATCCCGCGGTGAACGGCTTCCAGACCTATCTCGCCTTTTACGGCGACGTGGACGTGGGCTGGATCACCTTCCGGATCGGCGATTTCCTCGACTATCGCATTCTTTCCGCGACGGCCGGGCGGATCAACGTGCAGGTCCGGGAAAATTATATGAGCGGGGACGAGATCGCCACGCGCATCCGCCGCTTCACCCTGCGCTGGACCCCGGGGCGGGACGACACGCCGCCGGCGACGGTGACCATGGCGCGGGCGCGTTAGGGACCGTTCACGACGGGTGCAGCCGGCCGGGCGCACGACCCTGCCCATGAAGACGATGCTTCCGCTTTTGGCCGCCGCGGCCATGCTCGCCGCGCCGGCCGCGATCGCCCGCCTGCCTGGACGCGTGGCCCCGGCGCCCGCCGATTGCCCGCTGACGATCGCCTTTGCGAGCTACGGCGCCGGCATCGACCGGAGCAGCGTCGAGGCCGTCGACCGCCTGCTCCGCCGCGACCGGGCGGTGCGCGCCGTCACCCGCCACCATTGGGGCCGCGAAGGCGAGGTCACCTATTGCGTCCGCACCCGCAGCGCCGCGGATGCGGGCCGGCTGTTCCGCTCGATCCGTGCGCTGCTGCCGGCGCGGCCGCGCGGGCCGGTCGCGCTCAGCGCCCGGAGCGGCCTGCGCTACGAGACGCCGCCGCCGCGACATTGATCGAAAGCCCGCCGCGCTTCGCCGAAGCGCGGTGGCGGATCGGCGGCAGGGCTCCAGCATCGGCCGCATGCGCGCCTTCTTCATCCTCGCCGCGATCCTGTGCATTTCGGCGCGCGCGCCGGCGACGGGCTGGCACCTCGTCCCGGGCAGCCTGGAGCCCAATCGCGGGCCCGATGGGAACAGCATCTTCCTCGACGCGCCCGAGGGCCTGATCCTGATCGATACCGGGCGCCATCCGGCCCATCGCGACCGGCTGCTCGCTTATGCAAGGGCGCGCGGCCGGCCGGTCGCCGCGATCGTCAACACCCACTGGCACCTCGACCACAGCACCGGCAATGCCGAGATCCGCGCGGCTTTCCCGGACGCCCCGCTTTACGCGAGCAACGCCATTGACGGCGCGCTCGCCGGCTTCCTGCGCCGCGGCCGGGAGAGCAACGAGCGGGCGCTGGCGGCGGGCGAGATCCCCGAGGCGAACCGCGCCGAGATCGAGCGCGCCTTTTCGGTGCTGGACCGTCCCGAGACGTTGCGGCCGACCCGCCCGATCGTCCGCTCGGCCGAGATGAGCATCGCCGGCCGGCGGCTGCGCGTGAACCTCGCCCGCTTCGCCGCAACCGAGGGCGACGTCTGGCTCTACGACCGCGCCGCGCGGCTGGTCGTCGCCGGCGACCTCGTCGTCGCTCCGGTGCCCTTCATGGACACGGCCTGCGCCGAAGGCTGGCGGCGCGCGCTCGACGCGATCGCGGCGACGCCCTTCGCCACCCTGGTCCCCGGCCATGGCGCGCCGATGGACCGGCAGGGCTTCCTCGCCTGGCGCGCCGCGTTCAACGCCTTCGTCGATTGCGGCCAGTCAAGCCGGCCCCGCGCCGACTGCATCGCCGGCTGGCGCCGGGATGCGGCGCGCTTCATCCCCGCCGGGCGCGAGGCGATGGTCGAGCAGCTGGCCGGATATTATCTCGACAGCCGGCTGCGTTCGGCCCCCGAAGAACGGCGGCGATACTGTCGGCCGGGCGGCTAGGCCGCGGCCGCGATCAGCGCCTCGCGGATCGCCGCCATGTCGACGGCGAAGGACCGCGCGAGATCGTCGTCGGTGAGCGCGACCCGGTCCATCACCTGGCCCATTGCGAGGCCGATGCGCAAAGTGGCGCCCCAGCGCCCGTCGGCCAGCCGCACGCATTTGACCGGCTGGCCGACGCGCACGCCGGCAAGCGCCATCTCCCTGTGCCAGGCCTGGGCGTCCTCGAAGCTCGCGCCGCGCGGCTTCAGCGCCGACAGATCGAGCGTCGAAAGGGTGCGCATCTCGATTGGGTGGCTGTCCGCCTCGGCGACGTCGCCGGGCGGATAAGGCGCGACGCGGCGGGCAGGGATCCGATCGACGATCTCGGCGCGCACGGCGGCGTGGAAGGCGCGGATCACGCGCCAGACCGCAGCGTCGGCGAGCGCCTGGAAGCGCTCGAGCTCGAACAACGAGGCTTCGAGCCGCAGCAGCAGGCCGATGTTGACGCTGTCCGGCAGCGCCTCGGCGCCCGGCCACAGCGCCGGCCATTCGGAGCGCCGGAAGAGGGTGGCCAACCCCTCGGGCAGCGCCGGCGCGCGCCCGGCCAAAGCCGCGGGCACGAGCGCGAAGCCGCTGAACGGCGGGCCGCCCATGAACTTGGAGCCGGTCACGAAGACGATCGCGCCGCGGGCCAGATAGTCATTGACCGCCGCGCTCGTGATCCGCGCCTGACAGGCATCGACGACCAGGGTCGCGGCGTCGCCATGGCGGTCGCACAAGGCGTCGACCTCGGCGAGCGAGGGCAGGATCAGCCCGGTCTTCGAGCCGTGGACGATATGGACGAGGCTGTGCCGGCCGGCGGCGTGGGCGGACGCGATCGAGGCGCTCATCCGCGCGGCGATATAGGTCGACGGCCGGACCCGGCCCATCCGGTCGCGGACCGGGATGTCGATGAGGTCGAGGGTGGCGCCGCCGAGCCCGGGCACCGGCGCGCCGGGCGCGACCGCCGTGCCGAGGGCGGTCGATTCCGCGAAATAGAGGCCATGCGCCGAATGGATGCAGCCGGTGCCGACTTCGTCCGCGCCGAGCAGGATCGCGTTGGTCCCGCCCGGCGCGCGCCCGGCGACCAGCGCCAAAGCGACATATTCGAGGTCGGTGCCCGAGGGCGCGAACACCACAGCCACGTCCGCGGCAATTCGATAAGCGGCCCGGATCCGCGCCCGCATCGTCTCGAGCCGGTCGCGATAGACGCCCGCATCCGGCGCGGCGCCGGTTTCGGCCAGCACCGCCTCGGCCCGGGCATAAGCCGCGGCCGAAATGTCATTGGCGGTCGAGGAGGCGTAGGCGAGCACGTCGCGCGGATAAGGCGCGCTATGATAGCGGTTGAGGCCGGTGTCGGGCTTGAGGACGATCCGGTCGTCGCAGCCTCCGGTCATCAGCCGGCCGGCGTCGGATATCTCTGGGCGCGCGGTCATCAATCTTGCACGCCCCTCTCTACGCGACTAACGCGCCCCCATATCGGCTGGCGCGGCAGGGGAATAGGGGGCCGCCCGGCGATTTTTTGTATCAGAGGTCGCGATTTCCAGTGAACAGCAGCATCAACCCCCGCTATATTCCGGCGGACGCCAAAGAGCGGCTGCGGATCATGTTCATCGCCAAGCACGCCAAATGGCCGGGCGGCCTCCACCCGGAGGACGGCAATCACGCGCTCTACCATGTCGAGACGCGCGAGGTTCTGGAATCGCTGGGCCTCAACCTGGTGCTCGAGGACAATTATGAGGCTTTGTTCGAAAAGCCCGTCGTCGACTTCGTCTTCCCGCTGCTGAACCGCGGCGGCTTCCTCAACAGCGAGATGATGCTGCCTTTGCTCTGCACGCGGCTCGGCCTGCCCTATCTCGGCGCGAGCCCGATCCTGCGCGGCCTCGCCGACGACAAGCATCTGTCCAAGCTCTGCGCCGCCGCGCGCGGCGTGCCGACCGCGGCCTGGACGGTCTACCGTCGCGGCGCCCCGGTCGAGCAGGCGCAATGCCCGCAAGGCGAACGGCTTGTGATCAAGCCCAACGCCTCCTCGGCGAGCTGGGGCGTGCAGGACGCGCGCGACTGGGCCGGCGTCGAAGCCGCGGTCGCCTCGATCCACGCCGAAGGCCATGACGCGATCGTCGAGCCCTTTCTCAACGGCAGCGACGTCGAGGTCCCGGTCGTCACCATCCATGGCGTGCCGACGGTGATGCCGATGATGCTGTTCGAGCAGGCCGATCCGACCCACCTTCGGACCTATTACGAGAAGCGCGACCTGGTCGAGCGCGGCCACAAATATCAGCTGGTCGATTTCGACGATGCCGCCTGGGTGCCCAGGATCGCCGAGATGACCCGGGCCATGGCCGAGGACTTCCGCCCGTTCGATTATGGCCGCTTCGAGTTCCGCCTCGACGTCGAAACCGGCCGCTGCGATTTCCTCGAGGTGAACCTCCAGGCCAATCTGTGGTCCGAGAAGGTGTTCGGCCGGTCGGCGAAGCGCGCCGGCTGGAGCCAGGCCGAATTGATCGAGACCATCCTCTACGAGGGCCTGGCCCGCCACGGCCTGCTCGGAGCGGAGCCGACGGATGGCTGAGCCAGGCTTCACCGTCATCGTCCTCGCCGCGCAGCGCGACGGCCAGCTCGATCCGCTCGCCGCGGAAGCGGGCGTCACCCACAAATGCCTGGTCCCGATCGGCGGCCGGCCTTTGCTCGCCCACGTCCTTGCCGCGCTTGGCGAGGTGGAGGGGCTCGACTCGATCCGAATCTCGGTCGAGCCGGGCGCCGACGACAGCCTGCGCCCGATCGTCGCGGCCTCCGGCCGGCCCGCGGTCTTCGTCGCGGCGGCGGACAATATCGCCGATTCGGTCTATGCCGCCGCCATGGGAACGGACGGGCCGGTGGTGATCACCACCGCCGACAACGTCCTGCTGACCTCGGCCGCCGTGCGCCAAATCATCGACCGGCTGGCGGCCGGCGACGACACCGTGATCGCGCTCGCCCGCAAGGAGGCCGTGCTCGCCGCCCATCCGCAGGGCCAGCGGCGCTTCTACAAATTCCGCGACGGCGAATTCTCGAACTGCAACCTCTACGGCCTCTCGCAGGGCGGCCTGGGGCTGGCCGAGACCTTCCGCGAGGGCGGCCAGTTCGCCAAGAATCCGATGCGGATCGCGCGCGCCTTCGGCTTCCTCAACCTTCTCCTCCTGCGCTTCGGCCTGGTCCCGCTCGACCGAGCGATGAAGCGGCTCGGCCGCCGCTTCAGGGTCCGCGTCTCGGCCGTGGTGCTCGCCGACGGCGCCCATGCGATCGACGTCGACAATCAGCGCACCTACGACATCGCCGCCCAGCTTCTCGACAGGCGCGCCGCCTGAAGCTATCCGGGTCTCAAGGGAAGAGCGCATGGCCGAATTCAGACTGCCGAAGAACAGCCGGATCAGGAAAGGCGAGGCGCATGACGCGCCGCCGGGCGCCGGCGGCCGAGTCAGGAAGTTCAAGATCTACCGCTACGACCCCGACAGCGGCGAGAACCCGCGCTACGACACCTATGACGTCGATCTCGACAGCTGCGGCCCGATGGTCCTCGACGCCCTCATCAAGATCAAGTCCGAGCAGGACCCGACCCTGACCTTCCGCCGCTCCTGCCGCGAGGGGATTTGCGGCTCCTGCTCGATGAATATGGCGGGGAAGAACGGCCTCGCCTGCACCACCGCCATCGAGGACGTGAAGGGCGAGATCCGGATCACGCCGCTGCCGCATATGGACGTGATCAAGGACCTGGTTCCCGATTTCACCCATTTCTACGCCCAATATGCCTCGATCGAGCCCTGGCTGAAGACCAAGACGCCGACCCCTTCGGGTGCCGAGCGGCTGCAGGCGCCCGAGGACCGGGCCAGGCTCGACGGCCTTTACGAGTGCATCTTGTGCGCCTGCTGCTCGACCTCCTGTCCGAGCTATTGGTGGAACAGCGACAAGTTCCTGGGCCCCGCGATCCTGCTCCAGGCCTATCGCTGGCTCGCCGACAGCCGCGACGAATTTGCCGGCGAGCGGCTCGACGCGCTCGAGGACCCGTTCCGCCTCTATCGCTGCCACACGATCATGAACTGCGCCAACGCCTGCCCCAAGGGCCTCAACCCGGCCAAGGCGATCGCCGAGACCAAGAAGATGCTGCTGGAACGGGCGGTCTAGGCGAGGCGGCGCTTTCTCGTCGGAACGTGACAAGAATGACGCCGGATGCGTGGAATCGCGTGCGAACTGTCACGTTCGAAGATCGCACCCGGCCGGAAGGTCACAAAGTTTAGGGAATCCGGGGTAAATTTTCACTGTGACCTTCCGCGTCGGAAGACGCGCCGGATGCCGCGATGATGCACCATCGGAAAGAGCCGGACCCGCGGCGGACCGCGAGCCGCGGAGAGGATCGCAGGCCGAATCCTACATTGCAAGAAAAGGTCTGGTTCGCGCGGAGACGCGGAGGCGCGGAGAGTCAGAGGCGGCACGGGCCATAGGCCCATTCGGGCGCGGAGGAGAAGGGTCGACAGGCTGCATGAGGGTCCGCTGCGCGGCCCCCGGTGGGCGACCTCTCTGCGTCTCTGCGCGAAATCAGGCCGCCGGGCCAGCCAGCTTGGAAAGGGGACAGTCACAGTGACTGTCCCCTTTTCCTCGTCGGCGCCCTTGGCTTGGAAAGGGGACAGTCACAGTGACTGTCCCCTTTTTCCTCGTCGGCGCCCTTGACGGCGGCAAGCGCGGCCTCGGCGTTGCGAAAGCGGGCGAGAGCGCGGTTCCATTTGGTGACCGTGCGGGATAGCTCGTCGTCCCGGACCTGATCCGGGGTCCATCTTCGTGCCGGAACTGGCGACGGGAAGAAGAAGGTGGATCCTGAAACGAGTTCAGGATGACGAAGAGGGGTGCGACAGCGAACGCCGCGCCTAGCAACGCGCGGCGCGAGAGGTTAAGCTCGGCGACGGCCATCGTCTCTCCGGCGCTGACGGCCAGGATGACAGCCTGGATCGAACGCCAGCCCGACCCGAAGCCCCCCGCTCCGAGGCGATCCGGCGGCTGATCGAGAAGGGGCTCGGCGGCGAGTGAACCGGGCTTCATTGGTGACGGGTACGTATTTGTCCCCGGCATCCCAACGGGTTGCTGGAGCCGTGGGTAGGGATTGCCTCTCCGGAGTTCCCGCTGGATTCTTGATTGTTAGTGTTCGTGGCAGGAGTATGATGGCCGGCGCCTAGCGGGGTCATATGAGTGGTCGCGAACCGGACAAAGACGAGCCCCGGACTGCACCCAAAAAGGCGTCCCGCTTAATTCCTCGCCTGCACTCTGTTCTGGCCTTGACGGCGGAAGCCGCGTCGCTCGCAGGACTTGTGGGATTCATCGCTGCCATCGCCCTGGACAGCTTTATCTTCAATCGATGGGGACTAACGTTCCTCCAGATTGCCAGCCCGACCGACGTGATCCTTTCAGGATTGCAGAACAGCCTTGTCCTGGCGGCCCCCTGCTTCGTCTTCGCCGGCGGCTGGCTCTTGGGTAGAGACTTATTTGGGCTGTCAAACACCGCTCGCTGGCGAAGGACTCTGCTTTTCCTATGGGCCGCGGCATTGGTTTCGATGTTGTGGTTCGCGGACGCGCTGATCCATCACGGCTATTTCCGGTATCTAGTTGGTGCGGTGATATTTCTATTCGCCGCGCTTGTGGGCACGGGTGACCACGTCGAGGCTGAGCTTCCTCCCGGGGTCGACGTGACGACACCGGCGGCCCTCAAGTCGATCCGCGTCCTAAAATTGGACGGGCGCTTCAATTCCGTCTTCATCTGCTTACTCATTGCGTCCACCGCCATGCTGGAGCGCATCAACGATCTCAGCGATGATGGCATGTTCAGCGCACGGACCGCCTATCTTCTCAGCCCTGAACTTCGCGACTGTCACGCACCTTACGTCTTGTGGGCAGGCGAGCGCGCGGTCGTCGTCCAATGCCCGCCCGACAAAGTCCGGGTACTCTACCAGCCGGGAGATCTTCAAATCGGGGTCAATCCGGGCCGCCCGGCCATGGGCGCGCCCTCCCAGGATCGACGCCCGTAGCTGCACAATGCCACCCTAGCTCGCATCTCGCGCGACCGCCTTACGTGAGCGGAAGCGAATAGCGTGCGTGGGTCTACGCCACCCTCGCCGGCAGCCCGGCGCGCGCCCTCGACAGGGAAGGGAGATTCCAGCTTTCGCTGGAATGACGAGCGGGGGCTGCCGAGCTCATCTTGAAAGGGATGGCTTTTCCCGCCACTGCACCGGCCATGGACGTCCATCCCCTCATCCACCACGAACCCGACCCAGACCATCCGGGCTGGTGGACCTGGGCGCTGGCCGACGACACCAAGTTCAACGCCGTCATCGGCAGGCTCCTCGTCCGCGCGGACGGGCCGGGGCGGGCCGCCTGCCGGATGTTTCCGGAAAGCCGCCATTCGAACCTCGGCGACATGGTCCATGGCGGGGCGATCCTGACCTTCATCGACATGGCTTTGTTCGCCGGCGGGCGGCTGGCGGGGGCGGACGTCACCCGCGCCGTCACGCTCGATCTCAACACGCGCTTTCTGAGCCCCGGCAGGATCGGCGTGCCGCTCGACGCCGAGGTCGAATTGCTGCGCGAGACCGGCCGGCTCATCGTCCTGCAGGGCAAGGTCGTGCAGGACGGCGAGACGGTCGCCGCTTTTTCGGGCGCGCTGCGCAAGTTCAGCCGCAAGCCGTGACCGGGCTCGCCGAGCGCTACGCCGCTTTGGTCGCGGCCGGCGAGCTTCGGCCCGATGCCGACCAGCGCGCCGCGGTCGCGGTGCTCGACGAGCTTTCCGACAGGCTGGCGGAAACGGCCAACCGCGGCAGCCTGATCTGGCGCCTCGCCGGGCGGATGGCGCCGCCGCCGGGCGGCGTCTATCTGTGGGGCGGGGTCGGGCGCGGCAAATCGATGCTGATGGACCTCGCGTTCGAGACCATCCCTTACGCGCCCAAGCGCCGCGTCCATTTCCACGAATTCATGCTCGAAGTGCACGAGCGGCTGCGCGCCGAGCGGGCCAAGGAGGAAGGCGACCCGATCCCGCCCGTCGTCAAGGCGATCGGATCGCAAGCGAAATTGCTCTGCTTCGACGAGATGGTGATCAACAACAGCGCCGACGCGATGATCCTGTCGCGGCTCTTCTCGCAATTGCTCGAGGCGGGGGTCACCATCGTCACCACCTCGAACCGGCCGCCCGGCGACCTCTATCTCGGCGGCCTCAACCGCGAGCTCTTCCTGCCCTTCATCGCGCTGATCGAGCGCGCGCTGAAGGTGGTGCCGCTGAACGGCCCGACCGACTATCGGCTCGAGCGCCTCGGCGGCATGCCGACCTGGTACGTGCCCAACGGCCCGGAGGCGACGAAGGCGCTCGCCGAAGCCTTCTTCCGGCTCACCGACCATCCGGTCGAGGACCGCGCCCGGGTGCCGGCCGAGGACCTCGCTTTGCCCGGCGGCCGCGGCCTGCACGTGCCCAAGAGCCTCAAGGGCGTCGCCGTCTTCTCGTTCCGGCGGCTGTGCGGGGAGGCGCGGGGGGCGGCCGATTATCTCGCCATCGCCCGCCATTACCACACGATCATCCTGGTCGGCGTGCCCCTGATGGGGCCAGAGAACCGCAACGAGGCCGCCCGCTTCGTCACCCTGATCGACGCGCTCTACGAGCATAAGGTCAAATTGCTCGCCGCCGCCGACGCCGGGCCGCAGGATCTCTACGTCGCCGGCGACGGCGCCTTCGAATTCGAGCGCACCGCCTCGCGCCTGATCGAGATGCAAAGCGCCGACTATCTGGCTCTGGGGCACGGCGAGGACTGAACGGAACCGGGCGGAATGGGGACAGTTACTTTTACGCGCCGCGGGTCGAGCTGATCGCACCAGCGGTTGAAAAAGTAACTGTCCCCAGGAGGAAACCATGCTGGGAAAACGCAACGCAGTCGCCAACCTGGCCGTCAAGGACCTCGATCGGGCGCGGGCATTCTACACGGACACGCTCGGCCTCGAGCAGGTCGACAATGAGGGCGACGAGCTGGTCGTGCTGAAGAGCGGCGACACCATGCTCAACGTCTACCGGTCCGATTTCGCCGGCACCAACGAGGCCACCGCGGTGACCTGGGCGGTGGACGATATCGCGGCCGAGGTGGCCTCGCTCAAAAGCAAGGGCATCTTCTTCGAGCATTACGACATGCCGGGCCTCGCGCTGGTCGGCGACGTCCATGTCGGCAGCGGCATGAAGATCGCCTGGTTCAAGGATCCGGACGGCAACATCCTCAACATCGTCGAGGATTAAGGATCGCCCGATCGTTCAGACGTCATTCCAGCGAAAGCTGGAATCTCGTTTCCTTCGGCGATTGAAGAAGTGAGATTCCAGCTTTCGCTGGAAGGACGGACTTTCCTCTAGCGCGGCTTGCGGCGGTGGATGGGGACAGTTACGAGTAACTGTCCCAGGAGGGCCGGCGATGATCGTCACCACCACCGAGAATATCCCGGGCGCCAGAGTGACGCGCGTGCTCGGCCAGTGCTTCGGCGTCGTCGTGCGCAGCCGCGGCCTCGGCAGCAACATCGCCGCCGGCCTGCGCTCGCTCGTCGGCGGCGAGATCAAGGAATATACCAGGCTGGTCGAGGATACGCGGCGCCAGGCGCTCGACCGCATGGTTTCCAACGCTTCGGCGATGGGCGCCAATGCGGTGGTCATGATGCGCTTCGATTCGGGCGACATCGGCTCGACCATGAACGAGGTCGTCGCCTACGGCACCGCCGTCGAGATCGTGGACGGCCAAAGCTGATGCTGCGCGAGGCGATCCAGGTCTGCACGGGCCTGTTCCTGGTGGCCGCGGCGGTGCTGACCGCGCTCCAGCCGCTGGCCTGGCCGTTCCTCGCCGTCGCCGCCCTGTTCGCGGTCGGCGTCTTTTACGAGCGCACCTTCTATCGCGGCGCCGCGGCGCCCAGCGGCGGCGGCTGGCGGCCGACCGCGGAACGCTTCCGCGACGAGGAAAGCGGGGAGATGGTCACGGTCTGGTTCAACCCGGCGACCGGCGAGCGCCGCTATGTCGAGCAGGGCGCCTCCCCGCCCGCCTGAATCGAGGGGACACGTACTTTTTCGCGAAAAAGTACGTGTCCCCCCCACGGCGGTTGCCCGCCGGGCGCGAGGGGGCTAAGCGGTCGCCACGTTCCGGCTGCGCCCGCAGCCCCTTCGCTTTTTGACCTGAAACAAGGGTGGGAGGGCCCCATGGCTCGCAACAAGATCGCGCTTATCGGCGCCGGCAATATCGGCGGAACCCTGGCCTATCTCGCGGCGGCGAAGGAGCTGGGCGACGTCGTCCTGTTCGATGTCGTCGAGGGCGTGCCGCAGGGCAAGGCTCTCGACCTTTCCCAATGCGGCCCGGTCGAAGGGTTCGACGTCGCGCTCAAGGGCTCGAACGATTATGCCGACATCGAGGGCGCCGACGTCATCATCGTCACCGCCGGCGTCGCCCGCAAGCCGGGGATGAGCCGCGACGATCTGCTCGGCATCAACCTCAAGGTCATGAAGGCGGTCGGCGAGGGCATCAGGAACAACGCCCCCGGCGCGTTCGTGATCTGCATCACCAACCCGCTCGACGCGATGGTCTGGGCGCTGAGGGAGTTTTCCGGCCTGCCGCACCACATGGTGGTCGGCATGGCGGGCGTGCTGGATTCCGCGCGCTTCCGCACCTTCCTCGCCCAGGAGTTCGGAGTCTCGGTCCAGGACGTCACCGCCTTCGTGCTCGGCGGCCATGGCGACACGATGGTGCCGATCGTCGAATATTCGACCGTCGCCGGCATCCCCATCCCCGATCTCATCAAGATGGGTTGGTCGACGCAGGAGAAGATCGACGCGATCGTCAAGCGGACGCGCGGCGGCGGCGGCGAGATCGTCGCCCTGCTCGGCACCGGCTCGGCTTATTACGCGCCGGCGGCGAGCGGCATCGAAATGGCGGAATCCTATCTAAAGGACAAGAAACGGCTCCTCCCCTGCGCAGTCAATTTGACCGGCCAGTACGGCGTCAGCGACCTTTATGTCGGCGTTCCCTGCATCATCGGCGCCGGCGGCGTCGAGAAGATCGTCGAGATCGAGCTGAACGCGGAGGCCAAGGCCAATTTCCAGGTCTCGGTCGACGCGGTGAAGGAGCTGCTGGCGGCGTGCAGGGCGATCGATGCGACACTTGCGTAAGGTCGGTGCCCTACTGCTCTCGACTGGAGCCGCTTCCGCTTGCAGCAACGAGCCGGCCGCCTCCAACGGACCTGTGCCTGGTACGTCGGGGTCTCGGCTAGACAACAGGGCACAGAACACGCCCGCACCTGACCCGCCAGCTCCCGACATCGCTCTTACCGCTGCTCAAAGAGCCGATGCGTGTCGAACCACGATCGCCGAATTGAATGGCCGCGAAAAGAGGACGATCAGAGTTGTCTCCCATGACGGAGATATTGTGCGCGTGAGATACACCCGGCCTGATGACGGGACCGTGTGGACCAACGAGTGCAAATTCGAGCGCAATCGCGTTATCTGGCGAACGGTTGACGCGTTCGGGCCAAGCAGCGGGCTTGGCAGATGGCGCGATGGTCCGCCAGATGAAACCATCACTTATACGGTCTCGGGCAATTCGGCTCGAGTAAACATAGCTTATTAGTCACGGAAGTCGGGCTTGCGGATATGCCGACGTCCGTGGCCTAGGTTTGGAGAGACGATGTCCATCCTCGTAAACGCGTCCACCAAGGTCATCACCCAGGGGATGACCGGCGAGACCGGCACCTTCCACACCGAGCAGGCGCTCGCTTACGGGACGAAGATGGTCGGCGGGGTGACGCCGGGCAAGGGCGGGACGACCCATATCGGCCTGCCCGTCTTCGATACCGTCGCCGAGGCGGTGGCGGCGACCGGCGCCGATGCCAGCGTGATCTACGTGCCGCCGCCCTTCGCCGCCGATTCGATCCTCGAGGCGATCGACGCCGGGGTGCCGCTGATCGTCGCCATCACCGAGGGCATTCCGGTGCTCGACATGGTGCGGGTGAAGCGCGCCTTGTCGGGCTCGGCCTCGCGGCTGATCGGGCCCAATTGCCCGGGCGTGCTGACGCCCGGCGAATGCAAGATCGGGATCATGCCCGGCAACATCTTCCGCAAAGGGAGCGTCGGCATCGTCAGCCGCTCGGGCACGCTCACTTATGAGGCGGTGTTCCAGACGACCAATGCCGGCCTCGGCCAGACCACCGCGGTCGGCATCGGCGGCGATCCGGTCAACGGCACCAATTTCATCGACGTGCTCGAGCTGTTCCTGGCCGACGACGCGACGGAATCGATGATCATGATCGGCGAGATCGGCGGCTCGGCCGAGGAGGAGGCCGCCTCTTTCCTCGCCGACGAGGCGAAGAAGGGCCGGTCCAAGCCCGTCGTCGGCTTCATCGCCGGCCGCACCGCGCCGCCCGGGCGCCGGATGGGTCATGCCGGCGCGATCGTCTCCGGCGGGCAGGGCGGCGCCGAGGACAAGATCGCGGCGATGGAGGCGGCTGGAATAAAGGTGTCGCCGAGCCCATCTGAGCTGGGCAAGACGCTCGCGGCCCTTTTGAAGGGCTAGTTCCCCGGCGAAGGCCGGGGCCCAGGAGCCGGAGGCTCTCTTGGAGGTTATGATGAAAGGCGGCTTCGTCTACATCGTGGCGAGCCAGAAGAACGGAACGATCTATACCGGCGTGACCAGCGACCTCGTGAAGCGCGTCTATGAGCACCGCGAAGGGTTGGTGAAGGGCTTCACGAAGCGATACGGGTGCAAATTGCTGGTGTGGTTCGAAGCGTATGACGACCTGCAGGAGGCGCGGAGGCGCGAGCTGCAGATCAAGGAATGGAAACGGGCCTGGAAGATCAGGTTGATCGAGGAAACGAATGTTGAGTGGGACGATCTTTACCCGACACTCTGCTGAGCCCGGCTTCCGCCGGGCCTGGGCCCCGGCCTTCGCCGGGGAACGAGGGCGGGATGACTGAGGAAAAAGGCCCCAGCTGGGCGCGCGACAATTGGCCGGTCATCGAGCTCGACGACCTCAACGCCGGCCTCGATCCGACCGGCATGACGATCGAGACGGTCGCGGCGAAGGCGAAGGACGCCGCAGCGGCCGCGGGCGCGTCCGAAACCGAGATCGAGCGGGCCGCCAACGATTCGATCTGCGCGATGATGCTGATCCGCACCTACCGCGTGCGCGGCCATCTCGCCGCCGACCTCGATCCGCTCGGCCTCGCCAAGCGCGAGATGCCCGCCGATCTCACGCCGGAATTCCACGGCTTCACCGGCGAAGCGCTTGACCGCCCGGTCTGGCTCGGCGGCGCGCTCGGGCTGGAGAAGGCGAGCGTGCGCGAGCTCGTCGAGATCCTCAGGCGCAATTATTGCGGCCATGTCGGCCTCGAATATATGCACATCAACGACCTTAAGGAGCGCCGCTTCCTCCAGGACCGGATGGAGGGCAAGGACGCCGAGATCGTCTTCACGCCCGAGGGCAAGAGATCGATCCTGACCAAGGTCGTCCAGGCCGAGCAATGGGAGAAGTTCCTCGCCCGCAAATATGTCGGGACCAAGAGGTTCGGGCTCGACGGCGGCGAGGCGATGGTGCCGGCGCTGGAGGCGGTGATCAAATATGGCGGCCAATACGGCGTCGGCTCGATGGTCTTTGGAATGGCCCATCGCGGGCGGCTCAACGTGCTCGCGAACGTCATGGCCAAGCCCTATCGCGCAATCTTCTCCGAATTCGCCGGGGGATCGGCCAATCCCGAGGATGTCGGCGGCTCGGGCGATGTCAAATATCATCTCGGCACCTCGTCCGACCGCGAGTTCGACGGCATCAAGGTCCACCTCTCTTTGGTCCCCAATCCGAGCCACCTCGAAGCGGTCGATCCGGTCGTGCTCGGCAAGGTCCGCGCCCAGCAGATCGCGCGCGACGATATCGAGGGCGACAGCGTGCTGCCCGTTTTGCTCCATGGCGACGCCGCCTTCGCCGGCCAGGGCATCGTCGCCGAATGTTTCGGCTTTTCCGGAATCCCCGGCTACAACACGGGCGGCTGCCTCCATTTCGTGATCAACAACCAGGTCGGCTTCACCACCTCGCCGCAGTTCGGCCGCTCCTCGCCTTATCCGTCGGACGTCGCCAAGGCGGTCCAGGCGCCGATCCTCCACGTCAACGGCGACGATCCCGAGGCGGTCACCTTCTGCTGCAAGCTCGCCATCGAATATCGCCAGACCTTCAACCGCGACATCGTCATCGACATGTGGTGCTACCGCCGCTTCGGCCACAATGAGGGCGACGAGCCGAGCTTCACCCAGCCGCTCATGTACAAGGAGATCCGCGATCACGCGCCGATCTCCGCCATCTACGGCGCCCGGCTGGAGCAGGAGGGGGTGATCGAGAAAGGCTGGGTCGACGGCGAGGTCGCCGCCTTCACCACCCTGCTCGAAGGCGAGTTCGAGGCGGCCAAATCCTATCTGCCCAACAAGGCCGACTGGTTCGAAGGGGCGTGGAGCGGCCTCGGCCGGCCCGACGAGGCGATCACCGAGCGCCGCAACGTCGCCACCGGCTGCGACGAGACGATGGTGCGCGAGATCGGCGCGGTGCTGACCAATGTCCCGGCCGACGTCGCCGTCCACAAGACCCTGGTCAGGATCATCGATGCACGCCGCGAGATGTTCGAGAGCGGCACCGGCTTCGACTGGGCCACCGCCGAGGCGCTCGCCTTCGGCACCCTGCTGCGCGAGAAGCATCCGGTCCGCCTCTCGGGCCAGGATTCGGGGCGCGGCACGTTCAGCCAGCGCCACTCGGTCTGGGTCGACCAGAATAACGGCGCCAAATATATCCCGCTGACCAAGGTCGGCCCGGCCCGCTTCGAGGTGCGCGACAGCCCGCTCTCCGAATATGGCGTGCTCGGCTTCGAATATGGCTGGTCGATCGCCGATCCGCAGACTTTGGTGCTGTGGGAGGCGCAGTTCGGCGATTTCGTCAACGGAGCGCAGGTCATCATCGACCAGTTCATCGCCGCCGGCGAGGCCAAGTGGCTGCGCGCGTCGGGCCTCGTCCTGCTGCTGCCGCATGGCTATGAAGGCCAGGGGCCCGAGCACAGCTCGGCGCGGCCCGAGCGCTTCCTGCAGCTCTGCGCCGACGACAATATGCAGGTGGTGAACTGCACCACGCCGGCCAATTATTTCCACGTCCTCAGACGCCAGATGAATCGCGACTTCAGGAAGCCGCTGGTGATCCTGACCCCCAAATCCCTGCTCCGGCACAAGCAGGCGGTCTCCAGCCTCGCCGACTTCACCGGCGAGAGCCATTTCAAGCGGATTCTGTCCGATCCCAATCCCCCCAAGGACGAAGAAGTGAAGCGGCTGGTCCTGTGCACCGGCAAGCTCGCCTACGAGCTCATCGAGGCGCGCGACAAAGCGGGCGATGCCGATATTTCGATCGTGCGGATCGAGCAGCTCTATCCCTTCCCGGGCGAGGCCCTGCTGGCGCGGCTCGAGCGCATGACCAGCCTTGAGGAGCTGGTCTGGGCGCAGGAGGAGCCCAAGAATCAGGGCTATTGGACCCATGTCGAGCCGCGCATCGAGCGCCGCCTCGGCGAGGCCGGCCTCAAGCCGAAGCGGCCGATCTATGCCGGCCGCGAGCCCGCGGCGTCGCCGGCCACCGGCCTTGCCAAGCGGCACGCCGCCGAGCAGGCGGCCTTGATCGCCGACGCGCTCGGCCATAGTTCGGCCGCGGTCACTACGGGCAGCAGCGCGGCAAATGCGCAGAGGAAAGCGAGCTAGAATGGCGACCGAAGTCAAAGTGCCGACGCTGGGCGAATCGATCACCGAAGCGACTTTGGGGGCGTGGCTGAAGCAGCCCGGCGAGGCGGTGGCGCTCGACGAGCCGATCGCCAGCCTCGAAACCGACAAGGTCGCGATCGAGGTCCCCTCACCCGTCGCCGGGACGATGGGCGACCAGCGCTTCAAGGTCGGCGACAATGTCGCGGTCGGCGCGGTCATCGCCACGATCGAGAGCGGCACCGCGCCGGCCAAAGCCGAACTGCCCGAGGCCTCCCCGGTCAATCCCAGGGGTGCCGGCGAGAATATCGAGGTCAAGGAGGGGGAAGCGGACGAGGAGGACGGGCCACACCTGACCCTGTCGCCCGCCGTGCGCCGGATCGTGCTGGAACATCATCTCGATCCCTCCAGGATCAAGGGCACGGGCAAGGACGGCCGACTCACCAAGGACGACGTGCTGGCGGCCGCCGAGGGACAGAAGGCCGAGGCGCCGACCCCCGCCCCTGCCCCGGCCCCGGCCCCGGCCCCCGCGGCGCCTGCCCCCGTGAAGGCCGGCGACCGCCGCGAGGAGCGGGTGCGGATGACGCGCCTCAGGCAGACCGTCGCCCGCCGGCTCAAGGAGGCGCAGAACAGCGCCGCCATGCTCACCACCTTCAACGACGTCGACATGTCGGCGGTGATGGCGGCGCGCGCGAAATATAAGGATTTGTTCGAGAAGAAGCACGGCATCCGCCTGGGCTTCATGGCCTTCTTCGTGAAGGCGGCGGTGCTCGCCGCGCGCGACGTCCCCGCGGTCAACGCCTCGATCGAGGGCGAGGAGATCGTCTACCATCATTATGTCGACGTCTCGGTCGCCGTCTCCGCGCCGAGCGGCCTCGTCGTCCCGGTGATCCGCGACGCGCAGGATCTCGGCTTCGCGGACATCGAGAAGACCATCGCCGACTTCGGCAGGCGCGCCAGGGACGGCACGCTGACCCTGGCGGACATGGAGGGCGGCACCTTCACCATCTCCAACGGCGGCGTGTTCGGCTCGCTGCTTTCAACCCCGATCATCAACCCGCCGCAATCGGCGGTGCTCGGCATGCACCGGATCGAGGAGCGGCCCGTGGTCAAGGACGGCCAGATCGTCGCCCGGCCGATGATGTACCTGGCCCTCTCCTACGACCACCGCCTGATCGACGGCCGCGAGGCGGTCACCTTCCTGGTGCGGATGAAGGAAGCGCTGGAAGACCCGACGCGTCTTCTGATCGATTTATAACGTCTGTTCCCCGGCGACAGGGCGCCCATCAAAGTAGTACTTTGATGGGACCCAAGGCCGGGGCCCAGAATCTTTTTGTTTTGTCTGGACCCCGGCCTTCGCCGGGGAACGAGGTAGAGAATGGCAGAGACTGACTTCGACGTGATCGTGATCGGCGCCGGGCCGGGCGGCTATGTGGCGGCGATCCGGGCCGCGCAGCTGGGGCTGAAGACGGCCTGCGCCGACAGCCGCGAGACGCTGGGCGGGACCTGCCTCAACGTCGGCTGCATTCCCTCCAAGGCTTTGCTCCACGCCTCGGAACTTTACGAGGAGGCGCATTCGGGGGCGCTGGCCAGGTGGGGCGTGAAGACGTCGGGCCTCGAGCTCGATCTCGACGCCATGCACGGGGCGCGGCTGGAAGCGATCGGCGGGCTCACCAAGGGCATCGAATTCCTGTTCAAGAAGAACAAGGTCGAATGGCTGAAGGGCCACGCCAGGTTCACCGGCAAGGACTCGATCGACGTCGACGGCAAGGCCTACAAGGCCAAGCATATCGTCATCGCGACCGGCTCCAGCGTCACCCCGCTGCCCGGCGTCGAGATCGACCATGAGCGGATCGTCGATTCGACCAGCGCGCTCGAGCTCAAGGCCGTACCCGGCCATATGGTGGTGATCGGCGGCGGCGTGATCGGGCTCGAGCTGGGCTCGGTCTGGCGGCGGCTCGGCGCCAAAGTGACGGTGGTCGAATTCCTCGACCAGATCCTCCCCGGCATGGACGGCGACGTGCGCAAGGAATGCGCGAAGATCTTCAAGAAGCAGGGCTTCGACATCCGCACCTCGACCAAGGTCACCGGCGCCGAGGCGAGCGGCAGGGGCGTCACGCTGACCGTCGAGCCCGCCGCCGGAGGCCCGGCCGAGACGATCGAGGCCGACACGGTGCTGGTTTCGATCGGTCGGCGGCCGAACACCGAGGGGCTCGACCTCGACAAGGCCGGCCTCGCGGTCAATTCCCGAAGCCAGATCGAGGTCGACCATGAGTTCAGGACCAAGGTCTCCGGCATCTACGCGATCGGCGACGTCACGCCCGGCCCCATGCTCGCCCACAAGGCCGAGGATGAGGGGATCGCGGTCGCCGAGATTCTGGCGGGGCAGATCGGCATCGTGAACCATGAAGTGATCCCCTCGGTGGTCTATACGATGCCGGAGATCGCCGGCGTCGGCCTCACCGAGGAGGAGGCCAAAGCCCAAGGCGAGGTCAAGGTCGGCAAGTTCCCGATGCTCGGCAACAGCCGCGCCAAGACCAATCGCGAGGGCGACGGCTTCGTGAAGATCATCGCCGACGCCAAATCGGACCGGGTGCTCGGCGTGTGGATCATCGCCTCGGTCGCCGGCACGATGATCGCCGAGGCCGCGCTCGCCATGGAGTTCGGAGCGACCAGCGAGGACATCGCCTACACCTGCCACGCTCATCCGACCCATTCGGAAGCGGTCAAGGAAGCGGCGATGGCGGTGACGGGAAAGCCGATCCATATCTGACGGCGGGGGACGAGGATCCCGTCATTCCAGCGAAAGCTGGGATCTCACCTCCCCTTTGCGGGCGCCGCAAGAGCAGGGAGATTCCAGCTTTCGCCGGAATGACGTAAGGCTGCCTCATGCCGCCCGCCCATCTCCCCGCCGCTCTGGGCCCGATCCTCGATTTCCTCGACATGGCGGGAATCGCCGTCTTCGCTCTGTCCGGCGCTTTGCTCGCGGCGGTGAAGAAGCAGACGCTCGTCACCTTCATCTTCTTCGCGGTGGTGACGGGCGTCGGCGGCGGCACGGTGCGCGATTTGCTGATCGGCGCACCGGTCTTCTGGGTGCACGACAATCTAATCCTGCTGATCTGCTTCGGCGCCGCCTTCGCGGTGTGGCTGACGCCGGCGCGGCTGTGGAAGGGCAAGACCCTGCTCTGGCTCGACGCCGCCGGCCTCGCCGCCTACGCGACCTACGGCGCCGCCAAGGGGCTCGCCTTCGGCCTGGCGCCCCTCCCCGCCTTCGCCATGGGTGTGCTGACGGGCTGCCTGGGCGGCATCGTTCGCGACGTGCTTGCCGGCGAGCCCTCCATCCTGATGCGGCCCGAGCTTTACGTCACCGTCGCCGCGCTCTCCGCCGCCTTGTTGGTCGGCCTCACCCTCGCCGGCGTGCCGGGCGGCCTCGCGGGCCTGATCGCCGCCGCCGCAGGCTTCGCGCTGCGCGGGATCGCCATCGTTCGCGGCTGGGCGCTGCCCGCTTATAATCGGTGATGGGGCTTGACTTGGTTGAACGTTCAACCAACAAGAGGGCCATGACCAAGATTGTTCTCGCCCTCCTCATACTCCTGCTGCCGGCCACGGTTATGGGGCAGGACGTCGCGATCAGCGATCGCCGCGAAGCGGATGGGACTTTGACCCTTTCGCACGAGGTGGTGATCGCCGCGCCCGCGGCCGAAATCTGGGCGGCGATCGCCTCGCCGGAAGGCTGGCGGACCTGGGCGGTGCCGGTCTCCTGGGTCGCGGCCGACGATCCTGATTCGATCGAAAGCAGCTACGATCCGGCGGCGCGGCCGGGGGACCCGACGATCATCCGCCAGCATTTCCTCGCCCGCCTGCCCGGCCGGCTCCTCGTCTTCCGGACGACTCGGGCGCCGCAGGGCTTTCCCCATTTCGAAACCTATGCCCGGGTCACCAGCTTCTTCGAGGTCGAGCCCGTCGATGCGACCCACAGCCGCATCCGCCTGACCGGCGCGGGCTATGCCGACAATGAGGCCGGCCGGACGCTGCTCGGCTTCTTCCGCGACGGCAACCGCGTCTCGCTCGAGCGCCTGCGCGACCGCTTCGTCAGCGGCCGAGGGATTGGGCGGCGCGGCGCTAGAAAATGGGGACACGTAAAATGGGGACACGTACTTTTTCGCGAAAAAGTACGTGTCCCCTCAGGGGCCTCAGGGCTTCCACACCAGGGCCACCGGCTTGGGCTCTTCCGGACGGGTTGAGAGCGGCGCCAGCGCGCGCTGCCACAGGCCGACGCTGCGCCATTCGCGGAACTTGAAGCCGACCCGCTCATAGGTGCCGATCTGGCTGAAGCCGCGCGCCTCGTGCAGCCTGACGCTGGCCTCGTTCGGCAGCGTGATCGCGGCGATCGCCTGGGCGAAGCCCTGCGCCTCCAGCACCGGCAGCAGCACGCGGTAGAGCAGGGTCCCGATCCCGCGCCGGTGCGCGCCGTCGGCGACGTAGACGGTGGTCTCGACGGTGAAGCGATAGGCTGGCCGGGTCCGGAAGGCGCAGGCATAAGCGAAGCCGGCCAGCTCCTCGCCGTCACAGGCCACGAACCAGGGATAAAGGCCGCCCGCCTCGGCGATCCGCCGCGCCATTTCGTCGGCGTCGGGCGGCTGCGTCTCGAACGAGACGATGCTGCCCACGACATAAGGCGCGTAGAGCGAGGCGATCGCCGCCGCATCGTCCGCGGTGGCGGCGCGGATCTTCATCCGCGCAGCACCAAAGCGGCGAGCCGGGTCAGCCAATCGCCCTCGACGGGCGGCCGCGGCACCGGCGCGATCGCCGGGCATTCGAGGCAGCGCGCCTGGATCGCCGGCCCGGCGAGCAGCGAGCGCGCCTCGTGCACGGCGCGCTCGATCATCGCCTCGGGCCGCCGCGCCAGCCGCGCGAAGGCGTCGCGCGGCGCTCCGACGGCATTGTCGTCGCCGAGCCCGCCGAACATGCGCGCCAGCAAGCCCGGTTGCCGTTCGAGATAGGCCGGACGCGCGGTGGCGGGATCGAGCCCCGCCCGCCGCGCCGCCTCGGCGACGGCATCGTTCAGCGAGCCGAAGCGATCGACCAGGCCCAATTGCCGCGCGGTGCCGCCGTCCCAGACCCGGCCCTGGGCGATCTCGTCGACCCGCGCCGGCGTCAGCCGCCGCGCCCGCGAGACCAGGCCGATGAAGCGGCGATAGACGTTCTCGACCCCGGCCTGCAGCATCCGCTCGGCCTCCGGCGCCGGCCCGCGCAGCAGATCGGGCTCGCCCGAAAGCGGCGTGGTCCTGACTCCGTCGACGCCGACGCCGAGCCGCTGCAGCGTCCCCTCGAAGCTCGGCAGGATTCCGAACACCCCGATCGAGCCGGTGATCGTCGACGGCTCGGCGTAGATGACGTCGCCGGCGGTCGCGACCCAATAGCCGCCCGACGCCGCCACCGAGCCCATCGAGATCACGATCGGCAGCCCGCGCGCCCTGGCGGCAAGGAGCGCGCGCCGGATCCGCTCCGAGGCGAGCACCGAGCCGCCCGGCGAATCGACCCGCACCACCAGCGCCTTGAGATTGCCGCTCTCCAGCCCGCGCTCGAGATTGCGCGCGATCGTCTCGCCGCCGGCCGTGCCCGGCCCGGCCTCGCCGTCGACGATATCGCCGGCGACGGTGAGGATGCCGATCTGGCCGTCCGCGTCGCCCGGGCGATGTTCTTCAACCCATGCTTCGTAATGGACGGCATTGTAGCGGCCGGGGACGCGCTCGTCGTCATTGCCGGCCAGCGCGGCCATGCGCTGGCCGAACTGGGTGCGGTCGCCGACCCGGTCGACAAGGCCGGCGCGCAGCGCGGCCTGCGCCAGATCGCCGCCCGCCGGCTGGAGGAAGGGATCGGGATCGGCCACCCACTGCGCGATCCTGGCGCGCGGCCGGGCGCGGCCGACATCGGCCCGCCACGTCCCCCACAAAGCGTCGACGAGCGCCTGGCTCTGCTGGCGCGCTTCGGGCGACATGTCGTTGCGCGTGAACGGCTCGACCGCCGACTTGAACGCGCCGACCCGGTAGACATGGGCGGTGACGCCGAGCCGCTGGAGCAGGCCGGCATAATAAAGATTGCTGCCGCCCGGTCCGACGATCACCACCGCGCCCATGGGATCGAGCCAGATCTCGTCGGCATGGGCGGCGAGCTGGTAGCTGTCGTCGGTATAGCCGGTCGCATAAGCGACCACTCGCTTGCCCGCGCGCCGCACCCGGTCCAGCGCCGCGCCGACATCGGCGATCGCGGTCTGGCCGCCGCCGAGAAAGATGTCGAGATCGAGCGCGACCGCGCGGATGCGCGGGTCGGCGGCGGCGGTGTCGAGCGCGTGGACCAATTCGGCGACGCGATATTCGCGGGTGATCGGACTGCCGCCCAGGACAGCGAGCGGATCGCGCGCGGCCGGCTGCTCGACGATCGCGCCGCCGAGATCGAGCCTCAGCGCGCCCTCGCGCGCGCTGTCCTTGTAGGGGCTCGCCGACAGCGCCGCGTAGAGCGTGCCGAAGAAGACCAGCATGAAGATGAGGACGAGCCCGTCCTTGATCCCGACCAGCAGCTTCCACGCTTTGCCGACGAACCGCATCGAGACACTCCCTCCGGTCGGGGCTAACCGACCCCCGCGGCGCTGTAAATGGCGCGCCCCGGCGCCGCGCGAAAAGGCTCCGCGCCCCTTGACGCGCGATGAACAGACCCTAAATCAGCGGGCATTGGCACTCGATCCTTTCGAGTGCTAACAAGATCTTCAGACCCCTTTGAGAAAGGTCAGCGCATGAAATTTCGTCCGTTGCACGATCGCGTGCTCGTCCGCCGCGTGGAGGCCGAGGAGAAGACGGCCGGTGGCATCATCATCCCCGACACCGCCAAGGAAAAGCCGCAGGAAGGCGAGGTCGTCTCCGTCGGCACCGGCGCCCGTGCCGAGGACGGCACCGTGACTCCGCTCGACGTCAAGGCCGGCGACAAGATCCTGTTCGGCAAATGGTCGGGCACCGAGGTCAAGATCGACGGCGAAGACCTGATCATCATGAAGGAAAGCGACATCTTGGGCATCGTTGGCTGACCGGCGGATCGAGACCCGCTCCGTTCGCCCTGAGCTTGTCGAAGGGCCTTCCTTCTTCGGGAAGGAAGTGAAGGAGAGGGCTTCGACAGGCTCAGCCCGAACGGCTTTTTCACGTTTCACGTTTTTTGAAAGAAGGAACTCAGACAATGGCAGCGAAAGACGTACGCTTTTCGCGCGACGCCCGTGAGCGGATCATGCGCGGCGTCGACATCCTCGCCGACGCGGTGAAGGTCACGCTTGGCCCCAAGGGCCGCAACGTCGTCCTCGACAAGAGCTTCGGCGCCCCGCGCATCACCAAGGACGGCGTCACCGTCGCCAAGGAAATCGAGCTCAAGGACAAGTTCGAGAATATGGGCGCGCAGATGCTGCGCGAGGTCGCCAGCAAGACCAACGACCTGGCCGGCGACGGCACCACCACCGCCACCGTGCTCGCCCAGTCGATCGTCCGCGAGGGCATGAAGTCGGTCGCCGCCGGCATGAACCCGATGGACCTCAAGCGCGGCATCGACCTTGCCGTCACCAAGGTCGTCGCTGACCTCAAGGCGCGTTCCAAGCCCGTCCAGGGCTCGACCGAGGTCGCCCAGGTCGGCAGCATCGCCGCCAATGGCGACACCGTCGTCGGCGAGAAGATCGCCGAGGCGATGGAGAAGGTCGGCAAGGAAGGCGTGATCACCGTCGAGGAGGCCAAGGGCCTCGAATTCGAGCTCGACGTCGTCGAAGGCATGCAGTTCGACCGCGGCTATCTCTCGCCTTACTTCATCACCAACCCCGAGAAGATGACCGTCGAGCTGACCGATCCCTACATCCTCATCCACGAGAAGAAGCTCGGCAACCTGCAGGCGATGCTGCCGATTCTCGAGGCCGTGGTCCAGTCGGGTCGTCCGCTGCTGATCATCGCCGAGGATATCGAGGGCGAGGCGCTCGCCACGCTCGTCGTCAACAAGCTGCGCGGCGGCCTCAAGGTCGCGGCGGTCAAGGCGCCGGGCTTCGGCGATCGCCGCAAGGCGATGCTCGAGGACATCGCCATCCTCACCGGCGGCGAGATGATCAGCGAGGATCTCGGCATCAAGCTCGAGAACGTCACCGTCGCGATGCTCGGTCAGGCCAAGCGCGTCACCATCGACAAGGACAATACGACCATCGTCGACGGCGCCGGCAATAGCGATGCGATCAAGGCCCGGGTCGAGGCGATCCGCGCCCAGATCGACAACACCAACTCGGACTATGACAAGGAGAAGCTCCAGGAGCGTCTCGCCAAGCTCGCCGGCGGCGTCGCCGTGATCAAGGTCGGCGGCTCCTCCGAGATCGAGGTCAAGGAGCGCAAGGACCGCGTCGACGACGCGCTCCACGCGACCCGCGCCGCGGTCGAGGAAGGCATCGTTCCGGGCGGCGGCGTCGCTCTCCTCTACGCCACCAGGGCGCTCGAGGGCATGAAGGGCGGCAATGACGACCAGACCCGCGGCATCGACATCATCCGCCGCGCGCTCCAGTCCCCGATCCGCCAGATCGCCGAGAATGCGGGCCATGACGGCGCCGTCGTCGCCGGCAAGCTGATCGACGGCACGGACGAGACCCTGGGCTTCAACGCCCAGACCGAGGTCTACGAGAATCTGGTCAAAGCCGGCGTGATCGATCCGACCAAGGTCGTCCGCACCGCGCTCCAGGACGCCGCCAGCGTCGCGGGCCTCCTCATCACCACCGAAGCGGCGGTGAGCGAGGCGCCCGAGGACAAGGCGTCGGCCGGCGGCGGCATGGGCGGCGGCGGCATGGGCGGCATGGGCGGCATGGACTTCTAGGTCCGGCCACCAAGCCTGCTCAGGCGAAAACGAACAAGGGCCGGGGCGGCGACGTCCCGGCCCTTTTCTATTGTCTATTGCCGGTTGGCGGCTGCCGGTTGGCGGCGGCGTTGCCGGGGGCGGCGGCGGGCGCGGCGTTCGCTTCATTATCCTCGGCCACGTCCTCCGCGTTCAGCGCCTGGTCGTCGGCCGAAGTGTCGATGAAGGTATTTTCGTCGTTCATCCCGGTCGCTTCGTTGAGCTCGCGCTCGTCGTCGGGGGTGACTCCGGCCGGCTGGCGGTTGCAGGCGCCGAGCGCCGCCAGCAGCGACGCCGCGGCCAGCAGGTTCAGGCTCTTCCTCATCGCGAGACCCTCTTTCTCGACGCGCCGCGAGCCGCGGCTCGTCCGCCGCATCCTAGCCTGAACGCCCGGCAAAGAAAAAGGGCCGCGCGCCCTGCGGCGCGCGACCCCCGTCCCGCAATGAGCGGTAGACGCTTACTTCGTGGTTTCGTTGGCGACCGCGTCGGCGGCGGCGTCGGCGACGTTGCCGGTGGACTCAATGGCCTGGTTGGCCTGGTCGTGGGCGGCGGCGCCGAGATTGGCGGTCTCCGAACGGACTTCGTTGGCGGCGTCGCGCATCTCGCCGACGGCCTCGTTGGCGGTGGCGGCGATGTTGTTGGCGGCGTCGGTGGTCGGGTTACTCTTGTTGCAGGCGGCAAGGCCGAGGGCCGAAACGGCGATCAGGGTGAGGGCGATCTTCTTCACGGAGAATTCCTTCATATGGTCGTTTGCGAGGAGAACCAAAACACTTGCTGGCGGGCGCCGAATGAGCGGCCAAGCCGCTCCCCGGCCCTCCAGCATCGGCCTCATTATGCGAAGCGGGGACGGGAGTCCAGACTTCTCTACCGATAAGGTTGTGAATGGTGAAATCCGTCGGACGGGCTCGCGCGGCGGAAGGGCTGCGCGAGTCGGGGATCAAGGCGCGCCTTAATCCCTCGCCGCGCTGCGCCTTGCCGACATATAAAGATATCTTTATGTCCTTGTTCATGGCCCTTGCCCCCAAGATCTTCTCAGGCCTGGCGGATCCGACCCGGCTCCGCATCCTGATGCTGCTGCGCGCGATGGAGCTCAGCGTCGGCGAGCTCGCCCAGGTGCTCGGGCAGAGCCAGCCCCGAGTCTCGCGCCACGTCCGCATCCTGATCGACGCCGGCCTCGCCGAACGGCGCAAGGAGGGCAGCTGGGTGTTCCTCAGCCTCGGCGCGCGGCCGCGCACCGAGCCCCTGCTCCAGCTGCTCGACCGCTGGGCGGAGATCGACGGCGCCGACCCCTGGACCGCCGCCGACGCCGCCCGGCTGGCCGCGGTGCGCGCCGACCGCGCCGCCGCCGCGACCCGCTATTTCGCAAGTCACGCCCGCGACTGGGATGCGCTGCGCTCGCTCCACGTCGCCGAGAGCGAGGTCGAGGCCGCCATCGCCCGCGCCCTGAACGCCGGGCCCGGCGGCGCCCCGATCGGACGCCTCGTCGACATCGGCACCGGCACCGGCCGGATGATCGAATTGTTCGCGCCCGCCGCCGATCAGGCGCTCGGCATCGACCGCAGCCCGGAAATGCTCCGCCTCGCCCGCGCCAAGCTCGCCGAGGCCGGGCTCGACGCGGTCGAGCTGCGCCAGGGCGACATGTATTCGCTCCCGCTCAAGGCGGAGAGCGCGGACACGGTGATCATCCACCAGGTCCTCCATTATGCCCAGAACCCGGCCGCCGCGGTCGCCGAGGCGGCGCGATTGCTCGGCCCCGGCGGCCGCCTGCTCATCGTCGACTTCGCCCCGCACGAGCGCGAGGAATTGCGCACCGCCGGCGCCCATGTCCGCCTGGGCTTCGCCGACGAGGCGATGGTCCGGCACATGGCGGAGGCCGGCCTCGATGGCCGCGTCGTCGAGCATCTCGAGGGCGGCGCCCTGACCGTGACGATCTGGCTCGGAGTCAGGCCGGAGCAGAGGCTGAAGGTGGTGGCCTAGCCTCGGCGCAATCCGCCGGATCGTCATTCCAGCCCTTCGGCTTCGCTCAGGATGAACCCATCTGCGATGGAGTTGGAATCCCACTTCCTTCCACGGTCCCGGCAAAGGCAAAGAGATTCCAGCTTTCGCTGGAATGACGGGTGTTCGCTTCGCCCGTCCTCCACAATCTCGGGGGCAAAGCGCGTCAGAGCCTGAAGCTTATCCTGCCGCTTTCATAGCAATCGACATTGGCCGGCATCCGGAACGCGCCGTCGAAGACGATGTCGCCGAGCACGCCCTCGGACCGGCAGCGCAGGATCAGCCGCAGATTTCCGCCCGCCGATCCGAACAAAATATATTGGAGCGCGTGCGCCGACCCGTCCCCGCAATCGCCGTAGACCGCCGCGAAATCCCCGTCGCGCGCCGCCACGCCGTCGATCTTGAGCTCGTAGCGCGCCAGCCTTCCGCCCGGCACCGCCCACACCGCCACTTCGGCCATGCCTGCCTCCCGCTTTGAATAAGCGCCATATGAGCGGCGGGGGCGGCGGGCGCTCGTGACGGCCGTCACGGGACCGCCACCAAGGCCGGAAGGTGACGAAGTTGATGCTACGTCATGGGGGAGTCACCCCTCCCCGCGCCGGCGGAACGGCCGCCGGACTTTTCGAAACCGCGCAGAGCGTGAGAAAGAGCCGCCGGCGGGCGGAGCCTCGCCGAGTCGGACTAGGGTGACAGGGGAAACCTCCATTGGAAGGGGTCACGCTCTAGGCGCGGCTTCCGCGCCGAGCAGCTGCACTCCATCCTCGCCGGCGCGGTCTGTAGCGAGCGCGGAGCGCGGGACGCCAAGATCGAGATTGTGCGCAGGCCGCCGCGTCAGACCCGCGCCGGGATTACATCCATCTCGGATTAAACATTTGATGTTCCAGCAAAAATGGCCCATGTTTCGCGAGTCGCCGAGGATTAGGTTCTTACGGTGTCGGCGCGGGCCGGGTGGGAGACTGCCCGGCTCCCGTCAGCTGATGATTCCTCGGGGGAGGGAAGGATGGTTCCAAGTGGGGCAGCGCCGCGTGACCCGCGGAGCCGCGCGGAGACGGCGATAATCGACAACAGAGCGGGCGCCGTCGCGGTGCATCTCGAATGCGGGCATGTGATCCAGCGGCGACCACAATGCCTGCCATCGCGAGTGATCTGTCTCGAATGCTAGTCCCGGCGTTTCGGCGGCCCCTCTTATGCCCGGTTCATCCGCCAGAGACGATAGCCCCAGGCCAACGCGTAAAGCTGATAGACGCCGTAAATCGCGAACAGCGCGAACGTCGGGCGATCCACGGGATGAACGAACCACATGAACGCCGCGAGCACGGGCCAGTAGATTGCGAAAAAGGCAAGCGCGAGATCAAGCCGCCGCATGCGGAACGCGGGGATGTTGGCGAGCGCATTGAGCACCATCAATTTCAACAGGAGGATCAGCGGGAGCGGCTCGTGCGGCCATAAAGGGAGCAAGCGCACGAGCGCGACGTAGCAGATGCCGTACCAGGCGATGCCGATCAGCACCCAGGCCCATGTTGGCGGCGACCAGCTCGGCTGCTTCAGCGCCTTTAACTGCCCCATCGGATCGCGACCGGCGCACAGCCCCTCAAACCCCGCCGCCGCAACACAGATCAACCCGGCCAGAAGCCAAGGATTCACTCCCGCTTTTCCACCGGCTTGTGCTTCGGAGCAGGTGTCACCGTCATGGGCAAACCTATATCCTAAAGGCCCCGATGAACAAAGGCGGGATGGAAGCCGCGACCGCCGGAAGTTGACGATCGGAAGTTGATGATGCTGACGAAAATGACACTACGTTGCGACGTGTCACCCCTCCCGCGCCGGCGGAACGGCCGCCGACCTTTTTTCGAAACCGCGCAGAGCTTGAGAAAGAGCCGCCGGCGGGCGGCGCCTCGCCGAGTCGGGCGAGGGTGGCAGGGGATCCTACATTGGAAGGGGGCGATATCTCAGCGAGGCCATCCGCATTGGCGCTGCCCGATTTTGATTCCGCTGCAATTACCGCGGCGATACGGATGCGGGGGCGCGCCAATGCCCTAAAGGGCAATCCACGGCAGCGCCTCACCGATCAGCGACCTCACCTACTCGCCGCCTGATATCAAGGTTGCGCGCGCCCAATCGGAGGAGCCGCGGGCGATGAACTAGGAGCTGGTACGGCAGTCGAAGATCGAGGGCGCCAAAGCTTCGAATGCGTGGCCAGCTTTTGGACCTTTGCCCCATAAAGACGATCCGCCCATTCCCAATCGGCGTATTCGACGGGCGCTACTCGATATGCCTCAAGGCGTCCGACCAGGGTCGCTATCCAATCGGCGGCTTGCACCGTTTGGTAAAGATGGCTTTCCACCTGAAACGGCGGCTCGATCAAGCACCGGGCTGGTTCGCCTCCAAACATAGTCTTCGATGCAGCTTCCAGCAGCTTGAGACGATTCGAATGCTGATCCAAGATCATCATGAACTGCTCATTCCTGTCGCAACAATATCTATCAATCGCTCTAATTGAATGTGACAAAACGGTAGTGTAGAGTCCGGATGAATTAGAGTCTTGAGGCGATTGGTATTTCTCTCGCCCGTAAAAAATTATACGTCCATTGCATTTATATAGCTCGTTCAGGAGGCGGTGAACGCCTGTCCGGATATTTGCATATTTTTTGATGGTCCTGGTGTTAATCAGCTCTGAGCCCTTCTTCTCCCATGTTGCCGGATGGACACCGCACCTTTTGATATCGGCCGCTAGCATGAAGCTTTTCAATTGGAAGAAGAATGTGGCAAAGTGCCGGACCTGCCTGTGAGGCATGACATAACCTGCCAGCCCAAAAACCGGGCTAGTGTTATGACTAGGATCAGAGCGACCGATGAACGGCCCCCCATGTCCGAATTCGTCTTGAAAGGCGAGGAGCATTCCGCATGCTACAGAATCGCGGAAGCCCGCACAACAAGTGTGCGGGCTTCCGGATTCGGAGACGGATTAGCTTCCCGCCGCCGACACGCATATAGGGGTAAAAACCTAACAGTTCAATAAGAATCGGGCTGCTTTGTTCCCTCTTAGAGACAAATCGGCAGGCGATGAGCGCTCTATGTTCCTGCTATGTTTCCTATATGTCAAGCCCCCAACTATCGTAAATTGGCGCCTCTCAGGCCGGTACTGTGCCCAAGGAGGAAGGTGGCGCCGACTCGGCTTTGGCATGAGTAGGAAGGCAGGATCGCGCCGCTCGCAATGCGCCGGGAACGGCCCCAACTCCTGACATCGTTTCGACACACATAACCGCCGTTAACTTGACGGATATAAAGATATCTTTATATCCGCAAATATGTGCCCGGCCGTCGCCATTCTCCGCTCTCCTTGCCCCCGCGGACCCGCCGCATGAGCCCGCTCGCCACCGCTCTGTCTCAGCCCGGCCGCCCGCTCTTCGAGGACGCCGCCGGCGATATCGAGGTCAGCTTCGAATTCTTTCCGCCGAAGACCGAGAAGATGGAGGCGACGCTGTGGGAGTCGGTGAAGACGCTGGAGCCGCTGGCGCCGCGGTTCGTGTCGGTGACCTATGGCGCCGGCGGGTCGACGCGGGAGCGGACGCACGCGACGGTCGTGCGCATCCAGCGCGAGACCAGCCTTCATGCCGCCGCGCATCTGACCTGCGTCGAGGCGAGCCGGGGCGAGATTGACGACGTCGCGCGGGCTTATTGGGATGCGGGGATCCGCCATATCGTCGCCTTGCGCGGCGATCCGCCCGTGGCGGGCAAGGCGTTCGCGCCGCATCCGGACGGCTATGCCAATGCCGCCGAGCTGGTCGCTGGGCTCAAGAAGGTCGCGCCGTTCGAGATTTCGGTCGCGGCCTATCCCGAATGCCACCCGGATTCGCCGAACGCGGTCCACGATCTCGACAATCTCAAGCGCAAGATCGACGCCGGCGCCGACCGCGCGATCAGCCAGTTCTTCTTTTCGCCCGATTGCTTCTTCCGCTTCCGCGACGAGGTCGCCGCCGCCGGCATCTCGGCCGAGATGACGCCGGGCATATTGCCCGTCTCCAACGTCGCCCAGACCCGCAAGTTCGCGGCGATGTGCGGCGCTTCGATCCCGGTCTGGCTCGACCGATTGTTCGAGGGGCTGGACGATCTGCCCGCCGCGCGCCAGCTCGTCGCCGCCACCGTCGCCGCCGAGCTTTGCGCCCAGCTTTATGCTGGCGGGGTCAGGCAATTCCATTTCTACACGCTCAACCGGGCCGAGCTCAGCTACGCCATCTGCCATCTGCTCGGGCTGAGGCCGAAGGCTCAGGATCGGGAGCAAGCGGCATGACCAAGCTCCCAAGCATCGTTCGTCCCGAGCGTAGTCGAGGGGCGCCGGCACGGACTCATCACGCGCGCCCCTCGACTTCGGCCTTTCGGCCGAAGTTTATCCTGAGCGCCGCCGCAGGCGGCGTCGAAGGGCTCGGGACGAACGGAAACTGGGATATCGGGAACGGAAATTGAGATGAGTGCAGCACAGCAGCTCAGGGAAGCGGCCGCCAAGCGCATCCTGGTCAAGGACGGCGCTTATGGCACGCAAATCCAGGCGCGCCGGCTGCGCGAGGCCGATTATGCCGGCAGCCTCGGCCTGTCGCGCGACCAGAAGGGCAATAACGACCTTTTGAACCTGACCCAGCCGGAGCTGGTCCGCGAGATCGCCTTAAGCTTCGCCGATGCCGGCGCCGACATCCTCGCCACCAACACGTTCAACGCCAACCAGATCAGCCAGGCCGATTACAATGCCGAGGCTCTGGTCCGCGACATCAACGTCGAGGCGGCGCGGATCATCCGCGAGGTCGCCGACGCGGATGGGCGCAAGCGCTGGGTCGCCGGCGCGCTCGGGCCGACCAACAAGACCTTGTCGCTGTCGCCCGACGTCAACGATCCCGGTTTTCGCGAGGTCGATTTCGACACCGTCTCCGACGTCTATGTCGAGCAGATCGAGGCGCTGGTGGAAGGCGGCGTCGATTTCGTGCTGATCGAGACCGTGTTCGACACGCTCAACGCCAAGGCCGCGATCCATGCCGCACGGCGCGTCGATCCGGAGCTGCCGATCATGGTCTCGATGACGATCACCGACCTTTCCGGGCGCAACCTTTCCGGCCATTCGATCGAGAGCTTCTGGGCCTCGGTCCGCCACGCCCGGCCGCTGACGATCGGGCTCAATTGCTCGTTCGGCGCGGCCCAGCTGCGCGCCCATATCGCGGCCTTGTCGCCGCTCGCCGACACGCTCGTCATGGCCTATCCCAATGCCGGCCTGCCCAACGATCTCGGCGATTATGACGAATGCGCGGCGACCACCGCCGCCCAGGTCCGCGAATGGGGCGAGCAGGGCATCGTCAACATCGTCGGCGGCTGCTGCGGCACCACGCCGGAGCATATCCGGGCGATCGCCGAGACGGTGAAGGATTTCGTGCCGCGCGCCATTCCGCAGGTCGAGCGCCGCACAAGGCTCGCCGGCATCGAGCCGATGGTCCTCGCCGCCTAGCCATGTCCGCACCCCCCGTTCGCCCTGAGCCTGTCGAAGGGCCTTCCTTCTTGTCCGAGCAAGAGAAGGACAGGGCTTCGACAGGCTCAGCCCGAACGGGGGTGGGTGAATCCATCGGAACGGATGAGGGGGCTCAATCCCAAACGGAGGGGGGCGGGGGTGTCAGCTCCACCTTCGTCAATATCGGCGAACGGACCAACGTCACCGGCTCGGCCAAATTCAAGAAATTGATCATGGCCGACGACTACACCGCAGCGGTCGAGGTCGCGCGCAGCCAGGTCGAGAACGGCGCCCAGATCATCGACGTCAACATGGACGAGGGGCTGCTCGACGCCGAGGCGGCGATGGTCACCTTTTTGAAGCTGATCGCCGCCGAGCCCGACATCGCCCGCGTGCCGATCATGATCGATTCGTCGAAATGGAGCGTGATCGAGGCCGGGCTCAAATGCGTGTCGGGCAAGCCGATCGTCAATTCGATCAGCATGAAGGAGGGCGAGGCGGAGTTCCTCGCCCATGCAAGGCTGGTCCGCGACTACGGCGCCGCGGTCGTCGTGATGGCGTTCGACGAGACCGGCCAGGCCGACACCAGGGAACGCAAGGTCGAGATCTGCGCGCGCGCCTACGAGCTGCTCGTCGCCGAGGGCTTTCCCCCCGAGGACATCATCTTCGATCCCAACATCTTCGCGATCGCCACCGGGATCGACGAGCATCGCCGCTATGCGCTCGATTTCATCGAGGCCTGCCGCGAGATCAAGAGAAGCTGCCCGCACGTCCACATTTCGGGCGGGCTTTCCAATTTGAGCTTCTCCTTTCGCGGCAACGAGCCGGTGCGCCGGGCGATGCACTCGGTCTTCCTCTACCACGCCATTCCGGCCGGGCTCGACATGGCGATCGTCAATGCCGGTCAGCTCGACGTCTACGACACGATCGACGCCGAATTGCGCGAGGCCTGCGAGGACGTGATCCTCGACCGCGCGCCCAAAGCGGGCGGCGACGCCACCGAGCGGCTGGTGACGCTCGCCGAGAAATATCTCGGCAGCGATCCGGTGCGCGAGAAGGCCGAGGCCGAATGGCGCGGCTGGAGCGTGCAGAAACGGCTCGAGCACGCGCTCGTCAAGGGGATCGACGCCTTCGTGGTCGCCGATACCGAGGAGGCGCGCTTGGTCACCGCGCGGCCGATCGAGGTGATCGAAGGTCCGCTGATGGACGGGATGAACGTGGTCGGCGACCTGTTCGGCTCGGGCAAGATGTTCCTGCCGCAGGTGGTCAAATCGGCGCGCGTGATGAAGAAGGCGGTCGCCCACCTCATCCCCTATATCGAGGCCGAGAAGGAGAAATCGGGCGTCTCGACCGCCAAGGGCCGGATCGTGATGGCGACGGTCAAAGGCGACGTCCACGATATCGGCAAGAACATCGTCGGCGTCGTCCTCCAGTGCAACGGCTATGAGGTGATCGATCTCGGCGTGATGGTGCCCTGGGCCGACATATTGAAGGCCGCCAACGAGAATGATGCGGACATGATCGGCCTTAGCGGCCTGATCACGCCCTCGCTCGACGAGATGGTCACCGTCGCCACCGAGATGCAGCGCGGGGCGTTCACCCTGCCGCTGCTGATCGGCGGCGCGACGACCAGCAAGGTCCATACCGCCTTGCGCATCGACCCGGCCTATGAAGGCCCGGTCATCCACGTCGTCGACGCCAGCCGCGCGGTCGGCGTGGCGTCCAGCCTCGTCTCCGACACGCAATGCGCGCCGCTGATCGAGAAGACCCGCGCCGACTATCACGACATTCGCGAGACCCGCGCGGGCCGCGGCCACAGCGCGCTGGCGACGCTCGCCGAGGCGCGCGCCAATTGCTTCGCCTTCGACCCCGCCGGCAAGGCGCCGCCGCCGCGGCGGCCCGGAGTCCACGGCTTCAACGACTGGCCCTTGCGCGAGCTTCGCGACGGCATCGACTGGACCCCCTTCTTCCGCGCCTGGGAGCTGGCCGGCACTTATCCCGCCATCCTCACCGACCCGGTGGTCGGCGAAAGCGCGTCGAGCCTGTTCGCCGACGCTCAAGGAATGCTCGACAAGATGGTCGCCGAACATTGGCTGACCTTGCGCGGCACGGTCGGCCTGTGGCGCTGCCGCCGCGAGGAGGACGACCTCTTCGTGCTCGCCGGAAATGACGAAACGCGCCTGCCGATGCTTCGCCAGCAGGTGAAGAAGCGCGAAGGACGCGCCAACATGTGCCTCGCCGACTTCATCGATCCCGAGGGCGAGGACTGGATCGGCGGCTTCGCGGTCGCCGTCCACGGCATCGAGCCGCACCTCGCCCGCTTCAAGGCCGACAATGACGATTATTCGGACATTCTTTTGAAGGCGCTCGCCGATCGCCTCGCCGAGGCCTTCGCCGAGCGCCTGCACGGCCATGTCCGCGAGAGCGTCTGGGGCTATGCCGGCGTCGAGCATCTCACCAATGCCGAGCTGATCCGCGAAAGCTATGCCGGCATCCGCCCGGCGCCGGGCTATCCCGCCTGCCCCGATCACAGCCTGAAGCCCGCTCTGTTCAAGATGCTCGGCGGCGCGCCCGCCGGAGTCACCCTGACCGAGAGCTTCGCGATGCTGCCGGCGTCCGCGGTCTCGGGCTTCTATTTCGGTCACCGCGACAGCCAGTATTTCGGAGTCGCCCGCATCGGCCGCGACCAGCTCGAAGATTATGCCGCGCGGCGCGAGGTCCCGATCGAGGAAGCCGAGCGCTGGCTCAGGCCCAACCTGGATTGAGATCGTCCGCCCGGCGCGCGCGGGCCGGGGCAGAACTGCCTAGTATCGGGTGCGCATTTAGACTGACTTTTCAGGGAAAATCGGTTATGACCGTCGCGAAGGAGACGAGTCATGGCCATCTTCGCTTCCTACAAACTCCCTCTGCTCGCGGCAGCGGCGCTCGTCGCGCCCAGCGTCGCGGCGGCGCAGGAGACCGGCACCCACATCACCGTCATCGGCGCGATGCAGGAAACCGGGACGCACATCACCGTCATCGGCGCGATGCAGGAGACGGGCACGCACATCACCGTGATCGGGGCCACCAGAGACGGCGCCCAGACCGGCGAGGAGCCTGCCGACGCCGCCATTCCGGCTTTGCCGGTCGTCTACGAGGATGACGGCGCCGCGCCGGCGCCCACGACCGCGACCGCCGACAAGGCTCCGGCGGCGACTCCGGCCGGGCGCTAGGCTGAACGGGGAGCCCTGCGGGGACAGGTACTAGTACCTGTCCCCAATCCCTCGTAGCACCTGTCCCCATTTCCTCACCCTCACCGCGGCCGGGCCCTGATTTCGGCGACATCCTCCCAGCGCAGCAGGCTGGCCAGCTGGCTGGCGGCCATGATCGAGCGCGTGTCGCCGTCGCCCACGGTCAGCGCGACATGGGTCGAATCGAAGCTTTCGAGCGCGAGATCGAAGCTCTTCCAGCGGCCGTCGACATAGGCCAGCACCCACGAATGCGGCATGAAGACGTTGCTGACGCCGTGATAGCGCTGGCGCGAATAGACGATGCCGCTGGCGACCCGGGTCGGGATCCCCGCCGCCCGGCCCAGAGCCGCCAGCAGCACCGCCGCCTCCGTGCAATCGCCGGAGCGGCGCAACACCGTCTCGAGCGCCGAGAAATGGCCGGAGAAATCGACGTCGAAGAGATAGGGCCGCGCGCGCTCGAGCAACAGCTCCATCTTGCGCGCGCCATTGACCGGCAAGGTCCGGATCAGCCCGACGATGGCGCGCAGGCGTGGATGATCGCTCTGCAGCCAGAGCGTCGGCCGAAGCGCGTCGGCGAGGGTCGCCGGGTCGGTGGCGAGGCCCGGCCCGCATGAGAGACAGATGTCGACGATCGTCTCGCCCGGCCGCGCCGTCACCCGTTGCTCGCCGGTCTGGGGCAGCGCGAACTCGATCCCGTCCCTGAACGCGAAGCGGTAGCGGATATGGCCGCGCACCGCATCGTCGGACATGCGGAAGGGCGAGCGCATCATTGCGCCGTGCAGCAGCGAATAAGGCCGGTGCGGCGCCAGCGCGGTCTCGCGATCGGCGACGCGCGTGGCGATGCTGGTGCCGAACATCGGCTGGGCGATCTCGAGCAGGCGGCGCTCGCGGTCGAGCAGGAGCCGGGCCACGCCGCGCAGCTCGGCGCCCTCGTAGCGCTTGCGCAGGACCGTGATCCGCCCTTCCGCATCGGCCGCCGCGCCGGGTGCGGCCTCGATGGTGATGCGCTCCACGACCTGCGCGCCGATGTTGAAATTCTGGAATTCCAGCCGCGGCGTCGTCGCCGGATCCCAGCCCTCGAGCAACCCCTCGCCCGCGTCGAAGCGGACGCCCGCCGGCAGCGCGAGCCGCATCGTTCGCCGCTCGCCCGAGGCGTGGCGGACGATTTCGGCGACGTCGGCGCCGATCCGCGCCTCGATCCGCGACCAGGCCGGGCCCATCTGCATCGAGGCATTGATCGCGACGGGCCGGCCGTCGCCGCCCAGCCGGGTCACCGTCCGCTCGACGATGCGCCGCGTCGGATCGGCGCCCTCCTGCAGCCTGATCTCGCTGGCATCGACGATCTCGCGCCCCTCCCGCCCGGCGATCGTCTCGCGCGAGGCGTAGCCGAGCCTGTCGCCATTTTCGGCGACGATCGTGTACCAGGTCGCGGTCGGGCCGGGCGGCTGCGCGGCGGCCGCCGGGGCGATGAACAGGAGCAGCAAAGTCCACAAGAAACGCATCGCAACCCCGCCCAACCCGTCATTCCAGCGAAAGCTGGAATCTCCTTGCCTTCAAGTGCAGGAAAAGGAAGTGAGATTCCAGCTTTCGCTGGAATGACGATGGCAGTGGAAGCGTTTGGCGCGCGCACCGTCCCATCGCGGGCCACGCCCCCTGTTAACCCCGTTGCCACCTCGACAGGCGCCCGCCGGCGGCCCAGTCCGCGACCATGAACCGCACTTATTGCATCCTGCTCGCTCTGGCCTGCATCCTGGTCATCGCCGCGCCGCTGCCCGCGCAGACCGGCGCAGGGGGCGCGGGCGGCGCGGCCCCGTTCACGATCCAGGAGACTGGCGAGGCCTATGACGACCTCGCCGCGGCGGTCGCCGCAATCGGCGGCGGCAACGGCACCATCCTGATCGCGCCCGGCACCTACCGGATGTGCGCGGTGCAGAATGAGGGCCGAATCGCTTTTGTCGCGCGCGAGCCCGGCAGCGTCGTCTTCGACGGCGTCGCCTGCGAGGGCAAGGCGGCCCTGGTGCTCGGCGGCGCCTCGGCGCGGGTCGAGGGCATCACCTTCCAGAACATCCGGGTCGAGGATTCGAACGGCGCCGGCATCCGCCTCGAATCGGGCGACCTGCTGGTGCGCGAATCGCTGTTCCGCGACGGCGAGAACGGCATCCTCGTCGCCAACGACAATCGCGGCACGGTCCGCGTCGACCAGTCGACCTTCTCCGGCCTCGGCGGCTGCCCCGAGGACGGCGGCTGCTCGCATTCGATCTACAATAGCGGCACCGGCCCCTTGATCGTCACCCGCACCCGCTTCGAGCGCGGCACCGGCGGCCATTACGTCAAGAGCCGCGGCGCGCGCATCGAGGTCAGCGATTCGAGCTTCGACGACAGCGCCGGCACCGCCACCAACTACATGATCGACCTTTCCAACGGCGCCACCGGCACGATCGCGCGCAACATCTTCGTGCAGGGCGCGAACAAGGAGAATTACAGCGCCTTCATCATGGTCGCGCCCGAAGGCACCGAGCACAGCTCGGCGGGCCTCGCCATCACCGACAACGACGCCGGCCTCGTTCCCGGCCTCCAGCGCCGCACGTCCTTCGTCGCCGACGAAAGCGGCCAGCCCATCACCATCGAGAATAACCGCCTCGACCCCCAGATCGCCCGCTTCGAGCGACGCTGACGAATATCGTCGTCGCAAGGAGCGAAGCGACGAAGCAATCCAGACGGTATCCGCACCGTATTGGATTGCTTCGCTGCGTTCGCAATTGCAAAAGGGGACACGTACTTTTTCGCGAAAAAGTACGTGTCCCCTCGGACCCTATTCAGGATGAGCGGGGGTTGGCAGCCCGTCTCGCATCAGGCCCCGCAGCCAATCGCCCATGACGACGTCGACGACCAGGTGGACGCGTTCGGTCTTGCCGCGATTGGTGGCCGAATGCGGATCGAGCAGCCGCAAATACCATAAGTCCCCGGGCGCCATCGGCACCGGGCGGCGGTTGAGCAGGAAGGTGACCCCTTGGCCGGTCGTGATCGGGACGTGCAGCCGCGCGCCGCCGCCGCCGGCGTCGAGATCGGGATCGCAATGCTCCAGGATCGCCGATCCCGGCGACAGCCGCATCAGCCGCGCCTGAAGCACCGGACAGCGGAACCGCCGAAGCGCCGCTTTGACCGCGGGCAGGCGGTCGAGCATCGGCGTGTCGACGAACTCGGTCTGGCTCGGATTGGCGCAGATCATCCGCACCGGATGCGTTTCCCCCGCCGCCGCGCGCAGCGGCACGATGCACCAATCGCCCTCGTAATTCCGCCGGAAGATGTGGCGATGCCAGTCGCCCTCGTCGAGCGAGGCGACTTCGGCCGCGAGAGCGGCGGCGTCGAAGCGCATCGGCAGCTTCAGGCGATCTGGCAGTTCGGTTTCCAATTGTTGCCTCATCCCGTCCGCGATAGGTTCGCCCGATCGTAGCGGCGGGAACGAGGGCTGAGAAGGTGAAGGATCCTGCCGCCCGCCCCGCGCCGAGCCCGCTCGACCGGTTTCGCGACTTGCTCGCCGCCGACGAGGCGCTGCAGGACGAACTGGCGGCGGACGAGGCCGGCGGGCGCTTCGTCGAGGCCGCGCTCGCTTTGGCCCGCCGCCACGGCATCGCGCTGGAGCCCGGGCATCTCGCCCCGTTGATGGCGTCCGATCCGCTCGGCCTATGGCGGCTTGAGCCGCCGGCGCTCGGCGGCATCGGGTGGCCGCCGCGCGGCTGGCTGCCTTTCCAGCTCGCCGCCGCCGCCGACGGCGCGCTCGGCATCGACTGGGCGCATTTCGGCGGCATCGCCCTCGACCAGCCCTTCTTCGCCGATGCGGCCCGCCGCGCGCTCGCCCGCCCATTCAACCGGCTGCTCCGCTGCCGCACCGGGCTTGACGACTTCATCGATCGCGCGCCGGACGGCCTGCGCCCGCCGGACGGCTTGATCTTCCACATGTCGCGCTGCGGCTCGACCCTGGTCGCGCGGATGCTCGCCGCCGTGCCCGGGACAAGCCTGGTTTCGGAGGCGGCGCCGCTCGACGCGATGGTGCATCTCGCCTTGCGTTCGGACTGGCCCGAGGCGCGCCGGATCGCAGGCTTGCGGGCGATGGCCGGGGCGCTTGGGCGGCGCCCCTCGGCGCGCATCATCGTCAAGCTGAACGCCTGGCACGCTCTCGCCTTGCCGCTGTTCAGGGCGGCCTTCCCCGGCGTGCCCTGGCTGTTTCTCTACCGCGAGCCGGCCGCGATCCTCGCCTCGCAAATGGCCGAGCGCGGGGCCGAGCTGACGCCGCAGCTCGTGCCGCCGCAGCTCTACGGCATCGAGAGCGGCACCGACTGCCCGGCCGAGGTCTATTGCGCGCTCGTGCTGGAGCGGATCGGGGCGGCCGCGCTCGCCCAGAAGGACGCGGGCGACGGCCTCTTCGTCGACCATGCGGATCTGCCCGGCGCCGTCGCCGGCGCGATCCTTCCGCATTTCGGCATCGCGCCCGACGAGGCCATGAGCGCGGCGCTGGCGACGGTGGCCGCGCGCGACGCCAAGCATCCGGCCAGGCCCTTCACCGGCCGGACGGGCGCGATCGATCCCGCGATCCGCGCCGCCGCCGACGCCCATCTCGCCGAAATTCACGCCCGGCTGAAGGCGGTGCACGGCCCGCAAAGCCTGCTATAGGCGCCCGCTCATGCGCCGCCTCGCCCCCCTGTTGCTCGCCTTTCTCGCCTTGCTGGCGATCGGCGGCCCCGCGCCGGCGCAGCTCGGCCGGCCGGGCGGCAATCATATGAACGTCAGCCTGGTCGCCGAGCATGCGGTGGTGGCGCCGGGCTCGACGGTCACCCTGGCCTTCGCGATGCGGCCCCAGCCCGGCTGGCACGGCTATTGGCGCAATCCGGGCGATGCCGGGGCCGCGCCGCGAGTCCGGTGGCGGCTGCCCGAGGGCTGGACCGCCGGCGCGCTCCAATATCCGGTCCCGCACCGGCTGATCGCTTCGGGGGTGATGAACTATGTGTTCGAGCGCGACCATGCCCTGCTGGTCGCGGTCCGCCTCCCGGAAGGCACCGAGCCCGGAGTCGTTTTCCCTGTCGACGCGCGCATCGACTATCTCGTCTGCACGCTCGAATTGTGCGTGCCCGAAACCGCCAATGTCACGGTCGAGTTGAGGACCGGGAGCCAAAGCACGCGCAACCCGGCCTTCGACGGCTACCGCGAGGCGCTGCCGCGGCCGATGGCCGAGCCGGCGCGGTTCGAAGTGGCCGGCGGCAGGTTCCGCCTCGCCATCCCGCTCGCCGCCGGCACCGCGCTCGACGACCCCTATTTCTTCCCCGGCACCGCCGACGCGCTCCGCCATGGCGAGCCCGAGCGCATCTCGCGCAGCGGCGACCTCCTCATCGTCGAGGGCGTCGCCGGCCCGCGCGCGGGCGCGCTTGCAGCGATCGAAGGCGTGATCCAGCTTCGCGCCGGCGCCGGCCTTGCGCTGACCGCCCGGCCCGGCCCGGTCCCGGCGGCGGGGACGCCGGTCGCGACGCGCTCCGGAGGCGCCGCCGACGGGGCGGCCGGCGAGGGGCCGGGCTTCCTCATGGCGTTGCTCGGCGCGCTGCTCGGCGGGCTGGTCCTCAACATCATGCCCTGCGTCTTCCCCATCCTCAGCCTCAAGGCGCTCAACCTCGCCCGCGCCGGCGAGACCCAGGCCGGAGCGCGGCGCGAGGCGCTCGCCTACAGCGCCGGCGTCATCGCCACTTGCCTCGCGCTCGGGGCGCTGCTGCTGATCCTGCGCGCCGGCGGGGCGATGGTCGGCTGGGCGTTCCAGCTCCAGGATCCGCGCGTGATCCTGCTGCTGCTCCTCCTCGTCACTGCCATCGCCCTGAACCTCGCCGGCCTGTTCCGCCTGCCGATGCTGACCGGCGGCGGCAAGCTTGCGGCGCGCGGCGGCCTGGCCGGCGCCTTCTTCACCGGCGCGCTCGCCGCGTTCATCGCGACGCCCTGCACCGGGCCGTTCATGGGCGCGGCGCTGGGCGCGGCCCTGGTCCTGCCCTGGGTCCAGGCGCTCGCTTTGTTCGCCGGGCTCGGGCTCGGCCTCGCTTTGCCCTTCCTCGCATTGGGCTTCATCCCCGCCTTGCGCCGCCGCCTGCCCAGGCCCGGCAAGTGGATGGCGAGGCTTCAGCGCATCCTCTCGGTGCCGATGTTCCTGACCGCTTTGGGCCTCGCCTGGATCCTCGGCCGGCAGACCGGAGTCGACGGCATGACGCTCGGCCTTGCCGGCGCGCTGATGCTGGCGCTCGGCCTGTGGTGGGTGGGACGCGGCGGCGGCCTGCTCGCCTGGGCGCTGATCCTCTTCGCCGCAATCGGGCCGATGCTGGCCGTCCGGGCGACGCCGCCCGAGCAGCGCGCGCTCGAAAGCCCGCTCCCGGCCGAGCCGTTCAGCGAGGCGCGGCTCGCCCAATATCGCGCCGCCGGCACTCCGGTCTTTCTCTATTTCACCGCCGACTGGTGCCTGACCTGCAAGGTCAACGAGCGCGGCGCGCTGGCCAGCGCCGCGGTCGCCGAGCATTTCCGCGCGCGCGGCGTCAAGGTGCTGGTCGGCGACTGGACGCTCGGCGACGCCGCGATCGGCCGCTTCCTCGAGCGCCACGGCCGCTCGGGCGTCCCGTTCTATCTATACTATCCGCCGAACCGCCCGCCGGAGGTGCTGCCGCAGATCCTGACCGTCGGGGAGCTGACGGCGCTCTGAATGGGGACAGTTACTTTTCCGCACGGCAGCGCAAGGCAGCCGTCGACCTTCGGAAAAGTAACTGTCCCCTTCCCACCCGCGGTGCTGCCGCAGATCCTGACCGTCGGGGAGCTGACGGGGCCCGGCGCCTGAATGGGGACAGTTACTTTTCCGCACGGCAGCGCAAGACAGCCGTCGACCTTCGGAAAAGTAACTGTCCCCTTCCCACCCGCGGTGCTGCCGCAGATCCTGACCGTCAGGGAGCTGACGGCGCTCGGCGCCTGCATGGGGACAGTTACTTTTCCGCACGGCAGCGCAAGACAGCCGTCGACCTTCGGAAAAGTAACTGTCCCCTTCCCTGTCCCCTGTCCCTCTTACCGCCGCTGCCACACTTTCTGCCCGCCGACATAGGTTTCCATGACTTGCGTCCCGGCAATCGCCTGCTGGCCGTGGATCTGGAAGATGTCGCGGTCGACGAAAATGAAGTCGGCCATCCGCCCGGGTTCGAGCGTGCCGAGCCGGTCCTCGGCGAAGCCGGCGAAGGCGCCGCCGCGGGTGAAGGCGGCGAAGGCCTGCTCCATCGACAGCCTTTGCTGGGGAAACCAGCCGCCGGGCGGCTGCCCCTCGGAATCCTCGCGGGTGACCGCGGCGGCGAGGCCGGGGAAGGGATTGGGGCTCTCGACCGGGAAATCCGAGCCGAAGGCCAGGGGCACGCGATTGTCGAGCATCGTCCGCCAGGCATAAGCGCCCTGCAGCCGCTCGACCCCCATCCTGGCCTCGGCCATCAGCCGGTCGCTGGTCTGGTGGGTGGGCTGCATCGAGGCGATGATCGAGTTGCGGCCGAAGCGCGGCAGATCGGCGGGGTCGACGATCTGGGCGTGCTCGATCCGCCAGCGCCGGTCGCCGCCATAGGTCAAGGCCAGCTCCTCGATCGCGCTCAGCAGCTGGGCATTGGCCTCGTCGCCGATGGCGTGGACGGCGACCTGGAAATTGTCCATCGCCGCCCGGCTCATCATGTTCTTGAGCTCGGTGTCGCTGGTGAGGGGCAGGCCGCGCTGGCCGGGCGCGTCGCGATAGGGCGCCTTGAGCCAGGCGCCGCGCGAGCCCAAAGCGCCGTCGAAATAGAGCTTCACGCCGATCATCCTGAGGCGCCCGTCATAGAGCCAGGGCGTCGGCCCGGTGCCGGCGACGGCAAGCAGGTTGTCGAGGCCCGAGGCGTAAGAGAGGATGCGCACCCGCAAGCGTCCCGCGTCGCCGGCGCGGCGCATCACCGCCCAGTCGGCGGCGCTCGTCCCCATGTCGGCGACGCTGGTGATTCCGAAGGCGAGCAGGATGTCCTGCGCCTGCGCCAGCGCCCGGTCGCGCTGGCTCGGCACCGGCGGCGGCACCGCGCGCTCGACCAGCGCCATCGCCGCGTCGACGAAGATGCCCGAAGGGTTGCGCCCGGTCCGTTCGATCCGGCCGCCCGCCGGCGCCTGGGTGGCGGCGGTGACTCCTGCCTCGCGCATCGCCAGGCCGTTGGCCCAGCCGGCATGGCCGTCGACGCGCTCGAGCCAGACCGGGCGGTCGGCGACGGCGGCGTCGAGATCGGCGGCCGTCGGGAAGCGGCCGAGCCGCCAGCGCTCCTGGTTCCAGCCGCGCCCGACGATCCAGCGCGGGCTCGGATTGGCGGCGGCATAGGCCCTGATCCGCGCCTGCGCCTCGGCAAGGCTGTTGGTGTCGGAAAGGTCGATGAGCAAGGCGCCCATGCCGAGCCCCATGACATGGCCGTGGGCATCGATGATGCCGGGCAGAAGGGTGCGCCCGCGCCCGTCGATCAAATTGCGCGGCCGCGGCCGGCGGTCGCCCGGCTCGAACAATTGCCGCACCCGCCCGTCGTCGCCGATCCAGATCGCGTTGAAGCGGAACAGCCGCCCGTCCTCGCGCATCGTATAGCCGTTGACGTTCTCGACCAGCAGGTCGGCCAGAGCGGGGGTGGCGCCGAGCAGCAAAGCGGCGAGGAAGAGGAGGATGCGTTTCATGGGAGCGGCGATAAGGCCAGTTTGTGCGCCGCGCCAGATGGATGGGGACAGTTACTTTCGCGCGCCGGCGCCTTCAGGCGGGCGCTGCGTGCCGAAAGTAACTGTCCCCGTCAGGCGGTGTCGAAAGTAACTGTCCCCACCCCGTCCCGGCGTGGCACGGGCGCGCCGGGCGGGTCCGGTTCGGCGCAACCGCCCTTCCCAACCGCGCCCGCCCGGATCATAACGGCAAGCGGCAATCATGCCGTCCGGTGGAGTCGAGTTGAGCGCACCCTTCCGCTTTCCGCGTTTCTTCGTGACGACCCCGTCGCCTTGCCCGTACATCAAGGGCAAGACCGAGCGGAAGGTCTTCACGGAGCTCTCCGGCCCGCACGCCGGCGAGCTCAACGACGCGCTCGGGCGGATCGGCTTCCGGCGCAGCCAGAACGTCGCCTACCGCCCGTCCTGCCTCGATTGCTCGGCCTGCATCTCGGTCCGCGTCGTCGCCCAGGAATTCCGCCCCAATGCGACCCAGCGCCGAGTCCTCAAGCGCAATTCCGATCTCGAGGTCACCGCCTGCAAGGCCTGGGCGACCGAGGAGCAATATGAGCTGCTGCGCCGCTATCTGCGCGCCCGCCACCCGGAAGGCGGCATGGTCGAGATGGACGAGCATGATTTCTCGGACATGGTCGAGCAGAGCCCGGTCAAGACCTATATCGTCGAATATCGCGAGCCGCCGGGGCAGGACGGGACGCCGGGCCGCCTGGTCGGCGCCTGCCTGACCGACCAGCAAGCCGACGGCCTCAGCATGATCTACAGCTTCTTCGAGCCCGACGAGGCCGGCCGCGCCGGCTTGGGCACCTATATCATCCTCGACCATATCGTCCGCGCCGGCCGCGCCGGGCTCCCGTTCGTCTATCTCGGCTATTGGGTCGAGGAGGCCAAGCGCATGGCCTACAAGTCCCGCTTCCGCCCGATCGAGCGGCTCGGCCCCGGCGGCTGGCGCCGCTTCGATCCCGAGCAACGGGAATTGCCGCTCGGCTGAAACCGGCCAAGGCTTTGCGAAAATACCGCATTTCGAGTCTTGCCGCTGTCACGGCAGCCTGACATCAATGATTTATTAACCGGGGGGATTCGCCCCCGATTCTCCGAAGCCGCAACAAGCTCGGATCGCCATACGCGAGGGGATTATCATGGCCACGACCCGCAATTTCCGCACCGCCCGAATCAACGAGGACCAAGCCGATTTCGGAGGCCGGATAAACGCGGACGCCTGGAATGTCTCCGGCCATCGCGGCGACGTGATTGCGAGGACCGTGAGCGCGGCCGGGCCGCTCACGTCGCAGCCCCTCGAAGGACCGACCTTTGCGGCCCCCGAGCCAAATCCTCTCTTCTCCCCGTTCACCGCCGGCAATCTCGTCGTCTATCGGGTCGGCGACGGATCCGCCGCTCTGAGCTCCAACGCGACGGCCGTCTTCATCGACGAATTTTTGACGAGCGGCGGCGCGGCGGTGCAGAATATCGCGCTTCCGACCACCGATGGCGGCGGCAACCAGACGCTGACCGCGTCCGGCACGGCCACGTCGGAAGGCTACCTGACCTTGAGCACGGACGGCCATTATCTGGTGCTGGCCGGCTATGACGCCGCGGCCGGTACTGCCAACATTGTCGCCAGCAACGCAACGACGATCAACCGTGTCGTCGGCCGCATCGGTGCCGACGGCGTCGTCAATGTCACGACTGCGCTGACCGACTTTGCCAGCACCAGTAATCCGCGCGGCGTGGCGAGCACCAACGGCACCGATCTCTGGGTCGACGGCGGCGCCGGCGGCATCCGGTATACGACCTTCGGCTCGACGACCTCGACGCAGCTCAGCACCACGGTGACCAACCTCAGGGTCGCGCAGATTTTCGACGGCCAGCTTTTCGTGAGCAGCGGGTCTGGCGCTTTCCGCATCGCCCAGGTCGGCACCAACCTGCCGACGACGAGCGGTCAGACTATTGTCAACCTGACCTTCAATGCCGGCAATGCCCATGCGCTCGGCTCGCCCTACGGCTTCTTCTTCGCCAATCTCGATGGAGTCGCCGGCCTCGACACGCTCTACGTCTGCGACGACGGGATCGGCCTGCTCAAATTCTCGCTGGTCGCGGGAAGCTGGGTCGAGAACGGCCTCGTCGGCGTCAATGCCGACGATTATCGCGGCCTCACCGCCTCGGTCAGCGGCACTACGGTCACCCTCTACGCAACGCGGGATAATGGCGGCAGCCTGGACACGATCGTCAGCCTGATCGACACCGGCGGCTATAATGCCGCGTTCAGCAGCACGACGCCGACAACCATCGCGACCGCGGCAGCCAACACCGCCTTCCGCGGCATCGCCTTCGCCCCCACGCCGCCAGTCGCGGGCGAAACCCAGACCGTGGTCTTCAACCCAACCTCAGTGACGCATGACGAGGGCGATTCCGGCACCGTCACCTATACCTTCACGGTCACCCGTACCGGCGGCACGACCGGGCAGCTCGATTTCTCGGGCACCGTCGCGCTCGGCACCACCGACGCTGCGGACTTCGACGGCGGCATCGCGCCGACCGTGTTCAGCGGCTCGATCCTCGCAGGCCAGTCCAGCGCGACCGTGACGGTCACCGTCCGGGGCGACGACACGGACGAGGATAACGAGAGTTTCACGCTCACCCTTACCAACGTCAGCAACGCCGCGGCGGGGGTCACCGAGGTGATCGGCGCCAATAACGTGGCGACCGGCAACATCACCGATGACGACGAACCGGGCACGCTCTCGATCAACGACGTCGCCCTTGCGGAGGGCGATACCGGCACAACCGCATTCACCTTCACCGTCACCCGCAGCGGCGGCGACGACGGCGCGGTCGGGGCGACCTGGACGCTGAACGCGCCCGGCGGCGCCGGCAATGCCGATGCCGGCGATTTCGACGGCGCCCAGCTCTTCACCGGCTCGGTCGCCTTCGCCGACGGCGAGACCTCGAAGACGATCACCATCCTCGTCCAGGGCGACGTCGTCGTCGAGACCGACGAGGCGTTCACGGTGACGCTGTCCGCACCGACCGGCGGCGCCTCGCTCGGCGATGCGAGCGGCGCTGGCACGATCACCAACGACGACGTCCCGCCGCCTGTCGTCTCGATCGCCGATGCCTTCGTCGTCGAGATCGACGCGTCCAATAACGAGATGGTGTTCATCGTCACGATCACCTCGGCGCCGACCAGCGGCTTCATCACCGTCGATTTCACCACCAATGACGGCACCGCTTTTGCCGGCAGCGACTACACGCCGACCAGCGGCCAGGTGGTCTTCGGAGTCGGCGAGACCAGCAAGGAAATCCACGTCCCCGTCTTCGGCGACACCGATTTCGAGGACGACGAGACCTTCACGATCACCCTCTCCGATCCGGTCGGCGCGACGATCGGCGACGGCACCGCGACCGGCACGATCGTCAACAACGATCCAGCCCCGGCCGGCACGCTCTCGATCGACGATGTCAGCCATGGCGAGGGCGACGTCGGCTCGACCACCACCTTCACCTTCACGGTGACCCGCACCGGCGGCAGCGCCGGCGCGATCACCGCCGACTGGACGATCAGCGCGCCGGGCGGCGCCGGCAACGCCAACGCGGCCGATTTCGTCGCCGGCGCAATCTTCTCGGGCCAGGTCGCCTTCGCCGACGGCGAGACCTCCAAGACGATCAGCATCGACGTCGCCGGCGACGTCGCCTTCGAGCCCGACGAGACCTTCACCGTCACTCTGTCCAACGCCACCGGCGGCGCCGGCATCGGCGACGGCAGCGGCACCGGCACCATCGTCAACGACGACCTCGCGCCGCCCGCGGGCAGCGTCACCATCGCCGACGCCAGCATCGTCGAGGGCAATGCCGGCACCTCGATCCTGATCCTGACCTTGACCCGGATCGCCGGCACCGCCGCCTTCGACGTCAATTACGCCACCTCGAACGGCGGCATTCCGGGCCACGCCTCGGCCACGGCCGGCAGCGACTATGTCGCCGCGAGCGGCACGGTGAGCTTCGCCGAGGGCCAGACCTTCGCGACCATCCAGATCACCATCAACGGCGATGTGACGCCCGAGCTCAGCGAGGAATTCACGGTCACCCTGTCGGGCGCGACCAACGGCGCCACGCTCAGCGACGCGACCGCGATCGCCACCATCACCACCGACGATCCGCAGCCCGCCAGCACGCGCATCTTCGAGGAGCATTTCAACAGCTTCACGGCCGGCGGCTTCGCTCCCAATCCGACCGCGTCGCAAATCGATTCCGACATCTGGCGCGTCGTCGGCCTGAGCGACATCCCCAATCCCGCTTACGGCTTCACCGCGACCACCGGCGACTTCGCCCGCGGCACGATCGGCACCAACGATCCGACCACGGCCGGCGTCTATTCTCCGCTCTCAAACCCGGCCCTGGTCGTCCAGCCGACCGGCGCGGAGATGGATGCGGGCGGCTTCATCGAAGCCCGGATCACCAACAGCAGCGGAAGCACCGCCACCGGCTTCGACATCGTCTTCGACTGGGTCTACCGCAACAGCGGCGACCGGGCGAGCTCGCTGGCCTTCTCCTATTCGACCGACGGCACCAACTTCACCGCCGTCCCGGCCGCGGCCTTCACTACGCCCAGCCTGCTCGCGGTCGGCGCCGTCTTCACCACCCAGAACGAGGTGCTCAGCCTCACCGGCCTTTCGGTCGCGGATGGCGGCTTCATCTATCTGCGCTGGACCCATGTGAGCTCGGCCGGCGGCGGCAATCGCGACGAGGTCGGCATCGACAACGTCACGGTCGACGCGACCGGCGGCGCCACCGGCCCGCTGGTCTCCGTCTCCGACGTCTCGGTCAACGAGGCGGCGGGCACGATGACCTTCACAATCACCCGCGCCAACGTCGCGGCGGGCGCCTTCACCGTCGATTATGCGACCGCCGACGGCACCGCCACCGCCGGCAGCGACTATACGGCGACCAGCGGCACGCTCTCCTTCGCCGACAATCAGGTCAGCGCGACGGTCACGGTGACGATCAACAATGAGGGCGTCCCCGAGCTCGACGAGACCCTGTTCCTCAACCTCTCCAACCCGACCGGCGCGACCGTCGCCGACGGCCAGGGCGTCGGCACGATCGTCAACGACGACGGCACGCCGATCCAGGTCTCGATCAACGACGTCTCGATCGTCGAGGGCCAGAGCGGCACCTCGATCCTGACCTTCACCGTCACCCGCACCGGCGGCACCGGCGCGTTCGACGTCAATTTCATGACCCAGGACGGCAGCGCCGTCGCGCCCGGCGACTATCTCGCCAACAGCGGCACGCTCAGCTTCGGCGTCGGCCAGAACAGCCAGACCATTCAGATCACCATCAACGGCGACCTCGTTACCGAGCCGAACGAGACCTTCCAGGTCCTGCTCTCCGGCGCGACCAACAACGCCATCATCACCGACGGCGCCGGCACCGGCACGATCGTCAACGACGAGCCGACCTTCATCCACGACATCCAGGGCACGTCCTATTTCAGCCCGATCCTCGCGGGCGACGGAATCAGCGGCTTCAACATTGCCTCGACCACCCTGGTCACCGTCCGCGCCATCGTCACCGCGGTCGACAATGTCGGGCCCCGCCAGGGCTATTACCTCGCCGAGGAGATCACCGACTGGGACGGCAACAGCTACACCTCAGAGGGCATCTTCGTGATGACCCGCAACGATGCCGGCGTCGGCAGCGTCGTCGCGGGCGTCAGCGTCGGCGACCTCGTCCAGATCTCCGCCAACGTGATGGAATATCAGGCGTTCAGCACCATGCCGCGCACCGTGCTGGTCAATTCGAGCGTCCCGTCGGTGATCAGCAGCGGCAATGCGCTGCCGACCGTCACCCTCACCAACATGCCCAATGCGGTGATGACCCTGGTCACCCCCGATTACACCGATTCCTCGGACGGCGTCGGCGATACGTTCGACGCCTCGGTCTACGCCCTCTCTTATTTCGAGACGGTCGAGGGCATGCTGGTCACCATCCCCAACATGGTCGTTGCCGACGGCTTCGTCTCGACCTCCGGCGGCGATCCCTTCCTCCAGGCCTATTCGCTCGACAGCGCCAATCCCGGCCAGATCAACAGCCGCGGCGGCTATACGATCTCCGGCGATCCGCCGATCGGCCCGCCCGACACCGCGACGCCCCTCGACGACACCCATAATGGCGGCCAAGTCCTCCACGACGGCGACATCAACCCCGACATCATCGAACTGGACTTCACCGATTTCGCGGGCCCGGCGCCAAGCGGCCTGCTCCAGAACGCGACGATGGGCGACCTGCTCGGCGACGTCACCGGCATCATCGATTTCGACTTCACCGACCGCAAGCTCTTCGTCACCGCGATGGAGCCGGGCGGCTTCGTCGATGCCGGCAACCCGGTGCAGGAGACGACCCTGCTTGGCGACGACAGCCGGGCGCTGACCGTCGCCACCTTCAACGTCGAGAATCTCGATCCGACCGACGGCGCCGCGCGCTTCACCGCGCTCGCCAACGCCATCGCCAACAATCTCAACGCGCCCGACATCGTCTGCATCGAGGAGATGCAGGACAATAATGGCGCGACCGCGAGCGGCGGCGCCGACGCCTCGACCACCTGGCAGATGCTGGTCGACGCGCTCAACCTCGCCACCGGCGCCAATTATCAGTGGGTCGACCAGGAGCCCGTCGCGGGCGCCGAGGGCGGCGAGCCCGGCGGCAATATCCGCGTCGGCTTCCTCTACAATACCGACCGAGTCCAATTGGGCGGCCTCGACGCCAATGCGACGCTCGCCGAGCGCCGCATGTACACCGACCGGATCGGCGACGGCACCCGCGACGCGGGCGACCTCATCGCTTTCTCCGACAACATGATCGCCGCCGAGATCAACGCCGTCGACTGGACGACGACGCGCAAGTCGCTGCTCGGCGAGTTCACCTTCCACGGCAATACGGTCTACGTCACCGCCAATCACTGGCCGGCCAAGGGCGGCTCGGGCGACTTCTGGCAGTTCAACCAGAATCTCGGCGCCGGCGAGCCCGACAACAGCGATTGGGCGCAGCGCAATCAGGTCGCCCAGGACGTCTATTCGATGCTCAACCTGATCAATACGAACAACCCCAATGCGGGCATCGTCGCCGGCGGCGATTTCAACGATTTCTACTTCTACCGGCCGCTGACCACGATGACCGGCTACACCATGGCCGACGGCACCGCCCGGGCCGGCGGCGCCCGCTTCGACAATCTCACTCTGACCCTGCCGGAAGGCGAGCGCTACACCTATACGTTCGACGGCCGCAGCCAGGCGATCGACCATATCATCGCGAACGGCCTGCTGAGCGGCGTCGCCACCTACGACGTCGTCCACCTCAACACCGGCTACAACAGCAACGGCACCGGCCCCAACGCCAATCCGGCGCTGTCGGACCACGATCCGGGCGTCTCCTCCTACGATTATCGCAATTTCTCGGAGCTGCTGAACGGCACCGCGGGGAACGACGTCATCTTCGGCTTCGGCGGCAACGACACGATCAACGGCGGCGCCGGCAATGACCTGATCCTCGGCGGCATCGGCGACGACACGATCAACGGCGGCGCCAATGACGACGTCCTGTTCGGCGAAGGCGGCGACGATACCACCAATGGTGGGACCGGCGACGATGTCCACGTCGTCGACTCCTCGGCCGACCTGGTCGGGGAGCTCGACGGCGAGGGCTCCGACACCGTCTACACGCAGGTCAGCTACACTCTGGCGGCGGACGCGAGCGTCGAGATTCTCTCCACCTCGGTCCATGCCGGCACCGCCGCGATCAATCTGACCGGCAGCAACGCCGGCCAGACGATCATCGGCAATTACGGCAACAACGTGATCAACGGCGGCCTCGGCACGGACGTGCTGATCGGGCTTTACGGGGACGATTTCTATATCGTCCACGGCGCCGGATCCTCGGTGATCGAGGAAGCGAATGGCGGCAACGACATCATCTACACGAGCGTCTCGTTCGTGCTCGGCGCCAACAGCGAGGTCGAGGCGCTGTCGACCAACGTCCATATCGCCACGACCGCGATCAACCTGACCGGCAGCAACACCGGCCAGACGATCGCCGGCAATTACGGCGCCAACTTCATCGACGGCAAGGGCGGCAACGACCTCCTCGCCGGCCTCGAGGGCGCCGACACCTACGCCTTCACCTCCGCGCTTGGCGCGAACAATGTCGACACGATCTACGAGTTCAGCGTGGCCGACGACACGATCGCGCTCGACGATGCGATCTTCACGGCGATCGGCGCCACGCTCGATGCCGGCGAGTTCGTGATCGGCACCCTCGCGGCCGATGCCAATGACCGCATCATCTACAACAGCGCGACCGGGGCCCTCTTTTACGACGTCGACGGCGTCGGCGGCGCCGACGCGGTCCAGTTCGCGACGCTGACGCCGGGCCTGGCCCTGACCGTCAGCGACTTCCAGATGATCTGAGCCGGTTTTCCTCCTTCCCGGGTGCGGGGAGGAGGATCAGCGGCGCAGCATGGCGGCGCGGCTCGAGTCGATCGCCGGCCGGCCGACCGGCTGGGTCGCCGCGCGGGGCGTGCGCCGCTCGAGCGGGTCCAGCCAGCGCCCGACGCCCGCGCCGAGGAAGAATTGCGGCCGCGAGGGCGGGACCTGGAATTGCGCCTCCCAGCCCGCGACCAGGCCGTTGGCCTCGGCGAAGGCGGCGCCCAGCGGCTGGGCTTTGCGCAAGGCGTGGTTGATCATCGCGTCGCCGAAGAAGGTCCAGTCATTCTCGGCAAGGCAGCCGAAGGACGAGCGGTCGGCCGAAGCGGCGGTGACGATGACGCTGCTCGCCGATTGCAGGCGGGGCACGAACACGCCCGAAAAGCAGGCGCTGAAGATCAGCAGGCGGTTGCTCAGGCCGAGCTGGTCGAGCACCGCCGCCATCCGATCGGGCGAGATCGCGCCATAGCCATTGTCGCCGTCATTATAATAGAGCCCGAACGGCGCGCCATGGCTGGTGGTGTAGAGGACGAGCACGTCCTCTTGTCTGTCCATCAGCTCGGCGATGCGCGCCAGAACGATGGCGAGCGTCGCCGGCGAGCCGCGCGGCAGCGCGCTCGGCGCGCCGCCATCCGAGCCGGCGAGCACGATCGTCCGGCCGAGCCCGCCGTAGCGGCGGCGCAGGACATCGCCCGCCACCCGCGCTTCGCGCCCGAACACCGGATCGCTGTCGAGCGCGATCGAGACGACATAAGCGTCGACCACGCCCGGCCGCTGCGGCGTCAGCGCGCGCAACGCGCGGTCGAGCTTGCGATGCTCGTCGAGCTCGGCCGCCGGCGCGCGGTCGCGCTCGATCTGCGTCCCTGAATCGGCGCGGGCCATGACCTCGCGCGGCGAGGCGCCGGTCATCAGCGGCGACGGCGCGCTGTGCCGGGGCGGCTGATAGGCCTGTGGTGCCGCCGCCGGCCCCCGCTGCGTCGCCGCGGCGCCGGGCAGGATCAGCGCCAGCGCGGCGATCGCTCGCAATCCCCTCCCCATCATGCCCCGCTCTCCCCCGCCGAACGCCTCATTTCTCGCGCGGACCCGGCGGGAGTCAAGGCGTCTGCGCGCGCGCGCTGCGGCTTCAGCGCTCGGGCTGATTCGCCCCCGGCATGAGCGTCTCCGGCGCCGGCGCGAAAGCGCGGGCCAGGCTCGCTTCCTCGAACATCGCCGGATCGGGCGAGCCGCGCCTGATCTCGGCATGCACTGTCTCGACGCGCGTCGGGACATCGGCGCGCCTTGGCTCATAATTCGCGCTGGCCAAGATGCCGTCCTCGGTGACGGCGTAGCGCCGGACGAAATCGGGGCCGGTCAGCTCGACGATGTCGGTCCGTCCAAAGCGCCCGGTTTCCGGCGGCAGCAGCCGGCCCGACAGCACCGGCTCGGAATCGGCGATCCCGCACATTCCGGCGCCGCCCTCCATTCGCTCGGTCGTGGCGGCACTGACATCATAGACGATCGCCGCCCCGGTCGCGCAATCGATCAGCGTGCGCGTGGGCCGCGTTTCGATACGGTGCTGAGTGCCGCGGTGATATTCGGCGGTGGTCGCGGTGAAGCGCTCGTTGCCGCTCACCACCCGATCGACGTGGAGGGAGGTGTAGTCGGTGGTCGGGTGACGGCTCCGCTCGATCACCGCGCGCACCTCGGGCGGCACGGGCTCCTGCGCCTGGGACGAGCAGGCGGCGAGCGGAGCGGCGCCGGGGACGATCAGCACAAGCGCCGCGATCCCCCTCAATGTGCTCCGCATCGGCCGGCCTCCCGTCTGCGGCCAATCTCCACCGGTTCATGGGCGAGTCAAGGCGGGTTCGTCAGGGTCATGGGCCTCGGCGAAGGCGCGCGCCAAGCCAGAGACCGGCCGCCAGCAGCAGCGGCGCCGTCGCGAGGCCCGGGAAATAACCCCCCGCCCAAAGCGCCAGCGCGCCATGGCCGATGGCATTGGCGATTTCGAGCAGCGCCCAGAACCACGCGAAGCCGCGCGCCGAAGGACGGCCCGGACGCACAAGCGCGAAATAGCACCACAGCCCGAAGCCGATCAGCGCCGTATTGGCGACGGCAAATCCGATCCGGCGGTCCAGGCCGAGCGCTTCGCTCACCGCCCGTGCCGGCGCCAGCGCATCGTACAGGCGGAAAAGATATTCTTCGATCGAATGCAGCGCCTGCGCACCGATCAGCAGGTGGAACGCGATGCGGGCGCGGTTATCCATTGGCGCTTCCTTCCGGCTCTGGCGGATAAGCAAAGCGGACCATGTTTGCTATCCACCCGCCCGGCCTAGATCTTCGCCTTGATCCCGGCCTGCTGAGTATGGCTATGGCAGTGAAGCGTTTTCTCGTCCCGGCATCGACCGCGACGTGCAGATTGGTGATCGGGCTGAACCAGATTTCGTGATCGCCCTTGCCGTGCCGCACGAAATGGCAGCCATGGTCGAGGAGGATGCGCTTCAGCTCCCGGCCATAGGAGCCGCCCATCAGGCGGCGACCGGACTTGTGCTTTCATGAAATGCAACCAGCCGCAGCGAATGCGGCCCTTCCCGCCGAGCGGGATCGATATGCGCGGCATTGTCGGCGATGAGCTCGGGCATGACCGCCGCCGCCCGCTCGCGCAGCCGCTCGAGCGTCTCCCCTTCCGTCACCAGCCCGGGCACATCGCAATCGAGCGTGTACCAGACCCGGGCCTCGGGGTCATAAGCCGCATGGAGAGTCCACAGCGCCATCTTAGCCTCCGTTGGCGTCCGTTCGACAATATGGGCGAAGGGCGGCTGCACGCAAGCTCCCTGACTATTCGCGACCAATCGTCAAGTGTAACTTGACACGCGACATGCCAGGCGCTATCTGGCTGACGTGGAGATTGAGAGCATTCGGCACAAGGCGCTCCGGCGGTTTGTCGAAAGCGGCAAGCCGAAAGGTCTCGATGCCAATGTCGCCGAACGCCTGCGCAAGATGATCGCCTATCTGGCGGCAATCGAGACGATCGAGGAATTGCACGTGCCGCCTAATTGGGGGGCGCACGCGCTGACCGGCGACCGCGCGGGCCTCTGGTCGCTGACGGTCACCAAGAATTGGCGGATGACTTTCCGCATTACCGAGGACGGCGCCATCGCCGATCTGGATCTGGAGGATTATCACTGATGGCCATTCGCATCGCCCCCACCTTTGCCCTGCACCCGGGCGATTGGCTGCGTACCGAGATTGTCACGCCGCACGGCCTCAGCGTCACCGATGCCGCGCGCCATCTCGGCGTCACCCGCCAGGCGATGAGCAACCTCCTCAACGCCCGCGCCGGCCTGTCGGCGGACATGGCGATCCGCTTCGAAAAGGCATTCGGGGTGAAGGCGGATACGTTGCTAAGGATGCAGGTGGCTTGTGAGCTGGCGCGGGCTCGAGTGGGTGAGAGGGAGATTCGGGTCGAGCGGTTTCGGAAGGTGGCGTGAGCGATGCCCGTTCCTATAGTTTCGCCTTGATCCCGGCTTGCTTAAGAATGCGTATAGCGGTTCGTCGCGACCGGGTTCCGCGATCCAGGGAGACGCGGCGGCCGGTCGTATCGTTGATCCAGAATTCATGATCGCCCTTGCCGTGACGAAGCAGCCGCCATCCATTCTCCTTGAGAATGGCGCGAAGAAGCTTGCCATAGCCTTCGACCATCAGGCCGCCGCGCGGCGCTGCAACTCATGATGTGCGACCAGTCGGAACTCGTGCGGACCGGCTCTTTTGTCTTCCGGAAGGAAGGCGGCATTCTCCACGACCATCTCGCCGACGAGATACTCGAGCTTCTCCGCGAGCTCCTCCAGCGTCTCGGCTTCGGTGACGAGACCGGGAACGTCGCTATCCGAGGTCCACCAGACCTTGGCCTCGGGGTCATATTCCGCGCGGATTGTCCACAAGGTCATGGGGGCATTCCTCTCACGTGCGAATATGGATGCTGAGGAGCAGGAAGGCAATAATTGTAAAATGGGGAGGTAACGACGCCGCTACATGTGCAGAAGGTCCGTGGACGGCATCGAAACCGGCACCGAAAACTTCACTCTGCTCTCACCGGTGACACGCTTCGATTTATCGGCAGATAGGTCTGCCTCGATTACCCTAATAGCGATGCCGCCACTCTTGCTGGATGTTTCTGACGATTCTACCGTCACCGCAACGTCGAATTCCACGCCCCGCACCGGCAACGCCTCGAAGTCTGCACTACGACTCTTGCGGGTGGGATTTATGTAACCGCCGTGGACCTCCGGCCGATGCTGGTGGCTGGCCGCTGAAACGCCCTTCATGATTTCCAGCAACGTGGCGGTGATGAAGTCGCTGAGTTCCATCAGTAAACCCGCGCCTTCGGCTTGATATATTCGATCTCGTCGGTGAGCGTATATTCGTGGACCGGGCGGTAATCGATCGTCACTTTGCCGCCGCTCCCGCCCCAGCCGTCGAACCATGCTGCGGTGTGCTTCATCCAGGTCTCGTCGTCGCGCTTGGGGAAATCCTCGCGGGCGTGGGCGCCGCGGCTTTCCTGGCGGTTGAGCGCGCAGCCGATCGTCACGCTCGCCTGGGCGATGAGGTTGTCGAGCTCGAGCGTCTCGATCAGATCGGTGTTCCAGATCAGGCTGCGGTCGGTGACCTGGATGTCGGCCATGCGCTGATAGGTCGCCGCCAGCTTGTCGGCGCCCTCGCGCAGGATCTCCTCGGTGCGGAAGACCGCGCAATGGGCCTGCATCTCGCGCTGCATCTCGAGCCGGATCTGAGCGGTCGGCGAGCCGCCCTTGGCGAAGCGGAATCTGTCGAGCCGCGCCAGAGCGAGGTCGGCCCCGTCCGCGGGCAGCTCGGCATGCGCGGTTTCCGGCTTGATCGTCTCGGCGAGCCTGAGGCCCGCGGCGCGGCCGAAGACGACGAGGTCGATCAGGCTGTTCGAGCCGAGCCGGTTGGCGCCGTGGACCGAGACGCAGGCCGCCTCGCCGACCGCGAACAGGCCGGGCACGATTTTGTCCGGATCGCCGTCCCCGACGGTGACGACCTCGCCGTGGAAGTTGGTCGGGATGCCGCCCATATTGTAATGGACTGTCGGCGTGACCGGCAGCGGCTGCCGGGTCAGATCGACGCCGGCGAAGACCTTGCCCGATTCGGTGATGCCCGGCAGGCGCTCGGCGAGGATTTCCGGGGCGATATGATCGAGGTGCAGGTGGATATGGTCCTTGTGCGGGCCGACGCCGCGGCCTTCGCGGATCTCGATCGCCATCGAGCGTGAGACGACGTCGCGGCTCGCCAGGTCCTTGGCGCTCGGCGCATAGCGCTCCATGAAGCGCTCGCCCTCCGAATTGGTGAGGTAGCCGCCCTCGCCGCGCGCGCCCTCGGTGATCAGCACGCCGGCGCCGTAAATGCCGGTCGGGTGGAACTGGACGAACTCGCAATCCTGCAGCGGGAGCCCGGCGCGCAGCACCATGCCGCCGCCGTCGCCGGTGCAGGTATGGGCCGAGGTCGCGGTGAAATAGCAGCGGCCGTAGCCGCCCGTCGCGAGCACCGTGGCATGGCCGCGAAAGCGGTGGATCGACCCGTCCTCAAGGCACAAAGCGACCACGCCGCGGCAGGCGCCCGACGCGTCCATGATCAAATCGAGCGCGAAATATTCGATGAAGAAATCGGCGTCGTAGCGCAGCGACTGCTGGTAGAGCGCGTGAAGCATGGCGTGGCCGGTACGGTCGGCGGCGGCGCAGGTGCGCTGCGCGGGCGGGCCGGCGCCCATATTCTGCATCATGCCGCCGAACGCGCGCTGGTAGATCTTGCCCTCGGGCGTGCGCGAGAAGGGCACGCCGGCATGTTCGAGCTCGTAGACCGCCGCCGGGGCTTCCCGCACCATATATTCGATCGCGTCCTGGTCGCCGAGCCAGTCCGAGCCCTTGACCGTGTCGTACATGTGCCAGGTCCAGTGGTCCGGCCCCATATTGCCGAGCGACGCGGAGATGCCGCCCTGCGCCGCCACCGTATGCGAGCGGGTCGGGAACACCTTGGTGATGCAGGCGGTCTTCAAGCCCCCCTGCGCCGCCCCCATCGCGGCACGCAGGCCCGAGCCCCCCGCGCCGACGACGATCACGTCATAGCTGTGGTCGATGATCTTGTAGGCGGCGGTGCTCATGCGGCGCTCCCGACGATAGCGAGATTCGGATGAAGGTGCATGTGGAAGCGCCCCCTTTGCGGCTCGCCCCGCTTTTAGCCCTGGCGGGGGAGGTTGCAAGGGCGGGAGGGGCGGCGCCGGTCTGTTCGACGTGATCGGGCACGGTAGGCTCTGGTCGCGGCAATGACCCGGGCGTACCTTCGTCCACCGACTCGCGAAGGGCTCCGGCCCGTCAGTCGGGCCCTATTACTGGGCCGCCTTCACCTTGATCGGTGACAGCGGAGTTGATCGGTCCGCTCCACGATAGTCCGATTCACAAGCCCCTCGTCGCATTCGAGGGTCTTCTCTGGAGCCGGGAGCTGTTCGGCCATGTGAGCCGGCTGCGGCTGACGGCGCGCTATCCGGAGGGCACCGAAGCGCCGGCATAAGGATCGGGGTTTGCGGGCGGAAGCGCGGGCAAAGCGGCGGGCGGCGCGGCCGGCGGCGGGGGCGTGTAGCCGCCCGCCAAGTCCGTGCCGACCATCGACTGGATGCCGGCCACGATCGTCGTCGCCCCGAACAGGACGAAGCTGCCGGCGATGACGGTCAGGCCGTAGCGGATGTTGACGCGCCCGCTCAGCATCATCAGCCCGACGCAGGCGATGGCGATGATCGCGATGGTGGTGGCCAAAGTGCCGAGCAAGGTCGCCTGCAGCCACCCGACCGCCGCGCCGAGCACGCTCGCGCCGGCCGGGTCGGCGAGCGAGGCGGAGGTCGACAAGGAAGCGGCGAGAAACATGATGCGCCCGGTCCGCCCCCCCCGCTTTGGTCAGCCCGCCCCGGCCCCGAGGGCAATCTTCAGCACCGCGAAGATCGCCAGGCCGGCGCCGAACAGGCTGAGGAAGTTGATGAGGGCGATCCAGGCCAGCTTCGGCCCGTCGCTGTGGACATAATCCTCGACGACGACCTGGAGGCCCATCTTGAGGTGCCAGAACATGCCGATGATCAAGAGCAGCATCGGCACCGCCGCCAGCGGCGAGGCGAGCCATTCGGCGACGGTGCGGTGGTCGAGATCGGGCATCCGCACCAGCGACACGACCAGCCAGACCAGAAGGACCAGGGTGGCGACCGCGGTCAGCCGCTCGAGCCACCAATGATGCGCGCCCGCTTTGGCCGAACCGAGCCCGCGAACGCGCCCGAGCGGCGTTTCCATCTTCATGCCGCCATCCTCCACAGGATCATCGCGCCCCAGGCCAGAACGGTGAGCAGCAACGCGCCGACGAGCGTCATCACCGCCCAGAGCCGGTTGGCCCGAAGCTCGTAGCCGGCGCCGATGTCCATGACGAGGTGGCGGATGCCGGAGAGCATGTGCTGGAACAGGGCCCAGGTCAGGCCGATCCCGATCGCCGCCCAGAATGCATATTTGATCCACTCCCAGGCGTCCTTCTCGACCGTGAAGCCGGCGCCGCCGAGCGCGCCGAGCCAGGCGGTGAAGCCGGCATAGGCCTCCGGCCCGCTCGCCAGCGCGACCAGCCACCAGACGAACAAAGCCGCGCCCAAAGTGGCAAGGCCGGTGCCGGTGACGCGATGGAGGATCGAGACCAGCATGTGCGGGCCCCATTTGAAGATGGTCAGATGGGGCGACATCGGGCGGGATGGATTGCGGTGCATGCGAAACGGCGCCCCTCGTTACGGCTTGATGCGCTTTTACGCCGGGCGCGGGAGGTTGCAAGGGCGGGTGCGCGGGCTCGGCTCGGCGAGGCAGGCCGTCCCGGTCTGATTGCGGATCAACGAGGCGGTTCAGCGGGCATGGCTTGGGCGGATGGCGCTGGACGTGGCCTGCGGTCCTTGCTGGCTTCCACAGCGTCCAGGAAATCCGGACCGTAGCACTCGATCGCCGCCTCCACGTCCGCGAAGTCCTGATACGAGCTGTCGTCCAGGTGCCAGTTTATCGTATCCTGCCAAGTTTTGACATGCTCGCGATGAAAGGACGACCAGAAATAGACGCGGCCCCACACCCGTTCTCGCCTCAGCCAGAGCGTCATTTCCTCCAAGCTGTACATCTTGAAGCCGCCCAGATTCTTGCGAAGCTCCTTGCGGCTGGAGTTCCCATCGCCAACGGCTTTGTTATACTCGAACTGGAGCTTCAGATAGTCCCTGAACATATCGTGCATGTGCTGGAGCCGTGCGGTCCGGGCACTGCTCAACAGCGTCAGGAGGCCAAGCAGAAATGCCAACAAGCCGATCGGAACGCCCAACGCGGTCGCCATGTCGGCAAGGTCAGAAAGTCTCCACGCTCCTTCCCCGGCATTCGACATGATTATCTCCCTTCGACGATTTATGAACTCGAACGAATAGTACCTCTGGCACGGAGCGAATAGGCGCCATAGCCCCGACGGCACCGACGAGATGGTCTCGGCGCTCCTCGAATTGCTGCTGCGCGCGCCGCCGGCCCGCTCGTGCGGAGGCTCCGGGCCCGGGGGAGTTTTGCCAGCGACCCCACCTCATTCCTGCGCGCCATCACTAACACCATCTTAACCAATCCGGCCTTAACTGCGCCCGATGGCTTTTTGTGCGAAGGGACGTGTTTCAATGACAGGGGCAACGGGGCAGAGCGGGGACGTCGGGCTCGAGGAGCGGATCGCCTTGTTCGCTCAGGATGGCGACCTCATCGCCGATTGCCGCGAAATCTGGTCGCTGATCGCGCCCGAGGCCGACAAGATCTCGCGCCAGTTCTGGATCCAATATGCCCGCTCCGGCGAGGTCGGCCGCGAGATCGGCGCCGACAAGCTCGACGAGCTGACGGCGCGGGTCACGCCCTATATCGAAACCAAATATTCGAACCTCGCCGACCCGGCCTGGACCGCGACCGCCGGCCATTATGTCGGCGCCGCGGCCGCGTCCGGAGTCTCGCTGACCACGCTCTTCGCCGGCATCTCGGCGGGCGCGCAGGCGGCCCACGACATCCTCATCCACGCTCTGTCCGGCGAGCCCGAGCGGCTGATGCGGCTCGGCAAGGCGCTGACCCAGGCGACGATCCTCGAGGTTGACGTCTTCTCCGCCCATTATGACGCGCTTCGCAAATCCGCCGAGCAGGAGCGCCGCGCCACCCAGGGCGCCGACTTCAACAAGGAGATCATGAGCGTCGTCGAGCATACGGCGACGGGATCGCGCAAGGTGCGCGGCCAGGCCGCCGACGCCAGCGCCGCGGCGCGCGGCATGCTCGGCAAGACCAGCGAGGTCGCCGCCGCCGCCGAGCAGAGCGCGGTGGCGATGCGCGAGGCCGCGCAGACCGCCGCCGGCCTGATCATGGCGATCGAGGAAGCCAGGAGCGAGGTCGAGGTCGCCGCCGGCGTCGCCGTGCGCGCCGGCGACCAGGCGTCGCAGGCGGTCAAGGTCAGCCAGGCGCTCTCCGCTCAGGTCGAGGCGATCGAATCGATCCTCGGCCTGATCCGCGACATTGCCGGCCAGACCAACCTGCTCGCATTGAACGCGACGATCGAGGCGGCGCGCGCCGGCGATGCCGGCCGCGGCTTCGCCGTGGTCGCGCAGGAGGTGAAGAGCCTCGCCAGCCAGACCGCGCGCGCGACCGACGACATCACCGCCAAGATCGCCGCCATCCAGTCCGCCACCAAGCAGACCGTCGAGGCCAACGATTCGATCCAGTCGACGGTCGAGGAGGTCCAGGTCAGCGCCGACCGCATCCGCAAGGCGATGGAGATGCAGGCGCAGACCGTCACCATGATCACGGCGGCCGTCGACGAGACCGCGCTCGCCGCCGATTCGATGTCGTCCACGATCGCCGCGATCCGCGCCGACACCGAGAATGTCGCCAGCGAGATCGACGAAGTCGAGAAGAGCTTCGGCGAGGTCGACGAGGAGATGGCCAAGTTCAAGATCAGCGCCGGCAGGTTCGTCCAGAGCTTCGCGGCTTAGGACAGAAAACGAGAAACCGTTCGGGCTGAGCCTGTCGAAGCCCGTTCCTTCTTCCAGGGTCTGAAGAGAAGAAAAGCCCTTCGACAGGCTCAGGGCGAACGGTGCGGGGTTTTCCTCGCGAGCCAAGCCCTCTATCCGCCCCGGCATGACCACTCCCCTCCACATCCTCGTCACCGGCGCCAGCCGCGGCATTGGCGAGGCGATCCTCGCGGCCTTGGACGGCCATCGCGCCATCGGCCACGGCACGGGAAGCGGCGGCGGGCGGATCCCGGCCGATTTCACGCAGGCCGGCGCCGCCGAGGGGCTGTGGAACGAGGCGCTGGAGCGGCTCGACGGCCGCATCGACGTCCTCATCAACAATGCCGGCATGTTCGAGGCCGCGCCGATCGGCGCCGCCGACTGGACCACGCAATGGGAGCGGACCCTGCGGGTCAATTTGACCGCGTCGGCCGAGCTCAGCCGGCTCGCAGTCCTTCATTTCCGCGAGCGCGGCACCGGCGGCCGGATCGTCAACGTCGCCAGCCGCGCCGCCTATCGCGGCGACAGCCCCGATCACTGGCATTATGCGGCGTCCAAGGCCGGCATGGTCGCGATGACCAAGACGATCGCCCGGGCCTATGCCGGCGAAGGCATATTGGCCTATGCGGTGACGCCGGGCTTCACCGCCACCGGCATGGTCGAGGACTATATCGCGAGCCGCGGCGGCCTTGCCGGGCTCGGCGACCTCCCGCTCGGCCGGCCGGCCACGCCCGGGGAAGTCGCCGAAACCGTGCGCTGGCTCGCGGTCGACGCGCCGGCCTCGGCGACCGGCGCGGTGATCGACGTCAACGGGGCGAGCTATGTGCGCTGAGCAAATCCTCCCCGGAACGGGGAGGGGGACCATGCGAAGCATGGTGGAGGGGTCGACGGACTCCGAGCCGGCCCCACCACCACGGCGCTTCGCGCCGCGGTCCCCCTCCCCGTTCCGGGGAGGATTTTAGATGACCTGGAAGGTCACTTTGCCCTGCACGAAAGCGGAGGCGGAAATGCTCAAGGAGGATATCGCCCAGTTCGCGGCGCTGGACGCGCCCCCGGTGCTGATGACCAGCGAGGCCGACGGCGAGGCGTGGCGGATGCACGCCTATTTCGAGTCGGAGCCGGGCCGGGCGGACATGGATCTGCTGCGCGGCCTCGCGCCCAGCGCGGCCGGCGCCGAGCCGCTGGTCGAAAGGCTCGGCGACGAGGATTGGGTGACGTTGAGCCAGGCGGGCCTCGAGCCGATTCGCGCCGGCCGCTTCTTCGTTCATACCCCCGCGCACCGCGACCGGATCCCGCCCGACGCAATCGCCTTCGAGATCGACGCCGGCCGCGCCTTCGGCACCGGGCAGCACGAGACCACCACCGGCTGCCTGATCGCGCTGGACCGGCTCAAGGCGACCGGCGCCAGCTTCCAGAACCTCGCCGATATCGGCACCGGCACCGGCCTGCTCGCCTTCGCCGCCATGCATTTGTGGCCCGCGGCGCGTGCGGCCGCCTCCGACATCGACCCCGTCGCGATCGCGGTCGCCGCCGAAAATGCCGCGCTCAACCATGTCCGGCTCGGCCGCGCGCGGGGCCAGATCGAGCTGATCGTCGCGCCCGGCCTCGACCATCTCCGGCTCAAGGCGCGCGCGCCCTACGACCTCCTCATCGCCAACATCCTGGCCGGGCCGCTGGTCGACCTCGCCCCCGCTTTGGCCGGCGCACTGGCGCCGGGCGGCCGGCTGGTCCTCGCCGGCCTGCTCGACCATCAGGCCGAGGCCGTCGCCGCCGCCTTTCGCCGCCAGGGCATGATGGCTGCGGGCCGCATCGACCGCGGCGACTGGCCGACTCTGGTCATGCGCAAGCGCAAAAGCACGGGCTGGCGCTAGCGGCGCCGGCGGCGCCGTTCCTCGCTGACCAGAACGGCCTCCCGGCATCCGTCGACCTGGCGCTCGACGGCGTAGAGCAGGCGGCCGGGCGGCTGCCGGTCGAGCCGCATGCCCGGATAGTCCCGGTCCTCGCCCGCGACCTGGCGCGGGATCGAGTCGCAATGCGGTTGCGCGCGATAGACGTTCATCCGGTCGAAGCTTTCGGCTCCGGAAGCCGGCGCGCTATGGGCCGTCGGCGGACCGGACGGAGCCGGCGCGCTCGTCGCCGCCGCGAGCGGCAGCAGCGCCAAAGGAAATGCAGCCAGGATACGCATGGCATTCTCCTCTCGTCGGCGGGCGTATAGCAGAAAATCCGCGCCGATGCACCGACGGCGACGGAGTGGGGACGGTCACTTTTCCGCACGGCGGCGGAAGGGGGACAGTCACTTTTCTCATCACCGTCGCCAAATAGTCGCCGTCGTGCGGAAAAGTGACTGTCCCTTGAGGCCGGCGGGAAAGTGACTGTCCCCTTCTCAGCCGCCGGCGTCCGCCACGATCTTGAGCCAGGCGGCTTCGTCGATCACCTCGATGCCGAGGTCGGCCGCTTTCTTGAGCTTGGAGCCGGCGCCGGGGCCGGCCACGACCAGGTCGGTCTTCTTCGACACGTCGCCCGCCGCCTTGGCGCCGAGCTTTTCGGCCTGCGCCTTGGCCTCGTCGCGCGACAGCGCCTCGAGGCTGCCGGTGAAGACGATCGTCTTGCCGGTGACGGGCGACGCGCGCACCTCGTGGACGACGTCGGCGACCTCGACGCCGGCCGCGAAGATGGCGGCGAGCGCCTCCTCGTTATGCGCCTCCTCGAAGAAATCGAGCAAAGCGTTGGCGACCTCGGGGCCGATATTCTGGGTGCCGACCGCTTCGACGACCGCCTTGTTGCGGCGCTGGACGAACTTCTTCTCGTCCTCGCCGATCGCCGGCGCCATGTCGTGGCGGATGGCGAGCGCGGCGTCGATCATCGCGCGCAGGCCCGACCAGCTCTTGTAGCGGCGGGCGAGGTCGCGCGCGGTCACCTCGCCGACATGCCGGATGCCAAGCGCATAGAGGAAGCGGTCGAGCGGCGGGTTCCTCTTGGCGTCGATCGCCGCGATCAAATTGGCCGCCGAAATTTCCGCCCAGCGTTCGCGGGAGAGCAAGGTTTCCCTGGTGAGCGTGAAGATGTCGGCGGGCGATTGCAGCAGGGCGTCCCTGAAGAAGCTTTCGATATGGGTGATGCCGAGCCCTTCGATGTCGAGCGCGTGGCGGCTGACGAAATGGCGCAGCCGCTCGACCCGCTGGGCCGGGCAGATCAGGCCCCCGGTGCAGCGGACGTCGACCTCGCCTTCCTCGCGCAAGGCGTCGGATTCGCATTGCGGGCATTTGTCCGGGAAGACAAAAGCCGGGCGGTCCTCGCCGGGCGTGAGGTTTTCCAGCACCTGCGGGATGACGTCGCCGGCGCGCTGGATGCGCACGCGGTCGCCGACGCGCACGCCGAGCCGGGCGATCTCGTCGGCATTGTGGAGCGTGGCGTTGGTAACGGTGACGCCGCCGACGCTCACGGGGCGCAAGCGCGCGACCGGGGTCAGCTTGCCGGTGCGGCCGACCTGGATGTCGATCGCCTCGAGGATTGTCTCGGCCTTCTCGGCGGGGAATTTGTGCGCCAGCGCCCAGCGCGGCGCCCGCGCGACCTGGCCGAGCCGCCTTTGCCAGTCGAGCCGGTCGACCTTGTAGACGACGCCGTCGATATCGAACGGCAGATCGGCGCGCCTGGCCTCGATCGCGCGATAATGGGCGAGGAGGCCGTCGAGGCCCGTGAACAGGCCGATGTCGCCGGCGATCGGCACGCCCCAGCTTTCGATCGCCCGCATCATGCCGAGCTGGCTCTCCGCGGGCAGCGCCGAAACCTCACCCCAGCCATGGGCATAGAATTTGAGCGGCCGGGATTGGGTGACGCCGGCGTCCTTCTGCCGCAGCGAGCCGGCGGCGGCGTTGCGCGGATTGGCGAACTGGCGCGCCTTTTCGGGATCCTCCGCATCGGCGAGCAGGCGCGCGTTCAGGGCCGCGAAATCCGCCTTGGACATATAGACCTCGCCCCTGATCTCGAAGACATCGGGCGCGCCCGCCGGCAGATGCTGGGGGATATCGTTTATGGTGCGGGCATTGGGCGTCACGTCCTCGCCGGTGGTGCCGTCGCCCCGAGTCGCGGCGAGGACCAGGACGCCTTTCTCGTAGCGCAACGAGCAGGAGAGGCCGTCGATCTTGGGCTCGGCGGTGAGCGCGACCCCAGTCTCCTCGCCGAGGCTCAGGAACCGCCGCACCCGCCCGACGAACTCCGCCACCTCCCCTTCGGAAAAGGCGTTGTCGAGGCTGAGCATCGGCAAAGCGTGCCGGACCTTGGCGAGATGCCCCGCCGGCGCCGCGCCGATTTGGCGCGACGGGCTGTCCTCGCGGACCAGATGCGGGAATTGCGCCTCCAGCGCGGCATTCTCGCGGACCAGCACATCGTAGTCCGCGTCCGAAATCTCAGGCGCGTCGTCGGAATGATAGAGCCGGTTATGATGCGCGATCTCACGCGCGAGGCGCTCCAGCTCGGCGGCGGCTTCTTTCGCATCCATGTCGCGCTTCATTGCACGGCGCGCCCCGAAATCAAGCCGTGACGGCGATCACGCGCATGGCGCGCGGCACCGGCGCATCAATGCGGTGCCGGCGCCGTTCCATCCTGGAGCGACGAGCGGCGACCGGGCGGCCGCGTAAGTGCCGCAAGGCTCAATCAAAATATGGGAGAGGAATCATGGCACTTCTCATCGTCCAGGCAGGCGCCGAAGACGGGCTTCTCGCCGCCCCGGGCAACCGCGCGACCTGCAATATCCCGGTGTCGGTTACCGACACGGCCGGGATCCCGGTCGCCGGCCTCGCGGCCGCCAATTTCAAGGTCGACGCGATGCTGGTCGGCGCCGGCGGCGCCCAGGTCGTGATGGTCAACACGCAGCCGGTGCGGCTGCCAGGGACCTACAACCTCAAGGTCGAGCCGATCCCCAACCAGACCTGGAAGGCCGGCAACTACGTCTTCGCGGTCGCGGTCACACGGGGCGACGACCGCGGCCAGGCCCTGTGCAACCCCATGCTGATGGACTAGCACGCCACCGGCGCGTCCGAGGGCATGCGGGCATGTCCTCGCGGCGGCGGCGTCGGGTTCAGTCGTCGCGATGGAATTCCGCGACGACCTCGATCTCGCCGACGATTGCGCGGTTGAATGCGTCGAGTTCGTCCGCGGGACTCCAATATTCCTGGTGCGCGGAGCCGCCGGCGGTCTGGACGTCGTAGCCGTCGAGGAAGTCCCGCCGGACCTCGAAACGGGTCACGAAGCCCGAACCGCTGGCGCGCACGTTCCAGTCGCGCGCGATCCTGACCGCATAGGCTTCGGTGGTGACCGGATAGAAGATCGGCTGCTCGGGCAGGCGCGGCGGGAAGGCGCGCATCGCGGCCTGGCGGATCAAGGCAAGCTCCTCGGGCCCGACCGGCCGCCACAAGGTCATCGTCGCGGTCACGCCGGCACCGGCACGAAGGGAGGGAGGGAGACGAAGATTGCCGCGGCCACGCCGAGCAGGGCGAGGACGCGGCGGAGGCGCGGCGTCTCCATCGCGCCGACGCCCGCGATGACCATGCCGATCGATGCCACGAACGCGAACAGGCACCACAGATAGATCGTCCAGGGCTCGATCTCCGGCGCCAATTCGCCCGGAGTCGCCGTCGCCGCGATCAGCAGGATGAAGGGCACGAAGACCCCGGCACACGCGCTCGCGAGCACGACCAGCAGGCCGGCCAGCAGCCTCAGCAGCAGCGACCCCGCTCCGCCGGAGCCGCTCGACGGATGGGGAACCGCCTCGCTCACGCCGCCTCCAGCAGCCGCACCGCCTGCGCCCTGGCCTCGTCGGTCACCTGCGCGCCCGAGAGCATGCGGGCGATCTCCTCGCGGCGGCGGCCTTCGTCGAGCAGGTGGACGCCGGTGCGGGTGACCACGCCGTCATGGCTCTTCTCGATCAGCAGGTGCATGGCGCCGCGCGCCGCCACCTGCGGCGAGTGGGTGACGACGAGGACCTGGCCCGCTTCGGCCAACCGGTGCAGCCGCTCGCCGACCGCGCTCGCGACGGCGCCGCCGACGCCGCGGTCGATCTCGTCGAAGATCATCGTGGTCGCGCCGCCTTCCTCGGCGAGCGCGACCTTGAGCGCGAGGATGAAGCGCGACAATTCGCCGCCCGACGCGATCCTGACCAACGGCCCGAACGGCGCGCCGGCATTGGTCGAAACCTCGAACTCGACGCGGTCGCGGCCCGCCGGCCCCGGCTCGGCCGCGCCGATCACCGTGCGGAAGCGGGCCTGGTCGAGCTTGAGCGGCGCCAGCTCGCCGGCCACCGCAGCGTCGAGCCGCGCCGCCGCCGCCGTCCGCGCTTCGGTGAGGATCGCGGCCTCGCGCTCATAGGCCGCGCGCGCCTCCGCCAGCGCCGCTTCGAGCGCCGCGATCTCCGCCCCGCCGGCCGCGATCGCGCCGAGCTTGAGGCGCAGCTGCTCCAGCAGGGCCGGCAGCGCGTCCGCCTCGACGCGGTGCTTGCGGGCGAGCGCGCGGATCTCGAACAAGCGCGCCTCGGCCTCCTCGAGCCGGGCCGGATCGAAGGCGAGCGCGTCGCGCGCGCGCGCCAGCGCATCCTCGGCCTCCGCCGCCTCGATCACCGCCCGGTCGAGCGCCGCCAGGCTTTCCGTCAGCATGTCATGCTCGGCCGCGATCCGGTCGAGCCGTCGCGCCGCCTGACGGAGCTGGGCAAGGCCGCCGTCCGACCCCTCCAGCAGGCCGGCGACGGTCTCGAGCTCGTCGCCGAGCCGCGCGCCCGCCTGCATGCCGGCGCGCAGCGAGGCCAGCGTCTCCTCCTCGCCGGGCTGCGGTGCCAATCTCTCCAGCTCCTCGACCGCGTGAGCGAGCCAGTCGCGGTCGCGCACCGCTTCGTCATGCGCCGACCGCGCCGCCGCCAGCGCCGCCTCCGCCTGCTGGACGCGCGTCCAGACGGCGGCCGCCGGCCCGCCGTCGATCCGCCCGAAACTGTCGAGCAGGCCGCGATGGCCGCGCGGGTTGAGGAGGCCGCGATCGTCATGCTGGCCGTGAATCTCGACGAGGCTGGCGCCGAGCTCGCGCAGCAGCCCGGCCGAGACCGGCTGGTCGTCGACGAAGGCGCGGCTGCCGCCGTCGGCCTTGACCGTGCGGCGGATGACCAGAGGCTCGTGCGGCGCGTGCGCCAGCCCATTCGCCTCGAGCAGAGCCAAAGCCGGATGGTCCGGCCCGATCTCGAAGGAAACGCTGACCGCGGCCTGCGTCTGGCCGGCGCGCACCAGCGCGCTGTCGGCACGCATGCCGAGCGCCAGCCCGAGCGCGTCGAGCAATATCGACTTGCCCGCCCCGGTCTCGCCGGTCAGCACGCCGAGCCCCGGCCCGAATTCGAGCTCGAGCGTCTCGATCAGCACGACGTCGCGGATCGAAAGGGCGGTCAGCATGGAGGAAGGGAAGAGCGCATCCAGCCCCTCTACGTCATTCCAGCGAAAGCTGGAATCTCACTTTGCTAAAGGAAGGAGATTCCAGCTTTCGCTGGAATGACGCGTAGCGCGTCAGCGCGTCCCAGTCGCCGGCGCGGGCGCTGCCGGCGCCGCGCCGTCGGGGGCGTGGCGCTGGACCAGCTCGTAGGCGCGGCGGTACCAGTGGCTTTGCGGATAATTGGCGCCGAGCACCGAAGCGGAGCGCCGCGCCTGATCGGGGACGCCGAGCGCGAGATAGGATTCGGTGAGGCGCATCAAGGCCTCGGCGGCGTGGCTGGTCGTCTGATAATCGTCGACCACGGCGCGGAAGCGGATCACCGAAGCGAGCCATTGCCCGCGGCGCTGGTAGAAGCGGCCGATCTCCATCTCCTTGCCGGCGAGATGGTCGCGGACCAGGTCGATCTTGAGCCGCGCATCGTCGGCATAAGGCGTGTCGGGATAGCGGCGGACGAGCTCGCCCAGAGTCTCCAGCGCCTGGCGGGTGATCGCCTGGTCGCGGGTGACGTCGTTGATCCGCTCGTAATAATTGAGCGCGATCAAATAGAGCGCATAAGGCGCGTCACGATTGCCCGGGTGGATCGAGAGGAAGCGCCGCGCCGATTCGATCGACTTGGTATGGTCGCGGGCGGCATAATAATTGAACGCGCTCATCAGCTGCGCGCGCCGCGCCCAGACCGAATAGGGATGCTGGCGCTCGACCTCGTCGAAAATGAGCGCGGCCTGCAGATAGTGGCGGCGCCGCATCCGGTCCCAGCCCGCATTGTAGAGGGTGTTGACGTCGCGGGCGACGTAGCGCGTGTCGGCGCGGGTGCGGCCGCCGCCGCCAAAAACGGCGCAGCCGGTGAGCAGGATCGAGCTGGCGGCGAGCGCGGCGAGGATTGCGGAGCGGGAAATCGTGTACATGGCGGGCTTCTTAGCTGAGCGTACGGCGAAGGCCAAGCGGCGTTCGCTAGAGAAGGCCCGGGCGATGAACGGCGCTTTAATGAGGGCGCAATTAACCTCGCCAAAGCGCTTTTCTGCTAGGCCGGCGCAATGCTGCGCGTGCTGACCCTGGCGACCCTGTTCCCGAACGGCCTCAAGCCCAATCTGGGCCTGTTCGTCGAGCGGCAGACGCACGCGCTCGCCGCGCGGGACGGCGTCGCGGTCGAGGTGGTCGCCCCGGTCGGGCTGCCGCTCTGGCCGCTGTCGCGCCACCCCCATTATGCGCCGCTTGCGACGCTGCCGCGGCGGGAGAGCTGGAACGGGCTCATCGTCCATCGCCCGCGCTACCGAGTCTGGCCGCTGGTCGGCGCGGCCGGCACCGCGCGGCGGATGGCCGACGCTCTGCTGCCGGTGCTGCGCGAGATCAGGGCGCGCTTCGCCTTCGACGTCATCGATGCCGAATTTTTCTGGCCCGACGGCCCCGCTGCGATGCGGCTGGCAGAGGCGCTTGGCGTCCCCTTCTCGGTCAAGGCGCGGGGCAGCGACATCCATTTGTGGGGCGCGCGACGCGGCATCGCCGAACAGATCGTGGCGGCGGGCCGGGCCGCCGGCGGCCTGCTCGCGGTCAGCGGCGCGCTCAAGGCCGACATGGCGGCGCTCGGCCTGCCCGGCGAGGCGATCCGCGTCCACCATACCGGCATCGACCTCGACCGGTTCCGGCCCGCCGACCGGGCGGCGGCCAAGGCGGCGCTCGGCGTCGAGGGGCCTTTGCTCGTCGCCGCCGGCGCGCTGCTCGCGCGCAAGGGCCAGGATCTCGCCATCGCCGCGCTGAAGTCCGTGCCCGGCGCCACCTTGATCCTGGTCGGCGACGGCCCGGACCGGGCGCGGCTCGAAGGGCTGGCGAGCGGCGCGAACGTCCGCTTCCTCGGCAGCCGGCCGCATGCCGAGCTCCCCGCTCTGCTCGCCGCCGCCGACGTGATGGTGCTGCCGACCGTCTCCGAAGGACTTGCCAACGTCTGGGTCGAGGCGCTCGCCTGCGGCACGCCGGTGGTGACCAGCGACGTCGGCGGCGCCCGCGAGGTCGTCGACCGGCCGGCGGCCGGCCGCCTCGTCCCCCGCGACCCGGCGGCGATCGCGGCGGCGGTCAACGGCCTGCTCGCCGATCCGCCCGACCAGGCGGCGGCGCGGGAAAGCGCGCTGCGCTTCAGCTGGGAGAAGAACGGCGCCGAGCTTGCCGCGCATCTCGCTGGGCTCGTCCAGTAACCGTCAGGGTGCGCGCGGCGAACCGCTGGAGCGGCATCGAAGCAGCGGCGATCCAGCGGCCTTCGCCCGCGCGGGCCCCAGACGCGCACGAGGGCGCGGCCGGGCTTCGTACCGCGTTCGCGCTCAGACCTGGGCGCCGTCCCTTTCGTTGCGCGGGCCCCGCCCGGCCCGGCTGACCGGGTCCCTGGGCAGGAAGCTCGCCGTCGTCACCCTCAGCCAGACCAGGATCGGCGAGGAGATGTAGATCGACGAATAGGTGCCGACGAAGATGCCGATGAAGATCGCGATGGTGAGGCCGAAGATCACTTCGGGCCCGAGCAGCAGCAACGCGCCGAGCGCGAGCAGGATCGAGATCGAGGTCACCATCGTTCGCGACAATGTCTCGTTCAGCGAGAGGTTCAGGAGCGGCACGATCTCCATCTTGCGGTATTTTCTGAGGTTCTCGCGGATGCGGTCGTAGATGACGACGGTGTCGTTCAGCGAATAGCCGACGATGGTCAGGATCGCCGCGACCACGTTGAGGTTGAACTCGAGCTGGGTCAGCGAGAAGAAGCCCAGGGTCATCCAGACGTCGTGGAACAGGGTGACCAGGGCGCCGACGCCGAACTGCCATTCGAACCTGATCCAGATGAAGATGGCGATGCCGAGCATGGCGAGCCCGATCGCCAGCGCGCCCGAGCGCAGCAATTCCTCCGAGACCTTGCCCGAGACGGTGTCGACCGATCGGATCGACGCGCCGGGATAGGTGCTCGCGATCGTCGCCCGCACGCGCTGGGTTGCGGCGGCGGCCGCGCCCTCGTCCCCCGGCGGCAGCGCGATTCGGATCAGATATTCGGTTTCGTTGGCGGCGCCCTTGCCGCCCGCGGCGGCGATCTGGACCGCATTTTGCCGGCTTTCCTGGATCGATGCCTCGCCGACGCCGAGCGCGTTCACCCGCTCGCGCACCTCCTCGATCGGCGGCGCCTGGACAAAGGCGACGCGGATGCTCTGGCCGCCGACGAAATCGACGCCGAAATTGAGCCCGCGCGTGAACACCAGAGCGATCGCGGCGACGGTGACGACGATCGACAGCAGCAGCGCGAAATTGCGCCAGCGCATGAAATCGATGTTGGTGTTGTCCGGGACGAGCTTCAGCAGACGCATCTCACGGTCCTCAAATATGCAGTTCTTTGGGCCGCGCCCTGCGGACCCAGAGGCCGACGAACATGCGCGTGACGTTGACTGCGGTGAACACCGAGGTGACGATGCCGATCATCAGCACCACCGCGAAGCCGCGAATCGGGCCCGAGCCGAAATAGAACATCAATACGGCGGCGATGACGTTGGTGACGTTGGCATCGAAGATCGCCGTCGAGGCCTCGCGATAGCCCGATTCGAGCGCGTCGTGCAGCCTTCGCCCGCGCCTCTGCTCCTCGCGTATGCGCTCGTTGATCAGCACGTTGGCGTCGACCGCCGCGCCGATGGTGAGCACGAAGCCGGCAATGCCGGGCAAGGTCAGAGTAGCGTTGAACAAAGCCATGATGCCGACGATCATCAGCCCGTTCAGGACCAAGGCGATCGTCGTGTAGACGCCGAACCGGCCATAGGTGATCAGCATGAACAGGATCACGACGAGGGTCGCGGCGATACTGGCGATGACGCCGCTGCGGATCGAATCGGCGCCGAGCTCGGCGCCGACGCTGCGCTCCTCGACGACGCGCAGCTCGACGGGCAGGCGGCCCGAGCGCAGCGAGATGGCGAGCTGGTTGGCGGTCTCGACGGTGAAGCTGCCCGAGATCGAGGCGGTGCCGCCCAGGATCGACTCGCGGATGCTGGGCGCTGAGATGACGACATTGTCGAGGATGATCGCGAAGCGCTTGCCGACATTGCTCTGGGTGACTCGCGCGAAGCTGTGGCTGCCGGCGGTGTCGAAGGTGACCCGGACCGCGGGCAGGCCCTGCTCGTCGAAATCCTGAACGGCGTTGGCGATTCGCTCGCCGGTGATGATCGCGCGCCGCTGGACCGCGATGCACGAATTCGGGCCGCCTTCCGAATAGCGCAGCACCTGGTTGCCGGGCGGCGGGCGGGTCTGGCAGGTGACGTTGGGAATATCCGAGACCATCTTGAACTCGAGCCGGGCGGTGCGGCCGATCAGCCGCTGCAGCGCCGCGGGGTCCTGAAGGCCGGGGACCTGGACCAGGATTCGGCTGGCGCCCTGGCGGATGATCGTCGGCTCGAGCGTGCCCAATGAATTGATCCGGCGATCGATGACGTCGCGCGCCACCTCCATCGCATTCTTGATCCCGTCGTCGATGCCGGCCTGGGTCTGGCGCATCACCACCCGCCGCCCGTCGGCCACCGAGACCGTCCAGTCGGCGCCGCCGAAGCCGACCTGGTTGATCTGGGCGTTCGCGCGCTGCGACGCCGCGCCGACCTGGGCGGGATTGTCGACCAGGAAGCTGACCTCGCCGTTGCTCGCCGCAAGCTGGCTGACCGCGATCGAATTGCGGCTCAGATCGGAGCGCAGCAGAGCCTCCATCGCGTCGCCGCGCTGCTTGGCGACGTCCTGGATCTGAGCCTCGAGCAGCAGCTGGCTGCCGCCGGCGAGATCGAGGCCGAGATTGACGTGAGTCGCCTGCAGGAAGCGCGGCAGATAGGCCGAGACGGAGGCGGGCAGGAAGCTCGGGATCGCCAGCAGCACGCCGAACGCGCAGATCAGGCTGATGCCCCAGACCTTCCAGCGTGGGAAGTTGAGCATATGGATGTGGGCCCCTAGTCGTTCGCTGCTTTGGCGCCGTGCTGGCGGACGTCGCTCAGCATCGACTTGACGACGCGGACCTTGACGCCCGTCGCCACTTCCAGCTCGACCTCATTCTCGTCGACCTTGGTGACTTTGCCGATCAGGCCGCCATTGGTTACCGCGGTGTCGCGCGGCTTGACGTCGCCGATCATCGCCTGGTGCTGCTTCACCCTCTTCTGCTGCGGGCGAATCAGCAGGAAATAGAAGATGACGAAGATGAGGACGAGCGGCAGGACCTGCATCATGAAGGCACCGGTACCGCTGGCGGCGGCGGGCGCGCCCTGTGCATAGGCTGGGGATTCGAACATGTTCGGGCCTCTGGAAAAGGGGACGGCGCGAAGGCGCTCGCCTTTGAAAGCGCGGTGCGACTATCATGGGGACGGCCCGTTGCCAAGGCAAGGAGAACGGGCAGCAAGGGGACAGGATATGATCATCGTGACCGGATATGCGCGATTCGCGGACGGCGAGATCGAGCGGCTCAAGCCCGCTCTGGAGGCGAATATCGAGGCGACCCGCGCCGAACCGGGCTGCGCGCGCTATTCCTACGGGGTCGACATCGCCGATCCGGGCCTCCTCCACATCGCCGAGGAATGGAGCGACGAGGAGGCGATCGCCACCCACATGGCGGCGCCGCACATGGCCGAGCTGATGGGCGCGCTCGGCAGCGCCAAGCTCGAATCGATCAGCATCAACGCCTATGAGGCGCATTTCCTGAAGACGATCCTCGGCGGGGCATAGGGACAGTCACTTTCACGCTCGATCGCGCTCGCAAGGGCGCGGCGGCAAGGAAAGTCACTGTCCCTTTCCGGCGCCCTGGGGACAGTTACTTTTCCGCACGGCCGTGCCCGTTCAGGCGATGCGGTGCGGAAAAGTAACTGTCCCTCCTCTCCGGCGCCCCAATGGGGACAGTTACTTTTCCGCACCGCGGCTCCCTTTCAGGCGATGTGGTGCGGAAAAGTAACTGTCCCCTTCCCCCTTCCTACCGCGGATAGAGGATGATCAAGGTCGAGGTCCCGTGGGCGAGCAATTTGCCGTCGGGAGAGCGCAGATAGGCCTCGGCCGTGGCGATCTGGCGGCCGCGGCTGACCACCCGGCCCTCGCAGCGCACCGGCCCGCCGGCGGGATCGATCGCGCGGGTGAAGTTCACCTTGGTCTCGACCGTCGTATAGCCGATGCCGGCGTCCAGCTCGGTATGGACCGCGCAGCCGCAGGCGCTGTCGATCAGGGTCAGCGCATAGCCGCCATGGACCGAGCCCAGGGGGTTGAGCAGATGCGGCCCGGGCACCCCCTCGAACACCGCCCGCCCTTTCTCGACCTCGACCAGGCGGAAGCCCAACGGCTCGGCGATCGGCGCCGCCGGCAGCGCGCCCGCGATCATCGCGCGCAGCATGTCGAGGCCGGAAAGGTCCTTGATCTCGTCGAAGCTGCTGACGCCGTATTTCATCGCCGTCACCGTTTCGCAGCCGGCGCTGGCAAGTCAACCGCGGCTTGCCTTGCTCCCTTCCCGCGCCTACATGGCCGCCCTTCGGGTTCCCATCGAAGCCTGCGATGGGATCCCTCTTGGTCGGGGCGTAGCGCAGCCTGGTAGCGCATCACACTGGGGGTGTGGGGGTCGCTGGTTCGAATCCAGTCGCCCCGACCAGCAGGGGACAGTTACTTTTCCGCACCGCGGCGCAGAACCGTCGCGGCCGTGCGGAAAAGTAACTGTCCCCGTTCCATTCCGTCCCCATTCCATTCCGCGGTGCACGGTCCGGCAGAGCTGCCCACCGCGATTTCGATTTCGACGGTCGTGTCGGCGGCGCAATCGTGATACCATGCGAGGCATGAGCGCGCGGACCTTCGACGCGATCGTCGTCGGCGGCGGCCAGGCCGGGCCGCCGCTCGCCGCGCGGCTCGCCACCGCCGGGATGAAGGTGGCGCTGGTCGAGCGCCGGCATCTCGGCGGAACCTGCGTCAACACCGGCTGCATGCCGACCAAGGCACTGGTCGCCAACGCTTATGCCGCCTATCTCGCGCGCCGCGCGGCGGACTATGGCGTCATGATCGACGCGCCGATCCGGATCGACTTCGACAAGGTGATGGAGCGCGCGCGAACAATTACCCGCGATGCCCGCGGCAATCTCGACGCCTGGATCGCCGGCCTCGAAAACATCACCCTGATCCGGGGCCATGCCCGCTTCGAGGGGCCGGACACGCTCCGCGTCGGCGACTCGCTTCTCATCGCGCCGCGAATCTTCCTCAATGTCGGCGGCCGCGCCGCGGTGCCGGACATGCCCGGCGTCGGCGACGTGGCCTTCCTCACCAACAGCTCGCTGCTCGCGCTCGATGAGCTCCCCCGCCACCTGCTCGTCGTCGGCGGTTCCTATATCGGCCTCGAGTTCGCGCAGATGTTCCGGCGCTTCGGGTCGCAGGTGACGGTGGTCGAGCGTATGGACCGCCTGGTCGCCCGCGAGGACGAGGAGATATCGGAGAGTCTCCGAACGATCCTCGAAGCCGAGGGAATCACCATCCGCACCAAAGCCGAGTGCATCAGCCTGGCGATGCACGACGGCGCGCCGGCGATCGGCGTCGACTGCGCGGAGGGTCCGCCCGAGCTCGTCGGCAGCCACATCCTGCTCGCCATCGGCCGCGTCCCCAATACCGGGGATCTCGACCTCGCCAGGGCCGGAATCGAGACCGACGAGCGCGGCTATATTCCGGTCGACGAGCGGCTGCGGACCAGGGTTCCCGGCATCTGGGCGATGGGCGACTGCAACCGTCGCGGCGCCTTCACCCACACCGCCTATAACGATTTCGAGATCGTCGCCGCCAACCTGCTCGACGGCGAGGACCGCAAGGTCAGCGAGCGGATCCCGGCTTACGCGCTCTATGTCGATCCGCCGCTGGGCCGCGTCGGCATGACCGAGGCCGAGGCCCGCAAGACCGGCCGGCGCCTGCTGGTTGGGCGCCGCCCGATGACGAAGGTCGGCCGAGCGGTCGAGAAGGGCGAGACCCACGGCCTGATGAAGGTCGTCGTGGATGCCGACACGCGCGAGATCCTCGGCGCGGCCATTCTCGGCACTGGCGGCGACGAGGCGATCCACGCAATCCTTGAGGCGATGAATGGGGGCATGACCAGCGACCAGCTGCGCTGGGCGGTGCCGATCCATCCCACCGTCTCCGAGCTCATCCCGACATTGCTCCTCGACATGAAGCTCATTGAGCCGGAGCCGGTCGTACCGGAGCACGGTCTGCGTATCCCCGCGTAAAATGGCGGCGGCGGCCCGCGCCGCAACCCCCTGTCCACGCTTACACGCCACTGCCGGCGGAGGAAGGAGCACGACATGAGCACCACCGAACTGATCATCGAACCCGAGCTCGAGACCCCCGTCACCAGGGCCGTCGACACGAAGCTCGAGATCATCGTCATTCCCGTTTCGGACGTCGAGCGCGCCAAGAGCTTCTACGAGAAACTGGGCTGGCGGCTCGACGCCGACTTCGCCGACGGCGAAGACTTTCGAGTCCTCCAGTTCACGCCGCCGGGCTCGTCCGCCTCGGTCATCTTCGGCAGGAACGTGACCCCGGCGGCGCCGGGCTCCGCCCAGGGCCTCTATCTGATCGTCTCCGACATCGAGGCCGCCCGCGAGGAGCTGCTCCGCCGCGGCGTCGAGGTCAGCGAGGCCTTCCACGGCGCCAGCGGCGTCTATGCCGGCGCCGACGAGCCCTATCTGTTCGGAACCCACCGGGTCCGCGGTCCGGACCCCGGCCGCGGCAGCTACCGTTCCTACGCCTCGTTCAAGGATCCGGACGGCAATGGCTGGCTGTTTCAGGAGGTCACGACTCGGCTGCCGGGTCGGATCGAGTCGAACGAAACCGCCTTCGCGTCAGTTACGGACCTGGCGGGCGCGCTGCGCCGAGCGTCGGTCGCCCATGGCGAGCATGAGCAAAAGAGCGGTGGCGAATATGATCAAAACTGGCCGGACTGGTACGCCGCCTACATGGTCGCGGAGCAGAATGGCGGCCCGCTGCCGGAGTGAGTGAGACAGGTTCGCCTTTCCCCTGAGGGAGAGACGGGCGGGGAGCGAAGGGTGAAGCAATCCGGCTTTGGCGCCGCAAGACCTGGATTGCTTCCCCCCGGCTTCGCCAGAGCCGCAATGACGGCTGGGTCAAAGTCCCGGCAGCGCCACGCCCGCGCGCTCATTGTCCCAGATCATGCTCATGATCCGCCAGCCGCGCCCGGGATCCCTGAACAGCTGGATCGAGTTGATCCCACGACGCTCCGGCCTGTCGTCGTCGGGCGAGGCGCGCGCCTCATAAGCGCTCCAGACATGGGCGATGTTGCCGAATAGGTCGATGCGCCTGCCGATCTCCACTTCGTAAAAGTCGTTCCCGGCGAAGAACGGCGTCGTGTCCCGGGCGTAATCGTCGAGGCTCATGATCCTGCATTGCGGCCGCCCGTCCGCATCGATCCAGGTCCGGATCTGCCGCGCCCCGGGGTGGAAGCAATTCGCCTGGCCCGACCAGTCGCGCGGGCCCCTGGGCCCCGAGATCATCGCGTACATCTCGTCGACGACGGCGCCGATCGCGGCGCGATCGTCCATCAGCGCGATCCGATCATCGCGGCGACGATTGCGATTGCGATCAGGCCGATCAGCCCGGCGAGCGCGATCGGCACCCAGGACGGGGACGGGCCCTGCACCGGCGGCAGCGGCCGCGGCGGCAGGGTCAGCGGCCTCAGGGGCGTGCCGTCGCCGCCATCAAGCAACCGCCCGACGATCGCGGTCAGATGGTCGAGATGGGGGCCGAGCGGCGGCTGCAGCGCGTCGAGCCGCGGCGCCGGGCCGAGCAGGACGGCGAGGTCGGCGGACGGCTCGGCCGCCTCGATCCGGAACGGGATGATGGCGAGCCCGGCCTGCGTCGCGCGCTCGGCCTCGCGCCGGATTTGGTCCGAGTCTGCGCTGTCGGCCGACAGGATCAAAAGGAAGATCTTGCACGCGCCGATCGCCTCGATCCCGGCCGCATCGCTTTCGCGGCCGACCGCGGCGTCGCGATGGGCGACCCAGCAGAGATGGCCGGCGCGCTCGATCGCGTCGCAAACCGCCTCGGCGAGGACCCTGTCCTTGGCGCCATGGCTGATGAAAACGTCGTGGGACACCCGCAACACCCCTCGCGCCTCTTCTTACGGCGGTCGTTTGGGATGCGCCAGCCTTCAGGCCGGCTCGCGCTCCGCCCTGAGCACCGGGCCGTAGAGGCGGCCGATTCCGATCAGGGCAATGCCGAGGACGAGGAAGGACAGGATCCTGAGCACGCCCTCGAGATCGGCGGCGTCGATCAGGAACACCTTGACGATCGTCGCGGTCAGGAGGAGCAGGCCGGCGAGCCTGAGCGCCTTGTCGGGCAGGCGGATGCCGGCGAGGATCAAGGCGATCGCGACGAGAAGCCCGGCCAGCGAATAACCATAAGCCTCCGCGGTCGGCATATCGAAGCCGGTCAGGATCGGCCCGTGAAAGGCCTGGCGCACCATGAGCGCGATGCCGGCGACCAGCGCGAGCAGGAACGCCGCCAGCCACAGGCCCGAGCGGGTCGCCGCCGCCGCCCGCCGCCGCGCCGCGTAGAGCCAGACCGCGCTGAGCAGGAAAGCGGGCAGGATCAGGTTGAAGACCGGCATCGTCCCCACATATTGCTCGGTCCAGCGCGGATTGTGCAGGGCCAGGTCGAACCAGACCAGCCGCGCCGCCGCCACGGCGGTGAGCATGGTCCCGCCGAGCCGCGCCAGATCGGGCTCGATCCGCGGCAGCCGCACATGGCCCGCGCCGAGCAGCCAGCCGGCGGCGAACAGCGCCTGGGTGATGATCGTCCGCTCGAGCAGCCCGCGCGCGGCGAAATCGGCCTGATCGGCGAGGCCGAAGGCCTGCTTGAACCAGATGTAGAGCGCGGCGGCGGCGAACAGCCCGGCGGCCAGCGGCAGGCCGCGCCGCGCGCCCAGCGGCAGCGGCGGCAGCGCCAGCCGGATCGCGACCAGCAGCAGGGCCGGGACCGCGAAAGCGGTCAGCGCCGTCATCGCCCCGGGCAAAGCGGCGGCGAGCGCCGGTTTCCCGAGCAGGCTGTTCATCGCCGCGACCGACAGCAGGGGCGCCATCCACAGGCTGCGCAGCACCGCGACGATCGCGACCAGCATCGCCACCGTGCCGAGCGCGAGGTCGCCGAGCCGCCGCGCCGCCAGCGCCGCGCCGAGCGCGACGGCGAGCCAGCCCGCCGCCACCCAGTCGGGCGCCGCCAGGTCCCAGATCGCGGCGCCCGCCAGCGCCGCGGCCGTGCCGCCCGCGGCGAGCAGGACGAGGTCGGCCGGCGCCTTGTCGCTCGCCCGCGCCCGCTGCAGCAGGATAAGCGCGACCGGCCCCAAAGCGAGCAAAGCCGCCAGCGCGCCCCAGGCCGGCCGGTCGAGCAGATCGGGGCGCAGCGCCCGCGCGACCAGCAGCGGCCCGGCGAGGCCGGCGCAGGCCAGGCCAGTCCACAAGACGTCGCGCTTGCGCCATGCCAGCGCCAGCCCGCCGAGGCCGAACAGGATCGTGATCCCCGCCGCCGCCGCCGGCACCAGCGCGTCCTGCCCGGTCGCCGCCTTGGCGCCGAGCAGGACCAAGGCGAAGGCCAAGGCCAGCGGCGGCGCCGCGGCATATTCGCGGCGCATCGCGGCCAGCGCCAGGCTCGCCGCGCTCAGCGCCGCGAACAGGCCCCAGGCCGGGGCGCCGAGATCGGTGCGCGCGACGAGCAAAGCGAGCTGGACGAGGCCGATGGCGAGCGGCTGGATCAGCACGAGCTGCCGCCCCGCCCCGGGCCGGACGAGCGCGGCCGCCAGCGCGAGCATCACCACGAAGCCGCCCGAGACCAAGGCGTCGCGCTCGCCCGGCTGGGCGATCAGGAAGCCCGTCCACAGGAAGCTCAGCACCGCCGCCGCCGCCGCCAGCCAGGTCCAGCCGCGCCGCCAGGCAAGCAGGAACAAGGCGATGTCGAGCAATGCAAGATAGGCGAGCAGCGGCAAGGCCCCCGCCTCCGGATTGCCGACCAGCAAGGGCGTCAGGAAGCCGCCGACCAGCCCCATCACCGCCGTCGCCATGCCGTGGCGCAGCGACAAAGCGAGCGCCGCTCCAGTCACCGCCAGCATCGCCGCCGAAGCGACCTGCGAATTGATCAAGCCGTGCAGCCGGTAGCTGCCGTAGAAGGTCGCGTAGAGCACGGCGATGCCGGCGCCGGCGAGGGCCTGGGCGATCCTGGGATCGTCGGCGAGCCTTCCCCTTCGCGCATATTCGCCGGCGCCGATCAGGATCAGGCCGAACAGGCCGGCCGCGATCATCCGCGCCGCCGGAGTCATCAGCCCGATGTCGATCGAATAACGGATCAGGAACACCGCCGCGAGCACCAGGGCGATGCCGCCGAGCCAGATCAGCAGCCGTCCGGCCACCAGCCGCTCGAACAGCCCGCCGAGGGTTTCTGACGGTGCGAGCGCCTCTTCGCCGTGGACCGGCGCGGGCTCCGCCTCGAAAGTGACGACTCGAGCCGGCGCGGCGGCGGCGGGGGGCGGCTCGGCCGGAGCGGCGACCGGCGCGGGCACGGGCACAGGCACAGGCGCGGGCGCGGGCGCGGGCGCGGGCGCGCTCCGTTCGAGCGCATCGAGCCGCCGCTCCAGCCAGCGCAGCCGCGCCCGCAGGCTCTGGACGGCGAGCACCAGCAGCAGCACCGCCAGCAGCAGGATGGGAATGAGGAACTCCATCAAGGGCCTAGCTAGACGCTGAGGCCGCGACTGTCAGCGTTATTAGTTCCCGGCGAAAGCCGGGGCCCAGATCGGCCGGGCCGCTGGACCCCGGCCTTCGCCGGGGAACAGGATAGGGGACTGTCGCCTATCTAAATGCGGGTGAGCGGCACGTCGGTCACGTCGCCGACCCAAAGTGCGCGGGCACGGGCGAGGTTGCGGTCGGCCGAATCGGCATCGCCCGCGGCGCGGTCGGCGCGCGACAGGAGGTAGAGCGCGAGCGCGTCGTTCGGCCAAGCCCGGAGCGAGGCGTAGAGCTGCGCGCGCGCGCTGTCATGCTCGCCCGATTCCAGCATCGCCGCGGCCAGGCTGCGCCGCACCGAATACCAGAAAAGCGGCGGATCGCTGCCGAATTCGGAGGCGAGCTGGCGCTCCATCGCCTTGCGATAGGCCGCCGCCGCCGCGCGCGGATCGCCGGCCAGCATCGCGGCCCGCCCCTCGAGCACATATTGGAAGACCTCGGCGAGCTGCTCGCCGCGCCGTCCGAGCCCCGGCGAATCGCGACCCGCCCGAAGCGCGGCGATCGCCGCCGCCTCGGCCCGCACCGCCGCCGCCTCGCCGCGCCGCGCCAGCGCCTCGCCGCGCGCATAATGACGCTGCGCCCGATCGAAGACATTGGCGGGCTCGGGCAAAGCGAGCACCGCCGCGACCTCGTCATGGAGGCCGCGCGCGTAGAAGGTCGCCGCCCCAAGGACCCGGAGCCGCGGATCCACCTCGCCGGCCAGATAGGTCTGGCGGAACTGGCTGGACACGGCGAGCGCGGTACCGCTGTCGCCGCTGGCGAGCGCGCTTTCGATCGCGAAGTGCATATTGTGGGCGAGCAGACCGGTGCGATAGGCCGACGCGGCCGGCCGCGCCCGCAGCACGAACGCCCGGTCGGCGGCGATCGCCGCGACGTTGACCGCCGCCGCGTCCTGATAACGGCCGACGCCGAAGAAGCTGTGCGAGGGCATGTGGACGAGGTGGCTCGCCGCCGGCGCGATCCGGCCGAGCCGCTCGGCATGAGGCACGGCGAGCTCCTGCCGGTCGATCCAGTCGGTCAGGTGGATGTAATAATGGATGGCGCCGCCATGGTCGGGGTTGCGCGCCAGCACCCGCTCGAGCAGCTGCTGCGCCAGCGATCCGACCGGCGGCTGGGTCTCGCCCCAGGCGACCATGCGCGCGTCGGCGGCCATGATCGCGAGCGTGTCGTCGCCGGGCATGCGCAGCGCCGCGCCCTCCATATACGTGGCATAGGCCTCGTTGCTGAAATCAGCCCCGGGGCGGGTGCGGATCTGCATGCCGCGCAGGATGAGGCGGTCGCGCGCATTGAGGCGCTGCGACAAAGTGGTGGCGCGACCGACGGCGGCGCGGGCCGCGGCCAGCTCGGCGGTGCGCGGCGAAAGATTGATCGTCGGCCCGCGCGCCCAGGCCTCGCCGAGATGGCACATCGCGCATGCCGGATCGAGCCGCTGCGCCTGCTGGAAGGCGCGGATCGCCTCGACCTCGTCGAACGCCCAGATCAGCCGCACACCCTGCGCGAACCAGGCGCGGGCCTCGGCGTTCGCGCTGTTGGGCTCGATCCCGGCAAAACCCAGCCCGGCGAGGAGCACCGGCGGCGGCGCCGCGGCCGCCGTCGCCGCGACCGGGACGAGGCAGTCTTCCGCTGGCAACGAAGGCGAACGCCAGGTCGCGTCGCGGCTCGCCGCCGCCGGCCAGGCGATGAGGCCGATCGCCGCCGCCACCAATGCGGCCCGCCGCGTTGCGATCCAGTCCATAGAGGCTCTCCCTTGCCGGCAGCTTAGCCAGCCTTGGCCCGCGAAAAAACAGCTTTCCTACTCAGTGCCTATCTGGTTTCTACTTGGCGATGGAAGTCACCGAAAACATCCAGTCGATTCGCCTGCTGAGGCGCGCACTCAACGCGCTCAACCGCGGCGAGGCGCCGAGCCTGCCGCTCGACGGCGATCCCGACCGGCGCACCGCCGCCGCGTACCGCGCCGCGCTGACGCGGTGCGGGCCGGCCGCGCTGCGGCGAGCGATCGATGCCATTCGCTGATTTCATCGCAATTTCGCGCGCACGTACCGTCACTTTCGTAACCTTTGGAAGAGTGAAATGACCGACGAAACCCCCCGCTCTCAGCCGGACCTGATCCGCGCCGCCCTGGCGATCGTCGCCCTGGTCGGCGGCCTCGGCGGCATGGCCGGCCTCTATTTCGTGCCGATCCCCGAGGGCAATCGCGAGCCGCTGCTGCTCGCTCTCGGGCTGGTGCTCGGCTGGGGCAGCACCGTCGTCGGCTACGAATTCGGCTCCTCGCCCGCCGACCGGCGCGCGGCCGACGCGGGCATCCGGTTGCAGGCCGGGGCCGAGCCTCCCAAATAGGCTGCGCAACGGAGCGGGAGCTTATCCATGGAAGTCTGGCACGGCACGACCATCATCGGCGTGCGCAAGAACAATAAGGCGGTGATCGCCGGCGACGGCCAGGTGTCGCTGCAATCGACGGTGATCAAGCCCAATGCCAGGAAGGTGCGCCGGCTCGGCGCCAAGGACGACAAGGGCGGCAAGGTGATCGGCGGCTTCGCGGGCGCCACCGCCGACGCCTTCACCCTGTTCGAGCGGCTGGAGCGCAAGCTCGAGCAGCATAATGGCCAGCTGATGCGCGCCGCGGTCGAGCTCGCCAAGGATTGGCGCACGGACAAATACTTGCGGAACCTCGAGGCGATGATGATCGTCGCGGACAAGGACGTCACCCTGATCCTGACCGGCAATGGTGACGTGCTCGAGCCCGCCGCCGGCGTCGCCGCGATCGGCTCGGGCGGCAATTTCGCGCTCGCCGCCGCAATGGCGCTCTACGATTATGAGGAGGATGCCGAGACCATCGCCCGCAAGGCGATGAAGATCGCCGCCGACATCTGCGTCTACACCAACGACCAGCTCACCATCGAAACCATCGGGGACGCGGCTTGAGATCATTTTGCCCCCGTCCCAATTAGACTTGCGCCCGACAGACCGATAAAACGCGCCTCAGTCGCAAATTGAGCGACGCCCCCAATAGAGGCCGCCGCCTCGAATAGCCGGCGACTTCGGAAAAAGAGGCAATCATGAAAATAGGGTTCGGGCTATTGGCCGCCGCTTTGGGACTGGTCATTTCGACGCCGGCTTTCGGGCAGGCCACGCGCACCTGGGTTTCGGGCGTCGGCAACGATGCCGATCCGTGCAGCCGGACGGCGCCATGCAAGACCTTCTCCGGCGCGCTCATAAAGACCGCCACCGGCGGTGAGATCAGCGTCCTCGATCCGGGCGGCTTCGGCGCGGTCAGCATCAACAAGTCGATCACCATCGACGGCGGCGGCATCATCGGCTCGATCCTCGCCCTCAACGTCAACGGCATAACCGTCAATTGCGCGGGCTGCATCGTGAACGTCCGAAACATCGCGATCAACGGCGGCAACGGGGCGACCGGCAACGGCGTCCGCATCGTCAATGCCGGGGCCGTCAATCTGGACCATGTCTCGATCTCGAACTTCTCGGGCAACACCACCAACGGCCGGGGCGTCGTCATCGATACGAGCGCCGCCAACGTCAAGGTGACGATCACCAACTCCGAGATCTACAATCTCGGCTTCGTCGGCATCCATTCCAACCCGACCGGCGGCAACGTCATCCTCGACGTCGACAATGTCCGCGTCCAGCGGACCACGGCCAGCGCGATCCAGCTGCGCCAGCTGACCAGCGCCATGATCGACCGCGCCACGCTGACCAACAGCGGGGCGGGCGGCGTGACGCTCGAGCTCACCACCGCGGTGGCCCATGTCAGCAACAGCAGGATCGCCAACAACGTCCACGGCATCTTCAACGGTGCCGGCGGCAACCCGACGACCAGGCTCTACGGCACTGTTATCACCGGCAACACCACCAACGGCCTGACCATCAACAGCGGCAGCGTGCTCTCTTATGGCAACAACGCCATCCGGGGGAATACCGGCAACGAGGCTCCGACCGGGGCCGTCACCGGCACGCAATAACCGGCCTTTCCGCGGGGATCGCTTGCCACGGCCGATCTCCGCGGACCCTTCCAGGTCGTGGCAAATTTGTGCCCGGCACTCCCTATCGGGATGCCGCATGAAGACGTTTCGGTCCCAATCCGAGATAGACTCGCTACCAATATGGAGATAAATGCAGATTAGTCGCAATTGAGCGACACCCGCAATTGAGTCGCCGCTTATGGTAGCTGGCGACGTCGGAAAGGGGCAATCATGAGAATAGGATTCGGGCTACTGGTCGCCGCATTGGGGCTGGCCATTTCGACGCCGGCCTTCGGGCAGGCCACGCGCACCTGGGTTTCGGGCGTCGGCGACGACGTCAATCCGTGCAGCCGGACGGCACCGTGCAAGACCTTCGCCGGCGCGATCTCGAAGACCGCCACGAACGGCGAGATCAGCGTTCTCGATCCGGGCGGATTCGGCGCGATCAACATCACCAAATCGATCACCATCGACGGCGGCGGCATCATCGGCTCGATTCTCGCCCTCAACGTCAACGGCGTCATCGTCAATTGCGCGGGCTGCACCGTGAACCTGCGCAACCTGGCGATCAACGGCGGCGGCGGCACGACGGGCAATGGCGTGCGCATCGTCAATGCCGGCAATGTCAACTTGGTCAACGTCTCGATCTCGAACTTCGCCGGCAACACCACCAACGGCCGCGGCATCGTCATCGATACGAGCGCCGCCAATGTGCGGGTGAGCCTCAACAATGTCGACATCTACAATGTCGGCTTCGTCGGCATCCATTCCAACCCGACGGGCGGCAACGTGCTGCTTTCGGTCTCGAACACCCGCGTCCAGCGGACCACGTTCAGCGCGATCCAGCTGCGCCAGCTGACCACGGCGGCCATCGATCATGCCACGCTGACCGACAGCGGCTCGGCCGGCGTGACGCTCGAGCTCACCACGGCCGTGGCTCACGTCAGCAACAGCCTGATCGCCAACAATGTCCACGGCATCTTCAACGGCGGCGGCGGCAACCCGACGACCAGGCTGTTCAACAATGTGATCACCGGCAATACGACGGCCGGCCTGACCATCAACAGCGGCAGCGTGCTCTCCTACGGCAACAACGCCATCAGGGGGAATGCCGGCAACGAGGCTCCGACCGGGGCCGCCACCGGCACGCAATAAACCAGCCTTTCCGCGGGGATGGCCTTTCGAGGCCGATCCCCGCGGATCCTTCTCAGGGGGCCCGCGCGGCCCCCTTTTTTTGTGCGTCCGCGCCCGCCGCCGCCGCCGCGACGATCCAGCTTTCGAACGCCGCCATGGCCGGGGTCGGCCGCTTCGACTTCAGCCGGGTCAGCCAATAGCCGCCCATGCCGATCTCGATCCCGAACGGCCGCGCCGCGCGCTCGCCGAACAAGGCGGCCGGCGCCAGCGCCACGCCATGGCCGGCCCGCGCCGCCTCGACCATCAAAGCCGCCGAATCGAACACCGGGCCGGTCAGCGGCGGCAGCGCGGTCCCCGCCGCCGCGAACCAGGCCGGCCATTCCTCGCCGCGATAGGAACGCAGCAGAGTTTCGCCGGCCAGGTCCGCAGGCGTGCGCAGCCGAGCGGCGGTGGCGGCGTCGCAGAGCGGGGTCAGCGGCGCCTCGAACAGCAGCCGCGCCTCGGTGCCGTGCCAGGCGCCGTCGCCGAAGCGGATCGCGAAATCGAGCCCCTCCTCGGCGATGTCGACGCGATTGTTGTTGGTGCTGAGCCTGAGGTCGACCTGCGGATGAGCGGCCGCCAAATCGGGCAGCCGCGGCAGCAGCCAGCCCAGAACGAAGCTCCCGACCGCACCAACCGAGAGCAGGGCCCGGCCGCGGCCGTCGTCGAACCGGCCGAGCGCGCCCGCAATGGCGTCGAACGCCTCGCGCAGCACGGGCAGCAGCGCCCGCCCCTCGTCGGTCAGCGCCAGGCCGCGCGGCAGCCGGCGGAACAAAGGCGCGCCGAGCCGGTCCTCGAGCGCCCTGACCTGGTGGCCCAGAGCGGCCGCGGTGACGTTGAGCTCGATCGCCGCCTTGGTGAAGCTCAGATGCCGCGCCGACGCCTCGAAGGCGCGCAGGCCGTTGAGCGGCAGATAGGGCCGGATCATAAGCAAAGCCTCCGCCGCCACCCTAGCGGCCGGCCCCGGCCGGCGACAGCCAAGGAAAAGTCCGGCCTGCCTCGAGACTTTCTCGCGGGAAGGAAATGGGATTCCCGCTTTCGCGGGAATGACGGGAGAGGCTAGGGTCGTCGCCATGCACCGCCGCGCCTTTCTCGGCTCCGCCGCCGCGACCCTTGCCCTGCCCGGCTGCGCGACCACCATGGCGACGCGGCGCGCTACGTCCTCCATCGGCTGCCTGCCCCCCGTCCTGGTCTCGCCCGAACGGGTGATCCGCACCGTCGCCGGCCTCAGGCCCTATCGCGCCGCCGGCTTCGTCGTCCGTGCCGAGACGCTGGGCGACAAGAGGCTGGTCCACAATTACGGCCATGGCGGCGCCGGTATCACTCTCTCCTGGGGCACGTCGCGGCTCGCCACCCTGCTCGGCCTGCACGGCCATCAGGGCCCGGTGGCGGTGCTCGGCGCCGGCGTGATGGGGCTGACGACGGCGCGGCTCGCGCAGGAGGCGGGCTTTCCGGTCACCCTCTACGCCAAGGCATTGCCGCCCGACACGACTTCCAACATCGCCGGCGGCCAGTGGAGCCCGTTCGGCCATTATCGCGACAGCGCGGTGACCCCCGAATGGCGCGCGCAATTCGCCGCCGCGCTCGATTATAGCTGGCGCCGCTTCCAGATCATGATCGGCGACGATTACGGCATTCGCTGGCTGCCGACCTATGTCGACGCTTCGGACGACGAGGATGACGGTCCCTCCCCGCTCGACGCTTATCATCCCGGCCGCCGCGTGCTCGCCGCCAACGAGCATCCCTTCGCGCTCGATCGCGTCGTCCGCTTCGAAACCATGTATGTCGAAACCGGCCGTTTCCTGCGCCAGCTATCCCGCGACGTCGAGGCGGCGGGCGGCACCATCCGCGTCCGCGAATTCGCGACGCCGGCCGATGTCGCCGCCCTGCCCGAACGCCTGGTCTTCAACTGCACCGGGCTGGGCGCCGGCGCCCTGTTCGGCGACGCCGGCATCCAGCCGGTGCGCGGCCAGCTCGCCATCCTCTTGCCGCAGCCGGAAGTGCGCTACGCCTTCACCGGCGAAGCCGGCTACATGTTCCCGCGCGCCGACGGGATATTGCTCGGCGGCACGTTCGAGCGGGGCGTGTGGGAGACCAATACCGAGCCCGAGGCCATTGCCCGCATCCTCGATCGGCACCAGCGCCTGTTCGGCCAGTTCCGCTGCACCGCTTGAACTCGTTCGTCGCGGTGCCAATGTAGCGGGTGATGAACTATCAAGCCTCACCGGACCCAGCGCCGGCCTCCTCCTCGTCCGGAACGCGATCGGCCATGAAAGACTATCTGACCCCGATGGCCGTCGTGGCCGCGCTGGACGCCCACATCATCGGCCAGGACGACGCCAAGCGCGCCGTCGCGGTCGCCCTGCGCAACCGCTGGCGCCGCCAGCAGCTGCCCGATGAGCTGCGCGACGAGGTGACGCCCAAGAACATATTGATGATTGGTCCGACCGGCTGCGGCAAGACCGAGATCAGCCGGCGCCTCGCCAAGCTTGCCGACGCGCCCTTCGTCAAGGTCGAGGCGACCAAGTTCACCGAGGTCGGCTATGTCGGCCGCGACGTCGAGCAGATCGCCCGCGATCTGGTCGAGGAAGCGGTGCGGCTCGAGCGCGAGCGCCGCCGCGAGGCGGTGCGCGAGGCGGCCAGCGTCGCGGCGATGGAGCGGCTGCTCGACGCCTTGGTCGGCAAGGATGCCAGCCAGGCGACCCGCGAGAGCTTCCGCCTGCGCATCATCGACGATCACCTCAACGACAATGAGGTCGAGATCGACGTCATCGACCAGCCCTCCACGCCGTTCGAAATCCCCGGCATGGGCGGCCAGGTCGGCATGATCAACCTCTCCGATCTGATGGGCAAGGCGATGGGCCAGGCGCCGAAGAAGAAGCGCAAGATGCGCGTCGCCGACGCCTGGGACAAGTTGATCGAGGAGGAATCGGACAAAAGGCTCGACCCCGACGACGTCAACCGCACCGCCTTGAAGGACGCCGAAGCCAACGGCATCGTCTTCCTCGACGAGATCGACAAGATCGCGGTGTCCGACGTGCGCGGCGGCTCGGTTTCGCGAGAGGGCGTCCAGCGCGATTTGCTGCCTTTGATCGAGGGCACCACGGTCGCCACCAAATACGGGCCGATGAAGACCGATCATATCCTCTTCATCGCGTCCGGCGCCTTCCACGTCGCCAAGCCGTCGGACCTGCTCCCCGAGCTTCAGGGGCGGCTGCCGATCCGGGTCGAGCTGAAAGCGCTGACCGAGGAGGATTTCGTCCGCATCCTTTCCGACACGCGCGCCAGCCTGACCGAGCAATATCGCGCTCTGCTCGCCACCGAGGGCGTCGAGATCGTCTTCGCCGAGGACGGCATCAAGGCGCTCGCCCGCATCGCCGCCGAGGTGAACAGCCAGGTCGAGAATATCGGCGCCCGCCGCCTCCAGACCGTGCTCGAGAAGCTGCTCGAGGACGTCAGCTTCGAGGCCGAGCAGCGCCGCGGCGACAAGGTCGTCGTCGACGCCGGCTATGTCGAGCGCCAGCTTGCCGCGATCGCGCGGGATACCGACCTCAGCAAGTACGTGCTCTAAGCTGTGTTCTTTTTGTTCGGCGGATTTTGATAGGCTCCGGGCGACTCAGGGAGGGGACACGCAATGCACCAGGGCCAATGCCATTGCGGGGCGATACGCTACCGGGCGTCGGGCGAGCCGATGCACCACGCTTTGTGCCATTGCGGCGATTGCCGCCGCCACGCCGGCGCGCCCATGGTCGGCTGGGCGATGTTCAAGTCTGATCAGGTCGCGATCGAGGGCGAGCCCAAAATCTATGCCTCGTCCGAACATGGCCGGCGCCATTTTTGCGGCACGTGCGGAACCGGCCTCTTCTACACCAACGAGGCGATCCTGCCCGGCATCACCGACGTTCAGTCGGGCACCCTCGACACGCCCGACACGCTGCCCGCCCAGGTTCATATCCAGGTCGCGGACCGCATCGCCTGGATGAAGGACATAAGCGCCCTGCCCGAATTCCAACGCTTCCCGGGAAGCTGAGGTCTCGCGCCCGGCCGCGCTTCATCGCCCGACTCCAACGTTCTGCCCCTCCGGGTGAACCTTATCGCGGGCGCGCCTGTTCATCCTCTAAAACCATTGGAGGAACGCAATGACCCTCAGGATCAAATTGCTCGCGGCCGCCGCTTTCGCGCTTCCGGCCACGATGGCGAGCGCGCAGCAAATTGCTCCGACCGCCCCTCCGCCGCCGATGGGCGGCGCGCTCCATGCCGGCACCCAAGCCAATGTCCCGCCGCAGCCGGTCGTCCCGCCGGCCGAGACGCCGGCGCTCGGCACGGTCCAGCAACGTGCCCAGCCGACCGCTCCGCCGGCGCCCCCGGCGCCCGCCCAGCCCACCGAAACCGCGGACGACGTCGCCGAGCAGGCTGCCGACGCGGTCGAGGCCGACACCGTCGCCCAGACCCGCATCCAAGCCGCGGCCCAGGGCGCGGCTTCGGCGGCTCCGACGGCGACCACGCCGCCGCCCGCCACCGCCGCGCCGCCGGCCGCGCCCGCCGCACCGGCAGCGCCAGTCCAGGCTCAGGCACAACCTCTGGCCCCGCCGGCGGTCCCGGCCGGCCCGGTTTCGCACGCGACCGCCGCCGATCTGCGCGCGGGCATCCAGGTGCGCGACGCCAGTGGCGGCCTCGTCGGCACCGTCGAGAGCGCCGATGCCGGCGGCGCGGTGGTGAACACCGGCACCGTGCGCGCGCGCGTCGCGCTCAGCAGTCTCGGCCGCAACAATCAGGGCCTCGTCATCGCCCTGACCAAGGCCCAGTTCGAAGCCGCCGCGTCAGCCGCCAATCCGGGCTAGTCGGCGGCCCCTTCCCCGCCGGTCGTTCCAAGCGCGACCGGTTCAGAGCCGCGCCGGTTGTCCCCCTCACCGGCGCGGCTTTTTGGGTGTAAGAGCCGGCCATGGTCCCGCTGGCTTCCGCGCTCCTCATCGCCATCGCCCAGCCCCAGGAGATCGTCGTCACCGGCGGCGGCCTCGACGCAGCGCCGGGCGACGCGGCCTTTGATCTGGTGACGATCGGCCGCGACCGCCTCGCCCACAGCCCCTCGAACCGGCTCGAGGACGTGCTCCGCGACGTCCCGGGCTTCCAGCAATTCCGCCGCTCGGACGCCCGCAGCGCCAATCCGACCAGCCAGGGCGCGACCCTGCGCGCGCTCGGCGGCAATGCGTCGAGCCGCGCCTTGCTTCTGCTCGACGGCGTGCCTCAGACCGATCCGTTCGGTGGCTGGATCGCCTGGCCGGCTTATGATCCCCGCCGGCTCGGCCGGGTGCGCGTGATGCGCGGCGGCGGCACCGGCGCCAACGGCCCAGGCGCGCTCGCCGGCACGATCGAGCTCGACAGCGCCGCGCCGGACGACGCGGCGGGCCTCGCCGCCGGCCTGGCTTATGGCAGCCGCGACAGCCGCGACGCCTTCGCCGCCTACGGCGCGCGGCTCGGCGACGGCTTCGTCAGCGTCTCGGGCGCCTTTGCCCGCGGCGAGGGCTTCGTTCCCGTCGTCGAAGGCCAGCGCGGCCCGGCCGACCGCCCCTCGCCTTACACCCAGGCAAGCCTCGCCGCGCGCGGCGTCGCACCGCTCTCCGCCACGGTCGAGCTTCAGGCCAATGTTTCCGCCTTCGCCGACAAGCGCGAGCGCGGTACCGCCTTCAGCGAGATCGAGACGCGCGGCGCCGACGCCTCGCTGCGGCTGGTCGGCCGCGGCGCGCTGCCCTTTTCGGCTTTGGCCTACGTCCAGACCCGCGACTTCTCGAACCGGTTCGCCGCCGTCGGCACGGGCCGTGCCCTCGCGACTCAGACGCTCGACCAATATAGCGTTCCTGCGACCGGCCTCGGCGCGCGGTTCGAGATCCGGCCCCGCCTGGGCCCGGCCGCGCTCAGGCTCGGCGCCGACTGGCGCGCGACAGCAGGCCGCACTCAGGAGCTGTTCCAGTTCGTCGCCGGCGCACCCACGCGCGGCCGCGTCGCCGGCGGCCGAACGCGCACGCTCGGCGCCTTCGCCGAAGCCAGCCTCGAAGCCGGCCCGCTGATCGTCACCGGCGGCGGGCGGATCGACCATTGGCGGATCGCGGGCGGGCAGCTTACCGAGCGCCTGCTCGCCGGCCAGGCCTTGCTCACCGATGCCGCCTTCCCCGACCGCGGCGGCTGGGAGCCGACCGCCCGCTTCGGCCTCGCCTTGCGCGCGGCGGCGCCGCTGACCTTGCGCGCCGCCGCCTATCTCGGCTGGCGGCTGCCGACCCTGAACGAGCTCTACCGCCCGTTCCGGGTCGGCACCGACGCCACCGCCGCCAATGACGCGCTCGCGCCCGAGCGGCTCGAAGGAATCGAGGCCGGCGTCGAGCTCCGCCCAGCGCCGGGCGCCCGCTTCGGCCTCACTTTCTTCGCCAACCGCCTTACCGACGCCATCGCCAACGTGACGCTCGGCCAGGGCCCGGGCGTTTTTGCTGGCGTCGGCTTCGTCGCCGCCGGCGGCCAGTATCGCCGGCGGCAGAATGTCGACGCCGTCGAGAGCAAAGGGATCGAGATCGACGCCGGCCTCGATCTCGGCCGCGTCCACCTCGCCGCCGGCTACAGCTTCGCCGACGCGCGGGTCCGCGCCGCCGGCGTCGCGGCCGCGCTCGACGGCCTGCGCCCCGCCCAGACGCCGCGCCACAGCCTGACAGCCACCCTCTCCTGGCACGGGCCACGCGGCGTCTTCGCATCGGCCGGCCTCCGCTACGTCTCCAGCCAATCCGAGGACGACCTCAACGCCCAGTCCATTCCCGACGCCCTCACCTTCGACGCCGCCGCCTCGCTGCCGCTCCTCGGCGGCCTCGCCCTCGATGCGCGTGCCGAGAATCTGACCGGGGCACGCGTCGTCGCCGGCATTTCCGGCACCGGCATCGTCGAGCGCGCCACCCCGCGCACGCTCTGGCTGGGGCTAAGCTGGCGCGGCTAGATTGGTTTCCATCCAGCGCGCGCCGAAGCGAACGATGTCGGCGGCGTCGATCAGCTCGCTTTGCGCCTTGCCGACCAACCCGGCGCGGTGCCGGCCGAGCGCAAGATAGGCGTCGAGGATCGATGCGAAATAATCTTCGCCGTCCCAGTCGGCGATGCCGCCGAGATCGTCGAGGCAGTCGATCCAGACATGGCGCGGCGCGCCGTCCGCCCCGGCCACGACATAATCCCAGCGCACCCTTTTCTTGTCCGGAAGATCGGCGAGATACTCAGCAAAATGGAGCGCCGTCACCGATTCCGAGGCGGCGCCCAGGCGCAGGATCCGGCCTCGCCAGCGGCACAATTTGTCGAGCGGCGAGCCCGGCCCGTAATAATCGTCCCAGGGCTGATCGGCGAGGAGCGCCGCCGCGCGCGCGCCGCGCGCGCCGAAACGGCCGCTCGGGTTGTCGCTGACCAAAGTGCCCGGCCGGCGGCGAAAGGCTTCGGCGAGCCAGCCCATCTCGGGCAAGACGGCGGCGTTGCGATGATCGAAGGGCGGTGCGCCTTCGAGCAGCGTCGCCCGCGCCCCGGGCGGATGGTCGTAGACCCAATCCATCGGATAGTCGGTGCCGAGCACCATCATCAGCGTGCCGCCGGGGCCGACCGCCGCTTCGATCGCGTCCACAAGCAGATCGGCCCCGCCCTCACCATGTTCGGTGCGGGCGAGGCCGATGCTGCGGAGCGAGGCATGGACCATCACGAGATCGCCGGCCTCAAGGCCGAGCGCGGTGAGATCCTGTTGCAGGCGCTCCTTATCCATGCCGGGCGTCGCCCGGCGCGGCACCTAGCTCAGATGCCTCGACAGATGCTTGTTCATCTCGAACATCGAGCAGCTGTCCTTGCCGAAAATCTTCTTCAGCTTGTCGTCGGCGAGGATCTCGCGCTTGTTGGCGGGATTCTGGAGATTGTTCTTGCGGATATGGTCCCAGACCTTGCTGACGACCTGGCTGCGCGGCAACGGATCGGCGCCCGTGATCGCGGCGAGATCCGCCGAGGGCTTCACCGGACGCTGCAACCCGCTCTGCCTACCTTGTGCCATTCTTGCCTCCCTGTGGTTTGCTGCCTCGATAGAGCGCAAATCCACTGCCTTGGCAATGGGGGGGAGGAGACGAAATGCGCCAGTTTAACGACAGTCCGTGCGATTTCTGTGGATTGTCAGCGGCCGACGCTCAGAAGCGCCCGAACGGGACCACCTTGTTCGCCGAATCGTGGCCGATATCGGCGCGGCCGAGATAGGCGATACCGGCCCGCGCGCACCAGAATCGGGCCAGTCTGTCCTCGTCCTCGCCGAAATCGGGGTCGTTGGCCGGCACCTCGCTGACCCGGCCGAGCCGGATCCCCGCGATCCGACGCACCGTCTCCTGGCCGGTGATGTGGAACAGCGAGCGGTCGACCCGATACATATGCTCCGAAACCTCCTCGAGCAGCAGCACCCGGCCGGTGAGATCGGGCTCGAGCGGCGTGCCCAGCAACAGGCTGAACACGGTCATGTTGAACGCGGCGTGGCTGTCGCCGAGCGCGAGGCCGGGCTCGAGCGCGTCGGCGTCGCGGCGGACCAGCCAGGCGAGCGCGCGCGCCACCGCCGCCTCACCGCCGTCGCGCATGACGTCGTTCGCCATCGGCCCGTGCGCGATATCGGGAATGCCCGCCTTGCAGAGGCCGGCGAGCAGAAAGCCGGCGTCGCTATAGCCGAGCCAGGCCTTGTCGCGCGCCGCCGGGCCGAGCCGGGCCAGCGCCGCCTCCGCGACCCGGCAGGCGCCATAGCCGCCGCGCGCGAACCAGATCGCATCGAAGGCGGGATCGTTGGCGGTCTCGACCAAGGCCGCGACGCGCTCGGCGTCGGTGCCGGCGAAATGATTGTGGGAGAGGAAGCATTGCGGGTGGAAATGGACCTCCACCTCCGGATGGAGCTGCGCCGCAACCTCGCACACGCGCCGCGCCGCCTCCTCGCTCATCCGGGCGCTGGGCGCGACCACCGCGATCCGCATCTGCTTCGTCTCCAACCGGTTTGAAAAGGCCGGCGCTTCCCAATAGGGCGAGGCGATGAGCGAGGCCAAATCCTATTTCTTCTGCGGGATCGGCGGCAGCGGCATGCTGCCGCTGGCGATGATCGTGCGCGGGCTCGGGCATGAGGTGGCGGGATCGGACCGCCTGCTCGACCAGCAGCGGCTGGCCGCCAAGTTCGACCATCTGAAAAGCCGCGGCATCGCGCTGTTCGCGCAGGACGGCAGCGGCATCACCAGCGCGGATCAGATCTTCGTCGCCACCGGCGCGATCGAGGACAATGTCCCCGACATGGTCAAGGCGAAGGCGCTGGGCGCGACCCGGCTCGGCCGGGCGGAGCTGCTCGCTCAGCTCTTCAACGCCGCCCCGATCGGCATCGCCGTCGGCGGCACCAGCGGCAAATCGACCGTCACCGGCATGCTCGGGTGGATCATGCAGAGTTTGGGCTGCGATCCGACGATCATGAACGGCGCGGTGATGAAGAATTTCGTCTCGCCCGACACGCCCTTCGCCAGCGCGCGTGTCGGCCAGGGCGACGTGTTCGTCAGCGA
>DATKIV010000005.1:0-58380 GCA_035543935.1 Allosphingosinicella sp.
TCATCACAGGCGCCCCTCGACTACGCTCGGGACGAACGGGTTGGAAATTGTGTGGCCCTGGCCTTCCCGGACCGTGTCGCCAAACGCCGCGATGCCTCCGGCGCCGACTGGGTCAGCGTCGGCGGGCGCGGCTTCCGGCTCGATCCGGCCTCGCCGCTGGCGCGCGAGGCCTGGCTCGCCGTCGCCGAGGTCGGCGGCGCCGCGGCGGGGGCGCGCATCCTTTCCGCCGCGCCGATCAACCAGGGGGCGGTCGAAAGCCTGTTCGCCGATGCGGTCGCGACCGGCACCCGGGTGGCATTCGATCCGGCGACGGGCGCCGTCCGCGCCTCGCACGGCCGAACGCTCGGGGCGATCCGCCTGTCGGGCGGCCAGGACAGCCGCGCCGACCCCGGCGCGGTCGAGGCCGCCTTGCTCGAGGGCGTGCGAACCTACGGTCTCGGTCCGCTGCCGTGGAGTGAGGCCGCCGGCTCGCTGCGCACCCGCGCCGCCTTCGCCCGCGCCTTCGACCCCGCCGTCGCCGATCTCTCGGACCAGGCGCTTGCGGCGACGCTCGACGATTGGCTGCCATCTTTGCTGGCCGGAAAGCGGCGCCTCGGCGACGTCGACTCGGGCGCCTTGGCGGGAGCGCTCGACGCGATGCTCGGCTGGGCGGGCCGCAAGGCCGTCGACCGGCTGGCGCCGAGCCATTTCGAGACGCCGGCCGGCAGCCGCCATCCGATCGATTATGAAGCCGAAGGCGGTCCGGCGGTGGCGGTGCGGGTCCAGACCCTGTTCGGCCTCAACCGCCATCCGGCGCTGGCCGGGGGCGCGGTCCCGCTGGTGTTGAGCCTGACCTCGCCGGCCGGGCGGCCGATCCAGACGACGCGCGATCTGCCCGGTTTCTGGAGCGGCAGCTGGGCCGAAATCGCCAAGGAGATGCGCGGGCGCTACCCGAAACATCCCTGGCCGGACGACCCCGCAAACGCCGACCCGACGATGAGAAGCAAGCGAAATCAACGATGAACGCCGGGGCCGAAGGGGGTGCTACAAAATTAGCAAGGCCGGTCAATGCGCAGGCTGTCTTAGCCTGCTAAGACGGTCCGCGTGCAGCCGGAGGGGGCGGGACTGTGCGAGGTTCAACGCCAATGAAGGAATGTCCCATGCGTAACGTGTTGATCGCCACCGCCGTCGCCGCCTTGTGCGCCGCCTCTCTCCCCGCCGCCGCCGCCGCCCCGCAGACCAACGATCAGAATGCGCAGCCGTCGCAGCAGCAGCGCGCGCGCGGCGGCAATGACGACCAGCGCCGAATCTGCGTCACCGAGCAGGCCAGCGAGTCGCGCATCAACCGCCGGATCTGCCGCACGGCGCGGGAATGGCGCGAGTCGAACGACGCCGACGTCGACGCCTCCCGCTGATCGACGAGCCCCCTTCGCCCCCCAGCAGTCCGGGCGAACGCTCTCCCCTCCCGCTCCGCACGGGAGGGGAGTTTGCGTTTCAGGCCGGGGCCCCGGCCATTACCTTGACCAGGCCGATCGCCCGGTCGGCCAGCGCGCGCAGCTCTGGTCGCGAATAGCCCGCCCGCGCGCGGCCGGAAATCTCATAATGGTTGGCGACCATCACCATCGCCAGCGCATGCGGATCGGCCGCCGCCGAAATCTGCCCAACCTCGATCGCCTTTTGGAAGCGGCGGACGAGGGCTCGATCGAGCGAATCCATCGATTCGCGAATCACCCGGGAGATTTCCGGATCCTCGCTCGCCTCGGGCATCGCCGTGTGCATCATGAAGCAGCCGGTGCCGGTCTCGTCCTTGCCCATGAACTTGTCGATCGACCACTCGGTCATCGCGGCCAGCGATTCGAACAGGTCCGGAACCGCGAACGCCTCGGCGAATTCGGCGCGGACGTCGGCCAGATAATTGTCCAGCGCCGCGAGGTAGAGCTTCTTCTTGTCGCCGAAGGCGCCGTAGAGGCTCGGCTTGTGCAGGCCGGTCGCCGCCGAGAGCTGGTCCATCGACGTGCCGGCATAGCCGTAGCGCCAGAACGTGTCGCGCACCCGGTCGAGGACCTCATCGGTGTCGAAGCTACGCGGCCGGCCGCGTGGGGCGCTCCGGGCGGCGGAACTTTTTTGTACCATGCGTTAAATAATCCTTGCCATCGGCATTTCTGTACTATACCGTAAGGTACACAAATAGCAGATGGAGGTGACCATGACAAGCATTCGTAACATCGCATTGCTCCTCGCGCCCGCTCTCGCCGGCGCCGCTCTGTTGACCGCGACGCCCGCCTTGGCGGCGTCCGAGTCGGAGGGGCGCGCCGTCGCCCAGTGCCGGGCCGAAGCGCTCCGCCATTTCCCGCAGCATTCGATCCGCTCGCAGCGCGTCGCGTCGATCACGGGCAATTCGCGGCGGACCCGGATCGCCATGTTCGTCACGACCGACCGGCGCTACAGCTTCGAATGCACGGCCGGCGCCGATGGCCGCGTGGTGAGCGCGACCTGGAACCCGCCGGTCGACACGCGGCTGGCGGGCGGCGAGGCCGGCCAGGCCCAGCCGCGCTGAGCAAATCCCCGCCGCGTCCGCTGCCGCCGTTGCAAAAACGCGCGGCAGCGGACATGGCCGCGCCCGAGAAAGGGAGCGGCGATGAGCGGCACGATATTGATCACGGGCGCGAGCGCGGGCATCGGCATGGCCGCGGCGCGCCGCTTCGCGCGAGACGGCTGGACGATCCTCGCCGCCGGCCGGCGCCGCGAGCGGCTCGACGCGCTGGCGGCGGAGCTTGGCGACCGGGTTCGCCCGATCGTCCTCGACATGCGCGACACGGAGGCGGTTGAGGCCGCGGGGAGGCAAGCGGGCGCGGTCGATCTGCTGCTCAACAATGCCGGCCTCGCCTCGCCGATGGCGCCGCTACAGGAGGCGGACTGGGCGCCGCTGGAGACGGTGATCGACACCAACATCACCGGCCTGGTCGCGCTGACCCGAGCGCTGCTGCCCGGCATCGTCGAGCGCCGAGGCGCGATCATCAACATAAGCTCGGTCGCCGCCAGCCATCCCTATCGCGGCGGCGCGGTCTATGGCGGCAGCAAGGCCTTCGTCCGCCAATTCTCGCTCGATCTGCGCTGCGACCTGCACGGCACCGGCGTGCGCGTCACCTCGATCGAGCCGGGCATGGTCGAGACGGAGTTCACTTTGGTCCGCACCGGCGGCGACCAGGCCGCGTCGGACGCGCTCTATGCCGGCGTGAACCCGATGACGGCGGAGGACATCGCCGGCACGATCCACTGGGTCGCGACCCTTCCTCCGCATCTCAACATCAACACGCTCGAGCTCATGCCGGTCAACCAGAGCTTCGCCGGCTTCGCGGTCACGCGCGAAAGCTAGTCCGGTTCGCCCTCCGCCCGGTCGACGCCGCAGCGGAAACGCTCGGCGCGGCGGTCGGCGGCGGCGCGGGCATCCGCGTTGGCGGTCGGCCGGCCGCCGTCGATCCAGGCGATGACGCAGCCGGGCCGTCCGCGCCGACCGATCGTCGCGACCGCGAGCCGCGAATAAGCGGAGGTAGATTCGGACGCACTGACCAGGAAGCGGTAGATGATCGCGAGCGGCCTCCCCCGGCGCAGTCGCCATTCCACGCGCGGCGCGACGATGTTGAAGTTGGACAAGGAATTCCACTCGCCATTGTCGATTCCGGCATCGAGGTCGTAGCGGTCGTCGCCCGAGCTGATGAAGAGCGGGATGCCGGCATGGCCCGGGCAACGCCATCGGGTGCTGGAGCCCTCGGCGATATGCTCGATCTCGCGGCAGCGGCGGATATCAAGATCGGTGTAGACGCTGGTGTTGGGGGATGCGGGCGCCTGTGCGGCGGCGAGCGAAGCGAGCATGATCCAGGCCATGGGCGACTCCTTCGGAACCCAAGTCTAGACTGCATCAGCAAAAGAACAAGCTGCTACGAGAACAGTCTTGTCTGATCAGGCGCTCAGTCTTTGCTGACCGCCGAGGACGAGCTCGCTCGCTTTTTCGAAGGTCATCGGCCGGCCGAACAGGTAGCCCTGGATCTGGTGGCAGCCCAATTCGCGCATGCGGGTGAAATCGTCGGCGGTTTCGACGCCCTCGGCGGTGACCGTCATCCGGAAGCTCTTGGCGAGCTGAACGATCGACTGGATGATCGCGACCGTCTCCTTGTTGTTCGCCGCCTCGCGAACGAAGCTGCCGTCGATCTTGAGCTTGTGGAAGACGGCCTTGTTCAAATAGCCGAGCGACGAATAGCCGGTGCCGAAATCGTCGAGCGCCATGCTCACGCCGAGCGCGCGCAGGCGCTTCAGCACGTCGATCGCGTTGGCGCTATCGCCCATGAACACCGATTCGGTCACTTCGAGCTCGAGCCGGTTGGGCTGCAGCCGATGCTTGCGGATCGCCTCGTTGATCGTGTTCGGCAAGGCCGGGAAGATGAGCTGCTTGGCCGAGACGTTGACCGCGACCGTGATATTCTCGGGCCAGCAGGCGGCGGCGCGGCAGGCTTCCTCGATCACCCATTCGCCCAATTCCATGATCAGGCCCGATTCCTCGGCGAGCGGGATGAAGTTGTTCGGCGGCACGATGCCCCGTGTCGGGTGGTGCCAGCGGATCAGCGCCTCGAAGCCGAGCAGGCGCTGGTCGCCGGCGTCGATCAGCGGCTGGTAGAGCAGATGGAATTGCTTGGCCTTGATGCCGATCCGCATGTCCTGCTCGAGCCGGAGGCGGTCCTCGGCTTCGTTCTGCATGTCGGCGTTGAAGAAGCAGCAAGTGCCGCGGCCCTGGTTCTTCGCCTGGTAGAGCGCGAGGTCGGCCTTCTGGATGAGATCGTCGACGCTCTGGCCGTCGACGGGGCCGAAGGCGCAGCCGATCGAGACGCCGATGCGGATCTCGACCTTGTCGATGTGGAAGGGCTCGGCGATCGCGCCGATCAGCCGGGCGGCGAGCGTCTCGACCATGCGCCGGCTCTGCACGTCCTTGATGACGATGGCGAATTCGTCGCCGCCCATGCGGCCGACATGACCGAAGGCGCCGACCTCCTTGACCAGGCGCTGGGCGACGCTCTTCAGCACCGCGTCGCCTTTCGGATGGCCGAACGTGTCGTTGACCGGCTTGAAGCCGTCGAGGTCGAGGAACAGGATCGCGCAGGGCGTGTCGCCGCCGGCCGAGCTGGACAGGGCCTCGCCGAGCAGCTGGCGGACGCGGCCGCGATTGGGCAGGCCGGACAGCACGTCCATATTGGCGAGGTTGGTCAGCCGCTCCTGGGTGCGGCGGACGTCGGTGACGTCCTGGCCGACGCCGCGGAAGCCCTGGAACTGGCCGACCATGTCGATGATCGGATCGCCCGACAGGCTGATCCAGCGCGTGCCGCGCCGGGTCGTGAGCTCCATCTCGAGATTGGCGAAGGGCTGGCGCGACAGCAGGATGCGGCCGAGCGCGCTGGTGCCGCCGAGCGCCGCCGGCAGAGAATGGCCGGCGAGCTGATTGGTCGACCGGCCGATCAAGGCGGTCATCCGCGAGGAGATGTAGACGACGCGATTCTCGCTATCGACCTGCCACAGCCAGCCGACGCCGCGATGCTCATATTCGTTGAGCAGCTGGCGGATCGATTCGGCCTCGGCGCGGGTCTTGGCGAGACCCTTCAGCTGGCCGAAGATCCAGCGGGTCAGCCGCGCCACGCTGAACGCGCCGATGCCGGCGAGCAGCAGGAAGGTGAGCGCGAGCTTGGGATCGAGCGCGCTGCCGCCATAATAATAAGCGAGGCAGAAGCTTCCGGTCAGCGTCGCGATCCAGGCGACGGCGGCCGACGGAATGGCGGCGAGCGCGATCGCCGTCGAGATCATCGCCGCCATCGCGCCGCCGAGGACGACCTGGACGTGGGGCGGCTGGGTGGCGAAGGCCCAGGTCGGCAAGGCCGACCAGAGGCCGGCCAGGCCGACCGTCTCGGCGACCGCGGACCAGCGCGAGAGCGGACGGGCGGTGCGGCTGCCGGCGCGGGCGGCGGCGACCATCGCTCGGCGGCACGAAACCCAGTTGCAGAAGGCGACCAGGGAGATCCAGGCGACGACGAGCTTGGTCTCGACCGAGCCGTACATGCTCCAGCCCGCGATCAGGGCGGCGACGACGGCGGTGATCGCGAAGAAGGGGGCGAACAAAGCGCGCGCCTCGACCTGGCCATTGTGGAGGTGGGCGGCGCGCAGGCGCTCGTTACCCGCGTCGAAATCCATCGGCTCGGTCGCCGCCGCGGCCCGTTCGGTGTCCGGCCGGTCGTCAATGGGAACAGGCGAATGGAACATCGAGTGTCGTGCGGCCCCGAATGGTGAGCCTTTTCCCTATCCGCAAGACTTTGATGGAACGTTAAGTTTCGACCGCCTCCAGAGCGCAGGCCCGGGAGCGCCGGTGCCGCAAAATCGCGCGTTTTCAGGGCGTCGGGTGCAAAAGCCGGTCCACCGCGGTGACGGTAACATTATGATATCCGGCGCGGGCGCGGGCATAAAGCCGCTCGGCGATCGCGCGGCCCCAGTCGCCCTGGTCGATCAGGGCCTGGAACAAAGGCTGGACGAACTTGCGCCGGCCCATCGCCAGGAGGAAGCGTTCGGCGACCGGCACGGCGGGCTCGTAGCGGTTGCGCAGAGCGAGCCGGAGCCAGACGAACAGCACCTCGGAATTGCCGCTTTGCGACAGGCCGAAGGCGCGGTCGATCTCGTCGAGCCGGGCGCGCGGCAGCTGCGGGGGCAGCGCTTTCAGGAAACGGACGCGCTCGGCCCAATTCCAGCCGGCATAAGGCACCGCGCCGCCGGCGCCGCCGGCGTTGAAGCTCCGCGCCGCCGAGTCGACCGCGGCGAAGGCGGCGGGGTCGGGCCGCGCCGCATTGTCGGGCAGACCGGGCTGGTAAACCCAGCGGTCGAGATCGAGCCGCCGCTCGAGCGCGGCGTCGCCGCGGACGAGGTTGGCGCGCAGGTCGGCGAGGAACAGCTCGGAGGTCATCGGCTGAAAGGCGTGGCGGTCGAAATAGGAGCGCAGCCAGGCGTCGAACCGCCCGCGGCCGACGATGCGCTCGATCGTCCGCAGGAAGATCGCCCCCTTGTCGTAGACGATGCCGCTGCTGCCGCCGTCCGGCCCGTCCGCGGTGTTGTGGAGCGCCGTTCCGGGCGCTGTTGGCCCGAGCTCGCGCAGCGCCGCCTGCATGTCGTCCCAGGACAAAGATTCCTCCTGCCCCGCCCGGGCCCGGCCGTAGACCGACTCCATGATCCTGTTCTCGAAATAGGAGGTGCAGCCCTCGTTGAGCCAGGAATCGGTCCAATTGGCGTTGGTGACGAGATTGCCCGACCAGCTGTGGGCCAACTCGTGCGCGACCAGGCCGACCAGGCTGCGGTCGCCGGCGATGAAGGTCGGCGTCAGGAAGGTCAGGGTCGGGTTCTCCATGCCGCCATAAGGGAAGCTCGGCGGCAGCACGATCACGTCGTAGCGGCCCCAGCGATAGGGGCCGTAGAGCCGCTCGGCCGCCTCCACCATCGCCTCGGTGTCGGCGAGCTCGGCGGCGGCGCGGTCGATCATGGCGGGCTCGGTCCAGACGCCGGTGCGCCGGCCGAGCGGGCGGAAGACGATGTCGCCGGCGGCGATCGCGATCAGATAGGGCGCGACCGGATGGGTCATGCGGAAACGGAAGGCGCGCCGCCCGGGCCCTGCGGGCTCCCCGTCGGGTGTGAGGCGCTCGCCCGACATCACCACCTTGAGCGGCGCGGGCGCGGTGATCCGCGCTTCCCAGGTCTGGCGGATGCCGGGGCTGTCCTGGGTCGGGATCCAGGTCCGGTTGAGGATCGCCTGGCCCTGGCTGAGCAGATAGGGGTGAGCCTTGCCGGCGGTCTGCTCGGGCGTCAGCCATTGCAAAGCGGCGGCGTCGGCGCCGCTGCGATAGCGGATCGCGATCCGCCGCGCCGCGCCAATCCGCACGTGGAGCGGCTGCCCGCGCGCCGCGTCGCCCTGGCCGAGCGCGAAGGGCAGGACGTTGCCGCCCGCGTCGGTGATCCGCTCGATCTCCAGCCCCCTGGAATCGAGGATGATCTCCCCCGCGCCCGGCGCCGCCTGGATGTCGAGCGTCGCGGTGCCGGCCATGCGGTGGGCCTCGAAATCGGCGTCGAGATCGAGCGCGACATGGGTGACGCGCGCGATCTCCGGGCGGGCAAAGCTCGCCGTGTCGCGCGCCGCCTCGCCGGTGAGGATCGGCGCTACCTGCCGTCCGGCCGGGGCGCCGCCGGACCCGGTCATCGCGCAGGCGGCGAGGATGAAGGACGCGGCGAGGGCGAGCAGGCGCATGAACGGCTTCCGGATAGAGATGAGGCGCGGTCCCTAGAGCAACGCCGGGCGGCTTGCAAAGTGCCCGCCGCCCAGGCGCGGGTTGAGGCTTGATTAAAGGCTTTTGTGGCAGTGCCTTCCGACCGGAGGAGCGAGGGATGAAGGCGGCATTGCTTTCGATCATGGGTTTGGGCGTCGGCGGCGCGGCCTATTTCGGCATCCACGACAAGCCCGATTTCGACCGGGTCGTCAATCGGCCGCAGATGGAGGTCTATGCGGCCTTTTCCGCGCTGGCCCCGGAGGGCACGGTCAGCATCCCCGATCCGGGGAGCGGGCACCGGGTGACGTTCAAGGTCACCAAGGTGAACGGCGAATCGATCGGCTATGAGATCCAGCTCGACGACCGGCCCGTCGTGGAGGCGGAGCTCAGCTTCGCACCGGCGGGCGATGCAGGGCAAACGAGGATGACGGCCGAAGTCGACCTCGACGAAGAGGCGCTCGGCTCGGCCTTCCAGATGGAATCGGGGATTGCGCTGAGCTTGCTCTCGGAGCGCATGATCGATCGTGAGTTCGCCAGATTGATGGGCCATATGGCGAGCGAGGTCGAATCCCGCCGCCCATTGACGCCGGTCGGCATGGATCTGGCGAGCCTTCGGAGGGCGAGGGCGGAGATCGGCGTCGCGGCGCGCCGTCACGACGCCGCGACCGGCCCGGACGCCGCCGCCCGTCCGATGACGCGGGCCGAACCGATGGTCGACCCCAACCGGGCCGCCGCCGCCTATCGCGAGGGGGCCGCCAACCGCGCTGCGACGCGCGCGGCGCCGACGGTCGACCCAAATCGAGCCGCCGCCGCCTATCGCAACGGCTCGGCCAGCCCAGGGGGCGGCTGGGGCCGCTAGCCTATTCGGTCGAATTGCCGCCTTCGGGGGCGGGCGCGGCCGGCGCCGGACGCTCGCTCCCCCGGGGCTGCAGGGTGACTCCCTGCTCGCCGGCGCAGGCGTTGAGCGCTTCCTGCTCGCTGCCGCCGCGGATCTGGCGAAGCTGGGCGAGGGTCTTGCCGGCCATGAGCCGGTCGACGGCGCAGCCGCAGAGCCGCGCGACATCGGTGCCCGGGGGCGTCCTGCGGCTCACTTCGGCGCTGCATCCGGCGATGCCCCGGCCCCGCATCGCGGCGATCTCCGCATCCTCGGCACCGGCGGGCGCGGCGGCGGCGCTGTTGTTGTTGTTATTGTTGTTGGACGCGCCGCCGCCGCACGCGGCGAGCAGAGCGAGCGAGGCAGTGGCCAGGATCGTGCGCATGAAAATTCCCCTTCGAGGCCCGGACGAGCCCGCCGGGGGCGGCCAATAGGCCCGCAATCCTGCCCGATGTAAAGGTTTCGGTAGCCGGCTCGGGCCGGCATCGGATCAGGCCGCGCCCACCGCGCGGGCGAAGGCGAGGCTGTCAAAGAGCTCCATGAACCGAGTCGCCCTGCCGTTCTCGAAATGCCAGATGTCGACCTTGGGCGTGTCGACCTCGGCGCCGGTGGCGCGGTTGCGCCAGGCGCAGCGGCCGACCATGACGACGTCGTCCCCGTCGGCGATGAACTGGTAGACGTCGCAATAGATCATCTCCCAGTCGCGGGCGAGCGCGGCGAAATAGTCGGCCGCCTGCTCCTTGAGGAGATGGGAGCCGGCGAGCTCGCTGGGCAGCTCGGGGCTCAGCACCGAGCGCATCTCGATCCGGTCGTCGAACAGAGCGAGCACCTCCTCGGCGCTGCCGCCCTTGGTGTTGCTCCAGCGCGCATAAGCATGTTCGAGCGCGGCGAGGTTCGGATTGCGGGGAACGGACATTGCGTATCTCCCTCGGATGCAGCGCCCGCTCAGAGGCGCGAAAGGATCTCGGCTTTCTTGGCGTCGTAATCCTGTGCGGTGATCAGCCCCTGGTCGCGCAAGGCGCGCAGCCGGGCGAGGCGCTCGGCGAGGTCGCCCGAATCCTCCTCCGCCTGGCCGGCGCGCTCCGCCGCGCCGCGCTCTGCGGCCCGGGCGACGCGGCCGAGCAGGCCGCCGAGGCTCGCGGCGGCGCCGGGCGCGCCGGTGCGCGCCGCCTCGAGCGTCCGGTCGACCCGGCGCCGCAGCAGCGGCCGGGCGACGAATTGCAGCAGCAGAAAGACGATGACCGAATAAAGGAGGAAGCTGATCCCGGCCGCTTGGAAGGTGATCTCGTCGCGCCGCGCCTCCTTGCCCGCGGCGGTCTGGCAATAAAGCGTGCGGGTGATCGTATATTCCCCGGGCCGGTAGGAGGCGCCGTGGGATTCGTAGATCACCTCGCCGCCGCAGATGATCGCGGCGCCCGGCGCGGCCATGCGCGGCCAGATGGCGACGCCCGCGCTGGCGAGCATCAGCGCGATGAACAGGGCCAGCGGCACGACGATGCAGCCGGTGGTGCCCGATCTGGCGGCGGTGGAGCCTGGGCGCAGCATCATCCCCCCTCAGAGCTCGAGCCGGAAGGGCCGCGGCCGCGGCGCGGCACGGGGGCGCATCGACGGCGGCGGTCCGAGCAGGTGCCGGCGATCGTCGCGGCGGCGCACGAGCGCCCCGAACAGCAGCAGGATGAGGAAGCCGATCGCGATCCAGGCCCACGCCGGGAGCGCGGCGAGCCGGGCGCGAATGTCGAGCCCGCGCAGCCAGGCGCCGGAATCGAAGCGCGCGCCTTCGGGTGCGGCGGCGGCCGAGTCCACGGGCATTGGCGTCGGCACGGGCGGCTTGGCTTCGGGCACTGGCTCTGGCGGCGCGGCTGCCCGGCCGGCGCCGTCGTTTGCGCGCTCGGGGCCCAGCTCGGCGGTGCAGGCGGCGAGCTCGTTTGCGATCGCGCCGCGCAGGAAACCCGACCCGAGGGACCGCAAGGCGGTTGCACCGCGATCGTCGATGAAGCGGTCGACCGCGCAGCCGCATATCGCCTGGAGATCGTCGCCGGTCAGCTCACCGGATATCGTGGATTCGGCGACGCATATCGCAACCCCCCGCTCCCGATAGACGTCGGGCGCGCCGACCGGGGCCGGCGGCTTGGCGGCGAGCGGCGCCGCCGCGAGGGCGGCGAGCGTGGCGGCGAGGAGGAGGGCGGGTCTGATGGCCATCGGCCTCAATGGTAGAAATAGGGATCGAGGACGCTGACCTCGTGGATGGCGTCGACCGGAACGCCGTTCCTGGCGCCGACGCTGCGGATCGCCTCGGGCGAGGGCGCGTCGTAGACGCAGAAGGTGCGCGTCTTGTCGGCGCTGACATAGGAGTGGACCCAGCTCACCCCTTCTTCGGCATTGGTCGCGACGATCCCCGACAGTGCCTTGGCACCCTCGGCGTCGACCGGAACATGCAATCCGTCGGGAAACGTGCGTTCGACCATGTAGCGCGGCATGGCGGCCTCCTGCTGATTGGGGGGCCAGAATAGCGCCCGGGCGCGCAGGTGCCAATGGCGGGCCGCCCCGGAGAGGCGGCCCGCAAAGCTGCTACGAGGTGTAGATGACGCCGTAATAATCGTAGACCGCGCGGCCGTAATCGCGGTCGAAGGCCGGCTCGTCGCCGGCGCGGAAGCGCGGGCCGCTTTTCAGTCTCTCCTTGTCCAGATCGACGACATAGCCGCCCTTGTCCGGATCATATTCGAGCACGTCCCAGGGCAAAGGATAATGATCCTCGCCGAGGCCGAACAGACCGCCGAACGACATGATCGCATATTCGGCCCGGCCCGAGACCTTGTCGACCATGAAGCTCTCGATCCGGCCGAGCTTCTCGCCCTGGCGGTTATAGACGGCAGTGCCCTCGACCCGGTTGGAGGCGATCAGCCGGTTGGGAATGTCGAGCGCCGGCCGGGTGGCGGTTGCGGTGTCTTGCTGCATGACGCGTTTCCTTGAAGTCGGAAGTTGTGCCCCGTCGGGGCAACGCTCCGGCGAAGCGGCGGTTCGCGCACGCGCGGCGAGCAGTGGCTTATTCGGGCGGGGACGGCGCGCTTGGCGCGGGCCGTTCGATGCGCGCGCCGGGGATGAGCCGCGGGCGAGCGCGGAGACCGGCGAGTCGGCGAAGTGGGAGCGAGGGCGGCGCTGAGGCAGGCCGGGCGGCTGGCGCGGGGGTCCAAAACGAAAAACGGGGCCAGTGTCGCCACCGGCCCCGTAATCGGGTTCCGGCCGGGGTCTTGCGACCCCGGTCGGTTCCCAATCGGGCGCCCGCTGGAGCAAGCTCCACCTGGTTTCCCGATTTCGGGTTCCATCGAAGCGAACTTCGAAGAGCCCTTTGCGGTTCCTTCGCCCGAAGGCTCCGGTTCCGCCGGACTCCGGGAAAAGTGGGTTCGGATTTGGGTTGCCCCGCCTCCTCGCGCTTCTTTCCCGGCTGCCCCACCACTGCTTCCACTGCTTCCGTCCCGAAGGACATCCGCCGCTTCCGCGGTGGCGGCACTCAGAAGCTTTCGTCCGTTTCCGGGCGGCCGCTCCTGACCGCGAAATGCCAATATGGACAGGAGTTCCGATTTGCGGAAGTGCAAACTGCCTGTGGATAACGAGGATAACGGGGATAGAATCGCCGCCGATTTCGCCCGCCCGAAGCGGCACGAATGGCACGAATGGCACGAAAGGCACATGGAATCGCGGGGGGTGCTCCCGGGCGCGGCGCGGCGGCGCGGCTTGTGAAGCTGACGACTCGGACACATGCCATGCGCTTGCGGGCGGCCGACGCCAAAGGGGGCAAAACTGACGCCGACGCGCGTGCGAATCCGCCGGAGCCGCGGCGCGGTGGCGCCCATGCGCTTGCAGCGGCAGAAATAGGGCAAGGCCGATACCCCCTTCATTGGACAGGGTAGGCCAGACCATTTCCTACATTGCAAGACGCCCCGAAGCGGCCTTTCTTCAGTCCGCCATCGCGGCGGGGACGCGGCCGCCGTTCGCGGCCAGCGCTTCCATCACCTTGCGGTGCAGCCAGATGTTCATCTCGGCGCTGCCGTCCTTGGCGCCGGTATAGCCCAATTCGGTGGCGAGCTGCTTGCGGTTGTCGAGGCTGGGATCGAGATCGAGGAGGCGCATGAGATCGGCGATCGAGGTCTTCCAGTTGAGCGCCGGGCCGCCCTTGGCGCGCTGCTTCTCGGTCAGCACAGCCTCGACGTCGACGGGCTGGGCGGCGGCCTGGGGCGCGGCGGCGGTGGCCTGGACCTGCTGGGCGGCGCCGAGCACCTGGCTGGTGATGGTTTCGATGAGGTTCATGGCGGTTCCTTCCGGCGGGGCTGGGTCGAGCCTGTATAATGGCCGAGACAAGCGGAGGTTGCGGCGGACACGCGGACGCCTGATTTTCGCCGGGGCAGGCGGGGAAGGGGCATGAGACCGGACGGCCGGCGAGGCGCGCCGCGGACGGCAACGCGCGGACAGAGTGAAACGTCGCCTTGGTCTCAGGCCTTCCTGCGGCCGAACCCTCGCGCTTGCCCGACAGGATTGCCGCTCCCGAGCGGGGATGCGGGGTCACGCGGATCCGAGGATCGCTTGGCCAGATAGCGGGCGATCGCCGCGTCGGGATCGAAATCGCCCGGTTCGTCCTTCGGCGCCTCGTCCGCGCGGCCGCCCCCGCCTGCCCCCGGCGTGCCCTTGCCGCCGAAGAGCCGCAGGATCTTCAGCACGAGCGGGATGAGGAAGAGCAGGCCGATCGCGCCGAGGCCGAGCATGGTCGGGCCCAGCGCGCCGTCCAGCAATCCTCCGAACGAGGTTCGGACGCTGTTGAAGTAGAGAAGCAGGCCGCCGCAATAAAGGACGGGAATGGCCAGCCCGATCAGGCTGAATATCGATTTCGTCGTCCGCACGCCGCGCCTTTCGGATGTTGCGGGCGCGGTTATGGCGGAAAATCGGTAAGGGATGGTGAATGGGCGCCGGGCGCGCGTCGGCCGAAAAGTCAGCGCCCGATCCGGGGCAGCAGCCTTGCTTTGGCGTCGGCGAATTCGGCGTCGGTGAGGGCGCCGTCCTTCCAGAGCCCGGTGAGACTGGCCAGCTCTTCGACCGGCCCGCTTTCGGTCCGATCCGTCGCCGCCTGGCCGGCGCCCGCCCGGGCGCGCGCGAACATCTCCTTCACCTCCGCCGGGGCGCTCTCCTCCATGTCGGTCGCGAACATCCATTTGTCCGGGTCCGCGCGGTCGAACCAGGCCGGGTAGCGCTCGCCGGCCCGCGGCACCGCGACCCGCGACACGATCGCCTTCTTGCTGCGCTCGACCGCGGCCGAGCCGTCGTCCGGCTCGATGCGCATGCGAATGACGATGCGGGGATTGTCGTTGACGGTCATGCCGGTGTCGCCGACCTCGACGATCGTTCCGATGCCCTTGACGCCGGTGCGCATCAGCTCCGCCGCCATCGCCTGCTTCGCCGCGCCGACCCGACCGAGCACGAGGCCGAGGACGAGCGGGAGCAGCCCGCCGGCGAAGAAGATGCCGCCGAAGAGCCAGGGAAAGCTCGGCATGTCCGGCATCCGGCCGAGCGCTCCGACGGCGAGGGCGCCGCCGCCGATCGCCAGGAACAGGGCCGAGAAGACGAGAAAGCCGCCGCCGATGACCATGCCCGCGACGGTGAGGACGATGCCGAGGGGCAGCGCCAGAGTGGGCGACAAAAAGGAGCCCGGGCAGGGCTCGGCCGCGACTCCGACGCAGCCGGTGGAGGAGAGCAAGGTGAACAAAGCGTAGCCGGCCAAAGCGGCGCCGCTCAGACCGACCACCAAGGCCACCGCGCGCAGCCTGCCACCCATGAAGCCAGCCTAAGGCAATGGTTCCGGAGCCGCAAGGAATCGCGCGGCCGACATCAGGGCACGCGCGCAAACCCCTCCGCTAACGCTGCGGCGCGCACACCCGAGCGGCGGTGCGGTTCCAATAGGCGGCCGGGTCCGCCGCCAGCTTCCTGGCGGCGGCGAAGGTCTGCAGCAGATGGGCGCGGAACGGCGCCGCTTCGCCTTCCGAAAGCCGGTCGAGCGCGTCGACCGACATCACCGCGCCGGTCCGCATCCTGAGCGGGATCCAGCCGGTCCTCGTGGCGGCCAGGCGGCCGTCGCGCGTCGGCGTGAAGCCGAGCAGATAGATCGCCGTCGCCAGCCGCGGCAGCCCGATCTGGTGGGACACGAAATTGCCGAGCGAATAGACGACGGACACGTTGCGCCCGTCGCGGGCCCTCAGCATCGCCTCGGGCTGGACGACATGCGGGTGCGTGCCGATGATCGCGGTGGCGCCGGCATCGGCCAGTTCCTGCGCGAGCGCGGTCTGCTGGGCGTCGGGCAGCGGCTGATATTCGATGCCCCAGTGCGGCATGACGATCACCGCCGCGTTGCCGCGATCGGCGTGAAGCGCGCGGACCTGCGCCAGCAGCTCGTCGCGCTGATCATAGCATTTGAGCACCTGCGCCCTGGTATCGGGCACGCCGTTGGTGCCGTAGGTGCAGGAGATGAAGGCGAATCTATAGCGATGGCCGTCGCGCCGCACGGTGTAGGTGGTCGACCAGCGATAGCCGGCGGACCGGGCATTGGACAGGCGGGTGCCGGTATGGGGTATCCCGGCGGCGTCCAGCGCGGCGATGGTCCGGTCGACGCCGAGGCTGCCGCGGTCGAGCGAATGGTTGTTGGCGTTCTGCAGAACGTCGACGCCCAGCCGCTGCAGATCCCCGATGATCGACGGGTGGTAGTTGAACAAAGGATAGCCCTTGTAGACATTGCCGTCGTAGCGCGTTGGAGGCGCCGCCACCTCGCTGCCGCCGAGCGCGATATTGGCGGCTGCCGGGCCCTCCAGATTGGCGATGGTGACGTCGGCGCCCTGCATCAGGTCCTGCACCGGCCTCATCGCGGCGAAAAAGCCGTCGGGCTGTTCGGCGGCCCAACGCTGGAACGGATCGTGGAGCAGCACATCGCCGACCGCCGCCATGACGATCGGTGTGATGCACGGAGGCGCCGTCCGGGGCGCGGGCGTTGCCGCGGGCGCGAGCGCGCCGGCCATCAGGGCGCCGCCCCCGGTCGACAGAGCGCTGTAGGCCAGCAATATTCCGACCCCACCGATCATGGTGATCACCGAACCCTCCTCCATTGCACGAGCGTCACCACCTCGCTGACTCCTGCTCGGTATGTTCGGGAGTCGCATATCCGTCCGATCCCGCCAACGCAATTTTGCGCGGCCGGGCGTGCGACCTGGCGCGTGCGCGTTCGACGGGTCGTTCACGCAATTGGCGTTCGAGGTCGCGGGCCTCCGCGCCCTTTTTTCCTAACGCTCGGGGGCGCACACCGGCGCGGCGGCGCGGTTCCAATAGGCCGCCGGGTCCGCCGGAAGCTTGTTCTCGGCCGCGAAGGTCCGCAGGAGATGGGCGCGATACGGCGCCGCTTCGCCCTCCGGAAGCCGGTCGAGCGCGTCGACCGAAAACACCGCGCCCATCCGCATCCTGAGCGGGATCCAGCCGGTCATGGTCGCGGCCAGGCGGCCGTCTTGCGTCGGCGTGAAGCCGAGCAGGGAGATCACCGTCGCCCGTCGCGGCAGCCCCAGACCCGGCCCGGTCTGGTTCGACACGAAATTGCCGAGCGAGTAGACGACGGCCACCCTGCGCCCGTCGCGCGCCGTCAGCATCGCCTCGGGCTGCACGACATGCGGATGCGTGCCGATGATCGCGGTGGCGCCGGCATCGGCCATCTGCTGCGCGGCCGCGGTCTGCCGGATATCGGGCCGCGGACGACCTTCGATGCCCCAGTGCGGCATGACGATCACTGCTACGTTACCCGGATCGGCGCGGAGCGCCCGGATCTCGGCCAGCAGCTCGTCATTGGCCACCGGCTCATTTCCCGGGCGATAGCAAAGGAGCACCTGGCGATGAGGGTCGGCTAGGCCGTTGGTGTCATAGGCGCAGGAGATAAAGGCGAAGCGGTAGGCATGGCCGTCGCGCCGCACGGTGTAGCTGGTCGACCAGCGGAAGCCTTCGGGCCGCGCGTCGGCGCGGCGCGTGCCGGTGTGGGGCATCCGCGCCGCGTCCATCGCCGCCAGCGTCCGGTCGATGCCGAGACTGCCGCGGTCGAGCGCATGATTGTTGGCGGTCTGCAGCACGTCGACGCCCATGCGCTGCAGATCGCGGATGATCGACGGGTGGAAGTTGAAATGCGGATGGCCGCTATAGACATTGCCGTCGTAGCGCGCCGCCGGCGCCGCGACCTCCATCCCGCCGGGCGCGATATTGGGGGCGGCCGGACCTTCGAGATTGGCGATAGTGACGTCGGCGCCCTGCAGCAGATCCTGCACCCGCGTCATCACGGCGAAGTAGCCCTCGGGCTGCCGGGACGCCCAGTGCTGGAGCGGCCCGTGAGCCATTACGTCGCCGATCGCGGCCATGACGATCGGCTTGATGCAGGGCGGCGGTGGGGCTGCCGCCTGTTTCTGTTCGGGCTGGGAAGTGCAGCCCGGCAGGGGGCTGCAGGCCAGCAATCCGAATGCGCGAATGATGGCCACCGCGGCGGCTCGCTTTTGTCCGGGCGTCACCAACGCGCTGCCTCCCGCTCCCTATTGGTCGGGGACGAATATCCGACCGGCCCCGTCAACACAATTTGCCGGCGCCGGTGAAGGGTGCAGGTCGCCTTTTCGCTACCGCTCCGGCGCGCACACCGGCGCGGCGCTGCGGTTCCAATAGGCCGCCGGGTTCGCCGGCAGCTTCCTGGCGGCCGCGAAGGTCCGCAGCAGATGGCGGCGGAACGGCGCCGCTTCGCCTTCCGAAAGCCGGTCGAGCGCGTCAACCGACATCACCGCGCCGGTCCGCATCCTGAGCGGGATCCAGCCGGTCATCGTGGCCGCCAGGCGGCCGTCGCGCGTCGGCGTGAAGCCGAGCAGATAGATCGCGCTCGCCAGCCGCGGCAGCCCGATCTGGTAGGACACGAAATTGCCGAGCGAATAGACGACCGGCACGTTGCGCCCGTCGCGCGTCGTCAGCATCGCCTCGGGCTGGACGACATGCGGGTGGGTGCCGATGATCGCGGTGGCGCCGGCTTCGGCCATATCCTGCGCGAGCGCGGTCTCCTGGGCGGCGGGCCGCGGCTGATATTCGATGCCCCAGTGCGGCATGACGATCACCGCAGCGTTGCCGCGATCGGCGTGAAGCGCGCGGACCTGCGTCAGCAGCTCGTCGCGCTGCTCATAGCAATGGAGCACCTGGCGTCGGCGGTCTGGCAGGCCGTTGGTGCTGAAGGTGCAGGAAATGAAGGCGAATTTGTAGCTGCGGCCGTCGCGCCGCACGGCATAGCTGGTCGACCAATCGAAGCCCTCGGGCCGCGCGGTCGACAGGCGCGTGCCGGTATGCGGCATCCTGGCCGCGTCCATCGCCGCCAGCGTCCGGTCGACGCCGAGGCTGCCGCGGTCGAGCGCATGGTTGTTGGCGGTCTGCAGCACGTCGACGCCCAGCCGCTGCAGATCGCCGATGATCGACGGGTGGTAGTTGAACAAGGGATAGCCATCATAGACTCTGCCGTCGTAACGCGTCGGCGGCGGCGCCACTTCCCTGCCGTTGGCGCCCGCGATGTTGGCGGCGGCCGGACCCTCGAGGTTGGCGACGGCGACGTCGGCGCCCTGCAGCAGGTCCTGCACCGGCGCCATCGCGGCGAGGAAGCCCTCGGGCCGTGCGGCGGCCCATCGCTGGAACGGGCCGTGAAGCAGCACGTCGCCGACCGCGGCCATGACGATCGGCCTGATGCAGGGCGGCGGCGGGGGCTGGGCCGCAGACGTTTCCGCGGGCGCGGGCCCGTCGGTCGAAAGGCTGTAGGCCAGCAATAGTCCGAGCCCGCCGATCGCGGTAGCCGCAGCGCCGATCCTCCATTGCGCCGGCGTCACCACCTCGTCGCCTCCCGTTCCGTGCGTTCAGGATACGGATATCCAACCGGCCCCGCATACGCAATTGCCGGCGCCGGCAGTGGGTAAAGCTGACGACTCCGACAGCTGCCCTGGGCTTCGCCGCGGCTCCGTTGGGAAGGTGGAGCGATGGCACCCCGGATCAGGTCCGGGAGCAGGCCTCGCGCCGCAAATGGCACGAGTGGCACGAGTGGCACGAGAGTCACATGGAATCGCGGGGGGTGGTCCACCCCGCGCGGCGCGAGCGGGCCGGGGCGGCGGGGGGACAAAAAGGGGTCGGCGGCGCGGGCTCTCATCCGACAGCTTGGGCCAGATCAAATCCTACATTGCAAGGAAGGCAGTCGGCTCGCGGGAAACCAATCGGGCAGTCCTTCGACGGGCTCAGGATGAGCGGAGGGAAGCGAGACGCGCGGCATCGCGGGCGAGCGCGGCCATGCAGGTTTCGGCGCCGGTGAGCTCCCAGGCGACGTGGCGATTGGCGGCGGCGAGCTTGGCGGCGAGGGCTGGGAGATGCGGGGTCCGGACGCGGAGGAGTCGGCGCAAGGTGTTGTTGAGGCGGCCGAGGAGGCGATCGTAACGATCCTCCTCCGGCTCGCCGGCGGCGGCATTCACGGCGGCCTCGGCGATGAGGAAGGCGGCGAAGGCGCGGTCATATTTAGTGACCGCGATGGACTGGGCGTCACCACCATCGTCATTCCGGACTTGATCCGGAATCCACCTTTCCCCCGTCGGGCGCTGCGAGAACAAGGTGGATCCTGAAACAAGTTCAGGATGACAGAAGGGCACGGCGCACGCGGCGCCTAGCAAGACGCGGCGCGAGACCTTATGCTCGCGGGCAGCCATGGATCGCCCTCGGTTGGGTGGATGGTCTTGTTATTTTCCGTTAAACTGGAAATAGGGGCGGGTCAATAGCCGATAAACAAAAAAGACCGCGCGGCCGGCCCCGGACGGGCGTCCACCCGATGCGCGGGGTGCGGATGCCGCCCGAGTTGGAGGCCAAGATCGACGCTTGGATCGAACGCCAGCCTGAGCCGAAGCCTTCACGGTCCGAAGCGATCCGGCGGCTGATCGAAAAGGGGTTGGGGGCGGAGCGCACCACCCGCAACTAAGTGCACTGTCACCGTAATCCGCATGTAGGAGATCAGATGGCTATAACCTTCGCGCGGGAACTCGAGCAGACCCTGCATCAAGCCCTTTCCCACGCGTCCTCGCGCGATCACGTTTATACGACGCTCGAACATCTGCTCTACGCACTGCTCGACGATCCCCACGCATCCCGGGTGATGGACGCATGTGGGGTCAATCTCCCCGAGCTGCGCAAAGCCGTCGTCCACTATCTCGATACCGAGCTCAATATGATCAAAGCCGGCAGCTTTTTCGCTGGCGAAGTCGAGGCCGACGCGCAGGCCGACGACCAATCGGACGAGACGCGCCCCGAAGAAACACCCGCCGAAGCGGAGGGGGCCGACAAAGCTTCGGATCCAGCCGGCGAGCAGACCGTCAAGAAGATCACGCGGGAAGAATATGAGAAGACAGGACCCGCGCCTACCAGTGGGTTTCAGCGCGTAATCCAAAGATCGATACTGCATGTGCAATCAAGCGCTCGCACCGAGGTTAGCGGCGCGAATGTGCTGGTTGCGCTGTTTAGCGAGCGAGAGAGCTACGCGGTATATTTCCTTCAGCAGCAAGACATGAGCCGCTTGGATGCCGTTACTTATATCTCACACGGCGTGGGGAAAGGAGATATATCACAAGAGCCAAAAACAGAGTCAGGTGATAGTGATCAGCTGGAATCCTCCGCCGCGGCTTCGCCGGCACTGGGGCGTATTTTTCGGGACGATTTGAAGGCGGTGTTCGACAGCGTCGCGACGGAACCTGTGCTGAACACGCCGAGGATCGCGGACAAGATCGTCGAATTCGCACTCGAGCTGGTTGCCCAGGCGTCCATGTCCCAGACTTTTTTCGGGGTGGGAAGGCGCCCGCTTCTGACGGTCGGCATCTATGGGCCCTGGGGTTCCGGAAAATCGACCCTTCTCCGTAAAATCGGCGCGCGAATGGCGGAGGAGCAGATCGTCACGGTATTCATAAACACATGGAAGTGGAGCGGCGGAGAAGATATTTACACATTTATGAATCGAGAAATTCTGAGAAGCCTCTCACAGTTGAAGGGCATGCGATACCGTATCTTTATGGTTAAGATGTTATTGAGAATTAGAACTCACTCGCGGCGCTGGATTGCTTGGTTGGTTTTTTTTACGATCATTATAGTTGTCGGGGTTTCAGTAGACTGGGGATCTGCGATAACGACATTGGATGTAGCCAAGGGATCGGTTCTGGCTCTCGTTTCGGGAGTTTTGCTGGCGATTGTGGCTAAGCCGCTCGGAAGCGCTATCGAGAAGGCGATTTTGCAAGAGCCGCAAGGGTTCGACTCTCAGCAGGCATTGTCCCACTCTTATCGGTATCTGGAACTTCTTCGTAGGATGACTTATAAGTCTCGCAGCAGCCCGATAGTATTTCTATTCGATGATCTGGACCGGTGCGACGACGCAAAGGTCGTAGATTTCATTAAATCGATCCATAGCCTTACGTCCGACGGGAGTATTTGCGTGCTGGCGTGCGACGAGCAATTTGCGGCTGCGGCAATCTATCATCAGTTCAAGAGTGTCGCCGACTATCTGGAAGAGGGGCGGTCGTTCGGCGCGCGGTTTCTGGAGAAGATCATCCAACTACCATTTAGATTGCCGGAAGTGTCTCCGAGCGATCTGGTGGCGCTCGGTCTCATGCCGGGGGAGGATGCTCCTTCGGAACGTCCAGCTCAATCGGAGGAGCAACAAGACGGTGGCGAGAGCGGTCTGCGCTCGGCACCCGCTCACGTCGTCAAGGATCTGGAGCCTGTGGGAGCGGGCGAGGTCGTCAGCGAAGCCCGCCTGTCCGAGATCTGCGGCGACACGCTGGCTCTCGTTGTGGAACCCTGCCGGATCCAAATCCGCCAAGCCAAGATGCTGTCCAATGTCGTGAAATTATATTCGATGATCTTCCCGCCCGTCGACGAGGCGGCGGCCCAGCGCTTGGCAGCATTTCTGATTATTTCCTATTTGGACGAGCATTGGATCCCGCGGAAGTATTTTGCCCACACGGGTCCTGAAGGGGCAGCTTCCCATCTCGATCACCTGGAGCGGGAGCTGCGCGACAGGCTGGGAAACGACGCGATCGCGCTGGAGCGGCTTTATCGGTTGTTCGGGGTCAGGCGCCCCAGAACCCATATTGCGGCAGGCGACGACTAGCCCGAAGCCGGGCTGCCGCCTGCGCTTTTGCAGTCAGCTCTTCGACAACGGCTAGGCTCGGTCGTCCCCTCGGTCACGATCGCCCCCGTTCGATAGCACCTTCGAATTTGCTCAACGCTTGCTTGGCCGGGCATTGTCTCGCCCCAGTCACTCCGCAGGCTCTCGCTCGCGCACTGACGCGGACGAGCGCGCTTTCTTCTTCGGAGCGGCGACGGTCTCGGTGCGTGGTCCCTGAAGCAGCGGCTTCAGGTAGCCGCCAGTATAGGAGCGCGGTTCGTCCGCGACTTGCTCGGGGGTGCCTTCGGCGACGATTTCGCCGCCTTTGTCGCCGCCTTCGGGACCCAGGTCGAGCACCCAGTCGGCGGTCTTTATGACCTCCAGATTATGCTCAATGACGACAACCGTATTCCCCTGCTCCACCAGCGCATGCAGCACCTCGAGCAACTTCCGCACATCCTCGAAATGCAGCCCCGTGGTCGGCTCGTCGAGGATGTACAGCGTCTGCCCCGTCGCCCTTCGGCTCAGCTCCTTCGCCAGTTTCACCCGCTGCGCCTCGCCGCCGCTGAGCGTCGTCGCCTGCTGCCCCACCTTGATGTAGCCGAGCCCGACCTCCTCCAGCATCCGCATCTTGTCGCGGATCGGGGGGACGGCCTTGAAGAGCTCGGCGGCGGCCTCGACGGTCATGTCGAGGATCTCGGCGATCGAGTGGCCCTTGAACTTCACCTCCAGCGTCTCGCGGTTGTAGCGCTGGCCGTGGCAGACGTCGCAGGTGACGTAGACGTCGGGGAGGAAGTGCATCTCGATCTTGATCAGGCCGTCGCCCTTGCAGGCCTCGCAGCGGCCGCCCTTGACGTTGAAGCTGAAGCGGCCGGGCTTGTAGCCGCGCGCCTGGCTCTCCGGGAGCCCTGCGAACCAGTCGCGGATCTGGGTGAAGGCGCCGGTGTAGGTGGCTGGGTTGGAGCGCGGGGTGCGGCCGATCGGGGACTGGTCGATGTCGATGACCTTGTCGAGATATTCGAGGCCGGTGAGCTTGTCGTGGCGGCCGGCCTGGATGCGGGCGCCGTTCAAGTGGCGGGCGGCGGCGGCGTAGAGCGTGTCGATGGTGAAGCTCGATTTGCCCGAGCCGGAGACGCCGGTGACGCAGGTGAAGGTGCCCAAGGGGATCGCCGCAGTGACGCCCTTGAGGTTGTTGGCGGTGGCGCCCGAGAGGGTCAGCTTCCGGCCGGTGCCCTTGCGGCGTTTGGCCGGGATCGGGACCATGCGGCGGCCGCTGAGATAGTCGGCGGTGAGGCTGGTCTCGCAGGCCAGGAGCTCGTTATAGGTGCCGTGGCAGACGACGTGGCCGCCATGGACGCCGGCGCCAGGACCCATGTCGATGACGTAATCGGCGGTCTTGATCGCATCCTCGTCATGCTCGACGACGATGACGGTGTTGCCGAGATCGCGCAGGCGGCGGAGCGTGACGAGGAGCCGCTCATTGTCGCGCTGGTGGAGGCCGATCGAGGGCTCGTCGAGGACGTAGAGGACGCCCGACAGGCCCGAGCCGATCTGGCTGGCGAGGCGGATGCGCTGGCTCTCGCCGCCCGAGAGCGTTCCGCTCGTGCGGTTGAGGTCGATATAATCCAGGCCGACATTGTTGAGGAAGCCGAGCCGCTCGTTGATCTCCTTGAGGATGGCGCGGGCGATCTCGTTCTGGGTCGGGTTGAGCTTCTCAGAGAGCGAGGAGAACCAGGCGAGCGCGTGGCGGACGCTGCGGGCGGTGGCCTGGCTGATATGCTCGCCGGCGATCTTGACCGCGAGCGGCTCGGGGCGGAGGCGGGCGCCGTGGCAGACCTCGCAGGGGGCGGCGCTTTGATATTTGCTGAGCTCCTCGCGCATCCAGGCGCTTTCGGTCTGCAGCATGCGGCGATTGAGATTGCCGATGACGCCGTCGAACGGCTTCTTGACCTCGTAGCTCTTGCGGCCGTCGATGAAGCGGAGCGTCACCGGGCGGCCCTTGGTGCCGTAGAGGATGATGTCGTGCACCTCCTCGGGCAGATCGCGCCAGGGCGTCTCCAGCTCGAAGCCGAACTCGCGGGCGAGAGACCCAAGCACCTGCATGTAATAAGGGCTTGGCGGGTTGGAGCGGGCCCAGGGCACGACCGCGCCCTTCCTGATCGAGAGCGCTTCGTTGGGGACGATCAAATCGGGGTCGAAGAGCTGCTTCTCGCCGAGCCCGTCGCAGCCGGGGCAGGCGCCCTGCGGCGCGTTGAAGCTGAACAGGCGCGGCTCGATCTCGGCGATGGTGAAGCCCGAGACCGGGCAGGCGAATTTCTCGGAGAAGGTGATCCGGCCTTCGGGGGCGTTGTCCTGCAAAACCGCCGGGATCGCCGGGGACAGCCTATAGGCTGTCCCCGAACCCTCGGCGTCCGTGGCGGGGACAGCCAATAGGCTGTCCCCTTGTGTCGGAGTGTCCGCGGGGTCCAGATAGACGAGGCCGTCGGCGAGCTTGAGCGCCTGCTCGAGGCTGTCCGCCAGCCTTGTCTCGATCCCTTCGCGCACCACCAGCCGGTCGACCACCACTTCGAGGTCGTGCTTGAAATTCTTCTCGAGCGCGGGCGCCTCCTCGATCTCGTAGAACTGGCCGTCGATGCGCACCCGGGTGAAGCCGGCCTTCTGCCATTCGGCCAGCTCCTTGCGATACTCGCCCTTGCGGCCGCGCACGACCGGGGCGAGCAGGAAGAGCCGCGTGCCCTCAGGCAGCGCCATCACCCGGTCGACCATCTGGCTGACCGTCTGGGCGGAGATGGGCAGGCCGGTGGCGGGGCTGTAGGGCACGCCGACGCGGGCCCACAGGAGCCGCATATAATCGTAGATTTCGGTTACGGTGGCGACGGTGGAGCGCGGGTTGCGCGAGGTCGTCTTCTGCTCGATCGAGATTGCGGGCGAGAGGCCGTCGATATGGTCGACGTCGGGCTTCTGCATCATCTCGAGGAACTGGCGCGCATAAGCGGAGAGCGACTCGACGTAGCGCCGCTGCCCCTCGGCATAGATGGTGTCGAAGGCGAGCGATGATTTGCCCGAGCCCGACAGGCCGGTGATCACGGTCAGCGTCTCGCGCGGGATATCGACGTCGATATCCTTGAGATTGTGCTCGCGCGCGCCGCGGACGGAGAGATGAGTCAGCATGTGAGGCTGTTCCAGATTTGTTCTATTGTTAATCGGGGTCGCGTCGGGCGTCAACGCGGGTCGCGGTGAGATGGGGGCGCGGGGCCGGGGAGGCAAGGTGGGGAGGGGACGAAGGCGTCAGTCCTTGTCGCCGTCATCCTCATCGATGGCGCCGCGCTCGGCCTGCTCGCCGGGGGCGTGCCGGCTTTGCTGCCGATCGGGGGGCTGGATCGGCATGCACCTCCACGCGGCGATCGCGGTCTATGCCGGGCAGGCCTTGTGGGCAGTCCTGGTCGGGTGGCTGATGCTGCGCAGCGGGCTGGACGTTCCGTCGAACGGAAAAGGAGGTTCACCGAAAGACTGAGGCGCCCGGCCCGGCGGCGCGCCAGCCTCCTTTCATGGCCGCCATCCTCCTCAGCGCGCTCGCGCTCGCCACCCAAGCGCCCGCCGCCCCTTCCGCGCCGCCGCCGCCGCCCGCCTGTGCCGCGCCCGAACATCATCAGTTCGATTTCTGGGTGGGGCGCTGGGACGTCTATCCCACCGGCACCGAGCGGCTGGTCGCGCACAGCCTGATCGAGCGGCTCTACGGCGATTGGGTGATCCGCGAGAGCTGGATGCCGCTCCGCGGCGGCGGCGGGAGCAGCCTCAACGCCTGGCGGCCCGGCGAGCGGCGCTGGCGCCAGCTCTGGGCCGATTCTGCGAACAGCTGGGCCGAATTTTCGGGCGGGCTGGACGGCGCGGCAATGGTGCTGATCGCGGGCGAGGGCCCGACGAGATCGCGGATGACCTATAGCCGCCAGCCGGCCGGCGCGGTCCGCCAGTTGGTCGAGCAATCGACCGACGGCGGCGCGACCTGGACCGCGCAATATGATTTCACCTATCGGCCCGCGGCCTCGCGCTAGCCGCCGCGCCTTTGTCGAGCGGGGCCGGCGTTTCGCCGAATCCGCGGATGACGGCGGCGCGCGATCGGATTAGCGTTGCGGCCAAGGGGGATTCGCCATGCGCCATTCGATCCTGTTTGCCGCCGCCGCGCTCGCGGCGGGCGCTCCTGCCGGCGCTCAGGACGTGCGAAGGCTCGGGCCGCCCGATTCGCCGATCTCGGCCTCGGTCGAGCTGCCGCAATGGAGCCGGCTCGTCTATGTCAGCGGCACCGTGCCCGATCCGGTCGACGCCAATGCGCCGCCGGGCTCGGTCCAGCGCTATGGCGACACCGCGACTCAGACGCGCTCGGTGCTCAGGAAGATCGAGGCGCAGCTCGCCCGGCACAACCTCTCGCTGCGCGACGTGGCGATGATGCGCGTCTTCCTGGTCGCGCCGCCGGGCCAGGCGCGGATGGACTTCGCCGGCATGATGACCGCCTATGGCGAGTTTTTCGGGACCGAGGCGCAGCCGATGCGGCCGGCGCGCTCGACCATGCAGGTGGCGGGTCTGGTCGATCCAGGCTGGCTGGTCGAGATCGAGGTGACGGCGGCGACGCCCGCGCGGACGCAGCGGTGATACGTATCAATTATCCGCTCATCCTGAGTAGGGACCGAGCTTGTCGAGGGCCCGTATCGAAGGACCTGCTCGGAAGCTGTGCGTCCTTCGATACGCCGGTTCGACAGGCTCACCGGCTACTCAGGATGAGCGGGGGAGGGGGTCGAGAATGAGTCTGAGTCGAAGGGCATTTCTCGAGCGCTTGGGCGCCGTCGGCGGCTATAGCGCCGTCTATCTCGGCATGGAGGCGATGGGCCTGCTGAACGCGCCGCCGGCGTCGGCCGCACCGTTCGAATTGCCGCGCGGATCGGGGCGCGGGCGCCGGGTGGTCATCCTGGGCGCGGGCATAGCCGGGCTGGTCTCGGCCTACGAGCTCGGCCGGGCCGGCTGGGACGTGACCGTGATCGAGGCGCGCGACCGCATCGGCGGCCGGGTCTGGACCGTGCGCGGCGGCGACCGGGTCGTGCAGACGGGCCGGCCCGACCAGATCTGCCAATTCTCCCAAGGCCTCTACCTCAATGCCGGCGCGGCGCGCATACCGCACCAGCACCACACTATCCTCGGCTATGCCAAGAGCCTAAGCGTGCCGATGGAGGTGATGGTCAATTCCAATCGTGCCGCCCGCTCGGAGTTCAGCGGCCGGGTCATCACCAATCGCCAGCTCACCTACGACGTGCGCGGACGCTTCATCGAGCTGCTCGCCAAGGCGGTCGATCGAGGCGCGCTCGATCAGGAGCTGAGGGGCGGCGACAAGAATGCGATGCGCCAGTTCCTCAATTTCTACGGCAGCCTCGGCCAAGGCGGCGCCTATGTGCCGGACGGGCGGTCGGGCTACGATCCGCTGCCGGGCGGCTATCGCGAAACCGGACGGCCGATCGGCGCGATGAGCCTCGCCGACATCTTCGCGCTCGGCCCCGCCGCCGGGCTGCCGGCCGTCTTCGAGGACCTTTTCGACATGCAGGCGCCGATGTTCCAGCCGGTCGGCGGCATGGACCGGATCGCTCATGCGCTCTACGAGCAGGTGCGGCCCAAGGTGCGCCTCAATAGCCCGATCACCGCGATCCGCCGCCGCGGCGAGGGCGTGCGAATCCACCACGGCCCCGGCGAACGGGTGTCCGACGCCGATTATTGCGTCTGCACGTTGCCGCTGAACCTGCTCGGGCGCATCCCGGCCGATTTCTCGGCCGCCAAGCAGGCCGCGATCCGCGACAATCCCTATCTCGCCAGCACCAAGGTGGCGTTCGAATCGCCCCGCTTCTGGGAAGAGGAGGGGATTTACGGCGGCCTCGCCTGGACCGACCGGCCGAATGAGAACATCTTCTATCCTTCGGGAGGCTGGCATTCGCGCCAGGGCGTGCTGGTCACCGCTTATGCGTCCGGCTGGACGGGTCCGAATCATCCGGCCGAGTTCGCCGCGATGAGCCACGAGCAAAGGTTCCGCGTCTGCCGCGATTCGGTCGAGGCCCTGCATCCCGGCAAGGCGCGCCTGCTCGGCCGGCCGGTCACCGTCTCCTGGCCCCTCACCCCTTGGTCGGAAGGGGTCGGGCCGGTCGGGCCGGCGTTCGGGGCCGGCCCGCAGGGCGGCCCGCGCACCGCCGCTTATGAGGAGATGCTGCGCCCCGAAGGCCCGATCGTCTTTGCCGGCGAGCATCTTTCCTACGTCCCCTTCTGGCAGGAGGGGGCGGCGCTTTCGGCGCACGCGGCGATGCGGGTGCTGGCCGAGCAGGCGGCGGCGCGCGCCGCCGCTTGATCGAAGCCGGCGCGCTTCTGGTCGAAACGGCTTGGGCGAGCGGCCGCCGGCTGGTATCTGGAGGCATCCAATTTTCGAGGGGGATATCCGATGCTGAAGCGCGCTCTCCTGTTTGCCGCCGCCTTTGCCTTGCCGCTCGCCGCCGTCCAGGCCGCGCCCGCCGACGTCGCCGCCGCCGTCTCGGCGCCGGGCCGGCCGGCCGAAGCGATCGCCCTGGACGCCGGCCGCAAGCCGGCCGAAGTGCTCGCGTTCGGCGGCCTGCGGCGCGGCGACCGAGCGCTCGACCTGTTCACCGGCTCGGGCTATTTCGCCGAGATCATGGGCCGCGCCGTCGGTCCGACCGGGAGCGCGACGGCCTGGGAGCCGGCCAATTTCCTAAACGCCCGCTCGCGCGAAGGGCTGGACGCGATCAAGGCGCGCACGCCCAATGTCGCCTGGTTCTCGGCACCGGCCAATGCGCTGGCTTTGCCGGAGCGCGCCTTCGATTTCGCGATGATCAACCTCAATTATCACGACGCTTATTGGCAGAGCGACCGCTTCCGCTTTCCGCGCATGGAGCCCGACGCCTTCCTGCGGACGGTCTTCCAGTCGCTGAAGCCCGGCGGGACGATCCTCGTCATCGACCATGTCGCCAATCCGGGCGGCGACACCCGCGCCGTGGTCGACGCGCTGCACCGGATCGATCCGGCCACGGTCCGCGCCGATTTCGAGCGGGCGGGCTTCGTGTTCGCGGGCGAGTCGAACCTGCTCAGGAACCCCGAGGACGATCACAGCAAGCTCGTCTTCGATCCAGCCATCCGCGGCCGCACCGACCGCGTCGTCTATCGGTTCCGCCGCCCGGCGCGCTGATCGAGGCGCTCCGTCAGCCGGCGCGATCCCGTCTTGGCCGGTTTCGTGCCTGATGCCGGCACTTATGCTATTCTCCCGACCGGGCCGGGAGGAGACGAGTGTCATGCGCAGGACTTTGGCTTATCTTGTCACATTGGCCCTCATAGCCACGGCTATTTGGTTTTCATCAGGGCCAACCGCGGCCAGTCCCGTCAGTGCGGTCGCCGCGCAATGGTTCCTGATAGGATTGGGGACCACGGCCGTGGCTCTCTGGGCCTGGGCGACGATCAAGCCCGAAAGCTCCTCGCTCGGGGACAGCGTCCAGATATTCTCCGCGGTGTTCACGATCATTGCCGTGTTCATAGCGGCGGGGATCTATTTCCTGGAACGACGGGATAGGAACCGGCTCTCGTTCGGCCTCGAGGTCACGGCAATCCGGCCAAGCACGGCGAGCGGCGGGCGCCAGGACAATGTCCTGCTCGCCATTCGCATACCCGTCGAGAACAAGGGTGAGCGCCAAGTCACCATCAACTGCATTGCCGTGGATGTAATGTATCCCGAGCCGAGCGCGAGGGGCCTGGTGCGTAGCGTGATAACGCGGGAGGAAATGCAGCTGAAGAGGATCGAGGAGCGGATACCCTTTGAGACAAACGACAATATCGAACCGTGCATCCAGGGGACGGTCGACCGCACGAAATGGACCCGGGACCGAGTCCGGCCCCTGTACATGTGGCGGCCGCTGACGCTTGAACCGAGCGAGGCGGACGATCGCCATCTGGAGGTGCTCGTCAGCTGCGCCCATCCGTTCGTCCGGGTGCTGCTGAAGATCAGGATCAACCCCAGGGATCCGCGCGTCTATGAGACCAAGACCATCGTCCCGCTGACCGAAATCTGCGGAGGCCGGGTGGAATCGACTGGCGGCGTTTCCTCGCCCACCGTCGGCTCCGGGGACAATGGCGGGTCGACCCCGGCGCCGGCGGGCGGCGGGGGCTCCGCTCAATAGGGCCCGTCCGGCCGCGCTAGGTCAGGAAGGGACCGCGCGCGGCGCGGCGCGCCTCTTTGGCCGGGACGCCGGCGAGCGCACGGAAGTCGCGCGCCATATGGGCCTGGTCGGCGAAGCCCGAGGCGGCGGCATGATCGGCGAGCGACGGCTGGGCGGGGACCTGCTCGAACGCTTTATGGAAGCGGAGCAGGCGCAGATAGGTGCGCGGCGGCAGGCCGACATGGGCCGCGAACCAACGCTGGAGCGTGCGCGGGCTCATCCCCGTACCGCGGCTCATCTCCTCGACCGAATGCGCGGCGACGATGATTCGGCCCGTTGCCGCGAGCGCGCGCGCGGCGGCCAGGCGCTCCTCGATTCCCGCCGCCGCGAACGGCAGCCAGCGTCCGCGCAGCGCGGCGAGCGGGATGTCGCTGAGCAGGCTCCAGGCCCAGGGCCAGATCCTCAGCCCCTCGAAGCGTGCGTCGCCGCTGATGCCGAAGCCCTCCGGCCGCTCGATCAGGCCGACCGCGAAGGCGGCGGGTTGGTCGCCGTTCCAGCGCGAGCGGCCGGCGCGGCGGCGGATGATCTCGACGCAGCCGTCGGGCACCGCCTGCTGCTCGATCCAGTCGCCGGGCGCGCCGCCGCCGGCCAGCGTCCAGCGCGCCTTGACGAGGCCGTCGAGCGCCGGCGGCGGCGGATGCTCGCTATAATCCATGGCCCCAGTCTGACGCCTTTTGTCGCGTCGGTTCAAGACAGGGGCGCCGCGCGGGCATAGAGACGCGACGAGGGAGGCTCCTGATGAGGAAAGCAATCGTTGCGGCGCTGGCGCTGCTGCTCACGGGTCAGGCGGCCCCGCCCGCGGGCGTCGGCGACCTCGCCTGGATGAGCGGGCATTGGGAGAGCGTGCACGGCGGCCGCTGGACCGAGGAGAGCTGGTCGGCGCCGCGTGGCGGCGTCATGCTCGGCTACAGCCGCTCGGGCAGCGGCGAGGCGATGCGCGAGTTCGAATTCCTGCGGCTTCAGGCGGGCGCGGACGGCATGCCGGTCTATGTCGCCCAGCCCGGCGGCGGGCCGCCGGTGCCGTTCCGGCTGACCGCGCGCGGTCGCACCAGCGCGATCTTCGAAAATCCCGCCCATGATTTCCCGCAGCGGATCGTCTATCGTCGCGGCGGCGACTCCATGGTCGCGACGATTTCGGCGCTCGACGGGTCGAATGCGATGAGCTGGACCTATCGGCGGCGGTGAGAGCGCGGGGCAGATGGCCGAGATCAAGACGAAGCCGACCGAGGTGGCGGTCGACGACTTCATCGATGCGGTGCCGAATCCGCAGCGGCGCGAGGATGCGGAGAAAGTGCGCGCGATGATGGAGCGGCTATCCGGTGAACCCGCCCGGATGTGGGGCCCGACCATCGTCGGCTTCGGCAGCTATCACTATAAATATGAGAGCGGCCATGAAGGCGTCTCGTGCCGGCTGGGCTTTTCGCCGCGCAAGGCCGAGCTGGTGCTCTACGTGCTGACCGGGGGCGCCGAGCAGGAGGCGCGGCTCGCGCGGCTGGGCAAGCACAAGACCGGCAAGGTCTGCCTCTACATCAAGAAATTGAGCGACGTCGACGAAGCGGTGCTCGAGGAGCTGATCGTCGCGGCGCTCGCTCATATGGACGAGAAATATCCGCGCTGACCTCCCCGTCATTCCAGCGAAAAGCTGGAATCCCTTTGCCTGTACCACGCCGCCCAAAGGAAAGTGAGATTCCAGCTTTCGCTGGAATGACGAGAGTCGCTGGCGGGAAAGCGCGGCAATTCACCCGAGCTTCATCTTCCGGCGGCGAAACGAAAGCGGGGCGCGACGAAAAGCGCTTGCATCCTGCCACAAATGTGACATGCTACGTGTGTAGCAGGTGAAAAGCATGATGATCGATTCCCTTCCAAGACGCGAACGCGAGCTGTTCGAATTGCTGTGCAGCGCCGGTGAGGCCACCGCGGCCGAGCTGCGCGGGGCGATGCAGGACCCGCCCTCTTATTCGGCGGTGCGCACCCTGCTGACCCGGCTCGAAGCGCGCGGCGTGATCAAGCATCGCATGGTCGACCAGGCCTATGTCTATCAAAGCGTGCCGCAGCCCGCCAAGGTCCGCGAATCGGCGATGAAGCAGATGGTCAGGACCTTCTTCGACGGATCGGCGGCCAATGCCGCGACCGCTTTGCTCGGGCTCACCAAGAGCCTGTCCACCGACGAGATCGACGCCCTGCAAAAGGCGATCGATGAAGCCAGGGAGCGTGAGTGATGGACGTGTCCTTCTTTGTCCAAATGGCCTGGAAATCCGCCTTGATCGCCGGCGCCGCTCTGGCGCTGGCCTATGTCCTGCGCTCCCGGGCCGCGTCCGACCGGGCGCTGGTGCTGAGGATCGGCGCGGCGATGCTGCTGGCGTTGCCGCTGATCGCGGTGGCGCTCCCGGCGCTGCCGATCGAGGCCTGGGCCGCGCCCGAGGCCGCTTCGCCCGCCGCCGCCGCGCTCGCGCCGGCTGCCGATCTCGCTTATGTCCCCGGGCCGTCGCTGCCGCTCGCCGAGTTGCCGGCGGCGACGGCGTCCGAGCCGGCCGCGCCGACCATCTGGGACGATCCGACGCCGCTCGTGCTCCTCGTCTATCTGGGCGGCCTGCTGATGGTCGCCGGCCGGCTGCTCGCGGGCCTCTTCATGCTGCGCCGCTGGACGCGCGACGCGCGCGACGTGACCTGCCCCGAATGGCTGGCGGCGTTCGACCGGGCACGCGGCGACGGGCGGGCGCGGCTGATGGTTTCCGACGCTTTGCCTTCGCCGTTGAGCTGGGGCTGGCGGCGGCCGGTCATCCTGATCGATCCCGACACGCTGGCCGAGCCCGAAGAGGCGGACTCGATCCTGGCCCATGAGCTGGCGCACGTCGCCCGGCGCGACTGGCCGGCGCTGATCGCCACGCGCATCGCCGCGGCCGTCTTCTGGTTCAACCCTCTGGTCTGGTTGCTCGAGCGCGAGATCGTCCAGCAGGCCGAGGAGGCCGCGGATTGCGAGGCCGCCGCTCATGTCGAGCCGGCCCGCTATGCCCAGACTTTGCTCTCCTGGGCGCAAGTCACGGGCCGCGCGATTCCCGCCAATTCGATCGCGCCCAAGCAGAGCGCGCTCGGCCGGCGGATCCGGGCGATCCTCGACCGGCGCGAGCGTCCGCAGGGCTCCGCCTGGACCAAGATCGCCGTCGTCCTGTGCGTCGGCATCGCAATGCCGATCGCCGCCGTGCAGCTCGTCCAGGCTGCGCAGCCGCCGGCCGCGCCTCCGGCGCCGCATGCGCCGGCCGCGCCTCCGGCTGTTCCTTTGGTGCCCGGCGTCCCGCCGCCGCCCGCCGCGCCGGCGCCGCTCGCGGAGATTCCCGACGTGTCGGCCGAGGTCAACGAGGCGCTGTCCGAGGTGTTGCCGCGCATTCCCGAGATCGTCTCGACCGCCTTGGCCTCGGTCGATCCGGACGAGATCGGGCGAAGCGTCGAGGAAGCCTTGCGCGAGGTCGAACCCGAAATGCACCGGATGAGCAACGAGGAGCGCCAGCGCGTTCGCGTCGAGGTCCGCCGCGCGATCGATCAGGCCCGGGTCCAGATCCGGGCATCCCAAGCCCAGGTTCGCGCCGCTCAGGCCGAGATTCGCGCCCAGGCGCCGCGGATCGCGCTCGCCGTCCGCGAGGCGCAGCGCGCCGCCCAGGCCGTGCGGCCCGCCATCGCAGCCTCGATGCGCTCCGGCGCCGACGGCATGGAGCATGGTGCCGCCGGCATGGAGCAGGGCGCCCAGCGCATGGAGCAGCAGGCGGCACGGTTCCGCGACCGCTCCTATCGCGAGGCCGAGATCGCCCGCCAGCGGGCGCGCGGCCGCACAGTTACCCACGAGGAGTTGCTCGAGGCGGCGGAAGGCATGCAGGAAGGCGCCGCGGGCATGCGCGAGGGCGCGCGCGAGATGCGCGAGGCCGCCGAGCGGATGCGCGCCGGCCGCCACGATTGAGCGCGGCATGAACTAGGGAATGGCGGGCGGCGCCCCCCAAAGGCCGCCCGCCATTTTTTGTTTGCTTCCGAACCTGGTTCGTCACTCCAGCGAAAGCTGGAGTCTCCCTTCCTTTTTCCGTCCACCTGCCCCAAGAAAAGTGAGATTCCAGCTTGCGCTGGAATGATGGGGGAGGGGCTTATGCTGCGTCGTGTCCTTTTGGCGTTCCTGGCGCTCGCCGCCGCCACCCCCGCCGCCGCGCAGGACGCGCCTTACCAGCGCCAGGCGCGTCAGATCCTTGAACGGCTGGTCTCGTTCCGCACCGCCGCCGGCCACGGCCAGGTGCCGCCGATGATCGCCTATATCCAGCAGACCTTGCGCGCTGGGGGCGTGACGGACGCGGACATGGTGGTGATCCCGCACGAAGAGACGGCGGCACTGCTGGTGATGGTCCGCGGCGACGATTACCGCCGCCGCCCCCATCCGCGGCCGATCCTCTTCTCCGCCCATATGGACGTGGTCGACGCGCGGCCCGAGGATTGGCAACGCAGCCCGTTCGCTCTGGTCGAGGAGAATGGCACCATGTTCGGACGCGGCGTGCTCGACAACAAGACCGGCGTCACCGCGATGATCTCAACCATCCTGAGGATGCGCGCCGCCAATCACACGCCGGATACGACGCTGGTCTTCGCCTTCATCGGCGACGAGGAGACGACGTTCGGCACGACCCGGCTGGTCGCCGCCCATCCCTGGGTGCGGGGCGCCCGCTATGCGATCAACACCGATGCCGGCGGCGGCATGATCGGGCCGGGCGGCCGGCCGCTCGTCTATCTGATCCAGGGCGCCGAGAAGACCTTCGCCAGCTATAGGCTGACGATCACCAACCCCGGCGGCCATTCGAGCCGGCCGCGCGACGACAATGCGATCTACGATCTGGCCCGGGCCCTGCTCCGGGTCGAGCAATATCGCTTCCCGGTCATGGCCAATGCGCTGACCCGCCAGTATCTCGGCACGCTCGGCCGGATCGTGCCGGGCGCCGCTGGGGCGATGCTGACCCGCTTCGCCGCCAATCCCGAGGATGAAGAGGCGGCCGAGGCGCTGCGCCACAGCCCCGAATATGTCGGCACCACCAGGACGACCTGCATCGCCACCATGCTCGATGCCGGCCACGCCCAGAACGCGCTGCCGCAGCGCGCTTCCGCCGTGGTCAATTGCCGCATCTTCCCGGGCATCCAGCCCGAGGCGGTGCGCCAGGCCCTGGCCGCGGCGATCGGCAACGAGGCGGTGCGGGTCGAGAGAATGGGCGCGCCCGAGCTGAGCGCGGTCTCGGAGCCGCGCGCGGAGGTCGACGCCGCCATCGCCGCCTCGATTCACCGCCGCTATCCGGGCGTCGCCATCTCGCCCTATCTCGAATCGGGCGGCACCGACGGCCTCATCTACCGCGGCGCCGGCATCCCAACCTGGGCGAGCTCGGGCGTCTTCATCCGCCCCGACGAGATGTTCGCGCACGGCCTCAACGAGCGCATTCCGGCGGCAAGCTTCTATGCCGCGATCGACCATATCCACGACCTTGCCCTGGCGCTGGGCGGCGGCAGATGAAGCGTCCGCTGGCGCTGCTGCTGCTCGCCTTCCTGCTGGGCGGCAGCGCCGCGCCGGCCACGGTCTACGACGTCCTCATCCGCGGCGGCACCGTCTATGACGGCTCCGGCGGCGCGCCCTTCACCGGCGATGTCGCCATCCGGGGCGACCGGATCGTCGCGGTGGCGCCCCGGATCGGCGCCCGGGGCACGCGCGAGATCGACGCGCGCGGGCTGGCGGTAGCGCCGGGCTTCATCAACATGCTGAGCTGGGCGAATGAAAGCCTGATCGAGGACGGCCGCAGCCAGAGCGACATCCGCCAGGGCGTCACCCTCGAAGTGATGGGCGAAGGCTGGTCGATGGGTCCGCTCAACGAGGCGATGAAGGCGAGCGCGCTCTCGCGGCAGGACGATATCCGCTATCCGATCGCCTGGACCAGCCTCGGCCAATATCTCGAGCATCTCGAGCGGCGCGGCATCGCCCCCAACGTGGCGAGCTTCGTCGGCGCGGCGACGGTTCGGGTCCACGAGCTTGGCGAGGGCGACGTCGACCCCGATCCGGCCCAGCTCGCCCGAATGCGCGCTTTGGTGCGCCAGGCGATGAACGAGGGGGCGATGGGCGTCGGCAGCTCGCTCATCTACGCGCCCGGCAGCTTCGCCGAGACCGACGAGCTGGTCGCTTTGGTTAGCGAGGCGGGACGCTGCGGCGGCATGTATATCAGCCATATGCGCTCGGAGGGCGACCGCATCCTCCAGTCGGTCGACGAGCTGATCGAGATCGCCCGCCGCTCCGGCGCGCCGGCCGAAATCTATCATCTGAAGATGGGCGGGCGCGACAATTGGGGGCGCTATGACGAGGTGATCCGGCGGATCGAGGCGGCGCGCGCCTCCGGCCTCAGGATCAGCGCCGACATGTACACCTATGTCGCCGGCGCGACCGGGCTCGACGCGTCGATGCCGCTGTGGGTGCAGGCCGGCGGGCGCGAGGCCTGGCTCCAGCGGCTGCGCGATCCCGCCATTCGCGCGCGGGTCGCCGAGGAGATGCGACGGCCGGGCCAGGGCTGGGAGAATCTCTATCACGGTGCCGGCGCGGGCGGCATGATGTTCACCGACTTCCGCAATCCGGCGCTGCGCCATTATGCGGGGCGGACGCTCGCCGAGGTCGCGCGCGAGCGCGGCACCAGCCCCGAAGAGACGATGATGGACCTCGTCGTCGAGGACGGCAGCCGGGTCGGCACCATCTATTTCCTGATGAGCGAGGACAATGTCCGCCGCGAGGTCGCCTTGCCCTGGATGAGCTTCGGCTCCGACGCGGCCAGCGTCGCCAATGAAGGCGTGTTCCTGAACGCGCGTCCGCATCCGCGCACCTACGGCAATTTCGCGCGGCTGCTCGGCCGGTACGTCCGCGACGAGCGGCTGATCAGCTTGCAGGAGGCGGTTCGCCGCCTGACCGCGATGCCGGCGGCGCATCTCGGCATCAGGGAGCGCGGGTCGCTCAGGCCCGGTTTCTATGCCGATCTCGCCATTTTCGATCCGGCGACGATCGCCGACCGCGCCACCTTCGAGGCGCCGCACGCTTATGCGGTGGGCATGCGCCACGTCTTCGTCAACGGCCGCCAGGTGCTCGCCGGCGGCGAGCCGACCGGCGCCACGCCGGGGCGGGTCGTGCGCGGCCCGGGCTGGAACCGCTGCCCGCCCGTAGCCGGGTAAGTCTCTCATTGCCACGGAGCCTATAGCGGGCGTAGCCGTTGATGGGTCGGGGGCGTCTGGTCCGCGAAGGAACATAGGTGAGTGACAAGAGTGCCTTCATAAACGCCCTGGCCGGCGTGGTTCCCGAACATGACGTCCACAAGCTGTTCATCGACTGGGCGGAAGGGCAGGTCGAAGACCCGCGCCTGCGCAAATTGTTCATGCGGATGGCGGACCGCAGCGGCATCGAGCATCGCTGGTCGGTGCTGCCGCCGCCCGGCGGCCAGATGCACAACCAGCCGGGCGGCTTCTATCACGGCCCCGCGCCGACGACCGGGACACGGATGGCCTGCTATGCCGAGGAGGCGCCGAAGCTGGCCCTGGCCGCGATCGCGAAGCTGAGCGAGCAGGTCGCGCTGGACGGCATCACCCACCTCGTGGTGGCGAGCTGCACCGGCTTCGTCGCGCCCGGCGTCGACCAGATCATTGCCCGCGCGCTCGGCATGCCGGAGGTGGAGCGCACCCAAATCGGCTTCATGGGCTGCTATGCGGCGGTCTCGGCGCTCAGGACCGCTTACCATATCGTCCGCTCCGAGCCCGAGGCGCGGGTCCTGGCGGTGACCGTCGAGCTATGCTCGCTCCACCTGCAGGAGACCCAGCAGCTCGAATCCTTGCTCGCCATGCTTCAGTTCAGCGACGGCGCCGCCGCCGCGCTCGTCACCGCTGAGCCGAAAGGCCTGGAGATGAGCCATCTCTTCTCCGCCCCGCTCGAGGATTCGGCCGAATTGATCCAGTGGCAGATCGGCGACACCGGCTTCGAGATGACCCTGTCCGGCGAAGTGCCCGGCCGGATCCAGCATGCGCTGGAGGACGAAAGCACGCGCAACGTCCTCTACAATGGCTGGGGGCCGGACCAGGTGACGAGCTGGGCGGTCCATGCCGGCGGCCGCTCGATCCTCGACGCGGTCGAGAAGGGGCTGGAATTGCCGCAGGGCTCGCTCTGGGCGTCGCGCGACGTGCTCGCGCGCTACGGCAACATGTCGTCGGCGACGTTGATGTTCGTGCTCGCCGAGCTGATCGACCGGCCGGACACCGGCAAGGGCGTCGCCATCGCCTTCGGGCCCGGTCTCGCCGCCGAGGGCTTCCACTTCGAGCAGGCTGCATGAACAGGCTTTCCGTCCGCTCCCGCCAGGCGGAGCAGATGGACGATCCCGCGCTCGACCCCGAAACCTACGAAGCGGTGCTGCACGACCTGAGCCGGGTCAACGCCTGGACCGGCTCGGCGCGCCCGACCCTTAATTTCCTCGCCCGCGGGATCGGCGACGTGCCGGCCTTCCGGCTGCTCGACGTCGGCTTCGGCTATGGCGACATGCTGCGCGCGATCGCGCGCTGGGCGAAGCGCAGGGACATTGCGGTCGACCTGATCGGCGTGGATCTCAATCCCAAGAGCGCCGCGATCGCAAGCGCGGCGACGCCGATGCACTGGCCGATCGAATATCGCACCGGCGACTATAAGGAGGTCGCCGGGCCGATCGACTTCATCATCTCGAGCGCGGTCACCCACCATATGAGCGATCGCGAGATCCATGATTTTCTCGGCTTCATGGAGGCGCGCGCGGTCCGCGGCTGGATGGTCAACGACATTCATCGCCATGCTTTCGCTTATTACGGCTTTCCGCTGCTCTGCAGGGTGATGGGCTGGCACCGGATGGTGCGCGAGGACGGGCAATTGTCGATCGCGCGCGGGTTCCGGCCAGCCGACTGGCGCGCCTTGATCGACGAAGCGGGCCTGCCCGATCCGGCCGCGCCCAGGATCGTGCGCCGCTTCCCCTTCCGGCTGTGCGTCGAACGGCTGCTTTGATCGTCGGCGGCGGGCCGGCCGGCGCCTCGGCGGCGATCGCGCTGGCGCGGGGCGGCGCGATGCCGGTGTTGATCGAGCGCTCCCCGGGCGAGCGCGACCTCGTCTGCGGCGGCTTCCTCGGCTGGGACGCGATCACGGCGCTGAAGCGGCTGGGGCTCGATCCGGCCGCGCTGGGCGCGCGGCCGATCCACCGGCTGCGGCTGATCGCCGGCACCAGAATCGTCGAGACGGCGCTGCCGCGCGCCGCCGCCGGGCTTTCGCGTCGCCGGCTCGACGCGACCCTGCTGGCGATGGCCGAGGAGGCCGGCGCGACGGTGCTGCGCGGACGCGCGGCGCGGGCGATCGAGGGCGATATGGTCCGGCTCGACGACGGCGCCGAAATGGCCGCCGACGCCTTGTTCCTGGCGACGGGAAAGCACGAGTTGCGCGGCGTCGCGCGGGAGGTCGGCGCGCGGCCCCTCTCGGTCGGCCTGCGCGCCGCCGTGCCGCCTCGCGCGGACCTGGCCGGGACGATCGAGCTCCACCTCTACGATGGCGGTTATGCCGGGCTTCTCGTCCAGGAGGACGGGATGGCCAATCTCTGCCTGTCGGTCGCCCAGGCGCGGATGGCGGAGGGTCGCGACGCTTTCCTCGGCGCACTGATACGGGAGGCGCCGCTGCTGGCCGAACGGATGGGTGGGACAATTCCCCTATTATGGGAAGCGATTGCCGGCGTGCCTTATGGCTGGCGCGCGCGCACGACCGCGCCGGGCCTGTTCCGGGTCGGCGACCAGGCGGCGGTGATCGCCAGCCTTGCCGGCGACGGCATCGCGGTCGCGCTGGCGAGCGGCGTGGCGGCCGCCAATGCCTGCCTCAACGGCGACGGCGCCGAAACCCATCAGCGCGATTTCGCCAAGCGGGCGAAGCGGCCCGTGGCGATCGCCGAGACGCTTCGCCATATGGCGGAAGCGCCGTGGCGGCGGCGGCTGATGCTGGGCTTGGCCGGCGTCCCCGGCCTCGCCAAGACGGCGGCGCGGCTGACCCGGATCGGGTGAAAGGGGACAGTCACAGTGACTGTCCCCTTTTCAGTGTCGCGCCACGCCGGCGGGCGCGTCGGTGCGCCATTGGCCGGACTCGCGATATTCCTCGCGGATCGTGGAGGCGGGCAGGTTGGTCGGCGCCCAGCGTGTATCCTGCGGGATGTCGGAGGGGACCGGCGCGGCGAGCCGGGGCGCGGCGGTAGGCGCGGCCCAGGGCTGGGCGGCGGCCACGGCGGGGATCGCGGCGGCGTTGTTCGAGCGCGCCATGTAGGAGGAGCCGCGCACCGCCGGCTCGCCGCCCGAATAAGCGTCGCTGAACGCGCCGGGCGCGCCGGCGAGGCCGGGCAGGCGGTAGAAGAGATGCGCGCCGATCACCGCGGTCTTGACCAGGCGCGGCGCCCAGGACGGGAAGACGTAATTGGCGTGGTAGAAGGTCGACATGCCGACGGGCGCGAAGGTACGCCCCGCAAGTGCTTCGGCGGCGACGCGGCGGGCCTGGGCCCAGAGCGCCGGCATCGGCGCGCGGCCGAGCGAGCCGTCGCAGGTGAAGGTGAACTGGCAGCCGCCGCCGGCGCGCATCGGCCCCTGATAGACGACGCCGCAGACGCTGTTCGGCCAGGCCGGGTGGCGGACGCGGTTGATGACGACCTGGGCGACCGCGCGCTGGCCGTCCTCGCTCTGGTTGCCGGCTTCGTAATAGACAGCCTGGGTCAGGCAATCGAGCGAGCGCATCTGATCGAGCGGGGTCGCGGCGCGAAAGGCGTAGGAAGCGGCGGCGGGATTGGGCAGGCCGGCGATCGGCAGGTTGAAATTGGCGGCCATGGCGGTGCTGCCGGCCAGCGACAATCCGGGGCCCCCCGCTTCCAGCGAGGGCAGCACGCCGGTCTGCGCGCCCGCGGCGGACGGCGCGGCCGCATAAGCGGCGGTGCCGGTGATGGGGAGCTGCGCGGCCGGTCCCGGAACGGCGATGGCCGGCACGCACGACGCGATCGGCAGGATCAGGCCGAGCCGCGCCCAGGCGAAGCCGCGGCGCACGGGTCTTCCTCTCGTCCGCACGCTCAAGGCCATGTCCGCTCCCCGGGATAAGGCTTCCCAGAGCGTCGCATAGCCTTGCCGCGCACGCTCCGCGCCCCCCGATTTTAGGGCGTCCCAATAGAGGACAGAGGTGCAAGAAGTGTTGACGGGGCGACGGGAACGCATCCGTCCACCCCGCTCATCCTGAGTAGCCGTTGAGCTTGTCGAAACGGCGTATCGAAGGACGCATTGCTTTTCCGCCGGGCCCTTCGATACGGGCCCCTTCGACTTCGCTCAGTCCCTACTCAGGATGAGCGGGAGGGGATGTCGCACGATTGTGGGTCCATCCTAATCCCTCTCCCGCCGCACCTCGCGTTCGGCGACCGTGCGGTGGCCGTAGCCGCGCACCAAAGGGACGAGGCCGAGCAGGCCGAGCAGACCGAGCAGGCCCCAGGGGAAGCCGGCGTCGCGGTCATTGTCGGCGCGCACGCTGTTTTCGAAGGGCGCGACCGGGTCCTGGAAGCCGTTGGGATAATTGGCGTCGGGCGGGATGGTGATCGGCGCTGGCGGCGGCGGCGCCTGCTGGACCGGCTGGTTGGCGACCGGCAGCGTCTCGACCGGCGGCGCCGGCTCGGGGACGGCCGGCGTGCTCGCCGGCGGCGTGGCGGTGCCCGGGCCCGGCGGCGTCGTGCCGGCGGGCGGCGGGGTCGCGAGCGGCGTGGTCGCGGGCGGGGACCTGCCGGCCGGGGGTTGAGCCGGCGCGGCGCCGGGCCGGGCGAGACCGGGCCCGGCTGCGGCGAAGATCATGGCGGCCACTGCCCCGATTGCGAGTCTGTTCATTTTTGTAACGCTCCTGCAACGACTTGGCGGCATGTTCGCGCATGGTTCGCCGCGTTCTATATTCCGCCCGCCTTCTTCCGAAAACAAGTCGTCGCAGCAATGCTCACCTTTCGCTTTCCACGGGCCCCGGGATCGGACAAGGTGGCGCGACGGGTGGGGCAGGTAGGCGCGCGCCCGGGCGGGGACCTGTAACCGTGGCGATGTATGTGTATTCCACCGACGGCGACCCCGTCGGCTTCGTGTTCGAAACCACCATTTACGACCTTACCGGCGCGCCTCTGGGGCGGATCGTCGGCTGCCGGGTGCACCGGTTCGACGGCACCTATGTCGGCGAATGGTTCCGCGACATGGTGGTCCGGCGCCCGCAGGCGCGGCCGCGGATGATCCCGCCCTGCCCGGTGCCGCCCAACCGGCCCCCGGCGCAGAGTTCCTATCGCCTGCGCGCCGTGGTCAATTACGGCTATCCCGACGCCTTCCCGGCGATGCGCGAGAGCGGCACCTTCTTCCGCGAGGCGGCGGAATAGCTAGACCGCCGGCGCTCCCGCCCGCCGGTGGTGCCAGGCGAACACCGCCGCCGCGCCGCGGTGCGGGCGCCAGGGTTCCGCGAGCGCGCGGATCGCCTTTTCGGTCGGCTTGCCGTCGAGGCCGAGGATGATGCCGATCTCGATCTGGACGGCGAGGTCGCCGGCCGGGAAGATGTCGGGGCGGCCTTCGGCGAACAGCAGATAGATTTCGGCGGTCCAGCGGCCGATGCCCTTGACCGCGACGAGATGGGCGATCGCCCCCTCGTCGTCGGCCGGGAGCTTGTCGAAGTCGAGCCGGCCGGAGAGCACCTCCTCGGAAAGGCTGCGGACATAGCTCATCTTCTGGCGCGAGAGGCCGGCGCCGCGCAGGGCCTCGTCGCTCGTCCTTGCCATGTTGGCCGGATCGGCGGCGCCCCCGGTGGCGGCGTCGAGCCTGTTCCAGATCGCGGTCGCCGAGGCGACCGACACCTGCTGGCCGATGATCGCGCGCAACAGGGTCACATAGCCGCGTTCGCCGATGCGCGGCTCCGGCACGCCGACCCGCGCCAACGCCGCCGCGAAGGCGGGCTCGATCGCGCCCAGCGCGTTCAGCGACCGTTCGAGATCCTCCGCCTTGATGCCCAATATCCGCTCCCGCCTTGCGCTCAGGCCGGGCGCCTAGCATAGGGCGCGGCGAACGCCTTCCCCTTTCTTGCCGCCAAGGATGAATATGCCGAGCCTCACCATCGTCACCCGCGACGGCACCGAGAAGACCGTCGAGGCGCGCATCGGCTGGAGCGTGATGGAGAATATCCGCGACAACGGCTTCGACGAGCTGCTCGCTTTGTGCGGCGGCTGCTGCTCGTGCGCGACCTGCCACGTCCATGTCGACCCGGACTGGGCCGACCGGCTCAAGCCGCGGGGCGCCGACGAGGAGGATCTGCTCGACACGTCCGACCACAAGATCGAAACCAGCCGCCTCTCCTGCCAATTGCTGTTCACGCCGGAGCTGGACGGCCTCAGGGTCACGATCGCGCCGGAGGACTGAATGGGACAGTTACTTTTCCGATGACGGTGCGAAAGCTGACTAGGCCGCGTGGAAAAGTAACTGCCCCCTAAGCGACGCTCGCCGCGTAGAGAGCCACGGCCGCCGCGTTGGAGACGTTGAGGCTCTCGACGCCGCTGATCGGCAGGCGCGCCAGCGCGTCGCAATGGCTTTGGGTGTTGTGGCGCATGCCCTCGCCCTCGGCGCCCAGCACCAAAGCGACGCGGGCGGGACCGAGCGCTTGGGCCAGCGTCATCTCCGCTTGCCCCGCCAGGCCGATCCGCCAGAAGCCGGCGGCGGCGATGTCGTCGAGGGCGCGGGCGAGGTTGACGACGCGGACCCAGGGCATCGTCTCGAGCGCGCCGCTGGCTGCCTTGGCGAGCGCGCCCGATTCTGGCGGGGCGTGGCGGTCCTGCGTCACCACGCCGAGCGCGTCGAAGGCGGCCGCCGAGCGCAGGATCGCGCCGACATTGTGCGGATCGGTGACCTGATCGAGGACGAGCAGCGGCCGGCGGTCCTCGGCCAGATCGAGCAGGTCGGCGAGCAGCAGGTCCTCGAGCCGCTCGACCTCGGCGACGATGCCCTGATGGGGCGCGTCGCGCGGCACCAGCCGGCCCATGTCGGCGACGTCGGCGAAGGTCACCGGGATCGCCCCGTCTATGTCATGCTCGGCGGCCGCCTCGCGCGTCGCCCAGATCCGAACGATCCGGCGCTCCGGATTGGCGAGCGCGGCGGCGACCGCGTGGCGGCCCCAGAAACGGGGCCTGTTCTCGGCCTTGGTCGCCTGGCGGGCCTTGCGTCGCATCGGCGCCGCAATGACGGCGGCGGCGACGCTTGGCAAGCGCAAGGGAGATGATATCCTCGGGCGAAGCCAAAGGGGGGAATCATGGCCACGATCGCATCTCCGTCGACGCGGATGCGCAGCGACCGCATTTTCTACGCTGCGATGGGGCTTGCCGCCGCCGCGACCGTGGTCTGGGGCTTTTCCGCGAGCTTCTATTTCTCGCGCTGGATGACGGTCCCGCCGACCACGCCGGACATGGGGCTCTTGCTCTATCTGCACGGGGCCGTGTTCAGCATCTGGATTGCCCTGATGGCGGTTCAGCCGATGCTGATCGCCGCGCGCAACGCCGCCCTGCACCGAAAACTCGGCATTTTCGGTGCCTGCATCGCGACGGCGATGGTCGCGCTCGGCAATTTCGCGGCGATCGCGGCGATGCACGGCGGCTTCCGCGGGCTCGGCGATCCCTACGTCTTCTACGCGGTGCCGTTTTTCGCGATCAACAGCTTCGCGGTCACGATCTTCTATGCTGTGCTGTGGCGCAATCGTGCCGAGACCCACAAAAGGCTGATCCTACTCTCCAGCGTCGCCCTGCTCGGCGCCGCAGTCGCGCGCATCCCGCTGGGCCCGATTCAGAGCGGGGCGCCCCTGACCTTCATCTTCGGCCCCGATCTGATCATCATCGCCGGCATCCTCTACGACTGGCGGACGCGGGGACGCGTGCATCGGGTGTGGATCTTCGGCGGCGGGGCGATGGTCGCCAGCCAGATCGTGATGATGGCGGTGATGGGTACCGGCTGGTGGCATGGCTTCGCCGAAGCGATGGCCGCGCTCTGGGCGTGACGCGCCGCCGAGGGCGCGCGTTGACAGGGGTGCGTTGACAGGGCCGACGGCTTTCGCCAATGGAGCCGCCTTCCTCTATCGCGCTCCACTGGACAGGTGGCCGAGTGGTTAAAGGCAGCAGACTGTAAATCTGCCCGGGTTTCCCGTACGCTGGTTCGAATCCAGCCCTGTCCACCAGCCCGACATTCGCCGACATTCCGGATTGACCGAATGAGCGCGCGCGACGCGTTCGATGCAGCATGCCCTTTCTTCCGGGCAAGTTCGCGCAAGCTGTGTCAATGGTGGCGGGTTCCTGCCGGTCCCCGGATGGGCGTGGATACGCGACGACAGAGTCGCTATGTCCGGTCGCAGAATCTCCTGCTTTTCGACGCCTTGCTTCCTGACACAGCGTGGCGGCAGGTATCCAAATGACGCCGACCTAGTTTGAAGTGGTCGCGCCCCCCAAAGCCGTGAACAAATCGATCGCCGCTTCGAAGCGTTCCTGTCGCGCGATCGCGCGTGCGTCCTCGGCTTCGGTCAGATTTTGTTCGGCGTCGAGGACGCGTTGGAGATCGGACTCGCCCCCGACATATTGAAGCCGTGCGAGCCGCGCGGTCAGACGTGCTTCTGCCACCACCTCGCTGAGGAGGTCTTCGCGCGCGGCCGAGCGCTGAACCGCGGCCAGCGCATTTTCGACTTCGGCTAAAGCCGCAAGCAGCACCTGCCGATAGGTTTCGACGCTCTCGACCTGGCGGGCTGCCGACAGCTCCAGATTCGCGCGCAGGCGCCCCCTGTTGAAGATCGGCGCAAGCAGGTCGGCGCCGAGCGAGAACGTACTGCTAAGCGGGCCGGAAAGGCTCGCGGCCTGCCCCAGCGCGCTGGCGGATAGCCGGATTCTCGGGAAGAAGGCGGCGCGGGCCTGTTGGACGTCGCCGCCGGCTGCATTTATCCGGGATTCGGCCGCGCGAATATCTGGACGGCGCACCAGCAGCTCCGAGGGCGGCGCGACAGTGAGAACGGGAGGCCTCAGCGAGTCCAGCTGCGCGGGCGCATGCCGGAATCGGGGCGCCTCTTCGCCAACGAGGACAGCGAGCGCAGTGCGCGTGCGGTCGAGCGCCTGATCGAGGCGTAATCGCTCCGTCTGCAGCTGACGGACCTGGATCGTCTGCAATCCCAAATCGACGCGCGTGGCGTCCCCCGCAGCGAAGCGCGCGCGGATTATGCGCTCGAGATCCCGGGCCTGTTCGATGTTGCGGTCGAGCAGCGCGATGCGGGCCGCCAGAGTAGCCCGCTGCACATAAGCGCGCGCCACTTCCGATTGGACGACAAGAAGGGCCGTTTCGCGATCGAATTCGGTCGCCCGCAGACGATGCCTGGCCGCGCTGCGCTCGGCCCGTCCGCCCCCGAACAGGTCGAGATCGAAGGAAATATCGAGGCCGCCGAAGGCGTCGCTGAAATCGAACGGATCGCCGGTGCGCTGCGTTCGCGTCCCGCTTAGGCCCGCCGATCCACTGACCGCCGGGAGCATCGCGCCGCGCGCACTCCGAAACAGGGCGCGGGCCTGGCGGACGCGGGCCTGGGCGATGCGGACGTCGGCATTCGCTTCGCTCGCACGCGCAATCAAGGTTTCCAGTTCGGGGGAAGCCAGCGCCTGTCCCAGGCTCGTTGCCGCCGCCACCGGCTCCGCATGACGAGGGGAGGGAAGGACTTCTTCCGACTGGGTCCACTGCGTGGACAGCAAATCGGGCGCGACCTCAAGCCGCGCATGCGGCACGCAGCCGGCCGCTGCGAGCGGTATCAGGAAGCGCAGCGCAGCGCGGTTGGTCACAGGTCGTTCCCGCATGATCCGAACCTAACGGACCGCGGTTAATTTTGGATAAGCCACGCCGGCGCTCGATGCATCCATGGTATCAAGACGGTTAACCGCCTTTTTATGACTGCACGCTAGACGCTTTCGATCAGCGGTCATCGTGGCGGGGTATGAACAAGCAGCTTTTCCGAATGGAGGTGGTCGACGCCAGCCGCGACAGGCTTGCCGGCACGGTTGTGGCCGCGGTCCCTCCGTCGTCCCGCCTCTATACTCGCCTGGTCCTGATCGTCGCCGCAATCATTGTCGGGATATTGATCTTCGGCAGCTATGCCAGCAGCACGCGGGTCCGGGGTATCGTCTCTTATGACGCGGGTATCGCGCGCGTATATCCGTCGACGCCTTCCGACATCGAACAAATTCATGTCCGCGACGGCCAGGTCATCGCTGCGGGTACGCCGCTGGTGACCCTGTCCATCGCGCAGGGAAGGAACGGCGTTGCGGCGCAGCTTTCGGAAATCGCAAATCAGGATGCGGAACTCGCGCGCCAGGTCGAACTCGCGGGCGAGATCGGAACCGCGGAGGAACGGCGCCTCGTGCAGCAGCGGGAGAGCCTGGCCGCGGCGATAGCGTCGCTGGAACGGCAACGCGGCATCGCGACCGGGCAAATTCGGCTCGCCGAGGCGGCGACACGTCGTGCAGTCCAGCTCGCGAGGCAGGGGGCGGGGACGCAACGCCAGGTGGAGGACAGCCGATCGAGCCTGTTGGCGAGGCGGGCAGAGGTGGAGGCGTTCACCGAGCGCCTGATCGCGCAGCGCGAGGCACTGAGGGCGGCGGAAGCTCAGCTTCCGCAGCGTTCGCTGGAGACGAATCGCACCCGCTCGATCCTGATCGCCCAGCGCGCGGCGCTCGCCGAGCAACGAGCAGAGCTCATGCGCACGGACCGGCTCGTCCTCACCGCTCCGATTGACGGAGAGGTCGGCGACGTCAGCGTGGAGGTGGGGCAGCGGGCCCGCACAGATCGCTCGCTGGTCACCATCGTTCCGCGCGGCAGCCACCTTGAAGTCTGGCTCTATGCGCCTTCCCGAGCGGTTGGCTTCGCACGTCCGGGTCAGCAGGTGCGGCTGTTCTTCGACGCATTCCCCTATCAAAAATATGGTGCGGGGCGCGGCACCATCACCGCCGTCTCGCGAGTGCCGACGGAGCCGACCAATCTCGACGCCAACCTCGGCATCGAGGAACCGGTCTTTCGGATTCGGGTCCGGATAGATGAAATGGCCCCGGGAGTGCCGGCAGATCAGCGCGCGATGCGGCCGGGAATGACCCTGAGCGCCAATCTTGTGCTGGAGGAACGCAGCCTCTGGCAGGTGCTGTTCGGCCCGATTCGTTCGGCGATCGGATCATGAGCGGGATCGAGTGGCCTTGGTCGCGGCGCATGCGCCCGCTGCTGCAATCGGAGGCGGCGGAATGCGGACTCGCATCCCTCGCGATGATTGCCCTCCATTATGGGCACCGGATCAACCTGGCGGGTCTGCGCCAGCGCTATCCGACCTCCATACAGGGCACGACGCTTCAGGAATTGATGGCCATTGCGTCCGATCTCGAGCTCGCGCCCCGCGCTCTTCGGCTCGATCTGACGGACCTGGACAAACTACAGAAACCGGCGGTCCTGCACTGGGACCTCAATCATTTCGTCGTCTTGGAAAGCGTGAGCGCGCGTGGCGTCACCATATTGGATCCCGCGCGCGGTCGCCGCACGATGACGCTGGAAAGCTTCGGCCGGCATTTTACCGGCGTTGCCCTCGAGCTTACCCCCACCGCCGATTTCAAGCCGATCGAGGCCCGCACTCGCACCAGGCTCAGCGACCTGTGGAGTCGGCTGAGCAATTTCGGCGGTCCGTTCACGCAGATTCTCGTCCTTTCGCTGCTCATGCAGCTGACGACTCTCATCACGCCTTTCTATATTCAGCTCGCCGTCGATGAAGCGATCGGTCAAGGCGACACCGGGCTGCTTAACATCCTCCTGATCGGCTTCATGGTGGTCTACGGCATGGCGACGGTGACGCGGGCGCTGCGCGATTGGGTCGTCCTGACGCTCGGCCAATCGCTGTCCTACCAGCTCGGGGGCAATGTCATCCGGCATCTCGTTCGCCTGCCGCTCGCCTTCTTTGAACGCCGGCATGTCGGCGACCTGCTGTCGCGCATCGGCTCTATCCAGCCCATCCAGTCGCTGCTCACCAAGGGCATCGTGAGCATTCTCATCGACGGCGCGCTCCTGGTGACCACTCTGGTCGTGATGATGCTGATCAGCCCGACGCTGACCGGAATCGTGCTTTCGTTGACGCTTCTATATCTCTTGGTCACGCAGCTCCTTTATCCAGGTCTTCGTCGCAAGACCGAAGAAGAACTCATGGCGCGTGCCAATGAGGAAACTTATCTGATGGAGACGATGCGCGCGATCCGGGCGATCAAGCTCCACGGGCATGAGGCCATGCGGGAGAATGGCTGGCGCAACCGTTATGCCGATGTCATTTCGGCAAGCTACAAAGCCCGTATCGTCGACATCAAGATAGATCTGGCCGAGAACGCCCTCTTTGGCCTGTCGTTTCTGCTCACCGTCTATTTCGGGGCCCTCGCCGTCATGGATCAGCGCATGACCGTCGGCCTTCTCCTCGCATTCCTCGCCTATCGGAGCAACTTCAGCTCCAGCGCCAGTTCTCTCGTCAGCCAGTTCCAGCAATGGCGCCTGCTCGGCGTGCACCTCGACAGGCTGTCGGACATTGTCGGCGAGAAAAAGGAAGACATTCGCCTTGGCGGGCCGCGCCAGCCCTTGCTGGCCGGTCCGGCGCTCAGAATAGAGGGTCTCGGCTTTGCTTACAGTCCGGCCGAAGCACCCATCCTCGACAAGGTGGATTTCGAGATACCCTCAGGCAGTTTCGTTGCCGTCATCGGCGCGTCCGGATCGGGCAAGACAACGTTGATGCGCGTCCTGCTCGGTCTGCTCCCACCCGGCGCGGGCAAGATCCACGTGGACGGAGTTCCGCTGGGACCGGCCACCATGGCCACCTGGCGTCGTCGAATCGCCGCCGTCATGCAGGACGATTATCTCCTGAGCGGAACCTTGGCTGACAACATCGCCTTCTTCGACCCTCACCCGGATCAAAGGCTGATCGAAAACGCGTCCAGGCTTGCGTGGGTCCACAATGAAATCATGAATATGCCGATGGGCTATCACAGCCTGATCAGCGACATGGGCTCCGCCTTGTCGTCGGGCCAAAGGCAGCGGATTCTGCTGGCGCGCGCGCTTTATCGCGATCCTGACGCCCTCTTCCTTGACGAGGGAACGGCGAATCTCGATCCAGCCACGGAGGCCCATATCGCCCGAATGATTTCGGGCCTGCAGATCACACGGGTGGTGATAGCGCATCGCCCGGCGCTCGTTGAACTCGCCGACATCGTACTCGAGGTTCGTGACCGCGGAGTCGTTGAGGTCCGCCGCAATCGATCGCCGTCCGAAGGCGCTCCCGCTAACAATCCGTCGCCGTTGACGACCTGACCTTGATCTCGACCTCGACCTGGGTCTCGGAAGGCAGCATGGGGAGCGCCTTGGCCAGCCGCTCATCAAAAAAGTCCCGCAAGATGGGCGGCCGTTTCGAAGCGAAATAGAACTCCGGATCCGTCGCCACTTCGTCGTCGGCAGTCAGCTTGAGCTCATCCTTGCGGGTGACGTCCTCGACGACGCAATAAGCATGCGTGAACCCCAGGCGGCGCAGGGTGTAGGCCCGGTGATAACCGTTCTGCAAAAGTATGCGGGAACCGCTCCGGATCGCGCTCATGAAGTTCGATCCGAAGCCGATCATGATCCCAACCATCGCTGCGACCGGCCCGATGCTGTCGATCGGGCCAAGTTCGTGCGGCCGCAGCAGGCGCGGACGATGCGCGCGAAAGTCGTTCGAGGCGCAGGAGAAGAGGAACCGATCTCCGGAAAGCCGCTGGATGCGGACCGGGGGGGTAGGACGATCAAGCGGCAAGCAGAATTGGAAGAGGGTTGCGTCATCCGGCCCGGGGCCGAGCGCGGTCCCGAGCATGTCTGCGAAACCGCATTCGACGTGCGTTTGCGAGACGACCAGCTTGTCCAGCTCGACCCGCATGAAGCTGGCCGGAAGGTTGTCGAAGGAATCCCGGAACCAGGCATTGGCGCGCACCGCATCCGCCAATGGGGTCAATGCGGCGTCGATCGGGACGGCGTCGATTTCGTCCGCAATGCCCGCCTCGCATTGCTCCAACTCGTAAAAGATATCGTTGGCCGCGCGCCATTCGTCGGTCAGCATCCGCGGATCGATGTCGCGGCCCCCGACCACCTTCGTGGCGACGAGGTCGAGATAGTCGGCGAGGTGCGGTTGCCCGAGCAACCAGAGCAGTTCGTTGCCTTTCGACTGTGTGAGGTTCGGTCTGTGTTTCAATGAACCCTCTGACGCTTGACCGCGGGGGCGTGCGGCCGGCCAGGTTTAGCGAAAAGGTCTTTCCGAAAGGTGTGAAGGCGCCGCCGGGGCCGGCGCGCGGCCCCGGCGGAAGGGATCAGCAATAGCCGCGGCTCTTCTTCTTGGACTTCTTGGACTTGCTCTTCCTGGACTTGCTCTTCTTGGACTTGCTGCCGCCCGAGCCGCAGCTGCCCCCCGAGCGGCCCTTGCCGCCGGCGCCGTAAACCTGGCTGAGTTCCTCGGTTTTGAGATCGCGCATTGACCTACTCCCTGATGATGTCAGGCGGATTTCCGCCATCCCCTCAAATATCACCACGCCGCGCGCGCGCTCCCCCGCTTTTTTTAGGGCATGTTTCATATCGGGATTCTCTCGACAAGCTGCCGCTCGGGGCCCCGCGCATGTGCCGCCAGGGTAGTTGAAGTGCGGTCGGGTGCAGCGAGGGTCAGAGGAACGAGCAGCGAAGCCGGGGACGCCTTTGCTCTTCCAAGACGGGTGCCGGGTTTACTCGCGAGAGCGCTTCGACCTCAGCCGGATGGAGCGGCTGGCAGAACGTGCAGACCAGTCTGTTATTCGGGGCGGGCTCGATCAGGACTTGGACCGGGCCTTTGTGGGGGAGCTTCAGCCAGGTCTGGGACAATTCCGAAGGCGCCTCGCAATGATCCTCAATGAGACATGCCGTCGTGGATATGGCGATGATCCTCACGGCGGTTTCGCTTCCCTCTGCAAGCGAGGAGGTGAGGCACAGCCGCCGGCGCCCGCCAGGACATCGTTTGCCGTCGTTGGCAATCAGGAGCGCCGTTATGGGTCGCATTAACTCCACGCCGCTCCCCTAAGGCCCGGCGGTAAAACTAGCATTAAAGGGCGGCCAAGCACGGAAGCACCTCGATCAGCAATGACCGAGGCGCCTCCTGATACGCGGCTTGTGCCGGCTCACGTGACTGGAAATACGACGCTGATCAGCGAGGGCCCTTGGGCCCGGAGTTCCAGGTCGTCAATTGAGGGTTGTGGGCGCCGGAATTGCCGGGAGGACGGCCGGATTCAGCGCCGTTGCCGTAGCCATTGTTGTTCTTGCTGGGCGGGCAAGACGAGGAGCCGGCACCGCTGACGAGCTTGAGCTCGAAGTCGTGAAGATCGCGCATTGGAACCTCCTGTTGGGGGAGCCTTTTAAAGCTCGCATTGACCGCCACCTCCGGCGGCACGGACCCGACTGACAGCATGAATGGAATTCAACAAACGCAAAGATTCAGGCGTCCCCGTTCGGCACAGTCGATGTCCGATTCCTACTTGCCGGACGTTGGCGGCCCGTGCCCTCCGGCATTTCAGTCATCCGTGTGGACTTCGTTTCAACATCCCATCTTGTCCGGTGGAAGGCCTATCCACCAGCACCGAGGCCGTCTCGGCTCGCAGTCCGACAGCATCAGCGCCGATCCCGGCGGCATCGACCTCGGCCTCGGCGGCAGCCGACACATGACCGACCTGCCGAACTCGACGAGCGACACCGAAGTCCTCGACAGCTGAGTCCTTTGCGCGGGCCGGCCGGAACTTTCGGCACGGCCGCTCTGTTTTCGCCGAGCCGAGGACGCCCATGCAGGACGGAATATCGCTGAGCCCCGTCAATAGCCTGCTCACCGCCGGCGCCCAGGATTTCGGCCCCTATGCCGCCCAGCCGCCGCTCCCGCTTTCCTTCGGGCCGGCTTCGACGCCGGACCTCGCGTCCTCCGCGCAGGTGCCCTTGCCTCAGGATCAGCAAGGCGCGCCCCCGGTCTTGTCTTTCGGGAGCGCCGCGCACCCGGTGATGCCGCTCGTCGCCGGTCTCGGGCCGGCGCGCGCCCTCGCCTTCGTCCACGCCGAAACCGCCGCGGACCCGCCGGTCATTCTCGACGCTGGCCAAACCGTGGAGATCGGGCAGGGCCCGGCCGGGGTCGACGGGCCGCCGATCGGGCTCGGCGCCGTCACCGGCACGCTGGAGGCCGCGCAGGGCGACGGTCAGGATCTGCTCGGCAGCGATCCCGCCGGTGGCATCGCCGCTTTGGTCAGCCTGGTCTCCGTCACCGCGCTGTTCGACCTGCGCGACGCCGGTTTCGACAGTGCCGATGGGGGCGCGGACCCGACCCTGACGATGCTCGACAGTCTTGCCGCCGATCTCGCGGGCTCGCCGCTGCCGATACTGCCGATCGATCCCCCGGCCGGCGACATCCCGCACGGGCTTGAATAGGAAATGGCCGAGAAGATCAGCCCGAGCGGCGTGCCGGAGGCGCAGGCAGCGGTCAGCGAGGCCGCCGCCGAGATCATCGCGATCGACAGCGCCGAACGCGCCTCGACCCTCGAACATGGCGACGAGTTCGCCTCGGCGCTGCGCCAGTGCAAAAGGCTGCTCTGGGCGGCGGCGGCGTTCAGCGGCGCGGTCAACCTCCTGTTCCTCGCCTCGCCCATCTACCTCATCCAGATTTACGGCCGGGTGATACCGAGCGGCAGCATCGAGACTCTGGTCAGCCTCAGCGTCGGCCTCGTCATCGCGCTCGCCTTGATGGCCGTGTTCGATTCGGTGCGCGCCCGCATCCTGATCCGCGCGGCCGCGCGGCTGGATCGGGTGCTCGCGCATCGGGTCTTCCAGGCGATCGTCGATCTCGCGCCGCGCAACGGCGCCGCCTTCCGCAACGCTCAGGCCCTGCGCGACCTCGACCAGTTCCGGACCGCCTTGGCCGGACAGGGCGCCCAATTCTTCTTCGACGTGCCCTGGATGCCGCTTTTCATCTTCGTCCTCTTCCTCATCCATCCGCTGCTCGGCTTCGTCAGCCTGTTCGGCGCGGGACTTCTCCTGGCGCTCGCCTTCTGGAATGACCGCCGCACGCGCGGCAGCGCGGGGGTCGCCGTCGAGGCCGCCAATCGCGGCTACCAGTTCACCGATGCGATCGCCCGCCATGCCGGCCCCGTCCGCGCGATGGGCATGGAGGACGCGCTGTCGGTCCGCTGGCATGTCGATCGCGACATGATGGTCCGCCGCCAGGGCGAAGCGAGCGACCGCGGCGCGACCGCCGCCGCAATGATACGCGTTCTTCGGCTCGGGCTGCAAAGCTCGATGATCGGCTTCGGCGCCCTGCTCGCGATCCGGGGCGATATCCTGCCCGCGAGCATCTTCGCCGCCAATTTGCTGCTCGGCCGGGCGCTGGCGCCGCTGGAGGTCGCGGTCGGGGGCTGGCGCCAGATCGTCAATTCGGTCCAGGCCGGTCGCCGCGTCCAGAAGGCGCTGGTGATGGCGCCGGCGCGGGCCGCCCGCGTCAAGCTGCCGGACCGCGACGTCGAGATCGAGCTGAGCGGCGTCACTTATGTCCCGCCCGGCGCCCAGCGACCCGCCCTCAAGGACGTCGATTTGTTCATCGCCGCCGGCGAGGCGGTCGGCATCGTCGGGCCGAGCGGCGCCGGCAAGTCCTGCCTCGCGCGCCTGCTCACCTCGGTGACCAGCCCGACCTCGGGCCGCCTGACCGTCGGCGGCATCGAAGGGCGACTGTGGACGTCGGAGGATCTCTCCCGTTACGTCGGCTATCTTCCGCAGTCCGTGGGCCTTTTCCCGGGGTCGATCCGCGACAATATCTGCCGCTTCAGCAATGCCGAGGATGACGAGGTGGTGGAAGCGGCGCGCCGCGCCAACGTCCACGAGATGATCCTCGAGCTGCCCGAAGGCTATGAAACCAAAGTGCACGAAGGCGGCTCGGGCCTCTCCGGCGGCCAGCGCCAGCGGATCGGCCTTGCCCGCGCGATGTTCGGCTCGCCGCGGCTGCTCGTGCTCGACGAGCCCAACGCCCATCTCGACGCGGACGGCGAGGAGGCGCTCTGCGCGGCGCTGACGACGTTGAAGAAGGAGGGGTCGACGATCGTCCTCATCGCTCATCGGCTCAATCCGATCGCGTTCGTCGATCGGGTGGTGGTGCTCTGCAAGGGCGAGTTGCAGCTCGACGGGCCCCGCGCCCGCATATTCCGCAAGGTGAAGACCGAGGTCGTCCGCTCGATCGCCCGCGAACCGACGGAGGCATGACGCGATGAAGCTCGATTTCATGTCTTTGGGCGGCGGCGGCACGTCGCTTCCCCGGCGCTGGATCGACCGGCGGATGCGCCGGCTCGAAGTGGCACCGCTCGACGACGCCCGGCAACCCATCCGAACCGGACTTATCGCGGCCGCCATCTTTATCGGAATATTCTTCGTCTTCGCGTTGCTCGCACCCATTTCCGGCGCCGCCATCGCGGAAGGCGAAGTCACCGTCACTGGCAGCCGGATGGTGATCCAGCCCGAGAGTACGGCCATTGTTTCCGAAGTGCTGGTCCGGGAAGGCCAGCTCGTCCGCGCGGGCCAGCCGCTCGTGCGTCTGAACGGCATCCGCTCCGGTGCGCGGCTGCGCCAGGCGCAGGCGAGGCGCGATGCGTTGCGCGCGACCGAGGCCCGCCTTCTCGCCGAGCGCGACGGCGCCGAAGTGCTGCTTTTCCCGCAGGATCTCGCGTCGCGCTCAGGCGATCCCACGGCCGCGGCGGCGATGCGGGCCCAGCAGGCGATTTTCGCCCGCCGCCGCCCGATATTGGAAGCCGATCGCACGATCACGGACGCCCGCCTCGCGGCGGCTCGGGCGCGGCGCCAGGCGAGCGAAACCCAGCTGCGCCTCATCGAAGAGGAGCTGGCGGATGTCCGTTTCCTCTATCGTCGAGGCTTCGCCAGAAAGCCGACCATGCTGGCGCTGGAGCGCGCCGTCGCTCAGCTGCGCGCGGATGTGGCCGGCGGCGGCGCCGCGACGATCGAAGCCGAGATGAACCAGAGCCGCACCGGCAACGGCCAGGTGGTCGAGGTCGTCCAGGAACTGGCGCGGGTGCAGGAGCAACTCGCCCAGGCAGACCCCGAGCTTGACGTCACCCGCTATTCCGCCGACCGCGACGTGCTGCGCTCGCCCGTCGCAGGCCGGGTTTCCGGCATCGCCCGGGTGGGGCCGGGGACGGTTGTCAGCGGCGGCCATACGCTGATGGAGGTCGTTCCCACGGGCCGCGCCTTGATCGTCGAAGCGCGCATCCAGCCCCGCGACATTGACGACGTCCATGTCGGCGCGGAGGCGAACGTCCATTTCTCCAGCGTCAATCCGCATGGCCGCTCGAGCTTCAAGGGCCATGTCGTGACGCTCTCGCCGACGCGCGTGACCGACGGCGCCGGGGGCCAGCCTTATTTCCGCGCCCAGATCGCGCTCGACGACGCCGCCGGCGCCGCGGGCGACGGCGTCCCGCTGCAGCCGGGATTGCCGGCCTCGGTCCACATCACCACCGAGCGGCGGACGCTGTTCAGCTACATCTTCTCGCCGTTCGGGGACGCGGTGAGCCGCAGCTTCCGTGAGGAATAGCAGGCGTGCGGGCGGGAACATTTTCGAGCTGTTCTGAGTTGAGTTTTCGTGAAAAAATAGGAGGATGGCATGGCTGGAACGTTCAGTAACATCTTCAGTCCCGCATCGGGCGAGCAGGCCGACAATAGTGTCGACCAGCCCTTTGAGCCGGTTGACGGCTCTTCGCCGCCTGACGAGACCCCGAAGGACGATGGTGACGGCCCTCCGCCGGAAATCGCCTCGGGTATGGATTCGTCGTTCGACGACGCCGCGGGCTGAACTATAAGCGCCGCGAGCCGGGCCTTTTGCCCGGCTCGCCGGTCGCCTTTCCTATTGCTCCCGAAGCGCCGTCTCGCCCAGCCGGGTGATCGGCGACAGGATATATTGCAGGATGGTGCGCTTGTCGCCGAGCAGATCGACCTCGGCGGTCATGCCGACGCCGATCGGCATCGCCGTGCCGTTGCGGTCGTGCAGCGCGTTGACGGTGGTGCGGACCTTGACCGTGTAGAAGCTCTCCCCAGTCCGCTCGTTGACGGTGGCGTCGGGCGAGATGTTGACCACGGTGCCCTCCAGGACGCCGTAGATCGAGCGATCATAGGCGGTGATGGCGACGCGGGCCGGCTGGCCCATCCGCACGAAGGCGATGTCGGTCGGACTGATCTGCGCCTCGACCAGCAGGGTTTCGTTGGACGGCACGATCTCGACCACCGGCTCGCCGGGGCGGATCGAGCCGCCCCGGGTGGTGACGAGGACGCGGTGGATACGGCCGGCGAGCGGCGCGCGCAGCACGGTGCGCGAGGCGCGGTCGGCGAGCGCGGGAAGGGCGCGGCGGCGGGCGGAATATTCAGCCTGGGCGGTGGCAAGCTCGGTGCCGGCCTGAGCGCGCCATTCCTGGCGGGCCTGAGCGAGCGCCGAGCGCGCCTCCGCGACGCCGCCGCGCGCGCGGGAAATGACCTCGCCCGCCGCCTCCATGTCGGTGCGCGCGATGCTGGCGGCCGCTTCGGCCTGGACCAGGC
>DATKIV010000006.1:0-65378 GCA_035543935.1 Allosphingosinicella sp.
GCGCGAGCAGGAGATGGCGAACGCCCGAGCGCAACAAATTGCGGACCATCACCCGGTAGGACAGGCCGGCGCCGGCGGCGAGGATCGTGGTTTCGCGCCACCGCCGGAAGACCGCCGACCAGTCCGGAATCTGGTCCTTCAGATAGCCGATGCTCCCGGCATAAAGCGCCTCGATGTCCGGGCCGAGCGGCGAGTCCACCGTCTCGGGGACCATTTGGATCATCCGCTTGCGCTCGAGCTCGGCCAGCAGAAGCCCGAGCAAGGGACGCGCCTTTTCCGGAACGATGGCTTCGATCGCCGCCGCCGTCCGGGTCCCGTCGAACAGCGAGACGATTCGTGTCACCAGCGGGAAGAGGCCCCGTCCCTTGAGGAGGAAGCTGTCCAGGCCGGCTTCGAATTGTACGCCGTCCTCGACCCCGACGAACACCACATAGGATTTGAGCAACGGCTTCATGCGACCCGGACCTCGCTTTCGGCCCGGCGAACGGCACGGTCGGCGCGGGCGATGAGCTCGGGAGCGCAGGCCTCGATGGTTTGCCAGATCAGGTAGCAGAGGAAAGCGCGCTCCACCGGCTTGAGCCCGATAAGCGGGAACAGGCCGTACACGAAGTTGATCAAAATCCGATATCGAAGATGGGATTTGGTGTTCATCAACGCTTTCAGGCTCGCGCTGTCCCAGTTCAGAAAAGGCCTGGGGTTTCCGCCCGAGTCGAACATTGCCGCGGACTCCCGCAGATCTTGACTCCCTTCGATCACCCTACCCAGCTCGTTGTTGAGACTTTCGAGCGCAGCCAACCAATCCTGCAGTTCCGGCGAACCGGACGCGAAGGACAGCCGATTGGCGCCGCCGATGCCGCTGTCGCGCCAGCTCTGCCCAAGCGGTGGCCGGAGCTTGGCCGTCAAATTCTCGAAGGACTTCCTTAGGCTCTGCTGATGCGAGAGGTAGACTTCTGAATGGGCCAGCATCGAGATTGGCCAGAAATCGAAATCCTCGCCGCCGCTGAGGCCGGCGGCGGCGATCCAGGTCGCCAGCTCGACCATGAACCGGGATCGGGAAGCCAGGCGTCGGGCGACCAGCTTTAATGCGAGATCGAGCGTGCGGACCTGGAATTGGTCGCGCACTTCGCCCAGTTCCGTAATTTCATAGGGAGCGGCGCGCTGATACCAGCTGCGCTCGACACTATTGTCGGCGGCCAGACGGTCAGCGCCGGCCGGCTCTCTTTCCGCGTCGGAAATCAGCAACACCTGCCGGCGATATTCGGCCGGATCGAGACCGGTTCGGGACGGATTTTCCTGGAGCCAGGATTGAATCCGTTCCCGGCACGGCGGGTAAATTTCGCGATCAAATCGCTCCTCATCGACATCCATGGCCAAGAGGACGTGAGGTCCTTCGCGCCAATGCGGCCTCACCAGGATCCGGACCCCTTCCCGAGCCCGCACCTCCGCGACCAGCGGCGCGACCGCATCGCGCAGCAGCTCGCCATGATCGGGGCAATGATGATTGATTCGCAAAGCGGGCCAATGGCTCATCGGGCGAGGCTCCTGGCCAGCGCTCCGGCCCACATCATTTCCAGATAGGGTGCGAATCCCAACCGGTTGTTCATCATGTGGAGCTGGGACATCAGCATATCCGAGACCGCCGCATTGAACGCGTCGCGATCGTTGACGACCTTCCGATCCGCGGGCGAGACGAGCTTGCCGCACTGGGAAAGGTCCTCGAATCGTCGCTTCGCTTCATGAAGCCGGCGAAGCCATGATTGGGACGGCGTTTCCGGACTGGAGTCGGACGCGGCATATTCACGCAGCTTCTGAAGGCGGGAATTGACGGCGCGTGCGCTTGTCACCCGGCTGTCTTCCGCCATCTCGCCGATCTGGAAACGCTCTGCCCAGAACCGGGAATAGGCCTCGAAAAACCTGCCGACGTTTTTTTCGTCCTCTTCCGCCACCGTTGCCACGGCGAGCATGAGATCTATGGCCAGCTTGGCGCGCTTCGGCCAGTCGCTCAAGGTCGCGCCGATCACCTTCATGGCAATTGATGTTGAATGTTGGAACAGCGCTTCATTTTCGGAAAGGGCGTCAGGGCCTCCATAACGGTCCGTCTCCGGCACATAGGGGATTTCGACGACCGACCCGGGATAATGAAAGTGGCCACGTTCGTCCGGCCCGCCCCCCGCCGGGACCTCCGGCAGTTTCGCGGCGGATCGGCCGAGCGCCCAAGCCTTGTCGCGCACTCGACACGAGAGCTCGGCGAAGCCCTCCGAGCCCTCGCGAAGCCGGAACCGCAAGTGCATGCCGCCCTCTTGGTACCGGATGAAAAACCAGTGGGCCGGACTCGGAGCCAATTCGGATATCAGCCTGCCTGTTTCGATCAGCAACTCGTCGACATGTTCATCGTCAAAATAGAAGACGTGGAAGGCGCGCCAGGCCTGCGGTTGCGCGATCATCATCATTGGAGCTCACTGGCCGCAAGCCGAAAGGCCCTCAACTGCCGCGTCGCGGGCGGAGGGAGACGCTCATCCTGGAGACAATCCGTCCCGGAACCGCCGACAGGCCGGACGGCGCGCGAGCGCAACGGAGCCGGCAGAAGAGCCGGCAAAGCTTCAATCACCGCGCAAAAATTTTTCCGTTCGAAACGAACGGCGCGCCCCAGTCGAAATTCGCTCAGGTGTCGTGCACGCAGGATGAGGATCCGCACCGGAAGAGCCAACAGCATGAGGCGCCCGTTTCGGGAATTCCCATCACCGCCGAAGTCTGAACGATCTCGACTTCGACCAGCTCAAGTTCGGACATGTCGATATCGTCGAAGGTCTCGATATGGGTCATATTAACCTCCCCGACTGGTCACCAAGGATCGATGCCAGAGCGATGGCGTATCACGCTCATTCCATCATGCCAAGAGCCTGAAGCAGCAGCGCAATCGGCCGGCCCGGCGCGGCGGCCGTGCCGGCGCGGCGCGACTCGGATCAGGCGAGGGCCAGCCGCCCTCCAACGGCCGGGTCCGGCCCGGAAACAAGTCCGCAGCCTTGCCGGTCAGGCGCCCGCTCGAAGCTCTTCAGGTGATGTCGATGCAGCAGGATGAACACAGCGTGCTGGGGCAGCACGACGCCCCGGTCTCGGGGAGTCCCGCTATATTCGCCGTTTGCACGATCTCGATGTCGAGCAGGTCCAGTTCCGACATATCGATGCCGTCGAAAGTGTCGGTGTCGAATGAACTGACGTGGGTCATATCTATTCTTCCCGCTGAAGCGCCGACGACCAATATCGGGGCAAAATCAACGTAGCACGGCGAGCCCGATCATGCAAAGTGATCGGGACCTGGCATCTCGGCGGTTTCACGGCGGCCTCTTGCGACGGTCAGGCGCATGCCGCCGCGGCGTGAAGGCCCCCGAAAACGTCGCTCAGGTGATGTCGATGCAGCAGGATGAGCAATGACTCGGAGCCGAAGGACAGCATGACGCGCCGGTTTCCGGAATCCCCGTCGTCCTCGCCGTCTGCACGATCTCGATGTCGAGCAAATCCAATTCCGACATATCGATGCCATCGAAAGCACCGGTATCGAACGAGCTGATATCAGTCATAACCACCTCCCCATGGACCATCGGTACCTAAGGGCCGGCGCACGAGGTCCATCATGGCCGCCCGGTCGCAACCGGCGTCTCCCGAGCGCCTGCCGGCGAGCCGGCACCGCCGGCCGTCCTCAAGTCCAGGCGTCGCATCTAGACGGAATCAGGTGCGATACAGCAAGACGAGCAGGTGACGTAGGGACAGCAGGACGCGCCGGTCTCCGGAATCCCCATTGAACTCCCCATCTGGACGACTTCAATGTCGAGCAGATCGAGATCGGATAGGTCGATACCGTCGAACGTGCCTGTCGCGACGGAATTGCTTTGGGTCATATATCAACACCTTCCTTGTCGAGACGCCGAGAAACCCGAGGGGCAGCATAGCCCAGGCGCGGCGCGATGCAAACGCAGGATCGTGGCGCACGACAGATATCCGGCGAATTGGGTTGCCGGTCCGGACCCATCGAGAGCTCAATCTCCCCCTCGTTCCCGGACGGAAACCGGGCTCATGGTTTCGAGGTCAGGATGGCGGCGGGACCGCCGGCAAGTCCGGAGTGCGCGGTCCGGGCGAAATCTTCTTCCGATTCCAGGGGAGCGAGGTGGTCAATTCCGGAGATGCGCCAAGGAAAGTGGTCCGGGGAGGGGCCCATTGACTTCCATCCGGCACGTCTACCCTGGCGGACAAACATTCCGGCGGCGGCGATTTACCTGTATCTTGCGATAATGAAGCTATGTATTCATTCTCGCTGGGGGGATATTTAGTGCTGACCAGAAGAAACGTCTTGATCTCGGGCATGGCTGCGGCGGGCCTTGCGGCCTGCGGCAGGCGCGAGCCGGCCAGCGAGACCGGCGAGACCATCAACCAGGGCGTCAACCAGGCTGCCGACGGGGGTCCTGAAGAGATCGCCCCGTTGCAAAGCGCCGAAGGCGCGACCATGGCTCAGCCGTTCACCTTCGATATCGCGGTGCCGCTCACCGATCGCACGGAGTTCATCCGCTGGATGGCCGCCAATCGCGGCGAAGACCCGAACTTCCTCGCCCAGCGCTGGAACCTCTACCAAGCCCTCGTCGGCAATCGCGATGTGTGGACCGAGGCGGACAAGAAGGCCTTTCTCCTTACCCCGCGCGAGGAGTTCGTCCTCCCCCAGAACCTCCGCCGCGCTTATGATCACGCCTTCCTCGACATCGGCTTCGGAGTGACCATCTCCGGCCCGCACGCAGTCTCGCGGATGACCAGCACACTCAATGTGAGACCGGGCGACAAGGTGCTCGAGATCGGCACCGGATCGGGCTATCAGTCCGCCTATCTGGCCCATCTGACCGACAAGGTCTGGACGATCGAGATCATCCGGCCGCTCGCCCTGCGCACGACCGGCATCTACCGGGCGCTGATCCGCCGGGGCTATCGCGAGTTCGGCGCGATCCACACCGCCAACGCCGACGGCTATTACGGGTGGCCGCGGGCGGCGCCCTTCGACAAGATCATCGTCACCTGCGGCATCGATCATATTCCGCCGCCGCTGCTCAGGCAGCTCAAGCCGGGCGGGATCATGGTCATCCCCGTCGGTCCACCGGGCGCCCAGCACGTGCTGAAGGTGGTGAGGAACGAGGCCGCCGATGGCACCACCACGGTCAGCCGATCGGACATCTACAACGGCAGGCTCGTGCCCTTCGTCCCCTTCACCAAGCTCGAAGGGGACACGATCCTCGGCACCCACAATCGGTAGGGCGAACGCGCGATGGCCTTGAGCGAGAGTGCCGCGAGCGACGCGATCGCCCCCGGAGCGCCGGCCGGCGACCGGCAGGGACTGCGCGTCACCATCCCCCTCTATCTGTCGGTGGCATTCGCCGCCGGGGCGGTGATCGCGCTGCAGCTCACCGTCATGCGCCTCTTCACGGTCGGCAGCTGGGCGCATTTCGGATCGCTCGTCGTCAGCCTGGCGATGCTCGGTTTCGGCCTCGCCAGCGCGATCATGACCGTTTTCAAGGGCGCGTTCGAGCGCCACTGGCACGCGATCGCCAGCGGCACGCTGCTGGCGTTCGGTCCGGTGATGGTCGTCTCGAACCTGATCGCGCAACAGCTACCGTTCAATCCGATCTTCCTGATTTCGGATCCGAACCAGAAATGGCGCCTGCTCGCCAATTATGTGCTTTACTTTCTCCCGTTCCTGCTCGCGGCATTCTTCCTCGGCATCGTGTTCGTGCAGGCGCGGAAGCGATTTGGAAGGGTCTACGCCGCCGACCTTGTCGGAGCGGGGATTGGCGGCGTGCTGGTGTTGCCGGCAATGTATCTCCTGCACCCGGCGGACCTCATGCTGCTGCCGCTGCTCCTGTGGACCGCGGCGAGCGCCTGCTGGTTTCTTCGATCGCGGAAAGGCTGGATCGCCGCCGCCGCAATCGTCGCAATGGCCAGCGTCGCCGGACATTTGATTCTGCCGCAGGTGCTCGGCCTCGAGAAGCTCGCCGTGTCGGACTATAAGGGCGTCTCCTACGCCCGCAAATTCCCCGCCAGCCGCCGCGTCTACGAGCGGTCGACCCCGTTCGGACTGATCGAGGTCTATGCCAGCTCCTATCTCCATATCGCGCCGGGGCTGTCCGACAACGCCGCGTTCAACCTCGACGAGATTCCCGAGAACGCCTATCTTGGCCTTTATATCGACGGCGAGGGTCCGATCGGCATCATGGCCGATCTGCCCCAGCGGCAGACGGGCTATTTCCGCTTCTTGCCGATGATCTACCCCTATCTGCTGAAGCAGCGGCCCGAGGTTTTCGTCGTCCAGCTGAGCGGCGGCATCTCGACGATGGTGGCGTTGCGCGCGGGCGCGCGGCACGTCACTGCGGCGGAGGGGAATCGTGCCGTGCGCGAGGCCCTGCTGACCGACCCGACGCTCCGGCGTTTCACCGGCGACTTGCTCAACCGGCCGAACGTCACCGTGGTCGATCAGGAGGGGCGGCACCATCTCGCGCACAGCGGCCAGCACTATGATGTCATCGATTTCAGCCTCGCCGATTCGGCCGGGCTGTCGTCGCCGGGCGGCTTCGCGATCGTCGAGAAATACGCCTACACCCGCGAAGCGATGCTGAGCTACATGCGCGCGCTGAGGCCCGGCGGCATCCTGTCGGTCACGCTCTGGAACAAGGAGGAGCCGCCCAAGTCGGTCCTGAAGCTCTACACGACCATGGCCGCGGCGGCGCACGACTTCGATGCCGCGCGGCTGGGGCAATCCTTCTTCGTGGTGTCGACCTACCTCGGCACGACGACCGTGCTCTACAAGCAAGGCGGGTTCACGCCCGGCGAGATCGCCACGCTTCAGGCGCACAGCCGGGCGATGTCGTTCGATACGATCTACTATCCGGGAATGCCGTTCGATGCCGCGCTGGCGCGGCCAACGCTCGATGGCTTCCGGCAGCAGATCTTCGGCGCCGCCGCGGCATCCTCGGCGCGCGGCGCGGGCGCGGATCCGACGGCCGATCCTACCATTGATCGCGGCGCCGCGAACGATCGGCCTACCATTGAGCCGGCGACCACGGTGGGCCGGCTCGTGTGGCACAGCCTCGTTCGCGGAACGTGGGAAGAGATCGCCCCGCAATATGTCTTCGACACGCGCCCGCTCACCAACCAGCGGCCCTATTTTGCCGCTTATGTGAGACCCGGGGACTTGCCCGGCACCCTCGATCGGCTCGAGCTTTTCCAGGGCGATTGGGGATATCTGCTCATTTGGGCGACGCTCGGGGTCGCGACGTTTTGCGCGCTGCTGCTGATCCTGATCCCGCTCGCCTTCGGCTGGCGCACCCTGTTCTCGCGAATGCCGGGCAAGGGAGGCACGATCCTGTTCTTCTCCTGCCTCGGCCTCGGCTACATCATGGTGGAGGTCGCGCTGATCGCCGAGTTCGTGCTCGCGCTGACCAACCCAATCGTCTCGTCGTCGCTGCTGATCACCGTCATGCTCGTCTTCTCGGGTCTGGGCAGCCTCGTTTCCGAACGCTTCCTCGGGCGGAGCCGACACATCCTGCCGCTCGTCCTCGGCGCGATCGGCGCTATCCTGCTTCTCTATGCGGTCGCGCTCGGCGTCGTCCTCGACGCGATCGGAGGTCTGGCCTATGGGTTACGGATCCTATGCTGCGTCGCGCTCGTCTTCCCGCCCGCCTTCCTCATGGGCTTTCCCATGGCGACCGCGATGGCCGGCCTCACCCGCGTTGGCAAGGAGGCCATGTTCGTCTGGGCCTGGGGAGTGAACGGATGTTTCTCGGTGATCGGATCGGCGGCGGTGCCGTTGGTCGCGACGGCCTGGGGCCTCTCGTCGGTGCTCATGGCGAGCGCCATCGCCTATCTCATCGCCATCCCCGCCTTTCTGCTTCTGCTGCGGCCCGCGCCAACGGCTCCGGCGCCGGGCTGAGCGCCTGAGATGCGCGCTGCCGGGCGCCTGCGTACCGTCGCCCGCCGGGCACTGCCGGCGGCGCTCCTGTTCGCAAGCCTCGTCCCCGGCGGCGCTGCGGAGGCAAGATCGCTGGCGGGCTGCGAAGGCGATGCCCCGGCAACGCGATCGCCCGGCATAACGATGCGGCTGGTCGCGTTCGACCATTCCCCCTTCCCCTATGACGGGGTCGTGCCCGCCACGGGCGAAGCGTTCCTGAACGTCACCGACGCCGGCCGCAGGGGCCGCGCCTCACGACGCGGCCGGTTCTGGGAGGACGAAACCTACAGCGACCGCCGCGTGCTGCTGGCTGTCCCGGACAGCTTCGATCCCGCCAGGCCAGCGGTGATCATCGTCTTTTTCCACGGCAATAACGCAACCCTGGCGCGCGACGTGATCGATCGCCAGGCGATTCCCGCGCAGCTGGCGCAATCGGGGCTGAACGCGGTTCTCGTTGCGCCGCAATTCGCGGTTGATGCGCTCGATTCAAGCGCGGGCCGTTTTTGGGAAGCCGGATTCTTCCGGGCCTTTCTCGTCGAGGCCGGCGAGCGGGTCGCGCGGTGCCTCGACGATGACGGTCTTGCCGAACGCTTCCACCGGACGCCGGTGATCCTCGCCGCCTATAGCGGAGGGTATAATCCGGCCGCCGCGGCGCTGCGCTTCGGCGGCGCCAATGAACGTATCGCGGGCGTTGCCCTGTTCGATGCGCTTTACGGAGAGACGGAGACGTTCGCCGACTGGATTCGGCGTGGTGGCGGCTTCTTCGTCAGCGCCTTTAGCCGTTCGACTCGATCGATGAATGCAGCGCTCGCCTCTCGACTGGCGTCCGGTGGGCTCGATGTCCGTTTCCGCTTGCCCCGACGGCTCGGGCCGCACGCAGTCGCCTTCTTGGATGCGGGAGAACAGCCACATACTCAATTCATGTCGCGCGCGTGGACAATATCGCCGCTCGCCGATTTGCTGACTCGACTGACGCCGTAGAAGCCGCGCGCCTCGCGGAGAGATTCTGACTCGCAGGGTCGGCGGCGGGGTTTCTCCGACATATTTCGCTTTTGCAAGAACCTCGTCGTGAAATCCACGAAAAGGCGAAGTAGCGGCTGGTCTTTCGACAAGCAGACTACCTGTGGTTTTCACGGTATCGGGACGCGGATCATGCCGAACTCGGCATCGCTTCGTCTTGTCGTCATACGCCAGCGAGGTTGAGGCCGCGGGCAAATAGATTCACCTGCGTCAGTGGATTGACAGCGGCTGTGAGTGGGGTCAGTCTGCCCGCTTTCTGGGCGAGTACTGAGAGAGTCGCGCGGAGATAGCAGGCTCTCTGTAATCGTCGCCAAGATCACTGGCGGAGACGCCTAAGTGATTGAATTACGCTGTGGAGCGGCGCTTTGCAGTAGCACTTACTGGTACGACGAGTTCCGGCTTTCGTGTCGCCGATGACTTGGTCCTCGGTGATTGCCCTACTGTTGCCCGATAGAGGGGGAGCGCCATGGCCACCAACGTCTCATATCCCGGAGTCTATATTGAAGAGGTGCCGAGCGGCGTGCGCAGCATCGCCGGCGTGCCGACCTCGGTCGCGGCCTTTATCGGCTATACCTCGCGCGGCCCGGTCAACGAGCCCGTGCAGATCTTCAGCTTCGCGGATTTCGAACGGCGATTTGGTGGGCTCTCGATCGACAGCGACCTCTCTTATGCGGTCTCGCATTTCTTCCTGAACGGCGGCGCGGTCGCCTGGATCGTCCGCGTCGCCGCGGGCGCTCAGGCCGCCTCGGTCGACATGGAGGACGAAACCGGCACGGCCGTGCTCACCGCGCGTGCCAAAGGCGAGGGCCTGTGGGGCAACAATGTGCGCGTCGAGGTCGACTATGCGACGGCCAGCCCGGGCAGCCTGTTCAACCTCACCGTCACCGAATTCCAGGAACGGGCCGGGCGGCTCCAGGCCGTGCGAACCGAAACCCACCGCAATCTGTCGATGAACGGCTTTGCGAGCAATTATGCGGTCGCGGTCGTCAACGCCGGGTCGAACCTCATCCGGCTCGAGCGCGCCGGCGGCCTCGCCTACGGCAATGCCGGCATTGCGACCAGCGGCGACATCGAGGATGCGGACATCACCGGCGGGCTCGGCGACGATGCCCGGCGGCTGGCCATCTCGATCGACGGCGGCCGCGTCTACGAATTCGATTTCATGGCGGAGGGCGTGCCGATGCCGGGCGCCAATTTCAATGCCCGCATGGACAATCTGGCGGGCCAGATCGAAGCGGCGGTACAGGCGCTGGAGCCGGCCAATCCGGCCTTTTCGGGCTTCACCTGCCAGGCCGTTGGGACCGAGAATTTCCTCACCGCCACCTCGGGCTCGACCGGCGAGCAATCCAGCGTCGTCTTCCTGAGCGCCGGGCAGCGCAACGCCGCCGGCATCCTGAACCTCGGCATCGCCAATGGCGGGCGCGAGGCCTCCGGCGCGGCCCAGCGCCGTCCGGCGCGGAGCGGGACTGCCTGGGTTACGCTGAGCCAGTTCGATTTCTCGACGCTCGACGACCCCAATAATGTCGACGTCGACCTCGCCGATGCGGCGGGGACCGTGGTCCATTCGGCCGGCACGCTCGCGCTCTGGGGGGCGGGCCAGGCGCCGACCGACGTCGGCGGGCTCGCCGCGGCGCTTCGCACCGCGCTGCAGGGCGTCGCCCGGCCCGAATATGCCAATGCCCGGGTCGCCGTGGCCGACGATTCGATCACCGTCATCCCGGGCGGCGCGGACCCCTCGCTTCATTTCGTCTTCGCCGACACGACCTTCAACGCCGGCGCCGACGACATCACCGACAACCAGTTCGCCAATGTCGGCGGCTATCAGCTCGGCATCGGCCCGGCCGGCCAGGCGCAGAGCGGCGCCGTGCCGGGCTCGGACGGCACCGCCCCGAGCGCGATCGATCTGGCCGGCTCGCAGGCCGGGAAAACGGGGCTCTACGCGCTCGAGAATGTCGACCTGTTCAACATCCTCGTCATCCCCAACCAGTCCGATCCGTCGCTTCAGGCGACGGCGATCGCTTATGCCGAGCTGCGGCGCGCCTTCGCGCTGCTCGATCTGCCGGCGGCGATCGATTCGCTGCCGGAAGCGCAGGCCTGGCTGACCGCGAACGGCGGGCTGCGGCACCGCAACGCCGCCGCTTACTTCCCGCGCGCGCGCTTCGCCGATCCGCTCCAGGACAATCGGCTGAGGTCCTTCGCCAATTCCGGCGCCGTCGCCGGACTTTACGCCCGCACCGATTCGTCGCGCGGCGTGTGGAAGGCCCCCGCCGGCACCGAAGCGGTGGTCCGCGGCGTGCGCGAGCTCGAATATGTCCTCACCGACGCCGAAAATGGCGTGCTCAATCCGCTCGGGCTGAACGCGCTGCGCCTGTTCCCCGCTTTCGGCCCGATCGCCTGGGGCGCGCGGACTTTGGTCGGCTCCGACGCGCTGGCGAGCGAATGGAAATATGTGCCGGTGCGGCGGCTGGCCCTGTTCATCGAGGAGAGCCTCTACCGCGGCACCCAATGGGTCGTGTTCGAGCCCAATGACGAGCCGTTATGGGCGCAGATCCGCCTCAACGTCGGCGCCTTCATGCACAATCTGTTCCGGCAGGGCGCCTTCCAGGGCAAGTCGCCGCGCGAGGCCTATCTCGTCCAGTGCGACTCCAGCACGACGACCCAGGACGACATCAATCTCGGCATCGTCAACATCATCGTCGGTTTCGCGCCGCTCAAGCCGGCCGAATTCGTCATCATCAAGCTGCAGCAGCTCGCCGGCCAGGCCGGCGCGGCCGCCTGAGGGGGGAGGAAGGGCATGGCCCAGTTCAGCGTCAATCCGCAGCGTTTCGACCCGTATAAGAACTTCAAGTTCCGCGTGAAATGGGACGGGCGGTACGTCGCCGGAATCTCCAAGGTCGGCGCGCTCAAGCGCAGCACCGAAGTGGTCGAGCATCGCGAAGGCGGCGACCCGAGCACCAGCCGCAAGTCGCCGGGCCGGTCCAAGTTCGAGGCGATCACGCTCGAGCGCGGAGTCACCCACGACATCGATTTCGAGCAATGGGCGAACAAGGTGTGGAATTACGGCTCCGGGCTCGGCCTCGAAGGCTCGCTCAAGGATTTCCGCAAGGACATCATCATCGAGCTCTACAATGAGGCCGGGCAGCTGGCCAAAGCCTGGAAAGTGTATCGCTGCTGGGTGTCCGAGATGCAGGCGCTGCCCGACCTCGATGCCAATGCCAATGCCATCGCCATCGAGACTCTGAAGCTCGAGAATGAGGGATGGGAGCGCGATTACGAGGTCGTCGAGCCGGCCGAGCCGAGCTTCAATGAGCCGCAGCCGTAATGGGGGCCATGCTCCCCCCGCAGCGGCTCCTTGAAGCGCGCGACGCCGGGGCGCGCCTGCATCCCCTGGATCGCGCTCTGGCCGTGCTGCGGCTGGCCGGCCAGGGCGAGGGTGAGGGCGGCGGCGAGGACCCGGCCGGCTGGCCGATCGCGCTGCGTGACCGCCACCTGATCGCGCTGCACCGGGAAACCTTTGGCGACATCCTGGCCTGCCTCGCCGACTGTCCGCGTTGCGGGGAGCGGCAGGAATTCGATCTGTCCGCCGTCTCGCTGGCCGAGGGGGTGGGCGATCCCTGCCCACCCGAGGCGCTCGGCGGCGACGGGTGGGCAGTCTCGCTGCGGCCGCTGGACAGCCGGGATCTCGCCGCCGCCGCCCGAACCGGCGACCTCGACGGCGCGGTCGAGGCGCTGGCGGCGCGCGCGGTCGCCGCGGTGGCAGCCCCGGCCGGCGCCGCCGGCCTGGCGGACCTGCCCGCAGCCGCCCGCGCGGCGGTGGTGGACCGGGTCGGCGAGCGCGAGGCCGCCGCCGACCTCGCGCTCGATCTGTGCTGCCCCGCCTGCGGCAATGAGTGGACCACCGGCTTCGACATCGGCGCCCATCTCTGGGCCGAGATCGACGCCCATGGCTTGCGGCTGCTCGGCGAGGTCGCGGCTTTGGCCGACCGGTTCGGCTGGAGCGAGGCCGAGATCCTGGCTTTGTCCCCGGCGCGGCGCCGGGCCTATCTGGCGGTGGAGCGGAGCCAGTGAACGCCGTCCTGCGCCGGCTCGCCTCGCGCGTGCTGCCGGGCGCCGGCGATGTCGTGCGTCCCCGGCTTCGCAGCCGGTTCGAGGGAGGGCTGGACGCCGCCGACACGGCCGATGGAGGCCTTGCCGCGCCCCCGCCAGGCCCCGTTCCGCCAAGCGCCGCTGCGGCTTCGCCGCCCCTCCTCGGCGAAGCGGCGCCGGGCAAGGCGGCGCCCGCCCCGTTGACCGCTGCTGCCGCCGCTGTGGTCGAGCCACAGGACGCGCAGCCCGCGCCGCGCCGGCGGAACGCGGCGGCCAAAGCGCCCGACCCGTCCACGCCCTCACTCGACCCGGCCCCACCGGAGCCGCGCGCGACCCAGGCTGGGGACGGCCCCGTGCCCGCCGCCGCCGCGGCCCCCGCCGCGCCGGGGCCCGCGGAAATAGCGGCCGATGCCCCCGGCCTGCTCGCTCCCCCCGGCGGCGAGGCGGACCATCGATTGGAGCCGCGGCCGTTGCCTTTGCTGCTTCCCGAGATGCGGCTGCCGGAGGGAGCGGCCTCGGCGATGGCGGCCGAAGCGCCGGGCGGCGGCGGAGAGCTGGCGCCCGACATCCGAATCTCGATCGGCCGCATCGAGGTCCGCGCGGGCGGCGAGCCGCGCGCCACGCCGCCGCGCCCGCGCGCCCGGTCGCGGCCGACCTTGATGTCGCTGGAAGATTATCTCGGCAAGGGCCGGAGGCGGCCGTGAGCAACGCTTTGGCCATCGCATCGGTGACCCGGCTCCTCAAGGACCTGCTCAACGACGCGATGGTCAATGCCGACATCACCGGCAGCGTCGGCGGCGACGTGACCGTCACCGCATTGCCGCCCGACCGGGCGATCGACCAGCTTTCGGAAGCCGATCCGAGCCAGCTCAATATCTATCTTCACCGCATCACGCCGAACAGCGCGCTGTCCAACAGCGACCTGCCGACGCGCGATTCCCGTTACGGCCTCGTCCATCGGCCGCGCCTCGCGCTCGACCTTCATTATCTGCTCACCGCTTACACGAACCAGGAGCTGCACGGCGAAATCCTGCTCGGCTATGCGATGGAGGTGCTGCACGAGACGCCGGTGCTGGCGCGGGAGATGATCCGTGCCGCGCTCGAGGGCAATGTCAACGGCTCGATCCTGCCGCCGGCTTTCAAGAATACCGACCCGGCCCGGCTCGCCGACCAGCTCGAGTTGATCCGGATCACGCCCGAGCCGCTGTCGATCGACGACATGTCCAAGCTCTGGACGGCGCTGCAGACCACCTACCGGACGACCGTCGCCTACATGGTGTCGGTGGTGCTGATCGAGCGGGAGCTCCCCAAAAGGACGCCGCTTCCCGTGCTTTCGCGCGGGCCCCGCGACCTCGCGACCGGCCGCGACGCGGGGGTCGCGGTTCATCCGGACCTGCTGCCGGCGACGCCCATGCTGGCCGCGATCGAGCCTCCCGGCGGGCGCCCGGCGATGCGCCTCGGCGATCCCGTGACCTTGCGCGGCCACCGGCTCGACGCCGGCGACGTTCGGGTGCGCTTCACCGCCCCCGAAACCGAAGCGACCCTCGAGCTCGCCCCCGACGGCGCGGCGGCGCCGGACCGGATCGTCGTCGTCCTTCCGGAAGGACCGCCGCTCCCGCCGGCATCGCCGCTGGCCGGCACCGGCGCCGATCCCGGCGCCTGGCGGATCGGCGCCTATCTGGTCGACGTGGTGCTGCGCAGCGCCGACGCGCCGGAGCGGACCACCAACCGGATTCCTGCGCTGCTCGCCCCGCGCACCGCGCCCGCGGCTGCCGCGGACCCCGGCGGGACGCTCGTCACGGTCGGCTGCCAGCCCAACATCCGGGAAACCCAGGCGGTCGCCATCGTCGCCGGCCAGGCGGAGCGACCGCTCGATCCGCTCGCGGCACCGGCGGATTCGGTCTCGGCCGTCTTCGCCGACCTTCCGCCCGGTCCCGGCCTTCCCGTGCGCCTGCGCGTCGCCGGCATCGACAGCCTGCTCGTCGACCCGGCCGCCAAGCCGCCCGCCTTCGATCCCACCCAGCTGGTGACGGTGCCGTGAACGACATACATGCTCCGAACTGGGCCGAAGCCAATCGCCGCCGGCTCGATGCTTTGTTCGAGCTGCTGCGCCGGGCGCTGGCCGGCGAGTCCGAGGCCGATCTGCCGCCGCCAGGGCCGGCGGCGTCGCCGGCGCGCATCGACAGCCTCGCTTCGATGTTCGGGCTCGGCGCGGACGATCTCACGGTCCTTCTCATCGCCGCCGCGCAGGACGTGGATCCGGATGTCCTCGGCGGCGCGCGGGCGACGGCGGGCCTCGCCCGGGCGGTCGCGGGCGAGGCGGCGTGGGCGGCTTTGTGCCCGCAGGCGCCGCTGCGCCGCTGGCGGATCGTCGAGCTCGACGGCGGCCCGCCGTTCGACGAGCGCGCCCTCAAGCTGGACGAGCGCATCCTCCACTATCTCCTCGGCATCGACTATCTCGACGCGCGCCTCGACGGCCTCGTCGCCATCCTCGCCGATCATCCCGAATTGTCGGAAGCGGAAACCGCGCTCGCGGCGGCGCTGGAGCGACACTGGCAGGCCGATTCGGCCGGAACCTGGCCCGTCCTCCAGCTTTGCGGCGCCGGACGCGACGGCAAGCGGGCGATCGCCGGGGCGCTGGCCGCGACGCAGGGCCAGCGGATCTTCCGCGTCGACCGCGCCGACATCCCGCGCGGCGCCTATGAGCGGCTCTCGCTCGCCCGGCTCTGCGATCGCGAGCTGGCGCTGTCGAACGGCATGCTGCTGATCGAAGGCGATGGCGGCGGCGACGAGGAAGAGCGCGCCGCGGCGCTGTTCGCCGACCTGCTGCTCGGCCCGACCATGGTCGGCGCCCGCGACCCGCTGCCGCTCGACCGGCGGCGGCTTCGCGCCGACATGCCGGCCCAAACGCCGCTGCAGCGGCGAACGGTGTGGGCGCGCGCGCTGGGCGATCGCGCCGCCGCGCTCGGGCCGGCGCTCGATCGGCTGGCCGAGCAATTCGCGCTCGACGGCCGCGGCGTGCGGGCGGCGGCGGAAATGGCCGACGATCCGCTCGCGCAGGGGCGCGGCGATCCGGCCGGCCGCCTCTGGGACGCCGCGCGGGCGCAGGCGCGCCGACGGCTCGACGATCTCGCCGAACGGATCGAGAGCGGCGTCGGCTGGGACGATCTCGTGCTGCCGCCCGACCGGATCGGCCAGCTCAAGGACATCGCCGTCCACGTCCGCCGCGCCCACCAGGTCCACGAGCTGTGGGGCTGGTCCGGACGCGGCAATCGCGGGCTCGGCGTCACCGCCTTGTTCGTCGGCGCCAGCGGCACCGGCAAGACCATGGCCGCCGAAGTGCTCGCGGCCGAGCTGCGGCTCGATCTCTACCGGATCGACCTCAGCCAGGTGGTCAGCAAATATATCGGCGAAACCGAGAAGAATTTGCGCCGGATCTTCGAGGCGGCCGAGGCGAGCGGGGCGATCCTGCTGTTCGACGAGGCCGACGCTCTGTTCGGCAAGCGCTCCGAGGTGAAGGACAGCCACGACCGCTACGCCAATGTCGAGGTCAGCTATTTGCTGCAGCGGATGGAGGCGTATCGCGGCCTCGCCGTCCTCACCACCAACCTCAAATCGGCGCTGGATTCGGCGTTCATGCGGCGGCTTCGCTTCGTCGTCGATTTCCCATTCCCCGACGTCGAGCTGCGCAGCGAGATCTGGCGCGGGATCTTTCCGCAGGGGACGCCGGTCGCCGGGCTCGAGCCGACCCGCCTGGCGCGGCTGGCGATCGCCGGCGGCGCGATCCGCACGATCGCGATCAACGCCGCCTTCCTCGCCGCCGAGGAAGGGACCGCGGTCGATCCCAGCCACGTCATGGCGGCCGCGCGGCGGGAATATGCCAAGCTCGAAAAGCCGATCACCGCCGCCGAGTTCGGAGGCGCGGGATGAGGCGGCGGGTCGATATCGCCATCGACAGCGTCACCGTCGACGCCTCGCTCGCGGGCGACCGGACCGCGCTGGCGGCCGCGATCGAGGCTGCGCTGCGGCGGCAGCTCGCCGCTCCGGGGATAGTCGAGGGGCTGCGTCCGTCGCGGACCGAGGCCGCGCGGGCGGAGGTTGCACGGGGCGCCGGCCTGACGGACGGCGTCGGCTCCGCGGTGGCGCGCGCGGTGGCGGGGGGCGACGGATGAGTCGGCGCGCGCTCAGCCGGCCCCGGCACAGCGAGACGGCCCCCGCGGCGCATCCGGCGCTGACCCGCGCCGCGACGCCCGCCGCCGCGCCGCGCGAGCAGCGGCGCGACGGGCGCGAGGGCGAAGCCCGGCCGGCGCGGGGCCGTTCGGGAGAGGCGCTGGCCGCTTCGGCGCGCAGCTTCTTCGAGCCCCGGTTCGGCGCCGATCTGGGCCACGTCCGCGTCCACAGCGGGCCGGCCGCGGCCCGGGCGGCGAGCGCATTCGAAGCGCGGGCGTTCACCGTCGGCGCGAACATCTATTTCGGCCGCGACCAATATCGGCCCGGCTCCCCCTCCGGGCGCCGCCTGCTCGCGCACGAGCTGACCCATGTCTTCCAGCAGGGCTCCGAGCAGACTCTGCGCCGCAAGGGCGGCACCCCGGGCGGCTTCCTCGCGAACATCGGCGGCGCTTTCGAAAGCCTCTTCACCGGCAGCGAAGCTTACGACCCCAAGGTCCTCGAAGACTATCTCAAGGAGATCGAGACGAGCGACGCGATCGTCGACGATTTCGACAGCGACAACAAGGCGCGCGCCGTCGTCGCCGGGAAACTCCATGTGCCGAAGAGCGACCGCGTCAAGCGGCTGCTGGTCGAGGAGATGCTGAGCGGCGTCGTCGGCGACGACGACGAAAATGCCATCCTCCAGGTGCTGGGGGACATGTCGCAGGGCGGCCGCGACCTGGCGAGCACCCAGACGGAATTCCTGGGCCGCCTCTACAGCGCCTTCGACGGCGCCGAGCTCGACGCGCTGTACGCCGTCCTGCCGATCATGGATTCGCTGCATCCGCGCCGGGGCGACAAGACAAGCAGCCGGGCGATGCAGGCCTATATCGACAAATGGTCGAAGGAGAACAACGTCGTCATGACCGACGACGAAAAGTATATCCTCGCCCAGGGTTGTATCGGCATTACCTCGCTCGAAATCGGCAAGCTGGACGTCCCGGACCTCAGCAATTGCTATGAATCGCTTCCCGAAGCGCTTGCCGCGAAGGGCAAAATGGACGCCTATGTGACGGCCAACGAACCCGGCCACAAGGTGATCCTCTTCTCCAAGCGCTTCTGGCGCGACAAGGCGCCGGCCAAGGACAAGGAGGGCAAAGTCGACCTGGCCAATTACGATTACGACGCCCGGCGCGAGGGCGACAATATGGTCAATTACGATTACGGCCTCTTCGACGAGAAGAGCGGGATGTGGTGGCACGCCAACCATTGCGACCAGAAGGCCCTGGCCGATCCCAATTGCGACGGGCCGATGTACGCCTTCGAAAGCACGCTCGAACATTATTCCCGCCCGCTGAAGGACTTCAACCGACAGGTCTTCTGCGTCGCCGTGGCGGTCAGGCGATAGGAGCGGGGGATGGCGCGCCAGGCCGAAGAATTGATCGAAGCGGTGGGGACGCAGGTCGCGCTGACCGGCACGGCCGTCGACTACAAGGCCGGCGCCGTCCTGGAAGTCGCCGGCGACCGGCCGGTCTTCCTCGACGGCGTCCATTACTGGCCGGCGGAGACCCGCGGCAAGAGGATGACGGTGCGCGGCGTGCTTCGCCACCGTCCGGCCGGGATCCCCGTCGCCGACGGCCCCGTCCCCGCCCAGCGTATGCGTGGCGACAAATGGTGGATCGAGCGGCCTGCTTATGAGGTGGCGCCATGACCGGCGCGGCGCTCCTTCAGCGCGCGGCGCCGGCCGACGCCGTCGTCGCGGCCGCCCCGAAGCTGCTGCAGCGCGCCTGCGCCTGCGGCGGCTCGGCCGGCGTCTCCGGCAAATGCGCGGGCTGCGACAGCGAGGAGAAGCTCGGTGTGCCGCCGCTGCAGGCCAAGCTTACCGTCAGCGCGCCCGACGATCCGTATGAGAAGGAAGCGGACGAGGTCGCCGAGCGGGTGATGCGGATGCCCGCGGCGGGGGCGGGGCCGATTCCGGTCCACCCGGTCATCCAGCGGGAAGCGGAGGAGCCGCTGCAGCGAGACCCGGTCGGGCCGGAGGAGGAAGAAGAAGAGCCGCTGGCGCAGCGCAAGGCGGCGACCGGCGCCGGACCGGCGGTGCCCGCGGGCTTCGCCGCGACGCTCGGGGCGCGGCCCGGCGGGGCCGCGCTGCCAACCGCGGCCCGCTCCTTCTTCGAGCCGCGCTTCCAGCGCGACCTCGGCCACGTCAGGATCCACGACGGCGCCTCGGCGGGGGCGATGGCGCGCGACATCAACGCCCGCGCCTTCACCGCCGGGCGCGACATCTATTTCGCGCCTGGCCAGTACGATCCCGCCTCCGGCGCCGGCCGGCGCCTGCTCGCCCACGAGCTGACCCACGTCTTCCAGCAAGGCGGCGAACGGACGCTGCGGCGCAAGGCCCTCGACGCGGCGAGCGCCCACGAGCCGACGGTGCGCATCCCGATGGACAGCCCGCACAATCCGAACGAGGCGGCCGCCGAGACGGTCGCGGCGGAGGCGGGCGGAAGCGGAGACAGCCCGCCGCCGGCCGCGGGAGGCGCCGCGCCGAGCGACGGCGCCGCCGAGCTGCCGGCGAGCCTGGCGGCCGGGATCCTGCGCCCGGGCGGCGGCAGCGCGCTGCCCGGCCATGCGCGCGCCCCCCACGAGCGCCGCCTCGGCAGCGCCCTCGATCATGTCCGCATCCATCAGGGGCCGGGCGCGGCCAGGCTCGCCGACGCGCTTGGCGCGCGCGCTTTCACTTACGGGCACGACATCTGGCTCGGCGACGGCGAGAGCGTCGCCGACCGGCGGCTGGTGGCGCACGAGCTGACCCATGTCGCCCAGCAGCCGGGCGGCGCGGACGGCGTCGTCCGCCGCGCGCCGGCCGAGCCCGACACGAGGGCCACAGAGCCGCCCCCGGACGCGGAGCTGCGCGAGGCGCGGGCGGCGCCGCGCGGGGTGACCGGCATCACCATGGCCTGCCGCCCCGACATGCGCATGCGGATCGAAACCGAGACGCGGCAAATCTACTATACGATGGATTCGTGCGACATGCCGCTCGGCGACTACAAGCCCACGGTCACCGTCACCGGCGATGACTTCCGCCTCGATTTCGGCGACGCTGCGGAGGAGGGCGAGCGCTTCCACTTCAGCTATCGGGTCGAGCCGGATCAGCAGCATCCCGGGCGGCTGCTCGAGGGCCAGCGTGACGTCGACGTCCATGTCGTGCCGCGCCTGCCGAAACCCGACAAGTCAGTCCCGCCGAAAAAGGGGCCCGAGCCCGAGGCTGAATGCGTGATGCGGCTCGCGTCGCGCCAGCTCGTCCCCCCGGACAGCCTCAAGCGCAACCTGTTCGAACCGATCAATGTGGCCGACTTCACGATCTGGGAGCACGACATCCCGCTCGGCCCGTTCGGCTGGATCAACGTCGCCGCGAAGGTGGGCGCCGATGTTTCGGGCACGCTCGACGCCCGTTACGGCCCGGGCACCCTGTCCGACATCTGCCTGACCCGGCTGCGGGATCGCGCGACCGCGGCCTATCCGGAGGGGCATCCTTTGTTCAGGGATGTCGCCGAGAGCGACACCTCCATCGTCGGCGTCGGCGGGCGCGCCCGCTTCTCGCTGCCGGCGCGCGCCTCGGTGACGCTGAAGGCGGAGGGGCGGCTCGAGATCGACGGCTCCGCCCTTGGCCTGATCGAGGTCGCGTCCGCCAAGGGCAGCCTGACCGCGACCGGCACGGCCACCCTGGCGGGCAATCTCGATGCCGGCGTCGATGTGATGGCGAAGATGAAGCGCGAGGAGAATGTGGTCGAGGAGCCCGACGCGCCGGTCGCCATCACCGAAGACGGCCTTCAGGGCCTGGATCTTTCCGCCCAGATCGGGCTGCGCGGGAATGCCGCGCTCAAATTCCGCCTCGACGGCGGCGCCAGCTTCTCGCTGCTCGGCAAGACCCTGTGGGACCAGCATTGGAACCTGGCCAATTTCAACGCCGCGGTGGGCTGGAAGGGCGGGCTGAGCTACAGCCCCAATCCCGGCCTGTACTGGGATCTGGGCGAGTTCGGCGAAGCCATGGCCGAATCCGGCATCGGCGAATTCGGTGACGACGAAGCGCTCGACGACGTCGCCGGGCATGAGGACCAGGCCGAAATCGACGCGGAGGACATTGTCGACGACCTGTTCGAGGAGCGCAACGCGGTCGTCACCACGCCGCAGGGGCTTTCGGAAGACGATGCCTTGCCCTTCGACTGGCGCAAGCCGATGGAGTTCTATCCGGAAACGCTGCCCATTCCCCGGGCCGAGACGCCCGCGGAGGTCAACCGCGACGACGGCCCGACCTATGTCCGCTATTTGGTGAGGGGCAAGCCGGTCACCACATATCTGGGCGTGGCGGATTGGCCCGATTTCGGCAGCACCTTCCAGTTCACGCCCTATGATGTCCGGATCACGCCCACACAGCGCACCTTCAACACCCTGCTCGACCGGCTGGGTTTCAACCGCTCCGGCTTCGACGCCGAGCATGTTTGGGACGTTGGCCTGCGCGGCATCAAATGGGACCGCTTCGACAATCTCTGGCCAGCCAGCAGTCAGGAGCAGCAGCTCGCCGGCGTCCAGCATGACCAGCAGATCGACAATTATCGCGCGACGATCGGCGGCAACATCAACGGCCGCTGGTTCCGCATCGACCGCATCAGGCATTCGGGGCAATTATGACCTGCCGTCGCCCATCCGGCACGACCGGGGCAGGTGCCCCATGAGGCGGTCGGCGTCAGCGCGGCAGCGGCGCGCGCCGGACTCCCGGGCGGCCGCGCCCGCCACCGGGACGGCGGCCGTCCTCCAGCGCGCCTGCGCCTGCGGAAAATCGGCGGGAGTCGGCGGCAAATGCTCCGGCTGCGACAGCGAGGCCCGCTTCGGCGCGCCGCCGCTCCAGGCCAAGCTCACGATCGGCGCGCCCGACGATCCCTATGAGCGCGAGGCCGACGCGGTCGCCGACCGGCTGTTGCGGATGGATGGGCCCGCGCCGGCACCGCTTTCGATCAGCCCGCTGGTCCAGCGCAAGGCGAGCGGGCCCGTCTGCGCCGCGCCGGGCGCGCTCGCCTCGGCGGTGAGCTCGCCCGCGTCGGGCGCACCGCTTTCGCCGGCGACCCGCGCCTATTTCGAGCCTCGCTTCGGCCAGGATTTGAGCCATGTCCGGGTCCATGCCGACGCCAATGCCGGGGCCTTGTCGGAGCAGGTCAGCGCGCGCGCCTTCACGGTCGGGTCGAACATCTGGTTCGGGCGCGGCGCCTACGATCCCGCGAGCGAGCCGGGCCGCCGCCTGCTCGGGCACGAGCTGACCCACGTCATTCAACAAGGCGGCCGTCAGGGGCCGGTGCAGCGCAAGGGCGGAAGCTTCGGTGGGTTCTTCAAGAATTTCGGACGCGCGATCCAGAACATCTTCACGGACGAGTGTGATTACACGCCCGAGCAGATGGAGACGTATCTCGGCGTGCTTCGCACGACCAAGGATATCGAGGACGATTTCGACAGCGACAACAAGGCCCGCAAGGTCGTCGCGGCCGGACTTCACAAGAAAGAGACGCTGAAGATCAGGGCTCTTCTGATCAGGGAAATGATCACCGGTTATTATAGCGATGACGACCTGCGCGGCGTCCGGACGATCATGGGAGATTCGACGAGGTCCGAGCTTGAGGAGCTGCCCAATCTATTCAGCGGAAGCGAGCAGGAAACTGTGTTCGAGGCGCTCGCGATTATCGATCCCGCGCATGGAAATGTGGGCGACATTTCAAACGTGCGTACAATGGCACAATATATTGAGCGCTGGACCAAGATAAACAACAAGCCAATGACCGAAAAGGAGAGGCAAACACTCGCCAGAGGTTGCGTCGGTATCACCGCCCTTGAAACGGAATCTCTCAATAACCCGGATATCCGCGTATGCTATCAAACGTTCATCGCGGCTCTAAAGCAGAAGGAGAAGGTGGACGCACTTTTGGCGGCGGCTAATCAGCCAAACAAACGTGCTCTGATATTTTCCAAAAGATTCCATAATGAACAACCGCTGGACATCGACAAGCGCACGCGTCAGGTCGACATGTCGATAGACTCGAATACGGCGAAGCCAGGGTCCACCAATTTCGACTACGGCCTTTATGACGAAGCCACCGGAAAATGGTGGCACGCCAACAAGTGCGACCCGGCCACGATCAACGATCTGACGCGCTGCGTGGGCGACCCGATGGTCGTCTTCGAAAGCTCTCTCGAACATTATTCGCAGCCTTTGAACGATTTCAATCGGCAGGTCTTCTGCGTGACCATTGGCCTCAAGAGGTAGGGCGGAATGCAATGACAGGATTTTGGACCCGGTTCTTTTCGAGAGACCTTCACAAGGACATTGGCCGGCGCGTCGAAATCGCGGGCGAAGCCGCCAATGCCAAGGCGGCCGCCATCATCAGGCTGTCCGGAGGGCGCCATGTCTATCTCGATGGCGTGCATTTCTGGCCCAGGGAGATCCGCGGCAAGCAGGTCAAAGCCATTGGCACATTGCGCCTCGAACCGGCGCCCGAACCCGTCAAGGCGGATGAACAGGCGGTCCAGCAGATCGGGGGCGAGAGCTGGTGGCTCGCAGACCCCAGCTACGAGGTCGCCAGGTGACCGGCTATTCGCGCTCCCCCCGCCTCGTGAAGGCCGGCATCGTGCTGATCGATCCGGAAAGCGGGTCGATCGTCGGATCGATCGCGCTCCAGTACAATTCGGAGACGCTCACCCGAAGCCTCGCCGTGCAGGCCGTCGGCGAGGATGGCGACCGCAGCCAGGCGCTGCGCATCCGCGGGCCCGCGGTCGAGACCTTCACTCTCGAGGCGATGCTCGACGCGACCGACCAGCTCGAACATCCGGACAGCAACGCCGCCGCGGCCGAGGCCGGCCTGTTCCCGCAAATCTCGGCGCTGGAAGCTTTGGTCCACCCGACGTCGGCGCAGCTGCGCAATCAGGATTCGCTGGCCTCGGCCGGCACGCTCGAAATCGCGCCGATGGAGGCGCCGCTGGCCTTGTTCATCTGGAGCCGCAACCGGGTCGTGCCCGTGCGCATCACCCAGATGTCGGTGACCGAGGAGGCGTTCGACCCCAATCTCAACCCGATCCGCGCCAAGGTGAGCCTGACTTTGCGCAGCCTGTCGGTTGACGATCTCGGCTTCTCCCACCGCGGCGGCGGCCTGTTCATGGCCTATCTCGCCGCCAAGGAGCGCCTCGCCCAGCGCGCCCCGGGCGCGCCCCTTGCAACCTTCGGCGTGAGCAGCCTCGATGACTGATACCCTCGAAGCCCTGTTCGGCGCGGGCCTTCTGCCCAAGACCGATTTCCCGCCGGAAAGCCGCTATCACGGCATCGAGGTGCGGGCCTTCACCGGGCCGGACGGAGTGACGGTCCCCTATCTCGCCCGCCGCCTGGTGCCCGAGCCGGAGAGGTTCCGCACGCTTTCCGTCCATATCGTCGCCAAGGGCGACCGGCTCGACATGACCGCGGCGCGGCTGGTCGGCGATCCGGAGCAATATTGGCGGCTGTGCGACGCCAATGGCGCGGTCTGGCCCGAAGAGCTCGAAGCGGCCGAAGCGCGGGTCCGGGTCACCCTGCCCGCCGACATGCCCGGCGCCGAGGAGGGGCAATGATCAAGGGCGTCAACCTGACCCTCATGACGGGCCCCGGCGTGCCGCTGACGGCGCCGCGCGGAGTGCTCGACGCGCTCGAATCGGTCAAGGTGACGAGCGAGACGTCGGCGACTCCGAGCGGATTCGAGCTGACCTTCTCGGTCGACAAGAATTCACCGTTGATCAGCCTTTTCCTGCTGTCGGGCGGGGCGGCGATCCCGTTCTTCCGGGTGCTTCTCATCGTCTCGCTGTCGGGCCGCTCGGAGACCTTGATCGACGGCGTCGCCACCCAGACCCAGATGGCGCCCGGCGGCAATGGCGGCCCGGCGACCCTGACCGTGCAGGGCAAGGACATGACGGCGGCGATGGACGTCATCCCGTTCGACGGGCTGCCCTATCCGGCGATGCCGCCCTTCGCCCGGATCGCTTTGATCCTCGCCAAATACGCCTTCCTCGGAGTCATCCCCAAGGTCATCCCCTCGCTCGAGGCGCCGCCGATCCCGATCGATTCCATCCCGCGCCATCAGGGCACCGATCTCGCTTATGTCCGCGCTCTGGCCGATGAAGCGGGCTATCTGTTCCGGATGGAGCCGGGCCCGGCGGTCGGCACCAGCTTCGCTTATTGGGGCCCGCAGATCCAGATCGGCACGCCGCAGCCGGCGCTCAGCATCGACAGCGGCCATGCCGACAACGTCGAGAGCTTGTCCTTCCGCTTCGATAAAGAGGGGACGGAAATCCCGATCGTCTTCATCCACAATCAGGAGACGCACGCGCCGATTCCGATCCCGATCCCTGGCGCCATCCCCTTCCTGCCGCCGCTCGGTCTTGTGCCGCCGATCCCGCCCAAGATCACGCCGCTCGCGACCGCCCATCTGAACCCGGTCGCGGCTCTGGTCCGCGGCTTCGCTTATGCCGCCCAGCATTCGGCGGCGGTGCGCGGCTCCGGGTCGCTCGACGTGCTGCGCTACGGCCGGACATTGAAGGCCGGCGGCATCGTCGGCGTGCGCGGCGCCGGCATGGCCTTCGACGGCAACCATTATGTCGAGCAGGTCACCAGCACCCTCACCCGCAATTCGTTCAAGCAGGACTTCTCGCTGAGCCGCAACGGCCTGCTGCCGACCACAGGGAGCGTTGCCGTATGACATCCGTCACCAAATTCTGGGGCAAATATCGCGGCACCGTGGTCAACAATATCGACCCGAAGATGAGCGGCCGCATTCAGGCGATCGTGCCGGCGGTCTCGAACGTCGTGCTGACCAGCTGGGCGATGCCATGCCTCCCGGTCGCCGGCATCCAGACCGGCATGTTCGCGGTGCCGATCATCGGCTCCAACGTCTGGATCGAGTTCGAGGCGGGCGATCAGGACCATCCGATCTGGTCGGGCTGCTTCTACGGGACGGCGGCGGAGGTGCCGGCGCTGGCGCTGACGGTGCCGCCGGTGATCCCCGGCATCACCTTCCAGACGCCGCTGCAGAACGGGGTTTCGATCAACGACGTGCCGGGGCCGCTCGGCGGCATCGTCATCAAGAGCGCCACCGGCGCCACTTTGATCGTCAACGACACCGGAATCTACATCCAGAACGGCAAGGGGGCGAGCCTGATCATGGTCGGCCCGGCCGTCACCATCAACAACGGCGCGCTGAGCGTGATCTGAGAAAGGAGGAACATGCCGGGTCCAGTGCTGCATCTCGGAGCGACCGTGCTCTGCGCCCATGGCGGGCAGGCGACTCCGGCCGCGCCGTTCCCGCGCGTGACGGTGAGCGGCCAGCCGGTGGTGACGCTAGCCAGCCCCTGGGTGATCGCGGGCTGCCCGTTCGTGCCCACCGGCGGCAACGGCCCGTGCGTCACCGCCAGCTATATCACCTCGGCGGCGCGAGTCTTCGCCGGCGGCGTCCCGGTGCTGCTGCAGGACAGCATGGCGGTGTGCGTGCCTACGGGCACGCCGACCATCCACGCGGTCGTCCAGCCGCGCGTGGTCGGGAGTTAGAGATGCTGCTCTTTTATCCCTTCCATTTCGACGGGCGGCAGCGGACCGCGGAGGCGGACGGCCCGGAACATGTCCGCCAGCTGATCGAGCAATTGCTGTTCACCCAGCCCGGCGAGCGGGTCAACCGGCCCGATTTCGGCTCGGGCGCGATGCAGCTGGTATTCGCGCCGGCGTCGCCCGAGGTCGCGGCGACCGTGGAATTCCTCATCCGAGGCGGCCTCCAGCAATTCCTCTCCGACCGCATCGCCGTCGCCGATCTGTCGGTCGAGGCGATGGAGTCGAAGCTCGTGATCGGCATCGACTATGTGATCCTCGCCACCGGCGAGACATCGTCCGTCACCTTCGAGCGGGAGATCGGCGCATGATCTACCGCTGCTGCGACGAAACGAGACGGCGGCGGGTGCGCGACCAAGCGGGCCTCAACGGCATCGACTATATCGAGGTGCTCGACCGCGAGGCGCCGGCCGGCTCGCCGCGCCAGCGCACGCTGCTGCTCCGCTTCGTCAAGACGGCCCCCGCGCTCACCCTCGACAATTTCGAGATCAGCGGCGGCGAGAGGATCACCGGCATCGAGCTCCTTTGGGCGACGCCCGCCGATGCGCCGGACCCGACCTTGGTGACGCCCGCCGAGGCGGCGTTCCTCGCGGCATTGCCCGATGCGGGCGAAGTGATCGCTCTGCGCACCAGCGCGAGCGGCGATTATTCAACCTACACGCTGCATCTGGTGGCCTCGCCGGCGTCGCTGGCGCCGCCCGCCGGGATCGACGCATTGCTCGCCCGCGTCTCCTTCTCGTTCAAGGTCGAATGCCCGACCGAGCATGATTGCGCGCCGAGCCACCTCTGCCCCGACCCGCCCGAAGCGGCGCCGCGGATCAATTATCTGGCCAAGGATTATCGCAGCTTCCGCCGGCTGATGCTCGACCGGATGGCGCAGACCCTCCCCGAATGGGGCGAGCGCAACGCCGCCGATCTCGGCGTCGCGTTGGTCGAGATGCTCGCTTATGTCGGCGACCGGCTGTCCTACGCGCAGGATGCCGTCGCCACCGAAGCCTATCTCGGCACCGCGCGGCTGCGCTCGTCGGTCAGGAAGCATGCGCGGCTGGTCGATTATGCGATGCACGACGGCTGCAACGCCCGCGCCTGGGTGCAGGTCCGGGTCGAGGGACCCCCGGTCGACGTCGCCCCCGACGACACCAAGTTCCTGACGCGCGTCGAAGGCGCCGACCTCCTCGTGCCGCCGCCGGCATCGGATCCGCTCTTCGACCGCCTGATGCTGCTGCAGAGGCCGACAGTGTTCGAGCCGCGGCACGGCAAGCGCCTGTTCGAAGCGCTCAACCTCCTCCATTTCCACGATTGGGGGGACGGCGAATGCTGCCTGCCGAGAGGGGCGGTCCGGGCGACCCTGCGCGGCGACCTGCCGGATCTGGCCGAGGGCGACATCCTCGTTTTCGAGGAAGCGGTCGGCCCGCGCACCGGCAATGCGGCCGATGCCGATCCGGCCAAGCGCTGGGCGGTGCGCCTCGTCCAGGTCGTCGCCGGCCTCGAGGATCCGCTCGCCAATCCGCCGCAGATCACCGAGATAAGGTGGGCCGAAGAGGACGCCTTGCCGTTCGCCTTGTGCGTGTCGGCCAAGGCCGAGAACGGCCAGATCGTCAGCGACGTCAGCCATGCGCTCGGCAACATCCTGCTCGCCGACCACCGGCTGACCATCGAAGGGGTGGAGCTCGGCGTGGTGCCCGAGCCGCACCTCTTCCTCGTCCCCGCCGGCGAGGACCGCTGCGACGTTCCGGAGCGCACGGCGGTGCCGCCGCGCTTCCGGCCGCTGCTGCCCGATGGCCCACTCAGCCAGGCGGAAGCCTATGAGCCGCCCGCGGCGGCCGCGGGCGCGCTTCTGCAGGACCTGCGCGAGGCGGCCCCGCAGATCGATCTGGTCGAGACCTCCGACCTCGGCCAATTCCCCTGGGAGGCGCGGCGCGACCTCCTCGGCAGCGAGGCGGACGACTGGCATTTCGCCGTCGAGGTCGAGCGCGACGGCAGCGCCCGCTTACGCTTCGGCGACGGCCGCAACGCCCGCCGCCCCGCCAGCGGCTCGGCCTTCACCGCCCGCTATGCGATCGGCAACGGCCCCGCCGGCAATATCGGCGCCGACGCGCTCGCCCATGTCGTCAGCGGCAATGGCGGCATCATCGGCGTCCGCAACCCGCTCGCCGCCGCCGGCGGCACGGCGCCGGAATCGATCGCCGCGGCCCGGGTCGCGGCGCCGCAGGCCTTCCGCATCCAGGAACGGGCGGTGACGCCCGACGATTATGCCGCGGTCGCATTGCGCCATCCCGGCGTGCAGCGCGCGGCGGCGACCTTCCGCTGGAACGGCCACGGCCACACCGTCTTCGTCTCGGTCGACCGTCAGGGCGGCCGGCCCGTGACTCCCGAATTCGAGGCCGAGCTGATCGCCTTCCTCGAGCCCTACCGGATGGCGGGCTACGATCTGGAGATCGACGATCCGCGCTATGTCGCGCTCGATCTGGCGCTGATGGTCTGCGTCGAGCCCGAGCATTTCCGCTCGCAGGTGCGCCTCGCGGTTCTCGACGCGCTCAGCGAGCGCTACCTTCCCGACGGCCGCCTCGGTTTCTTCCATCCCGACCTTTTGTCGTTCGACCAGGAGGTCTGGCTGAGCGCGATCGTCGCCCGTGTCCAGGCCGTGGACGGCGTCGAAAGCGTCACGCCGACCCGGTTCGGCCGACTCGACGACCCCGATCCGGCGCCGCTCGAAACCGGCGTGCTGGCGATCGGTCGGCTCGAGATCGCGCGGCTCGCCAACAATCCGAGCTTCCCCGAGCGCGGACGGATCGCCTTGACCATGGGAGGCGGCAAATGAGCGACCTTCTCCCGCTGATCCCCGGCTTGGCCGACCTGCCCGAAGAGGCGGGGGATTGCGGCTGCTGCGAAGGCATCGCCGCGGCCACCCCGATAAGTCCGGACAACCGCCCGAGCCTCCCTGCGGTCGTCTACCGGCCCGGCCGCTTCGGCGATTTCCGCCGCAGCCAGCTCGCCCGCCTCTCGGGCAGCGACTTTCCCGCTCTCGCCGGCCTGAAGAGCCGCGAGAATGACGATTTCTCGATCGCCCTGATCGACGCCTGGTCGTGCGTCTGCGACGTCCTTGCTTTCTATCAGGAGCGCAACGCCAACGAGGCCTGGCTGGGGACGGCGACCGAGCGCCGCTCGCTGGTCGAGCTCGGCCGGCTGATCGGCTATAGGCTGCGGCCGGGGCTCGCCGCAGGCGCCGACCTCGTCTTCCGGCTCGACCAGCCCCCGCAGGGCGATCCGCCGGTTCCCGTCGCCGCCATCCCGGCCGGGACGCGCGTGCAGAGCGTGCCCGGCGACGGCGAGACCGCGCAGACCTTCGAGACCGTCGAGGCGATCGAGGCGCGGGTCGCGTGGAACGATCTCCAGCCGCGCCGGGCGCGCCCGACGCCGCCCGCCAACGGCCACCACGGGGCCTGGCTGGCCGGCGTGGCGACCGGCCTCAAGGTCGGCGACGCGATCCTCATCCTCAGCCGCGAGCGCGCCGAGCAGGACGTGGGCTCGGAGCGCTGGGAGTTTCGCAGGCTGACGAAGGTGACCGCCGACGCCGGCAACAACCGCACCCGCATCGGTTGGACGCCGGCGCTCGCCGCGATCGGCCAGGCCGAGGCGGACCATCAGCTCTTCACCCTGCGCACCCGCGCCTCGCTCTTCGGCTGGAACGCGCCGGACCCGCGACTGCTGCATGTCGCCACGCTCAAGCGCTACGGCTTCGCCAACACCGCCAGTCCCGGCGACTGGTCGTTCGCGATCGAGAGCGACCGGCTCCACCTCGATTCCATCCAGCAGGGCTTCGTCGTCGACGGCTGGATCGCGGTCACCCGGCCGGCGTCCACCATCGAGGTCTACCGCATCACCGAAGCGGTGGAGGATGGCCGTGCCGACTATGGCGTCAGCGGGCGCGTCACCCGCCTGTCGCTCGACACTAACGAGAATCTAAGCCAGTTTTCGGGCGGCAATTACCGCAAGACCTCGGTCTATGGCGCCAGCGAGGCGCTGGATTTCGCCGACACGCCGATCGTCGATCCGGTGATGGGCGACGAGATCGAGCTCTCCGGTCTTGTCGAGGATCTGGCCGAGGGGCGCCGGCTCATCGTCCGCGGCCGCCGCGCGCAGGTCCTGGCGCGCGCCGACGGGCTCGAACTGATCCCGGACGCGGCCGATATCGACGACCTGCTGCTGGAGCGCGGCGCCCGGCTGACCCTGCTGGCCGAGCCGGTGCCGGTCTCCGAGGGCTCCTCGACGCTCAGCTGGCGCCTGCGCACCGACGGCGGCGTCGAAGGCGCGCTTGCGGCGCACGCCACCGCTTTCGCTTATGTCGCCGCGGATGAAACGGCCGAAATCATCGCGGAAACGGCGACGCTGGAAATCGTCGAGCCGGCCGACGAGACCCATTCCGCGCTGCGCCTGAGCGGATCGCTCGCGGCCGCGTTCGACCGCGGCTCGACGCTGGTCCACGCCAATGTCGCCGCCGCGACCAATGGCGAGTCGACCCAGGAGATCCTCGGCGACGGCGATGCGAGCCGCCGCTTCCAAAGCTTCACCCTCAAGCAGATTCCGCTGACCCACGTCTCCGCCGCCAGCGAGACCGGATCGGCCTCGACGCTGCAGGTCAGGGTGAACGATCTGCTCTGGCACGAAGTGCCGACCCTGTACGGCGCCGGCCCCGCCGACCAGGTTTACGAGACCCGCTTGGGCGATGACGGCAAGACCGCCGTCCAGTTCGGCGACGGCCGCACCGGCGCCAGGCCCGGCACCGGGCGCAACAATATCGTCGCCAAATACCGCAAGGGGCTCGGCGTGGCGGGGTCGGTGGGGCCGAACACGCTGACCACGGCGATCGACCGGCCGCTCGGCCTGCGCGAGGTCTTGAACCCGCTCTCCGCCGCCGGCGGCCAGGACGCCGAGACGCTCGCTGCGGTCCGGTCGAACGCGCCGGTGACGACGCTGACGCTGGGGCGGGTGGTGTCGCTTCGCAATTACGAGGATTTCGCGCGCGGCTTCGCCGGCATCGCCAAGGCGCGGGCGGACTGGGTCTGGGACGGCGAGGCGCGCCGCATCGTCGTTACCGTGGCCGGACCCGGCGGCGAGGCGATCGATCCATCGACCGGCGACGTCTTCGACAATCTCACCGCGGCTTTGCGCAGCCTCGGCGACCCGTTCGTCCGCATCACGGTCAAATCCTACGCGGCCGCCACCTTCAAGCTCAAGGCGAGCCTGAAGCTCGACCCCGATCATCTGCCGGACCTCGTATTGGCCGCGGTCGAAACGACGCTTCGCGACGCCTACGGCTTCGAGAGGCGCGGCTTCGCCCGCCTGGTCGCGGCGAGCGAGGTCATCGCCGCCATCCATTCGGTTCCCGGCATCGTCGCCGTCGATCTCGACCTGCTCTACCGCACCAAGCCGCCGTCGTCGGCGAAGACGCTCCACGCCAGGCTCACCGCGCAGCCCGTCAGGCTCGCCGCCGACGGCACGCTGCTCGCCGCCGAGATCCTGACCCTCGATCCCGCGCCGCTCTTGCTGGAGGCGATGGCATGAGGATGTCGGCCGAAGCCCTCTATGCCCTGCTTCCGGCCATTTACCGGTCGCGCGATGCGGAGGAAGGCTATCCGCTGCGCGAGCTGATCGCCGTGATCGCGGAGCAGGCGGCGGTGGTCGAGGAGAGCATCGAGCAGCTCTACGACGACCAGTTCATCGAGACCTGCTCCGATTGGGTCGCCCCCTATATTGGCGGCCTGATCGGCTACCGGCCGCTGCACGGCGTCGGCGGCATGGGCTCGCCGCGGGCGGAGGTCGCCAACACGATCGGCTATCGCCGCCGGCTCGGCACCGCCTCGGTGCTCGAGCAGCTGGCGCGCGACGTCACCGGCTGGCCGGCCCGGGCGGTCGAATATTTCCTGCTCACCGCCACCAGCCAGCGCATGAACCACATCCGCCCGGCCCACCATTTCGCGCCCGATCTGCGCGACTGGCGCGGGCTCGAGGCGATCGGCGGCGCCTTCGATCCGTTCACCCGGCTGGCCGACATGCGCTCGATCGCGCGCGCCGGCGGCCGCCACAACTTCCCCAATGTCGGCATCCATTTGTGGACGATCGACTCCTTCGACCGGGCCGCCTCGCCCGCCGTCGCGCTCGACGCGACGCGCGTCTTGTTCAGCCCGCTCGGCGCGCCTTTGCCCTTGTTCACCAATCCGGTCGATGAAGAGCGCATCACTCATATCGCGACGCCGCTGAACGTCGCGGCGCCGATCGCGCGGCGGATCCTTCACGCCGATCTGCTCGGCGAGGACGGCGCGGCGCCGCCCCGGGCCCTTTATGGGCGCAACGCCAAGGATGTCCTCCAGAGCCTCCTCGTCGCGATCGACGGGGTCGAGCTCAGCGCGGACGAGGTCGAATCCTGCGATCTTTCGGACATGATCGGCGGCTGGGCGCACATGCCGGCCGCGGGCGAGAAGGTGGCGATCGACCCGGTGCTCGGGCGCATCGCGCTGCCCCCGGACCGGATCGGCGACGTCACCGTTTCTTTCCATTACGGCTTCAGCGCGCCGATCGGCGGCGGCCCCTATCCGCGCGCCGCGGCCTTCGCCGCGCTTGCGACCGGCCAGATCAGGCTGCGCGTACCGACCGACCATGCCACCGTCCAGGCGGCGCTGGACGCGCTTCCCGCCGCCGGCGGCATCGTCGAGATCGTCGACAATGGCCGCTACGAGGAGACGGTGACGATCGCGGTCGGCGCCGACGCGGCGATCGAGCTGCGCGCCGCCGACGGCTTCAACCCGCACCTCGCGCTCACCGGCGACCTCCTCATCACCGGCGCCGCCGACGCGGACGGCCATCGCGAGACTCGGGTGACGCTGGACGGACTGCTGATTTCCGGTCGGCCCGTGGTGGTCCCGGACGACGGCGTCAACGCGCTCAAGTCGCTGACGCTGCGGCATTGCACGCTGGTTCCCGGCCGCTCGCTCGACGCCGAGGGGCAGCCGGCGCAGCCGGGCGCGCTGTCGATCGAAGCGTCGCTTCCGGGGCTCGTGCTGGAGATGGCCGGCTGCATCGCCGGCCCGCTCGGCGTGGCGCGCGACGTCACCGCCACGATCGACGATTCGATCGTCGACGCCGCCGCCGCCGATCCGGCGCAAAGCGCGTCCGGCGTCGCTTATGCCGATCCGGCCGGGGCGGATTTCGGCGGCCCGCTGACTCTGCGCGCCGTCACGATCTTCGGCAAGATCATGGCCGAGCGGTTCGATCTCGTGTCCGACAGCATCCTCTTCGCCAGCCTCGCCCCTGGCGATACCTGGCCCGCCCCGGTCCGGGCCGAACGGCGCCAGGTCGGCTGCATGCGTTTCTCCTATGTGCCGCAGGGCTCGATCACGCCGCGCCGTTACCGTTGCCAGCCCCAGCTCGCCATCGACACCGCGATCGCCGCCCGCGCCAAGGAGCTCGGCGGGCCGGTGCCGGCGGCCGAGCGCCAGGCGATCCAGGCGCGCGCGACGCGGCGGATCGTGCCCGGCTTCACGTCCCGGCGCTACGGCCGCCCGGCCTACGCCCAGCTTCGGCGCAGCACGCCGCACGAAATCCGGGCCGGTGCCTCGGACGAATCCGAAATGGGAGGCTTTCACCTGCTGTTCGCGCCGCAGCGTGAGGCCAATCTGAACATACGCCTCGACGAATATCTGCGTTTTGCCCTGGAGGCGGGCCTGTTCTTCGAGACCTGAAGGGGAGCGGTGAAATGGGTGGTGATTATAGCCGGAGCAGCTTCGATGCCCTGCGCGACTATGCGGGCGTCCTGTTGCAGCAGGGGCATCCGACGCTGGATGCCGACTGGAACGAGCTCGTCGCCATCATCGAGCGTCGGCTCAGGGTGCAGACGGTCGACACGATCGGCCGCGCCGTCGTGCCGCTGGAGACCCCGACCGGGTTCGAGGTCAAGCTCGCCGCCGGCCCGAAGCTGACCATCGGCCGAGGGCGCATGTACGTCCACGGCCTGCTGGCCGAGAATCACGGTCGCATCGGCGCCGGCGCCGCGCCGGTTTTCGACCGGTCCCGCGACGTGGACGGCGAGCCCGCCGGCGTCCTCGACGAATCCATTTCGGCCGAAGCCAATGATTTCGTCGATTATGCCGCGCAGCCCTATCTGCCGGTGCCGCCGGCGCTGCCGGCGATCGGCGGGCCGCACCTTGTCTATCTCGACGTCTGGCGCCGCGAGGTGACGCCGCTCAAGGACCCGCGCCTGCTCGAGCCGGCGCTCGGCGGCATCGACACGGCGACGCGCTGGCAGACGGTGTGGCAGGTGCGGCTGCTGGAGAATGTCGGCGCGGGCGCGACCTGCGCCTCCGACCTCGCCGCCTGGGACGCGCTGATCGCGCCGTCGCCCTCCCGGCTCACCACCGCCACGATCGAGTTCGAGGATCCGGACGAGCCCTGCCTGATCCCGCCGGGCGGCGGCTATCGCGGCCTCGAGAACCAGCTCTACCGCGTCGAGATCCATAGCGGCGGCGCGCTCGGCACGGCGCGGTTCAAATGGTCCCGCGACAATGCGTCCGTCGGCGCCACCATCGAGGCCGTCGACAATGGCGACCGGCTCGAGGTCCGCCGCATCGGCCGCGATTCGCTGCTCCGCTTCCGCACCGGCGACTGGGTCGAGATCACCGATGACCGTCGCGAGTTCGCCGGCAAGTCGGGCGACATCCGCCGGCTCACCGCGGTCGATGAGGACAGCAACACGCTGACGCTGAACGCCGCGCTGACCGCCGACCTCATCCCCGGCGGCGGCGCCGACACCGCGGCCGCGCGCCACAGCCGCGTGATCAAATGGGACCAGTCCGGGCTGGTGCTGAAGCCGGACGGGACGACCTGGGAGGATCTCGACGCGGTCGGCTCCGACGGCCTCATCCCGGTGCCCGCCGACGGGTCGCCGATCGTGCTCGAAGCGGGCATCACCGTTTCCTTCGCGGTCGATCCGTCGGGCAATCTGCGCGCGCTCGACCATTGGGCGTTCGCGGCGCGCACCGAAGGCGCGCAGATCGAGATCCTCGAGGATGCGCGGCCGATCGGAATCCACCATCATCATGCCCGGCTGGCGATGATCACCTTGCCGGGAACGGTCGGCGACTGCCGCATCTTCTGGCCGCCCGCGTTCGGCGGGGAGGATTGCGGCTGCACAATCTGCGTCAGCGCCGAAGGCCATAATAGCGGCGCGCTCACCATCCAGACCGCGATCGGCCAGCTGCCCCCCGAGGGCGGCACGATCTGCCTCGGCCCGGGCGAATTCCTGCTCGGCGAGACGCCGGTCGAGATCGCCGACCGCACCTCGGTCCGGCTGCGCGGGCACGGACCCGGCAGCCTGCTCGTTTATGCGGGCGCCGGCGGCGCCATCCGGGTGAGGGGCTCCAACAACGTCCGCATCAGCGATTTGAGCGTGATCGTCGTGGCGCTGGAATCGTCCGGCGGAGCCTCGGCGATCCACCTGCGCACCAACTGGCTGGTCGACGTCAACCATGTCGCGGCCCTGGTCTACGCGCCGCAGGGAGGCGAGGCGATCGGCATCGCGCTCGACGGCCTCCACCTCGGCCTCGGCCTCGACGACAATCTGGTCATCGCGCCGGACGCGATCCGCGCGCTGCCGCGGCAAGGTGCGGAGGACAGCCTCGCTTATTGCGGCCTCTTCGAGACGCATGTGACGCGCAACCTGCTGTTCGCCCAGCGGCGCGGGATCATGCTCGACGGCACCGTGCTCCATCTCGGCGCGACCTCGATCGCCGACAATGGCATCTTCGCCGGCGTTGCGGCCGTGGTCGCCACGGGCGCCGGCACGATGGTTGGCGGGACGGGCAGCCCGGCGGGCGGCGGCGACAGCGAGGAAAGCTGGAGCACCTCCCCGCTGACGGTCCGCGCCAATGTGATCGGTCTTTCCGAAACCGGCGACGGCATCGTCTCGGGCGTGCCCAATTTGCGGGTGCTCGACAACGACATCAGCGCGCCCGATTCCGAGAATCCCGACCAGGCCGGCGGCAGCTGCATCCGGCTGGTCGACGGGTTCATGCCCGTGTCGCTTCCTTCCGTGCACATCATCGGCAACCGGATCGGCAATGTCGGCGGCTTCGGGCTCAGCATCGAGGCGCCGCAGGATTGCCTCTTGGTCAAGCAGAACATGATCCGCGATTGCCGGAGCGGCGGGATAACCATGGCCCCCGAAGGCCGCGTGAAGACGCTCTCGCTGGACAACAATGTCATCGAGCGGGTGGCGACGCGGCGTTCGGAGCAGGCGGGCGTGGCGGTGCGGCTCGCGGGCGTCACCGAGGCGCGGGTGATCGGCAACAGCGTCCGTCGCATCGGCCTTGGCGGCACGCGCGGCGGCTTCTTTGTCGGCTTCGACATGGACGGCGTTCCGACGCTCGATTTCTCCCATAATGTCATCACCGAGATCGGCTATGTGGGAGCGCTCGAGCTGGTCGGCGTGCGGCTCACCGGGCCGTTGCTCGCCTGCGCGATCAGCGGCAACCGGATCGCCGACATGCGCGAGATGGTGAACGGCGATCCGGCGAGCTGGTGCGCGATCCAGATCGGCGAGCCGGCGCTGACCCCCGGCGTCGCCACCAGGCGCGCCAGGGGCGAGGACACGCGCGGCGCCGCCTTCTTCGCCCGGGGCGAGACGATCTACGCGCTCGGCGCGCGTTTCATGGTGGCGATGGCGCCTCTGCGCGAAGCCCAGGTTCGCCTCTCCGGCAATCTGATTACCGATGCGCACCAGCGCTCGGAGCTCAACCTGGTCGAGATCGAACTGGGACTCGATGGCAAGGCGGTCGGCGCCTGCAGCTTCAGCGACAATCAGTGCACCTTGCGCACCGGCGGCCGGCCCAAGTCGATCGTCCAGATCCGGGCGCCGCGGCTCGTTGTCGCCAACAATGTCGTGCGGCGGACCGGCGATGCCGACGCGATGCATTTGTGGTGCGCTGGCGGCGCCGACAAGCCGATGGCGACGATCATCGGCAATCTCAGCTCCGGCAAGATCGTGCTGAACAATGGCAGTCCGCCGGCCGCCTTCATCCCCCTCAACGTGATCGCGCAATAAGGAGAGCCGACATGCCGGTCCGCATCACCAAAATCGGCCGCCAGCGCACCGTCGCCGGGCTGGCCAAGGCCTTGTTCGACACCAAAGGCTCGGCCGCGCTGCAAGGGCGCGCGGAGGCGGCGCTGCTGCGCGCCAATCCGGAGCTGGCGAAGGAGGGCGGAATCAAGGCCGGAATGACCTTGATCGTGCCCAGGGTCCGCGACCTCGCCGCCAAGAACGAGGAGGGCGGCCCGCCAACGCCGCCGGCGCCCGCGCCGACCGACGGGGGCAAGGATTCGCCGGCGACGGCGATCGGCCTAGCCCGCGGCCGGACGCAGGCGCTGGCCGAGCTTGGCGGCCGGGCGCTGGACGCGGCGCTCAGCAGCGCCAAGCGCTCCGCGAAGGAGCTGAAATCGGAAGCGACGGCGACGGCGCTGCTCGCCGCCCGCCCCGATTTCGCGGAGCGGCTGGAGGCGGCGCGCGGCCAGGCGGACCAGGAGGTCAAGCGCATCGCCGAGGCCGGCAAGCAGCTTCGCAAGGTCACGGCTTTGGCGCTCGACGATCTGGCTGCGCTGGGCGACGCGATCAAGCCGGACCATTAGCGGCGGGCAGGTCCACCTCGAAGCAGGCGCCGCGCGCGGCCGGCAGATTGGCGATCGTGCCGCCGCACGAGGCGAGCAGCGAGCGGGCGATGGAGAGGCCGAGGCCCGAGCCGCCCTGCTCGCGGCGGCCGGTGTGGAAGGGCTCGAACACCTGTTCGCGATCGCCTTCGGGCACGCCGGCGCCGTCGTCGCGGACGCTGACGAGGATGCGGCCGTCGCGGCCCCGCGCCGCGATCGCGACGGCGGCGGCGCCCGCCTGGCGGCTGTTCTCGACCAGGATCTGCAGCACCGCCTCGATCAGCTCGGCCGCGGCGGCGGCCGGCGGCAGCCCCGGTTCGGCATCGAGGCTGATCGCGAAATCGGGCCCGCGCATGGCGTCGGCGACGGCGCGGAGCGGGCCCTCGACCGGCACCGCGGCATCGTCCGGCGCGACCGCCATGTCGGCCCGGGCCAGATGCAGCAATCGTTCGAGCAGCAGCGACAGGCGATCGGCATCGGCGGTCGCGTTGGCGAGGAAGCGGCGGCGCTCGTCCGGGCTCATCGCCTCGTCATGGTCCTCGAGCAATTCGAGCGCGCCGCGTATGCCGGCGATCGGCGTCTTGAATTCGTGGCTCACCGCGGCGGCGAAATCGCGCAGATAGCGCGAGCGCCGGTCGATCCGCGCCGCCATCAGGCCGAAATTCTCATAAAGGGCGCGGATCTCGATCGCCGCCGTGACCGGCGTGTCGGGAATGGTCACCGGTCCGCGCGCGACATCCTGCGTGGCCTTGCCGAGCGCCTCGATCGGCCGGGCGATGCCGCGCGAGAGCAGGCCGGCGAGGATGAGCAGCATGGTGAAGATGAGGCCGATGCCGAGCGCGATCTTGCCGCGGTCCTGATAGATGCCGACGAACAGCCCGCGCGGCGAGCGCGACAGCATGACGATCCCGACCACCTCGCCGCCGACGACCACCGGCCGCGCCTGGTGAACCCTTATCGCGGAGGCGCGGCTCAAGAATTCGAGCCAGTAGCGGGCCTCGTAATCGTCGCGCCGGCGCAATACGGTCTGTACGCCGCCGCCCGCCAGCGCGGCGCGCACCTCGGGCAGGCGGGCGTAGCTGCGGCCGACGTCGTCGCGGCCGATCAGCACCCGGCCGCTGCGGTCGAGGATGCGGATCGCGGCCAAAGTGGTGCGCGCGCTGTCGGCGGCGATCGGCTGGAGCATGGCCGCGACCGCGCGCGCCCTTGGCTCGATGGCGCCGGGGCGCGGCTCGGCGCCTGGCTGCGCCGGCAGCACCGGCATGATGCTGAGGTCGATGGTCGGCCGTTCGGGCGAAGCGTCGGGCAGGGGCTCGGCGTCCCCGCGGTCGCCGTTCCAGAAAGCGCGATAGGCGCTCGCCAGCACCGCGCCCTGCGCATTGAGCTCGGCTTCGGTCTGCCGCACCACGCTGTTCTCGTAGACGCGCAGGAAGACCGCGCCGAAGCCCGGCAGAGCGGCGACGAACAGCAAGGTCGCAAAGAGGATCGTGCGCAGCCTGAGCGACGGCCAGAAGCGCTTGGCGAGCGCCTTGGCCGCGCCGATCAAGCCGGCCCGCTTTGGCAGGGCCCGATCCGGTAGCCGATGCCGGCCCGCGTCTCGATCAGGTCGGCGGCGCCCACGCTTGCGAATTTGTGCCTGAGGTTGCGGATATGGCTGTCGATGGTGCGGTCGGTGACGGCGAAGCCGGGGCCGTGCAGCCCGTCGATGATCGCGTCGCGGGTAAAGACCCTCTCGGGTCGGCCTGCGAGCAGCAGCAGCAGCTGGAATTCGGTCACCGTCACCGGCACCGCGACATCGTCCCAATGCGCCTCCCAGGAGACCGGGTCGAGGCGGAGCCGACTATGGCTGATCGGGCGCTGCGGCTCCTTTTCGCCGGCCGCGCGGCCGCGCTTGAGGATCGCGCCGACCCGCGCCACCACTTCGCGCGGGCTGAACGGCTTGACGACATAATCGTCGCCGCCGAGCTCCAGCCCGAGCACGCGGTCGATCTCGTCGTCGCGCGAGGAGAGGAACAGGATCGGCACGTCGTCGCCGGCGCGCAGCTTGCGGCAGACATCGAGCCCGTTCATCCGCGGCATGTTGATGTCGAGAACGACGAGGTCGGGCCGATGCGCCGCGACCGCGGCCAATGCGCTTTCGCCGTCGCCCGCTTCGACGATCTGCATCCCGGCCTTGCCGAGGGCATAGCTCAGCACCTGGCGGATATGGGGGTCGTCGTCGACGATCAGGATGCGGTGGCTCATCGGCGCCATGTCTGTCACTCCGCGGCGGGCGATGTCAAAGGCTCGGACCCGGGCGGCGGCGGTGACGAGGGCGGAATCGGGCGTCCGTCGCAGAGCCGGTTGCCGCCGATGCTCGGCAGCTGGCGCTCCTCGACCAGCACGGTCGCGGCGGCGAGGCGGCCGGCGCCCCGCCAGGTCCAGCCGTGCCAGTCGGCCTGCCGCTCGGCGAGGTTCGCCATCGCGCGGCCGCGCAGCCAGGCGACGCGTTCGCGAAGCTCGGTCGGCAGCGGCCGGCTTTCCAGCTCGATCAAGGGGAGCAAAGCGGACGGGCCGAGCCGGTGCAGATAGCAGAGGTCGAGAGGGGCGCCGCGGCCACCGACCTCGCGGGCGTGGCGGACGTTCCAGGCCGCCGCGGTGCGGCCGAAATCGACCGTGGCGCAGGCGGTCAGCACGAGGATCGCGGCCAGGAGATTGGCGTTGATCAGCCAGGCGCCGCTCCTGCCGCGCAGCAGCCGATAGCAGATCAAGGCAAGGCCGATCGCGACGAGGCCCATCCAGACCAGAGCGGCGATGCGCAGCTCGGTCAGCGAATAGGCCTCGATATAATCGAGGGTGCGCAGCATCGTCGAAGCGACGAGCAGCAGATTCTGCGCGATCCACAAGGTCACCAGCAGCCGGATCGGGCGCGATTGCGCGGTCGCCGAGCCCGGCCGGAGCGTGGCCAGCACGAACAGGCCGGCGAGCAACGCGGTGACGATCAGGGGATAAGCGCCGCGATGGGCATATTCGGCGAGCGTCATCCCCGCCGGCAGCCGCGCGCCGCTCCACAGGAAGGCGAGATCGAGGCCGTTCTGCAGCGCGAAGACGAGGTTGAAGGCGGCGAGCGAAAGTAGAACCGAGTCCGGGGTCGCGCCGGGCAGAGCGAGATCCGGGTCGAGGCCGGGGCCGGCCGGCCCCAGCCGTACCCGCGGCGGCCGAACCAGGGTCCAGACCATGACCAGCATGAACAGCCAGAAGATGATGTAGGCAAAATCCTCCTCGCTGAACCGCGGCGAGAGCTGGATGCGCTGGAGCGCCTGCTCGATCAGCGGGTTGGCGGCGGCGAAGAGCAGGACGAAGATGATGGTGCCGAGCAGCGGCAGGACCAGCACCAGCGCCTTGCGGTGCACCCCGCTTGGGCCGCGGCGCCGCCGGGCGGCGGCGGCGAGCCAAGTGTCGCGCGCGAGGCCGAAGGGGCTGAAGGCGCCGTGAAGGACCAGCCGCAGCGCCCAGCGCCAGCCGTCGTCGAAGTGCGCGGTGCGCGGGATCAGCATGGCCAGCGTCAGCGCGGTCCAGTAGAGAAAGAGCGCGAGCGGGCCCGGGTCCAGGACCAGGATGAGCGCGAACAAGGCCGCTACGGCCAGCGCCACGCGCGACGCCCGGCGCTTGCGCGCGGCCAGGCTGGACGCGACGGCCAGCGCCAGCAGCGCCAGCGCGAAATATCCGATCGTCGATCCCCCGCGCTGGAGGACGAAGAGCCAATCGGCCGCCGTCGCCGCCGCGAGCGCAATGCCGAGCTTGAAAAGGAAGCTGCCCTTGCCTGGTGCGTCGGCCATGTCCTGGTCCCCGATGAACTTCGGTCGGACGGCTTTGGCAGGGCCGCGTCGACCCATGGTCCGCGCGTGAAGGAGGGGCGACATTGATGCGGTGCAGAAATGGTGCAGGCAGGGACGATCCTAGAGTCTGTCCGGTCTAAATTGCATCGTCATTCCAGCGAAAGCTGGAATCTCGCTTCTTCAAAGCGCTGGAAGGAAGAGATTCCAGCTTTCGCTGGAATGACGGATGTCTCAATTCGAACAGGAATAAATCTAGTGCGTCAGGCGTAATTCCTGCCGAAGCGATTGCCGGTGAACAGGTCGAAATCGACCTCGTCGTGATGGATGAGGCCGGCCTGCGGCAACCGGCCCTCGCGCACCAGATCGAGCACCGCGCAGATCGCCGAGGCGGTCGTGATCTGGATCGCGCTCCAGCGCCTGCCGGCATCGTCGACGCGTGAATAGACTTTGTGCGCGTAGCTCTCCTGCCGCCGCTCGCCGCCGATCCGGCCGATGGCGGTGACGAAGATGAGGACGACGTCCTGATAGGCCAGCGGCAGCGCCTCGTCGAAAATCTCGACCAAAAGCTCGGGCCTCCTGCCGAGGCCCAGATCCCGGATCAGCAGCTTCAATATCTCGCAATGGCCTGGATAGCGCACGGTCTTGTAGTTGGCGTTCCTGGCCGCGAGCCTTCCGCACAGGGTGCCGAGGCCGCCCGAAGTGTTGAACGCTTCATAGTCGATGCCGTCGAGGGAGAAGGTTTCATAGCCTTCGAGCGGATCGAGCTCGCGCAGCTCCCCCTCGACGATGGCTTCGCAGCCCTGCAGATATTCGTGCACCAGCCCCGCCGTCGACCAGGTGAGATTGTATTTGAGGCCGTTGGTCGGGAATTCGGTGAGCGCGCCGACGCGCAGGCGCAGCTCCTCCACCTCGTCGAACCGCTTCGCCACATCGGCGCCGACGATCGAGATGAAGCCCGGCGCAAGACCGCATTGCGGCATCAGCACGGAGGCGGCCTTTGCCGCCAGCCCTTTGACATGGCGGGTCGTCTCGACATCTTCGGTGAGGTCGAAATAATGGACTCCGGCCGCGACCGCGCCGTCGGCCACGTGCCGGGTGACCGAGAAGGGCACGGCCGAAAGCACTGCGAACTTGCCGGCGAGCGCGTCGCCGAGCGCGGCGGCGTCCGTCACATCGAGCTCGAGCGTGCCGACGGCGTCGCGCGCCGCCACCTTCGCCAGCGCCGCCGCCGCATGGTCGGCTACGGTCACCCGATAGTCGCCGCTGGTCGCCAACAATTCGGTGATCATGGCGCCGATCTTGCCGCCGCCGACCAGGAGTACGTCCTTCATGCCGCGTACCTAGCGCGGGGCGAAAAAGGGGACACGTACTTTTTCGCGAAAAAGTACGTGTCCCCTTCGCCCGCCGCGCCGCTTCACTAGGCGACTCGCCGTGAAGCTCTTAAGGAGGCGCCATGGCAGCGAGGATTCATGTCGGCATTGGCGGCTGGGATTTCGATCCCTGGCGCGGGACCTTCTATCCCGCCGGCCTCGCCAAGGCGAAGCAGCTCGAGCATCTCGGCACGCGGCTGGGCGCGACCGAGGTCAATGCGACCTATTACGGCTCGATGACCCCGGCGACCTTCGCGAAATGGGCGAAGAGCGTACCGGAGGGCTTCAAATTCGCGCTGAAGGCGTCGCGTTTCTGCACCAACCGCAAACAGCTTGGCGAGGCGGCGGAATCGATCGGCAAATTCTGCGCGCAGGGCTTCACCGAGCTGGGCGACAAATTGGGGCCGATATTATGGCAATTGGCGCCGACCAAGAAGTTCGACGCCGACGAGCTTCGCGCCTTCCTGATGCTGCTGCCGACCAGCCGCGACGGGATCGCCCTGCGGCACGCGCTCGAGGTCAGGCATGAAAGCTTCCGCTGCCGGGAGTTCGTCGCTCTGGCCCGCGCCTCGCAGGTCGCGGTCGTCTTCGCCGATCACGAGACCTATCCGGAGATCGCCGATCTCACCGCTGACTTCGTCTATGCGCGGCTGCAGCGGGCCAAAGAGGCCGAGCCGGCCGGCTACGGCGCCGCCGCGCTCGATCGCTGGGCCGAGGTGGCGCGCGGCTGGGCGAAGGGCGAGAGCCCGGACGGACTCGATTATGTGAGCAACGCCAAGGCGCCCGCGACGCCGCGCGCGGTCTTCGCCTTCTTCATCAGCGGCGACAAGGTCCGCAATCCCGCGGCCGCGGAGGCGTTGAGGGAGCGACTGCAATGACGAAGCTGGACTCCATCTCGCCGATCGACGGCAGCCTGCTCGGGTCGGTCGAGATCGCGGACGCGGCCGCCGTCGCCGCAGCGATCGGCCGCGCGGACCAGGCCTTCCGCGCCTGGCGGATGGTGCCGCCGCCGCGCCGGGGCCAGCTGGTGCGGCTGTTCGGCGAGGCGCTGCGCGAGGAGAAGGACGCGCTCGGCCGGCTGGTCAGCCGGGAATGCGGCAAGATCCTCTCCGAAGGGCTCGGCGAGGTTCAGGAGATGATCGACATTTGCGATTTCGCGGTCGGCCTTTCCCGCCAGCTCTACGGCCTCACCATCGCCACCGAGCGGCCGGGCCACCGGATGATGGAGACCTGGCATCCGCTTGGCGTGGTCGGGGTCATCTCCGCCTTCAACTTCCCGGTCGCGGTCTGGGCGTGGAATGCCTGCCTCGCTTATGTGTGCGGCGACGCCGTGGTCTGGAAGCCGTCCGAGAAGACGCCGCTCTGCGCGGAGCGGGTGGCCGGGCTGTTCGCGTTGGCGGTGGAGCGGTTCGGCGACGCGCCGGCCGGCCTGCTCGAGGTCGTCCAGGGCGGGCGCGACGTCGGCGAGGCGTTGGCCGACGATCCCCGCGTGCCGCTGGTTTCGGCGACCGGCTCGACGGCGATGGGCCGCGCGCTCGGGCCCCGCGTCGCGGCGCGGTTCGGGCGCTCCTTGCTCGAGCTCGGCGGCAACAATGCGACGATCGTCGCTTCGTCCGCCGACCTCGGCCTCGCCGAGCGGGCGATCGCCTTCGCGGCGATGGGCACTGCGGGCCAGCGTTGCACCAGCCTCAGGCGGCTGATCGTCCACGAGAGCCTTTACGACACGCTGGTGCCGCGGCTGAAGCAGATCTGGGCGAGCGCCAGGGTCGGCGACCCGCTCGAAGCCGGGACCCTGGTCGGGCCGCTGATCGACGAGGCCGCGGTCGCGGGGATGCAGGCGGCGCTCGACGAGGCGCGGGGGCAAAGCGGCATCGTCTCCGGCGGCGTGCCGGTCGAGGGCTGCTACGTCCGCCCGGCTTTGGTCGAGATGCCGGAGCAGAGCGCGGTGATGGTCAAGGAGACGTTCGCCCCGATCCTCTACGTCCTTCGCTATTCCGGCCTCGACGAGGCGATCGCCTTGCAGAATGCGGTGCCGCAGGGCCTCGCCTCGTCGATCTTCACCACCGATTTGCGCGAGGCCGAGACCTTCCTCTCCGCGGCCGGCTCGGACTGCGGCATCGCCAACGTCAATATCGGCCCGTCGGGCGCCGAGATCGGCGGCGCGTTCGGCGGCGAGAAGGAGACGGGCGGCGGCCGGGAGAGCGGCTCGGACAGCTGGCGCGCTTATATGCGCCGCGCCACCAACACGATCAATTACAGCCGCGAGCTGCCGCTGGCGCAGGGCGTGGACTTCGCGATCCCGGAAGCCGAAGCGGCGCCCTGACGGTTAATTCTTCACTCGCAGGTCAGGCTCAGCAATTTATTAACCGCTCCACTGGTATTTCCACCTCCTCGCGGGGAGATGCTAGTTGAGATATTCGCGCAAAATCGGTCCACCGATCGTTTCTGCGGCCGTGGCGACCCTGGTCCTGACGAATTTCGCCACCGTCAGCATCGTGAAGGACGCCAACGGGTCCCGCTTCGAGCTGTTCGGCTCGATCTGGCCGATCGCGCTCACCTCGGCCGTGGCGGTGATCCTCGTCATGTCCTTCCTCTACAAGTCGCTGGTCAACCTCGTCGAGGAGCTCGAGGCGCGCGAGGCCAATGCCCAGCACCAGGCGCTGCACGACCAGCTCACCGGCCTCGCCAACCGCGCCTTGCTCGAGGACCGCCTCTCCCAGGCGCTGACCCGCTACCGCCGCTCGGGCGAGCAGGTCGCCTTGCTCATGCTCGATCTCGACCGCTTCAAGCAGGTCAACGACACGCTCGGCCACAATGCCGGCGACAAGCTCGTCCAGGAGGTCGGCGAGCGGCTGCGCTCGCTGCTGCGCGAAACCGACACCGTCGCCCGCATCGGCGGCGACGAATTCGCCATCGTCCAGGTCAGCCCGAAGGGCGAGGCCGACGTCCGCCGCCTGTGCGAGCGCATCATCCAGGTCATCCGCAAGCCCTTCATCATCGGCGACCGCGAGGCCCGCGTCGGAGTTTCGATCGGCGCGGTGTTCGCCAGCAAGGAGGTCTCCGAGGCGTCCGAGCTGCTGCGCAAGGCCGACATCACCATGTACCGCGCCAAATCCGCGGGCCGCGACTGCTTCCGCCTGTTCACCGAGGCGATGGACGCCGACGTCCAGCGCCGCGACCAGATCGAGCTTTCGCTGCGCACCCAGCTGCGCGAGGGCCGCGGCCTCGACCTCCACTTCCAGCCGATCCTCGACGGCCGCGGCAAGGTCACCGGGCTCGAGGGCCTGGTGCGCTGGACCCATCCCGTGCTCGGGCAGATCAACCCGTGCGAGATCATCCCGATCGCCGAGGAATGCGGCGTCATCGACGAGCTCGGCCAGCACAGCTTCCGCGCCGCCTGTCAGATGGCGCGGCGCTGGCCGGACCTGTCGATCGCGGTCAACCTGTCGCCGGTCCAGTTCCGCGCCCCCCGCTTCGCCACCACCCTGCGCGCGATCGCCGAGGAGGAGGGCGTCGTGCCGGCCCAGCTCGAGCTTGAGATCACCGAGGGCCTGTTCATCGAGCATGGCGCTCTGTGCGGCCAGACCATCCAGGAGCTGCGCCGCGACGGCTTCCGAATCGTGCTCGACGATTTCGGCACCGGCTATTCGTCGCTGAGCTCGCTGCGCCGCTTCCCGGTCGACAAGATCAAGCTCGACCGCTCGTTCATCGACACCGCCGAGCGCGACCAGAGCGTGGCGATCATCCGCGCCGCGGTGACGCTCGGCCACGCCATGGACCTGGAGGTGGTCGCCGAAGGCATCGCCACGCGCGAGGAGGAGCAGATCGCGCTCGAGGCCGGCTGCGACGGGCTTCAGGGCCATCTCTACGCGGCGGCGATGCACGGCGAGGCGATCGCCGTCTATCTCGCCGGGCTCGAAACCCCCTCCACCATCTCCGACGCCGCCTGAAAAGGGGACACGTACTTTTTCGCGAAAAAGTACGTGTCCCCTTTCCTTTTCCACTGTCCCCATCCCGCGCGGCTCAATAGAAAAGCGCGCCATGACCACGCGCAGCTTCGCCCTGATCCTCGGCCTCGTCTTCGTCGCGCTCGGGGTCGCCGGCTTCATCCCCTTCCTCGCCCATCCGGAGGCCGGCGCCGCTTTGGCCGGCAACGTCGCCGCTACCGCCGGGTCGCCGCCGCCGAGGCTGCTCGGGCCGGGCGACGACATGCTGTTCGGGCTGTTTCCGGTCAATCCAATCCTCAGCGGCCTCCATCTGCTCTCCGGCCTGGCTGGCCTGCTCGCGTCGCGCCGGCGCGGCGCCGCCCTCGCTTATGCGCGCATTCTCGCCATCCTCTTTGGGGCGCTGGCGCTCGCCGGCCTGCTGCCCGCGACCCAGACCGGGTTCGATCTCGTGCCGCTCTACGCCAAGGACGTCTGGCTGCACGGCGCGGTCGCGCTCGCCGCCGCTTTTTTCGGCTGGGTGGCCCACGAAGCGCCGCCGCGCTGACCGGCCGGTCCCGCGGCGGCATCCTGACGGGGACGAAATGACTAGCCTGCTTCGGCCTAGTCTATTAGATTCGGGTCTGCGTCGCGTTGCGTGAAGACAACAGACTAGGGAGAGCAGGGATGAGCACGCGTACATTCGCAATGATTTTTGGCGTCGTCTTTCTGGCGGTCGGCATCCTCGGCTTCGGGGTCGTCCCGAGCCTGCTGCAACATTCGTCGGGCTCGGGAATGAGCGGCGAGGGGATGCTGTTCGGCATGTTCCATGTGAACGCCCTGCACAATATCGTCCACATCCTCTTCGGTCTCTGGGGCCTTGCCGCGTCGCGCTCGACGAGCGGGGCTGTCGGCTATTTCAAGGTGGTCGCGGTGCTCTACGCGCTGCTGGCCATCCTCGGCCTGATTCCGCAGACCAGGGACGGTTTCGGCGATGGCATCGCCCATCTCGTGCTCGGCGGCTACAACGTCTGGCTGCACTTGGCCCTCGCCGTCGTCGCGGCCTTCTTCGGCTGGGTCAACCGCCCCGCCACCACCTGAACGATCGAACGGCGGCCCGGCCCGGGCCGGGCCGCCATTTTCCCGTCCCAGCGTATTAATCCGTCTAGCGCGGCGCATTGAGCTTGCGTAGAAGCAGGCCATGATCAAACCGTTCCGCGTCAGTGCGCTCGTCGTCCTTTTGGCCTCTCCAACCATGCCGGGGGCGATCCAGGCCGCCGCGCTCGATCAGGCGCAGGCCGCGGCCGAGCCGGCGCCGATCCCGCCGCCGGCCCCGGTCAACTGGCGCGTCGACGCCGCGCGCGAGCTGCTCGCTTATGTCGAGGCGATCGGCGCCGAGGGGCTGAGCCCGGCCGCTTATTCGCCCGACCGGCTCGCCACCGCGATCGCGACCCGCAACGAAGCGGCGATCACGCCGGTCGCCAATCAGATCTTCCTGAAGCTCGCCGCCGATCTCAGCGGCGGCTCGGTCCGCGGCCGCAGCCGGGTCGATTGGCACATGCCCGATGTCGGCCTCGACGCAGCCGGCCAGCAGCGGCTGCTGGCCCAGGTGCAGCGCGACGGCGGCGTCGCCGAGGCGCTCGACGGGCTGCTGCCCACCCATCCGCAATATGCCGGGCTGAAGCGCGCGCTCGCCGCCACCCCGGCGGGCGAGACCGCGCGCCGCGACCTCATCCGCACCAATTTGGAGCGCTGGCGCTGGCTTCCGCGCAGCCTCGGCACCCGCCACGTCCTCGTCAACGTGCCCGCCTTCACCGCCGCTCTGGTCGAGGACGGCCGGGTCATCGCGCGCCATCGCACCGTGGTCGGCGCGCGCCGGACGCCGACGCCGCAATTGAGCGCGAGCATCACCGGCGTCACCATCAACCCGTGGTGGAACGTGCCGCAGAGCATCATCCGGTCGAGCGGCGGTTTCGGCCCGGGCTATCAGGTCACCCGCACCGCCGGCGGCGGGATCAGCGTGCGCCAGCCGCCGGGCCCGCGCAACGCGCTCGGCCGGGTCAAGATCGAGATGCCCAACCCGCATGCCATCTACCTTCACGACACACCGTCGCAATCCTTGTTCGGCCGGCCGGTGCGCGCGTTCAGCCATGGCTGCATCCGCACCCAGAACGTCCGCGACTTCGCCGCCATGCTGCTCGCCCCGACCGGCGAGTGGAACCGCGCCGCGATCGACCGCGCCGTCGGCACGGGCCGCAACCAGACCACCCGGCTCGCCGCGCCGATCCCGGTCTACATCGCCTATTTCACGGCCGTGACCACCGGCGACGGCAACATCGTCAGCTATGGCGACATTTACGGCCGCGACGCCCCGGTCCGCCAGGCCCTCAACCGCGCCGGGCCCGCAGCGACGCAGTCCGCCAGCATCAACTGATCTCACACCCTTTCTGAAAAGGGGACACGTACTTTTTCGCGAAAAAGTACGTGTCCCCATTCGTTATCCCGGATGAGCGGGTCGGGGTGAGCGGACGCCTCTCTAACCCAGGATAGCCATCGCCATCGGAACGGCCCGTTCCGCCGCGGGTTCTCCGGCTGACTTCATCGATCAGCAGGAGCGCCATCATGGCCCGCAACCTCTCTTACTGGAACGACACCGCGCCGGCCCTGAGATTCCCGCAGCTCCTGGGCGAGATCGAGGTCGACGTCGCGATCGTCGGCGGCGGCATCGTCGGCACGACCACCGCGCGGCTGCTCAAGGACCGCGGCCTCAAGGTCGCTCTGGTCGAAGCGCGCAAGGTCGGCGAGGAGGTCACCGGCAAGTCGACCGCCAAGATCACCTCGCAGCACAATGTCACCCTGACGACGATCAAGCGCAAATTCGGCGAGGACGGGGCGCGGCGCTATGCCGAGGCCAACGAGGCCGGCCTCGCCGCGATTCGCACGCTCGCCGCCGGGCACGCGATCGACTGCGACCTCAAGAGCGCCGAGGCCTTCGTCTTCACGCAGGACGAGGACCAGGTTTCCGCTCTCGAGGACGAGGTGAAGCTCGCCCGCGAGCTTGGCCTGCCCGCCTCGCTGACCAAGGAGACGGGCCTGCCCTTCGCGGTGCGCGCCGCGATGAAATGGGACAACCAGGCCAAGTTCCACCCGGTCAAATATGTGAAGGGGCTGGCGGCGACCATTCCCGGCGGCGGCTGCCACGTCTTCGAGAATTCGCGCGTCGTCGACTGGGATCCGGACCGGATCGCCACCGCTGGCGGCACGGTCCGGGCGAAGCATGTCGTGATGGCGACCCATTTGCCGCTCGGCCAGATCGGCCTCTTCTACGCCGAGGCGCATCCGCGCATGGATCCGGTGATGATGGGCCGCATCGAGGCGGGGCGGGCGCCGAAGGGCATGTTCATCAATGCCGAGACCCCGCACAAATCGTTCCGCGCCCATGTCGACGAGGCCGGGCAGACCTGGCTGATCGTCACCGGCATGAACCACAAGCTCGGCGACACCGAGGCCGCGCGCGACAATATGGCGGCGCTGGAGGCCTTCGCCGCCGAGACGTTCGGCGTGACCGCCGACTATCGCTGGACCAACGAGGATTACGGGCCGATCGACCAGGTCCCGTTCGTCGGCTGGTCCTCCTCGATCCGGCCTGGCTATCTGGTGGCGACGGGCTTCAACGCCTGGGGAATCACCAACGGCACCGCCGCGGCGATGCTGATCGCGGATCTCGCCACCGACCGCGAGAATGACTGGCTCAAGCTCTACGACGCCACCCGGATCAAGCCGATCGCCGGCGCCGCCGAGTTCGTCAAAGGCAATGCCGAGGTCGCCGCGCATCTCATCGGCGGCTATATCGCGCGCAAGCCGCACGAATTCGACGCGCTCGGACGCGATGAGGCCGCGATCCTCAAGATCGACGGCCACAATGTCGCCGGCTATCGCGATCCGGAGGGGCGGCTGCACGCCTGCTCGGCGGTCTGCACCCATATGGGCTGCCTGGTCGGCTGGAACGGCACCGACCGGACCTGGGACTGCCCCTGCCATGGCTCGCGCTTCGCGCTCGACGGCGCGGTCATCCACGGCCCCGCGGTCAAGCCGCTCGAGCCGGTCGAGGTGAAGGCGGAGGCGGCGGTGTAGGGACAGTTACTTTCACGCGCCGCGGCGCGAGATTTCCGCACGAACGCCAGGAAAGTAACTGTCCCCTTTGCCCCGCGAGCGCAAATGGGGACAGTTACTTTCCCACCGCCCGCGCTGGAATCCAGCTTGCGAGCGTGAAAGTAACTGTCCCCGTCCGGGCGTGAAAGTAACTGTCCCCGCTCAGGCGAGCCGGTCGGCGTAGATGAAGTGGCCGGGGCCCAGGCGGGCGAGGGTTTCTTGGAGGCTCTGGTAGGACAGAGCGAAGCAGCCTTCGCTGCGGCCGAGGCGGCCCTGGAGGGCGGCGACCTGGGGCTCGGCATACCAGGCGGAGTGGACGACGATCGCCCGCGCCTCGGCATTGGAATTGGTGTAATCGAGCCCGCGCACGCGCATCGAGCGGCCGTAGCGGCCCGGATAATATTCGCTGGTCACATAAGCGCCTTGCGAGGTGGCGACCGAGCCGGGGCGGTTGGAGAAGCTCTGCAGGAAACCGGTATGGGCGGGATCGGAGCCGCGGCCGTGGGCGCAGAGATGGCGGGTGACCCGGCCGCTATTGGTGTCGAGGAGATAGAAACGCGATTCGGCCGAAGCCTTGCTGAAATCGACGATGGCGACGACGTCGATGTCGCGGATCGAATTGCGGTGGCGGTCGAACGAAGCGCGGGCGCGGGCGAGGAGGCGGCGGTCGATGACCGGGTCGGCCGAGGCGCGCGCGGTGGCCGGAACGGTGCGCGGGCGATAGCCATAATCCTCGGCGCCGCGATCGGGACGGGTGCGCAGCACCGGCTCGGCGACCTGGGCCAGCAACGAGGAGGGCAGCAAGGTGAGCGCGCCCCCGGCGGCTCCAGCCTGGATCATGTGACGACGCGACAACAACATTAGGAAAGCCTCCCCCGGTCCGACCTGGACCCTAAATATAATCCGCTTTCGCCTCAACGGACTGACGCGCCGATCCGACTCGGCTCATCGCGGCACGCCCGTCATTCGCCGCATAGTGCGCCGCTAACCATTAAGGGTTTTTATCACTCGTCGACGAAACGTTGCGGAACTGCGGCGAATGCCGGACGTCTTCTGCAACGAAATGAGAAACAGGGAATGACGGGATTCGCGCGCCTCGATTCGGCCCCGCCGCTGCCGCCGATGGAGGCCAAGGCGGTGGACGTTTTGCCGGAGGGCGAGGGCTGGCAGTTCGAGCCCAAATGGGACGGCTTTCGCTGCCTGATCTTCCGCGACGGCGAGGAGGTCGCGCTCCAGTCCAAGTCCGGCCGGCCGCTCGGCCGCTATTTCCCCGAGATGGTCGATCTGGTCCGCGCGCTGCCCGAGTCGCGGCTGATCCTCGACGGCGAGCTGATCATCCGCCGCGACGGCGCGCTCTCCTTCGATGCGCTGCAGATGCGGCTCCATCCCGCCGAGAGCCGGATCCGCAAGCTCGCCGCGCTGACCCCGGCCGGGCTGATGCTGTTCGACTGCCTCCAATTGGGCGCGAAGAGCCTCCGGTCCGCGCCGCTCGGCGACCGCCGCGCCGCGCTCGAGGCCTTTCACCATGAGGCCGGCCGCGCCGGGCTGGCGCTTTCGCCGGCGACCCGCGACCGGCCGGTCGCCCTGGCCTGGCTCAAGGGGGCGGGCGGCGACCTCGACGGCGTCGTCGCCAAGCGCCTCGATGAGCCCTATCGCCCCGGCGAGCGGGCGATGCGCAAGGTCAAGCCGGTCCGGACCGCGGACTGCGTCGTCGGCGGCTTTCGCTACGGGACCGGGGAGCGGCTGGTCGGCTCGCTTCTGCTCGGCCTTTACGACGAAGCTGGCCGGCTCGACCATGTCGGCTTCACCTCCGCGATTCCAGCCGCGCAGAAGCCCGCTTTGACCGCGCGGCTCGAGCGGCTGATCGCGCCGCCGGGCTTCACCGGCGACGCGCCGGGCGGGCCGAGCCGCTGGAGCAGCGAGCGCAGCGCGGCCTGGGAGCCGCTCCGGCCCGAGCTTGTCGCCGAGGTCGCCTACGACCATGTCACCGGCGGCCGCTTCCGCCACGGCACCCGATTCCTGCGCTGGCGGCCGGACAAGGCGCCCGCGCAATGCACGATCGACCAGATCCGGCCACATGCGGCTTTGGCGGGCTGATCCAGTCCAGATTCAGTTGCACTTTGGCCGTTCTGGAACCATTGAGCAGAATATGGGAACGGCGCGACATCCAAGCGAGGACGACAAGCTGAAGTCCCATTACGTCTATGTGGTGGACGACGACCGCGACGTCCGCCGGTCGCTTAGCTTCATGCTCGGCGCCGCCGAGATCCGGTCGCATCCTTATGGCAGCGGCGTCGATTTCCTGGACGCCTTGCCCGATCTCGAGCCCGGCTGCATCCTGCTCGATCTTCGGATGCCGCAGATGGACGGCTTCCACGTCATGACCGCGCTCGCCGAGCGCAACGTCGATTGGCCGGTGGTGGTGATGACCGGCCATGGCGAGATCCCGATCGCGGTGCGCGCGATGAAGCTTGGCGCCGTCGACTTCATCGAGAAGCCTTTCTCCGAACAGGCCCTCTTGGCCTGCTTCGCCCAGGCCTTCGCCCAGCTCGAGGCGCGCGCGGTCAGCGGCAGGCGCCGCCGCGAGGCGCACGAGCGCGCGGCGGCGCTCACCGTGCGCGAGAAGGAGGTGCTGGCGAGCCTTCTGGCCGGCCGCTCCAACAAGCAGATCGCGCAGTCGCTCGGCATCTCATTGAGGACCGTGGAGATGCATCGCGGCAACATGATGGACCGGCTCGGCGCTTCCAGCCTGGCCGAGGCGCTGACGCTGGCGCTCGAAGCGGGCATCCACCCGATAACGGACAAAGCTCCCTGACCTGATGGACCGCGCCTCCTCTGCGTCAGCGGACGGGATCGCCGCCCTCCAGGCCGAAAATGCCCGGCTCGAGGCCGAGCTCGCCAGGCTGCGCGAGAGCGAGCGCATGTACCGCTATTCGGCCGGGGTTTCCGCCCATCTGGTCTGGGCCGCCGACCCGGACGGCGAGATGGTCTTCCTCGATTATCCCTTCGTCGCGCTGACCGGGATGAGCGCCGAGGAGGGGCTGGGGACGGGCTGGTACGGCGTCCTCCATCCCGACGACCGCGAACCGACGCGGGCGCGCTGGCGGCAAAGCCTGGAGACGGGCGAGCCCTATCGCGCCGAATATCGCATTCGCCACACCGACGGCAGCTACCGGATGACCCGCTCGCGCGCGGCACCCGTCCGCGGCGAGGACGGCGCGATCCTGCGCTGGTACGGCGCCGCCGAGGATATCGAGGACGAGGTCCGCGCGGAGCGGGCGCGGCGCGAGGCCGAGGAGCGCCTGCGCGAGAGCGAGGAGCTGCACCGCATCACGCTCGAAATGAGCCAGCAGATCGCCTGGACGGCCGAGGCCGACGGCAGCGGATTGGTCATGAGCGACCGCTATCAGGAGCTGACAGGAATCAGCGGCGAGGACCAGGAGGCGCGCGAATCGCTCCATCCCGACGACCGCGACCGGGTCACCGCCGCCTGGGAGGAGTCGGCGGCGACCGGAAAGCCGTTCCGGGTTCGCAGCCGGCTGCGGATGAAGGACGGTTCCTACCGCTACGTGCGGGTGCGCGCGGCCGCGCAACGCAACGAGGCCGGCGAGATCCTGCGCTGGTACGGCGTGACCGAGGACATTCACGATCAGGAGCAGGCCGAGATCGCGCAGCGCGACGTCGAGGAGCGCTACCGCCTCGCCGCCCAGGCCGCCAACGATGCCATCTGGGATCACGATTTCCAGGACGGCACGATCGCCTGGAGCGACAATGCGGCGGCGATCCTCGGCGTCGCCAGCGCGGTCGGGCGCACGCCCGCGGGCTGGTGGGAGGAGCGCATCCACCCCGACGAGATGCTGAGCCTGGTGAAGAGCCTGACCGACGCGATCGAGGGCGACGCGCACCGCTGGTCGGGAACCTACCGGTTGCGCCGCGACGACGGCAGCTATGCCGACGTGCTCGACCGCGGCTTCATCATCCGCGACGCCGACGGCCGCGCCGTGCGCGCCGTCGGCGCGATGTCGGACCTGACCGAGCGCCATCGCGCCGAGGCCGAGATCCGCCGGATGCAGGCCGAGCTGATCCACGTCTCGCGCGTGTCGGCGATGGGGACGATGGCCTCGACCCTGGCCCACGAGCTCAATCAGCCGCTCACCGCCTTGAGCAACTTCATCAGCGGCACCAAGCGGATCGCCGAAAATCCGGACGTTCCGCGCTCCGTGCTGGTCGATGCGCTCGAGGGGGCGGAGGCCGCCGCCCGGCGCGCCGGCGAGATCTTGCGCCGGCTCCGCGACATGGTGTCGCGCGGCAAGGTTTCGGTCGGCACCGAGCATCTCCCGCAGCTGATCGAGGAGGCCTGCGTGCTGGCCTTCGTCGACGGGGACGCTTTGGGAATCCGCCACCGGCTCGATCTCGATCCCAGCGCGGCCTGGGTCCGGGTCGACCGAATCCAGATCCAGCAGGTGCTGATCAACCTCGTCCGCAACGCGGTCGAGGCGATGGCGGGGTGCGCCGTGCGCGAGGTGGTGATCGCGACCCGCGTCGCCGGCAACATGGTCGAGGTCGAGGTCGCCGATTCCGGCGCCGGCATCGCCGCCGAGCATCTCGCCAGCCTGTTCTCCGAATTCATGACCACCAAGAGCGGCGGCATGGGCCTCGGCCTGCCGATCAGCCGCACCATCGTCGAAGCCCATGGCGGCGAGATCCGGGCCGAGAATCGGGAAGGCGGCGGCGCTTCCTTCCTGTTCACTCTGCCCCGCGCACGGCGGCGCGCCCGAAAGGCGCCGAAGGTGCCGCGGCTTTAACCGCGCGCCGGGCGCCCTATCTTCCCTGGCAGAGGAAGGAGACGGCTCATGGCGGAAGAACAGGCGATCCTGGCGGGCGGGTGCTTCTGGTGCACCGAGGCGGTGTTCAAGGATCTGATCGGCGTCAGCGCGGTCGAAAGCGGCTATATTGGCGGCCATGTCGCGGCGCCGACCTACCGCCAGGTCTGCGGCGGCGATACCGGCCATGCCGAGGCGATCAGGGTGACCTTCGATCCCGACGCGATCGGCTATGACGACATAATCGACATCCACTTCGCCACCCACGATCCCACTCAGCTCAACCGCCAGGGCAACGACGTCGGCCCCCAATATCGCTCCGCCATCTTTCCGCTGAATGCGGCGCAGGAAGAAGCGGCGCGGCGGGGCATCGAACGCGCGGCCGAGGGCTGGCCGGCGCCGATCGTCACCACGATCGAGCAGCCCGGCACCTGGTGGCCGGCCGAGGACTACCACCAGGATTATTGGGAGACCGAAGGCCGCTCCAATCCCTATTGCCTCGCCGTCATCCCCCCCAAGCTCAAGAAATTGCGCAAGAGCTTCGCCGCCCGGCTGAAGAGCGAGACGAACGAGACGGCGGCGGGCTGAGACTCAGGCCGTGATGATGATGCTGCCATAAGCGGCAAGCTTCTTGTCGCGGGTGAGAAGCTTAAGCGGCTCGCTTACCGCTTGTGCGACGAGCATTCGATCGAATGGATCCGAATGATGGCGAGGGAGGTCGGCGACCGCCACCGCATGGCCGGGCTCGACCGGCAGGATCGCGTAGGACGCCGCTTGAAACAGCTCCAGTGCCCGTGCCGGAGCGACCGGCATTTCGTCGCGCCTGAGGACATGCTTGATCGCGATTTCCCAAATGGTCACGACGCTGACGAAACAACGATTGTCCAAGTCTTCGATCAAGTTTCGCGCCAGCGCCGAAAGTCTCAAATCACCCGTCACCGCCCAGAGGGCGATGTGGGTGTCGAGAAGAAGCCTCATTCACCGTCGCCGTAGAAAAGCCTGGCGATCTCGTCATTGGCGCCGTCGATATCGTCGGGCACGACGAACTCGCCCTTGGCGATGCCGATCCGCTGGCCCCTGGGCCGCGTCTCGATCGGGACAAGCCGGGCGGCGGGCTTGCCGTTGCGGGCGATGATGATCTCGGCCTGTTTCCCGCTCTCCACCGCATCGACCAGGCGGGAAAGGTTGGATTTGGCTTCCAGCATATTCACGATCGTCATGGCTGATCCTTAGCTAGACTTAGCTAAGATACCGTGTCGGGAAGCAAATTGCAATATGAAAGCAGAACAGAGCAAGAACCTTTTCTTGCAATGTAGGATTTGGCCTGCTTCTGACACCGCCTCACGAAATGGAGGGCGAGCGATGGACGAGTGTGAAGCGACGCGCGGCGACGGCTTCGGCGGCGAGAGGAAGCGGCTCTTCCTCCTCGCCTTGCGCAAGGGCGAATCGGTGCTCGGCGCGTGTCGGCTGGTCGGCATCTCCAACCGCACCGCTTACAATCATCGCGGCCGCGACCCCGATTTCGCGCGCGACTGGGATTCGGCCCGGCGCCTGTCGTGGATGCCGGCCGAGCTCGTCGTCTTCCAGCGCGCCGTCGAAGGCATTGAGGAGCCGGTCTATCGCCACGGCAAGCTCAGCCATAAAAGCCGCCGCTATTCGGACAGCCTGCTGCGCACCCTGCTCGAAGCCGAGCATCCCGCCAAATATGGCCGCGCCTCCGGCTTCCGGCTGCAGCGCAAATGGCTGAAGAAGGAGATCAAGGCGCGCGTCAAGGCCGCGACCGCCCCGCTGCGCGAGGCGCTGCAAACCGTGAATGTCGTGAACCCCGAAAAGGGGCATGTGGGACAGGCCCGCAGAGGGGAAAGGGCTCCGGCCGGCGCTCGAAATTCCGCCGAAATTCGCCGCAACCGTGAACCCGCCCGCGGATCAGCCGCGCGGCGCGGCGGCGCGGCGCAGGCGGTCGTTGATCGCGGCGCCGAGGCCGCCCGCGGGGATTGGCGCGACGGCGATGGCGGCGCGGTCGCTGCGCTCGCCCTCGTGCAGCAGGTCGAACAGATTGGCGGCCGCTTCGACGAGATCGCCAACGGCGCTGAGGGTCGCGTCCCCCGCGACCGCGTCGAAACCGATCAGCCATTCGCCGGGGCGCCCGTCGACCGCGTCGAGCCGGAGCGGCTTGGTGGGAGCGTAATGGCTGCGCAGCTGGCCGGGCGCCTCGATGCCGCCGCCATCCTCGATCCGCAGGCCGAGGTCGACCGGCCCGGGGCGGAGCAGGCGGGGCGCCCCGCCGGTCAGCGCGACGATGGTCGATTCGAGGCCGTGCGCGGTGGGCCCGGCGTCGACAATGAGCGGGATGCGGCCGCCCAGGCCGGCGAGGACATGCTCCGCGCGGGTCGGGCTGATCCGGCCGCTGGCATTGGCGGAGGGGGCGGCGAGCGGGCGGCCGGCCGCCTCGAGCAGGTCGCGCATCGCCGGATGGGCGGGCGAGCGGACCGCGATCGTGGCGAGGCCGGCGGTGACCAGAGAGGCGATGGCGGCGTCCCGGCGGAGCGGCAAGACGAGGGTCAGCGGGCCCGGCCAGTAAGAGTCCGCCAGCTCCATGGCCTGCTCGCCGAATTCGGCGATTTCAACGGCCTGCCGAACGTCCAGGACATGGACGATGAGCGGGTTGAAGGCCGGCCGGCCCTTGGCCTCGTAGATGCGCGCGACCGCTTCGCCATTGGCCGCGTCGGCGGCGAGGCCGTAGACGGTCTCGGTCGGCATCGCCACGATGCGACCGTCGGCGATCAACCGCGCCGCCGCGGCGATCGCCTCTGGTCCATAAGGCAGGACGCGGGTGTTTTGCGCGTTCACCGCGCCGCGCTATAGCCGGCCCTTCCGCCGCGCAACCGTCCGGGGCCTCCATGACCTATACGCCGCCCGTCGAAGAACAGAAATTCCTGCTCCGCCACGTCGTCGGGATCGAGGAGCTGCTCGACGACGGCGACATGGTCGCAGCGATCGTCGAGGGCGCCGGCCAGTTCGCCGCCGGCGAGTTCGCGCCCCTGAACCGGATCGGCGACGAGGTCGGCGCCAAATGGTCGCCCGAGGGCGTCACGCTGCCGGCGGGCTTCAAGGCGGCCTACCAAGCCTATGTCGAGGGCGGCTGGGGCACTTTGGCCGGCCCCGCCGAACATGGCGGCCAGGGCCTGCCGCTCATCCTCGCCACCGTGCTGATGGAGGATCTGGGCTCGGCCAATATGGGCTTCTCTTTGGTGATGATGCTGACTCCGGGCGCGGTCGAATCGCTCCGCCATCACGGCTCGCCGGAGCTTCAGCAGATCTGGCTGCCGAAGCTGGTGACGGGCGAATGGACCGGCACGATGAACCTCACCGAGTCGCAGGCGGGCTCCGACGTCGGCGCGCTCAAGACCCGCGCCGCCCCCGCCGGAGATGGCAGTTACAGGATCACCGGCCAGAAGATCTTCATCACCTTCGGCGAGCACGATTTGGCCGACAATATCGTCCACCTCGTCCTCGCCCGCCTGCCCGACGCGCCGCGGGGGACGCGCGGCATCTCGCTCTTCCTCGTCCCCAAGATCCTGCCCGACGGGACGAAGAATGACGTCCGCTGCGTGTCGATCGAGCACAAGCTCGGCATCCACGCCTCGCCGACCTGCGTCATGGCCTATGGCGACGAGGGCGGCGCCACCGGCTGGCTGATCGGCGAGGAGAATAAGGGCATGGCGGCGATGTTCACGATGATGAACAATGCCCGCCTCAACGTCGGCCTGCAGGGCGTCTCGATCGCCGAGCGGGCGACCCAGCAGGCGGTCGCTTATGCGCTGGACCGGGTCCAGGGCAGCCGCGAGGGCCGGCCGGCGCGGATCGTCGAATTCCCCGACGTGCGGCGGATGCTGCTCAGGATGAAGGCGCTGACTCAAGGGGCGCGGGCGCTCGCTTATTATTGCGCCGGGCAGACCGATCGGGCGAGCCTCGGCGACGAAGCGGCGCGGGCGCGGGCGGATCTGCTGACCCCCTTGGTCAAGGCCTATGGCACCGATATCGGCGTCGAGGTCGCCGGGCTCGGCGTCCAGGTCCATGGCGGCATGGGCTATGTCGAGGAAACCGGCGCCGCCCAGCATCTGCGCGACGCCCGCATCTCACCCATCTACGAAGGCACGAACGGCATCCAGGCGGCCGATCTGGTCGGGCGCAAGCTCGGGCTGGAGGGCGGCCAGACGCTGGCCCGCTTGCTCGCCGACATCAAGGCGGAGGCGGCCGACGAGCCCAATCTGATCGGGCTCGTCGACGATATCGAGACGATCGCCGCGCATCTGCTGGCGGCGGGCCCGGACGACCGGCTCGCCGCCTCCTATCCGTTCCTCACCATGTTGTCGGTCGCGGTCGCCGGCTGGCTGCTCGCCCGCCAGCTCGCGGCGCTTGCGGATCATGACGGCGATCCCGCCTTCGTGGGCATGAAGCGGGCGGCCGCTCGCTTCTATCTCGACCAGCTCGTCCCCGAAGCCGGCGGCCTCGCCGCCGCCGCGACCGCGAGCGCGGAGCTGCTTTATTCGGTGAACGAGGATGATTTCGCGGCATAGATCCAGATTGTATCGTCATTCCAGCGAAAGCTGGAATCTCACTTCTTGGATGCGCTGGAAGGAAAAGAGATTCCAGCTTTCGCTGGAATGACGGCTGGCTCACCCCTCCGCCGCCGCGAGATGCGCGACCAGGCCGTCGCCGATGATCGCCTGCCAGCCGCTGGTGAGCGAAGCGCGCATGTTCGGGCCGATCCGGCCGAAGACGGAATCGGTGAGCTTGAGGATGGCGGTGCCATCACGCGCGCCCGGCGCGATCTCGATATGGAGCAGGGACGCGGCCGGGCCGCCGTAACGCGCCGCCAGATGCCCCGCCAGGTCGACCGAGCGCAGCGGATCGAGCGCGATGACGCTATACCAGACGATGCCGCCGCCGGCGGGGCCCGCCTCGCGCAACTGGCCGCCCAGCCGGGCCTCGAAGGTCATGGCGGCGTCGCCGCCGACGGCGCGATGCGCGGCCGGCCACCAGGCCTCGACGCGGTCGAACAGAGCCTGCCAGACGCGCTGGACCGAGGCTTCGACCGGCCATTCGAGCGCGATGTCGACGATCTCCGCCTGCGGGGAGGATTGGCCTTCTGGCATGTCCGTGACTCCTATGTCGGTGGCGAGATTGATCGCGGCGTCGGCGAGCATGTCGCCGCGCGCCGAGGCCCAGCGCGTGTGCAAAGCGCGCAGCGGCGCGGCGTTGAGGTGGTTGAGGCGCAGCCGGCCGTGGCGGCGGGCGACGACCAGCCCGGCGCGTTCGAGGATGCCGAGATGCTTCATCACGCCGAAGCGCGACATCGGCATGTTCTCGCACAATTGCGAGGTCGTCCGGGCGCCGCCCGCGAGCCGGTCGATCAGGACACGTCGGGTCGGGTCGGCAAGCGCATGCCAGATGTCGGGTTCCCATTCGGCTTCGGGACGAATCGCATACATGTGACCATATGGTCACATGTTGGGGAGAGCGTCAAGCCGGGGCGACACGCACGGCATAGCCGTCACCCCGGACTTGATCCGGGGTCCACCTTTTCATGCGCCCGAAAGGAAGAAGGGGGATGCCGGATCAAGTCCGGCATGACGAACTCCGTATCAGACTCGCCGGGCGAGCTTGTGCTGGCGCTGGCCGACGGTGCGCCAGATGCGCGGGCCGAGGTCGACCCGGAAGGCGCCCATCTTGTCGCTCGGCTGCTCGAGCTCGCGGCCGACGACATAGGATTTGGAGGTCTGGCCGGTGCGGCCGTCGCCCCAGTCGTAGAGGATGTTGACCGCGATCACCGGGATGAACAGATATTTGTCCTGGAGCACCACGGCGCGCATGTCCTCGCGCGCCATCGCGACCTCGCCGCGGATTGCGACCGTCGTGTCGGGCCTGATCCCCGGCAGATTGCATTTGGTGCTCTCGCGCCCGGCGACGCGGAAGAAGGCGCCGATCTCCTTGTCCTGCTCCTGGCCGGCGTTGAACATCTTGACGTCGACGCGCAGGTTGCGGGCCGGGGCGGCGCCGGTGTTGACGATCTCGAGCTCGAACTGGACGACGCTTTCGGCGTCGGTCGAGGCGAGCCGCTCGGCCTTGAGCTCGAGCTCGAGCCAGGGCCGCGGGACCGGCTCGGGGCGGGCGCCGATATGGGCGCGCGCCGAAACTTCGGGCGCCACCTCCGCCACCGCCTCGACGATCTCGACGCTGCGCCGCCGCCGCCGGATCAAGGCGAAGGCGAGCAGGGCAAGCAAGGCCGCGGGAATGGCATAGGCCCAGGGGAAGGCGCCGCTTTCGGGAGCCGGTGCCGGCACGGCCTTCGCGGCGGGCGTCGTTGCGGGCGCTTCGGGGCCGGGCTGGGCTTGCGGCGCGGGCGCGGCGGGAGCTGGAGCTTGCGTCGCCGGGGGCGCGGATCGGGGCGCCGGCGCGGCCGTCCGGGGTGCGGGCGCGGCGGCCGGGCCGCGGGCGTCCGGCCGGGTCGCGGCGGGACGCTGCCGGGGCGCGGTGGTGACCGGCGGCGGCGGGGCGATGGTCGGCGGCTGGGTCTGGGCCGGCGCGGGCTGGGTGACGATGCGCTGGCGCGGCTGGATCGAGAAATCGCGCAGCTGCGGCGGGCCGATGGTCGGAGCGGCGGCGGGCGGGTTGGCCGGCGCGGCCGCATTGCCCTGCGCCTGCGCGCCGGCCGCGCCCGCGAGCATCAGCAGCGCGCCCATCGCGGCGACCGACAATCTCTTCACATATGCTTTCATTGCGTCGCCCGACCCGCTCCGAGCCCAAATTCCCAACCCCAGATAGGATGCAAGGAGCGAATTGCCACGGAGAGTCAACGCCCTGGCGCCGAACGGGCCCCGGCATGCGGCAAATGTGCCACAGTGGCGCGATCAGCGATGCGTCCGCGGATCTTCCATATGCGACGGACCGGGATCGCCGGGCCGGGGGCCGTCGCGGCGGCGCGGGCAGCCGATCAGATAGGGAACGGCGTCGGCGGGCGCGTCGCTCGCGATCGTGGAGAGCGACGCATCCTCGCCATTGACCGTCCAGGTCACGATCGTCGCCCCGTCCGAACTGACGTAGCGCAGGCCATATTCGGCGGGGACGGCGGTCAGCGCGTGGACCTGCCCGCCATGCTCGACGCGCGCCCGCGACGGAGCGGAGGCGCCGCCGGCCCAATAGACCACGCGCGCATCGCTGCCATCCATGCAGGCATAAAGGATGCCGGCTGGGCCATGCTCCTCATGCGCGCTCGCGCAGCCGGCCAGCAGCAGCAGGGACGGGCCAGCAATGCCGAACGGGCGCATCCCCACCTCCCTCATATGCGCGGACGGCCATGGTGCGCCACGACGCGGGGCAAATCAAGGCGGCGCGGCGGCGCCGGCGCGGGCGCGGGCGGGGGGCTTCAGGCGCCCGGAACGTGGATCGGGCCGGAGCCGATGCGCGCGTCGGGCGCCGGCGCCATGGTCGAGGCCAGCCCGTGGCCGCTGAACAGCACGGCGAGACCGGCGGTCATCGACAGCAGGAAGGCACGAAACGGGTGCATGGCGGCGTCCTTTCGATCCGGCTCCGTTGCCGGCTTGCCAAGGAGTAAATTGGAGGTCGTTTCGCCGCAACAACGCTCGTCGCGCGATCTGTCATGTTGGTCGATGAGATTGGGCCGTGGGCCCGGATTCAGGCCGATTCAGCCGCCAAAATCAGGCAAGCGATCGCTCGACCATATCCTCGGCGTCGAGCCCGAGCCGGCGCATATGCGAGACGATGCCGGGCCAGCGATTCTCGAGGAAGTCCTTGCGCTCGGACGTGCGCAGCCGCTCCGCCGCCATCGGCGCGACGAACATGCCGACGCCGCGCTTGACCGTCACCAGCCCTTCCTCCTGGAAGGTCTGATAGGCCTTGGCGACGGTCAGCGGGTTGGCGCCGTAATCGGCGGCGAGACTGCGCACCGAAGGCAGCGGATCGCCGTCGCGGACGCGGCCGTCGAGGATCATCGCGGCGATGCTGTCGCGCAGGCGGAGGTAGACGGGCCGGTCTTCGTTCATAGGCGTGATGGTGTACTAATACACTCGGCTGGTCAAGCGCTTTCTCGGCCCGGCGAGGTCCATTCGGAGATCACCTCGACGGGCTCCGGGCGCAGTCTTTCCTCAAGCTCCGCGCCGGGTGTGCCGATGAAGATGAAGCCGGCGATCCGCTCGGGCGGCGCGCCGAACGCGGCGAGCACGTCGGGCGAATAAGCGGCCCAGCCCGTCACCCAGCCGGCGGCATAGCCCGAAGCGTGCGCGGCAAGGACGAGGTTCATGCAAGCCGCGCCGCAGGACAGCTCCTGCTCCCAGACCGGGATCTTGATGCCCGGAGTCGGGCTGGACAGGACGACGATCAGCTCCGGCGCCTGGTGGGCGAAGCGGTCGCTGGCTTCGATCTCGAGCCGGCCCGGATCGGGATTGTCGGCGCGGTAGGCCGATTGCAGCAGGGCCGCGAACGCGTCGCGCTGACCGCGCGGAACATGGACGAATCGCCAGGGGTGGAGCTTGCCGTGATCGGGCGTGCGCGCGGCGATCTCGAGGATCTGGCGAAGCTGATCCGCGCTCGGGCCAGGCTCGACGAGATCGCGCGGGCGGGCGGAACGGCGGGTCTTGAGAAGCGCGAGCGTCGATGAGGGATCGTTGAACATTTGTGTGCG
>DATKIV010000007.1:0-2189 GCA_035543935.1 Allosphingosinicella sp.
CGCCGCGCGCATGGCGATCACCTGCGGGGTCGGCATCAACAATGCCATGGCCTCGGCCATCAATATGCTCGGCGACGTGCATGGCGGCGCCGGCGAGCAATGTGTCGCGCTTTACAATGCGATCGCCGCGCGGCTGGGCGAAGGCGCGGTGAGCGACACGCAGATGGTGCAGGCCATTGCCGCCGAAATGGCAGCGCTGGCGGCACAAGGCGTCTCGCATATCCCCGGCTTCGGCCATCGCTTTCACCCGCGCGACCCCCGTGCGCCACGCCTGCTCGAGCTCGTCGATATTGCTGCGCGCAGCGGCGCGGTGAGCGGCCGTTTCGCCGCCATCGCGCGCGCGCTCGAAGCGCGGCTTGCGACCGACAAGGGACGGCCGATTCCGATGAATATCGACGGCGCCACCGGCGTCGTGTTCGCGGAGCTCGGCTTTCCGCCGCCACTCTGCCGGGGACTGTTCGTCCTGTCGCGCTCGGTCGGGGCTCTGGCGCATGCTTTCGAGGAGATGCAGTCCGGCCAGCGCAGCAAAGGACCCATCCCCCGTCAGCTCATTTGGACCTATACTGGTCCGGCGCCGCGAGAGCTGCCGTCGCGAGAGCTGCCGTAGAGCCGACCAAGGCGCCGCAGAAGCGCCGATCGAATATCGTGCTGGAAAGGAAATGCCATGCTGACCCGACGTGATCTCCTGCGTGCTTCTGCATCGGTGCCGGCTGCCGCTCTGCCGCTCTCGTTCCTGACGAGCGGTGACGCGCGCGCGCAGGCCGCGATCGACCTTCTCAAGATCTTCGTACCGGCCGCGCCCGGCGGGGGCTGGGATCAGACCGCACGGACCATCGAGCAGGTTCTGCGCGCGACCGGCGCCGTGAAGGGAGTGCAGATCACCAATGTCGGCGGCGCGGGCGGTGCGGTCGGGTTGCCGCAATTTCTGAACCAGTGGAAGGGGCAGGGGAACGCATTGATGGTCGGCGGCATGGTGATGGTGGGCGCCATCATCGCCAACAAGAGCCCGGTCAGGCTCGCGCAGGCGACGCCAATCGCCCGCCTCACCGGCGAGTTCCTGGCTCTGGTCGTGCCGGCGCAATCGCCGTTCAAGAGCGCGAAGGATTTTGCCGCCGCGCTGAAAGCCGACCCCGCCAAGGTGCCCGTCGCCGGCGGTTCGGCCGGCGGCTCCGATCACATCCTCCTCGGCATGATCGCCAAGGCGCTCGGCGTCCCCCCGACCAAGGTCAGCTATGTCGCCTTCGCCGGCGGCGGGCCGGCGACCGCGGCGCTGCTCGGCAACCAGGTCGCGGCCGGCATCTCCGGCTTCGGTGAATTCGCCGAGCAGGTGAAGGCCGGCAAGCTGCGGATCATCGCCGTGTCGGCGGACAAGCGTCAGGAGGGGATCAACGCGCCGACCCTGAAGGAGGAGGGCATCGACGTGGAGCTGTTCAACTGGCGCGGCGTGTTCGCGCCCCCCGGCGTGAATGACACGCAGCGCAAGGCGATGATCGCATTGATGGAGAAGATGACGGCGACGCCGCAATGGGCCGAGGCCTGCAAGACGCGCGACTGGACGCCGATCGCGCTGTTCGGCGACGAGTACAAAGCCTTTCTGGAAACGGAAACGGCGCGGATCGAAAGCATCCTCAAGGAACTTGGGCTCGCCTGACATGGCCAGTGGGGGCGCGCAGGAACATCAGGCCGCGCGGGTACGGCCGGCGATCGGCGAAACCATCATCGGCGTCGGCGTGCTGGCGCTCGCCATCGTCATGGCCTGGCAGGCGTGGTCGATGCCGGTATCGCCGATCTACGCCCAGGTGGGTCCCACCATCGTCCCGATCATCACCGCCCTTGCGCTCGGCATGCTCGGCATCCTGCTGCTGGTCGATGCGGTGCAGGGCGGTTGGCAACCCGCGGAAGAGAAGGAGGTCACGCCGGATCGGGTGGCGCTGCTTTGGATCATTGCCGGGCTCGTCCTCAACGTTCTTCTGATCACCACCGCCGGGTTCACCATCGCATCGGTGATCCTGTTCGTATGCGTGGCGCGCGGGTTCGGCTCCAAGGCGATCGTGCGCGATGCCTTGATCGGCGCAGCCTTCGCCCTCGTTGCCTATATCGGCTTCGCCAAGACGCTCGGCATCAATATCGGATCCGGGCTGGTCGAGAACGCGATCGAACGGGTGATAGGTCCCGAGGGCGGCTGACAT
>DATKIV010000008.1:0-275739 GCA_035543935.1 Allosphingosinicella sp.
ACCGCGGTCGGGATGAGCGACGACGTGCCGGTGATGGCGGCCGCGATCATCATCTCGGTCGGCGCGATGCTGCTCGCCGCCGAGCCGCTCGCCCGCTTCGTCGACAACAATCCGACCGTGGTGATGCTGGCGCTCGCTTTCCTGATGATGATCGGCGTGGTGCTGATCGCCGACGGCTTCGGCGTCCATGTGCCCAAGGGCTATGTCTATGCCGCAATGGCCTTTTCGGGCGCGGTCGAGACGCTCAACATCCTCGCCCGCAAGCGCCGCGAGCGCAAGGCGGCCAAGGCGGCCGGACCCGCCCGGCCCATTGAGAGTTAAGGTTTCCGAGCCTATGCGAGCCTCATGAGCGTCTATTTTCACGAAGAGGATCTGCCCGAGGGCGCGCTCGGGCCCGGGCCGGTCGCCGTCGACACCGAGACGATGGGGCTGCAATTGCCGCGCGACCGGCTCTGCCTGGTGCAGATTTCGGACGGGCGCGGCGACGAGCATCTCGTCCGCTTCGCCGCCGGCAGCGGCTATGACGCGCCAGTGCTGAAGGCGGTGCTCGCCGATCCCGGCCGGCTCAAGCTCTATCATTTCGCGCGCTTCGACCTCGCCTCGATCAAGGCCTATCTCGAGGTCGTCGCGGCGCCGGTCTATTGCACCAAGATCGCCTCGCGGCTGATCCGAACCTATACCGACCGGCACGGCCTCAAGGACCTCGTCAGGGAGGTGCTCGGCCAGGAAATCTCCAAGCAGCAGCAAAGCTCGGACTGGGGGGCGCCCGAGCTTAGCGACGCGCAGAAGGATTATGCCGCCTCGGACGTGCGCTATCTCCATGCGCTGAAGGAAAAGCTCGACCTCCGGCTGGCGCGCGAGGGCCGCACCGCTCTGGCTCAGGCCTGCTTCGATTTCCTCCCTCACCGCGCCGCCCTCGATCTCGCCGGCTGGGCCGAGCAGGACATTTTCGCCCATGTCTGATTCGCAAACGTCCGAGGCATGACATGTCGAAGCTGGCCGATCAGGAGCAGCGCCACAAGCGCGGATGGGCGCGGCCGGGCGGCTCCCACGACAAATTGGTCCGCACGCTCAAGATCGCCTTGCCCGCTCTGATCGGGGTGGTGCTCGCCTTCCTCTTCTTCGCCCCGCTCGAGGACAAGCAGGAGGTCAGCTTCGTCCTCGACAAGCACAAGGTCGAGACCGCCGAGGAGCGGCTGAGGCTGACCCAGGTCACCTATCGCGGCCAGGACAATGAGGGCCGGCCGTTCATCCTTTCCGCCCGCTCGGGCGTGCGGCAGACCACCGCCTCCCAGATCGTCGACATCCACGACATGAACGCCCAGATCCAGCTTGACCGCGGCCCGGCGCGGCTCGAGGCCGGCCGCGCCCAATATCAGATGGAGCGCGACCATGTGAACGTGATCGGCCCGATCACCTTCTCCGCCGCCGACGGCTATCGCATGCAGACCCGCGACGTGAACGTCGATCTGCGCAACCGGACCATGCAGAGCCGCGGCGCGGTCGAGGGCCAGATGCCGCTCGGCACCTTCAGCGCCGGCCAGCTCCAGGGCAATCTTCGGGACCGCACCTTCGTCCTTTCCGGGCGCGCGCGCTTGCATATCCGGCAGGGGGGCATCAGATGAGGGCCGTGACCTCCTTGCGCCTCCTCGCTCTGCTGCCGCTGCTCGCGGTCGCCCCCGCCGCCGGCCAGCGCACGGGCGGCGGGCTCGGCTTCAACAGCAATGCGCCGGTCGACGTCGCCGCCGACCGGATCGAGGTCCAGGACCGCGCCGACCGCGCCATCTTCTCGGGCAATGTCGACGCCCGCCAGGGCAATTTGCGGATGACCGCCGCGCGCCTCACCGTCGCTTATGCCAATAATAGCGGCATCCAGATCCAGCGCCTCGAGGCGAGCGGCGGCGTCACCCTGCGCACCCCGTCCGAAACCGCGAACAGCCGGTTCGCGATTTACGATCTCGACCGGCGGATCGTGACGATGATCGGCGGCGTCACCCTCGTCCAGGGCGCCAACCGGGTCCAGGGCGGCCGGCTCGTCCTCGATCTCGACAGCCATCGCGCGGTGATGGACGGCGGCACCGCCGCCACCGGCGGCCGCGTCACCGGCCGCTTCACCGTCCCGGACCGGCGCGGCGGCAATTGACGGCGGTCGCCGCGGCGCACCGGCATTTCCATGCATAAAGCTTGCCAGTTGAGGCCGGACCGCGCTTCGCCTAATGCAGCCTTGGGATTTGCGGAGCATCCATGAACGACAGCGTCGCCATCGACAGGCCGAATACGGACGCCGCTTTGCGCGATACGTCGCACGGCCTGTCGGTCGTCTCGATCGCCAAGTCCTACGACAAGAAGGCGGTGCTCTCCGACGTCTCGCTCGGCGTCGATCGGGGCGAGGTGCTCGGCCTGCTCGGCCCCAACGGCGCCGGCAAGACCACCTGCTTCTATTCGATCATGGGGCTGGTCAAGCCCGACAGCGGCCGCATCCTCTTGGACGGCCAGGACATAACCGGCCTGCCCATGTACCGCCGCGCCATCCTCGGCATCGGCTATCTGCCGCAGGAGACCTCGATCTTCCGCGGCCTCACCGTCAGCCAGAACATCATGGCCGTGCTCGAGGTCTGCGAACCCGACAGACAAGCGCGCCAGGAGCGGCTCGAGCAATTGCTCGGCGAATTCCATATCGAGCGGCTCAGGGATTCCCCCGCAATGGCGCTTTCGGGCGGCGAGCGGCGCCGCTGCGAGATCGCCCGGGCGCTCGCCGCCAACCCGTCGATCATGCTCCTCGACGAGCCCTTCGCCGGCATCGACCCGATCTCGATCCAGGACATTCGCGACCTCATCGTCGCGCTCAAGCAGCGCGACATCGGCGTCCTCATCACCGACCACAATGTCCGCGAGACGCTCGACATCGTCGACCGCGCCTGCATCATCTATGGCGGCCAGGTCCTGTTCGCCGGCTCGCCCGAAGACCTCGTCGCCGACGAGAATGTCCGCCGCCTCTATCTCGGCGAGAGCTTCGAGCTTTAGCGATGTCCTGCTCACTCAACCCGTTCGGGCTGAGCCTGTCGAAGCCCCGTCCGTCCCTTCTTCCGGACCCGGGGACAGTTACTCGTAACTGTCCCCATTCCCCCGGCGCAGGCTGACATGGCGCTCGGCCCCCGCCTCGACCTTCGCCAATCCCAATCTTTGGTGATGACGCCGCAGCTCCAGCAGGCGATCAAGCTGCTGGCGCTCTCCAACCTCGAGATCGAGGGCTTCATCGCCGAGGAGCTGGAGAAGAACCCCCTGCTCGAGACCGGCGGCGAGGCCGATCCGGGCCTCGACTCCGGGCCCGAGCCGGAGCCGGCCGACATGGGCGCGGAGGCGATCCCCGAGGCGGACGCGGCCGGCGGCGAGGGCGCGCTCGACATCGACGTCGACCATGAGAATCTCCACCAGGACAGCCAGGTCGATTCCATGCGCGGCCTCGACGGCGGCCTCGGCCTCAGCGGCGAGGGGATGAGCGGCGCCGGCTCGGGCGAGGGGCCCGATTTCGACGCCTTCGCCGCCGACCAGGTCTCGCTCCACGATCATCTCCGCCGCCAGGCCGGCGAGATATTGTCCGGCGCCGACCTCCTCATCGCCGAGCAGATCATCGACCGAATCGACGAAACCGGCTATTTCCTGAGCCCGCTCGCCGAGCTCGCCCAGCGCCTCGGCGTGCCGCTCGCCGAGGTCGAGCGCGTGCTCCTCATCGTCCAGACCTTCGATCCCGCCGGCATCGCCGCCCGCACCCTTTCCGAATGCCTCGCGCTCCAGGCGAAGGACGCCGACCGCCACGATCCCGCAATGGCGCGGCTGATCGCCAATCTCGACTATCTCGCCAAGGGCAACCTTTCCGCGCTGAAGCGCATCTGCGGGGTCGACGACGAGGACATGGCCGACATGATCCGCGAGTTGCGCGCCATGGATCCCAAGCCCGGCTGCCGCTTCATGACCACGCAGCGCATCGACGCGATCGTCCCCGACATCTTCGTCGCCCGCCGCGGCGGCGGCTGGGCGGTCGAGCTGAACAGCGCCACTTTGCCCCGCCTGCTCGTCAACCGCTCTTATTATCAGGAGCTCTCCAGCGGCCCGCAGGACAAGAAATCCCGCGCCTGGCTCAACGAATGCCTGCAAAGCGCCAACTGGCTCCTGAAGGCGCTCGACCAGCGCGCCCGCACCATCGTCAAGGTCGCCACCGAGATCGTGCTCAGCCAGGAAGGCTTCTTCCGCCACGGCGTCTCGCATCTCAAACCGCTGACCCTGCGCGCGGTTGCCGAGACGATCGGCATGCACGAATCGACGGTGAGCCGAGTCACCTCGAACAAATACCTCTCCTGCGACCGCGGCCTCTACGAGCTCAAATATTTCTTCACGAGCGGCATCCAGTCGAACGACGGCGGCGACGCGGCCTCATCGGAAGCGGTGAAGAGCCGCATCAAGGCCCTGATCGGCGCCGAGGAAGCGGACAAGATATTGTCGGACGACCAGCTCGTGGAAATGCTCAAGGCCGAGGGCTTCGACATCGCGCGGCGCACGGTGGCGAAATATCGCGAGGCGATCGGGCTTGGGTCGTCGGTGCAGCGGAGAAGGCAGAAGGCGATCGGGCGGGCGGCGTGAATCCTAATCGTCGCCCTGGATGATTCTCGAAGCGGCCTGAACCAGGCTTCTGGTTCTTGGATCCATGCCTCTGAGATTCGGCCCCTCGATCCGCTCCGCTAGCGAAGGAGCCCGCAGAAGATAGTTGGCGGCGAATTCAGGGGTCACCTGTCGCGCGTACCGAACCGCGTTCACATGGATGTCGCGATAGGTCCGGACAAATTCAACGTTCTGGCCGCCGATCGCCGATGCGGCACCGGTAATGCGCTCGTCGTCCGGATAGGCCTGAAAACGACGCACGAATGCCTCGCACACCAAATTCCACCCCGAATGGATGAGGAAAACGGGAGACGCATCGCTTGCGGCGGCTGCGGCGGCGGCCTCCTGCGCTTCCGACGGATTCAGCGCGCGAATGCTGATTTCCCTGAAAAAAGTAACCGCCGACAGACCGTCGAATCTTGAAAGGTCACCCTTCACAAAGGGAAACGAGAATTCTTTGGCGCGGAACGAATAACCGCGCCAGAAGAGCAGGCTCATCACAACGGCGCCCGCGCTCGCCGAAATGACGATGGTGACGATCTCCCCCATGCGTTCCGCTCCCCTTGCTGTCGCGCTTATCCAATCCTCACCATCGGAAGTAAATCGATCTCGGTTGCCGTGGGCGCGGCCCGGCGGTAGCTGAGCCTATGCATATGCGCCTCGCTCTGCCTTTTGCGGCCGTCGCCCTTCTGGCCTCCTGCGCGGTCCCCGAAGCGCGCCTTCGCGCCGGCCTCATCAATGCCGGCCTCTCCCCTTCTCTCGCTGCCTGCATGGCGGAGCGGATGGCCGACCGGCTGTCGCTGGCGCAGCTCAGCCGGATCGGGGATCTGCCCCGCGCGACCTCCTCGGTTTCGGTTCAGGAATTCCTGCATCGGGTGCGGGCGCTCGGGGATGCGCAGATTCTCGGGGTCAGCTCGAGCTCGGCGGCCTTGTGCGCGGTGGGGCTGGGATAGGGGCCGTCACCCCGGACTTGCCTGCCCCGGACTTGATCCGGGGATCCGGGGTCCACTTTTTTCATTGCTGCGTCGGGAAAGAAGATGGATCCCGGATCAAGTCCGGGATGACGCCTGTGTGGGCCAAAGCGCCGAGATCCGCTTTAAATGTAGGATTTTCTCTGCTTCAGCGGCTTCATGACCCTCGCGTCGCGCCTTCCCGCAGCCCACTTGTTCGCCCCCGCCGGCCGTCTTTTGCCCGGGAGGGTGACGACGCCAATGGCAAGTGTCATCTTCGTCATCTTCACCGCGCCGGCCCCGGACTTTTTTGGCCCCAGGGAAGCCGAACCTTTGAACCTTCCGCGCCCCCTTGGGGTGGATTCGCCCCCTCGCCTGTGCTTTAGGCCCGGCCCATGAACATCCACGAATATCAGGCCAAGGAATTGCTCGCCAGGTTCGGCGTGCCGGTCCCCGACGGCTTCGCCGCGATGAGCGTCGCCGACGCGGTGGCGGCCGCGGCGAAGCTCCCCGGGCCGCTCTATGTCGTCAAGGCGCAGATCCATGCCGGCGGGCGCGGCAAGGGGAAGTTCAAGGAATTGGGGCCGGATGCCAAGGGCGGGGTGCGGCTGGCGCGGACGCCCGAGGAGGTCCGCGCGGCCGCCTCGGAGATGCTCGGCAACACGCTCGTCACCGTCCAGACCGGGCCGGCCGGCAAGCAGGTCAACCGGCTCTACGTCACCGACGGAGTCGACATCGCCAGGGAATTCTACCTGGCCCTGCTCGTCGACCGCAAGAGCGGCCGGATCGCCTTCGTCGCCTCGACCGAGGGCGGCATGGACATCGAGGCGGTCGCCCACGACACGCCGGAGAAGATCGTGAGCTTCTCGGTCGACCCCGCAACCGGCTTCATGCCCCATCACGGCCGCGCCGTCGCTCACGCGCTCGGCCTTGCCGGCGATCTCAACAAGCAGGCGCAGACGGTCGCCAAGCTTCTCTACGACGCCTTCACCGGCACCGACGCCGCGCAGATCGAGATCAACCCGCTCGCCGTCACCGAGGACGGAAAGCTGCTCGTCCTCGACGCCAAAATCGGCTTCGATTCCAACGCCGAATTCCGCCACCCCGATCTCGAGGCTTTGCGCGACGAGAGCGAGGAGGACCCGATGGAGCTCGAGGCGTCGCGCTTCGACCTCGCCTACATCAAATTGGACGGCAATATCGGCTGCATGGTCAACGGCGCCGGCCTCGCCATGGCGACGATGGACATCATCAAATTGAACGGCGCCTTCCCCGCCAATTTCTGCGACGTCGGCGGCGGCGCCAGCAAGGAGAAGGTGACGGCGGCGTTCAAGATCATCCTCTCCGATCCCGCCGTGAAGGGCATCCTCGTCAACATCTTCGGCGGCATCATGCGCTGCGACATCATCGCCGACGGCATCGTCGCCGCGGCGCGCGAGATCGACCTCGACGTGCCTCTGGTGGTTCGGCTCGAAGGAACCAATGTCGAGGAAGGCAAGCGCATCCTCGCCGACAGCGGGCTGGCGATCGTGCCGGCGGACGATCTCGGGGATGCGGCAAGGAAGATCGTGGCGGAGGTGAAAGAGGCCGCTTGATTTCCCCTCTCCCTTGAGGGGAGAGGGTTGCGTAGCCTTGGTGAGCCACTTGGCGAACTTAGGCGTAGCTGGGTGAGGGTGGCAGCGCTGGCGATTTGCCTCGAACGCTGTCACCCTCACCCAACTCCGACTAGCCAGCAAGCTGGCAAGTCTCCGTATCCCTCTCCCCTCAAGGGAGAGGGGGTTGGAAGGGAAACGAGATGAAGCTCCTGGTCGCCGTCAAGCGGGTGATCGATTTCAACGTCAAGCCGCGGGTCAAGGCCGACGGCACCGGAGTCGATCTCGCCAACGTCAAGATGAGCATGAACCCGTTCGACGAGATCGCGCTCGAGGAGGCGGTCCGGCTCAAGGAGAAAGGGATCGCGACCGAGGTCGTCGCGGTCTCGATCGGCCCGGCCAAGGCCGGCAACGACATCCTCAAGAACGCCCGCGCCGTCGGCGCCGACCGCGCCATCCTGATCGAGACCGACGCCGACGTCGAGCCGCTCGCGGTGGCCAAGATTCTCGCCAAGGTCGCGCGGGAAGAGGAGCCCGGGATGATCATCCTCGGCAAGCAGGCGATCGACGACGACAGCAACCAGACCGGCCAGATGCTCGCCGCCTTGCTCGGCTGGCCGCAGGGGACCTTCGCGTCCAAGGTCGAGATCGACGGCGACAGCGTCGACGTCACCCGCGAGGTCGACGGCGGGCTCGAAACATTGCGGCTGAAGCTGCCGGCGATCGTGACCACCGATCTTCGCCTCAACGAGCCGCGCTATGCCTCGCTTCCGAACATCATGAAGGCGGGATCGAAGCCGCTGCAGGTCCGCAAGATCGACGAGCTCGGCATCGACGTCGCCCCGCGCCTGACCGTGCTGAACGTCGCCGAGCCCGCCAAGCGCCAGGCCGGCGTCAAGGTGGCGAGCGTCGACGAATTGATCGGCAAATTGAAGACTCTGGGAGTCGTCGCATGAAGACGCTGGTTCTGGTCGAACATGAAGGCGGCAAGGTGAAGGACGCTACGCTCGCCGCCGTCACCGCCGCCTCGAAGCTTGGCGAGGTCCACCTGCTCGTCGCCGGCGAAAGCGTGGCCGGCGTCGCCGAGGCGGCCGCGAAGATCGCCGGCGTCGGCAAGGTCCACGTCGCCGACGACGCCGCTTACGGGCACAATCTCGCCGAGAATGTCGCGCCGCTGGTCGCCGCGTTGATGGAGGGCCACGACGCCTTCCTCGCGCCCGCCACGACCACCGGCAAGAACGTCGCGCCGCGCGTCGCCGCCCTGCTCGACGTCATGCAGATTAGCGAGATCCTCTCGGTCGAGAGCGAGGACACCTTCACCCGGCCGATCTATGCCGGCAACGCCATCGCCACCGTGAAGTCGTCCGACGCCAAGAAGGTGATCACGGTGCGCGGCACCGCGTTCGAGAAGGCTTCGGCGGAAGGCGGCTCCGGCACGATCGAGAATGTCTCCGGGTCCGGCGGCGCTTCTGCGGATGGGGGCCTGTCGAGCTTCGTCGGCGCCGAGCTTTCCAAGTCGGAGCGGCCCGAGCTGACCAGCGCCAAGATCATCGTCTCGGGCGGCCGCGCCTTCGGCTCCTCGGAGCAATTCCACAGCCTGCTCGATCCGCTCGCCGACAAGCTCAAGGCCGGCGTCGGCGCGTCGCGCGCCGCGGTCGACGCGGGCTATGCGCCCAACGATTATCAGGTCGGCCAGACCGGCAAGATCGTCGCGCCCGAAGTCTATGTCGCGATCGGCATATCGGGCGCGATCCAGCACCTCGCCGGAATGAAGGATTCGAAGGTCATCGTCGCCATCAACAAGGACGAGGACGCTCCCATCTTCCAGGTCGCCGACGTCGGCCTGGTCGGCGACCTGTTCAAGATCGTGCCGGAGCTGACGGAGAAACTGTGAGTGGGCCCGGCCGTTTGTTGGATCAATGTAGGATTTGATCTGCAATGGCCGAGTCGCGGCTCTTTCTCATCACACACAGGTCTCAGCGCGGGAGCGTCGCCAGCGGCGTCCAGTCGATCGCGCCTGCGTCGCAGGCCGCATTGGCGGCGACGGCGAGGATCGGCCGGCGTGCCGGACGGAAGCCGAGCCGGCCGAGCTCGCGTTTCAAATAGAATTCTAGCAGCGGCCACGGCTTCGGCGCCTGCGCGCTGGTCTCGCCGCGCCAGATGAAGCGCGTCGCGCCGATGCCGCGGCTTTCGGCCGCCAGCGGCTCGGCGAACATGCCGTTGGCCGGATAGTCGCCGACCATCAGCCGGCATCCTTCCCGCGCGCCGCGGACGATCGTGCCGAAGCGCCTGACGATCCGTTCGGTACGGAAGCCTTGTGCACGGAGCGTCTCCTCCGCCGTCGCGACGAAAAGCGCGTCGTCGGGCGCGGGCGCATCGCGGGTCCAGAGCAGCTTCGCACCGAGCGTGACCAGCAAGGCGGCGGCGAGGATCAGCCTAGCGCGGTCCGAAAGCTTCACGCCGCGCTCCGAACAGGCAGATGGCGACCACCGCCGCCAGCGTGGTCCACATCGCGACGTGCATGCCCCAGCCGTGATGGATCTCCGCCTGATGCTCCGGCCAGCGCAGCATAGCGCCCATCCTGAGCACGTTGATCGCGACCGTCGCTGCCAAAGCGGCGAGGCAATAGCTCAAAGCCTTCCATCCGAAGCCTACGCGGAACAGCTGATTGACCGTCGCCCAGAAGACGATGGCGAGCGACATGCCCTGCATCGACGAGCAGCCGGGCGCCACGATGATCCGGTTCGCTCCGTCGGCCGACCAGATCATGTTCCCCTGATGCTCGACCCCCAAAGTCCCCGCGACAAAGACGGCGTCGATGTCGAGCAGCGGGCGGCTGAGCCCGGCGAGAAGCAGCCGGCCCCAGAGAATCGCGCCGGTGATCGCGAGGAAGACGATCGCGGCGCGGCGCAACGGCGAGCCGGGCGCCGCGGTGAGGGCGGCCCAGAGCGAGGCGGCGGTGAGCGCGACGGCGCTGGCGGGCGGAATGGGAAGCAAAGCGGCCAGCAGCAGGACGAGGGCGATCGCGACGTCGCCGCGGCGAAGCGGCGCGGTTCCGTCATCCTCGCCGAGTATCTTCAGGCCGGCGGCGAGCGCGGCCCAGAGGATCGCGCTGATCCCGAACAGATCGAAGGCGGCCGCCGCCCAGCCGGCGCCTTCGATGCTCCGCGCGGCCAAGCCGACGAAGCCGTTCAGCGTGGCGATGAGGAACAGTCCGTAGAAAAGCTGCGCCCGCGTCACCGCAAGCGAGCGCTGAGCAGCGCGGACGGTCATGGTTCGCGCGCGCGCCGGGCGTCAGCCCCGGCGGCGCCTGCGCACCAGATAATAGCCGGCGGCGAAGACCGCCAAAGCGGGCGCGCCGGCGGCGAGCAACGGGCCGGGCGTGGGGAGCCCGGCGAGCGCCGGGTCGGCAACGAGAAAGGTGAGGCCGGTCAGTGACGCGAAGGCAGACAATCTTCTCATCGTTCTTCCCCTTGGCTGGTCGCGGCGCCTACGGTGCGGCGCAAGTGCGGGCCTGTCAACGCCCGCGTGCCGATGGAGGCGATATTTGGACTGGCTCGCGCGGATCGGGGAGGACGGATTGCTCGGTATCCCGCCGGCCTGGCTGGCCGCCGCCGGCTTCCTGCTGCTGATGGCCCTGCTCGCGCTGGCCGAGCTTGCCCGGCCGCTCCATCGCGCGCCCCGCGAGGGCAAAGGGAGGCTTACCGCCAATTTCGGGCTGGGCATTCTCAACATGCTGATCTTCGCCGCCGTGCCGCTGTCGACCCTGCTCGCCGCCGATTGGGCGCGGATCCACCAGATCGGGCTGCTCAATTGGTTGGCGGTCCCGGCCTGGGCCGCGATCGCGCTCACCCTCCTGCTCAGGAGCCTCGCCGGCTACGGCCTGCATCGCGCGGCCCACGCCGTGCCCCTGCTCTGGCGGATGCACCGGGTCCATCATTGCGACACCGCGGTCGATCTGTCGACGGGCCTGCGTCACCATCCGGGCGAGCTGCTCTATGTCGCATTGCTTCTGTCCGGCCTCGCTTTGCTGTTCGGCCTCTCGGTGCCGGCGCTGGCCGGCTATGAGCTGGCGGCGGCGGTCTTCGGGCTTTGGAGCCACGCCAATCTGGACCTGCCGCGAGCGCCCGAGCGCGGCCTTGGCTGGCTGCTGACCACGCCCGCGCTCCATCACGTCCACCATTCGGCCGCGCGCGCGGAAACCGACAGCAATTATGGCGAGCTCCTGATCCTGTGGGACCGCCTGTTCGGCACCTACAGGCGGCTCGACGCTCAGAGCCTGCGCGCCGCGCGCTTCGGCTTGGGCGAAAGCCACGACGACGACGCGCCGCGCCTGCTGGCCCAGCTGGCGGCGCCGCTGAAACCCTAGCGTGGCGGCGCAGGGGCGCGGGCGCGGAAGCTGGCCTCGATTTCGGCCCGGCGGCGCTCCAGATCGGCCTGCGGCGGCACGCCTAGCGCCTGGCGGAGCGCGTCCGAGATCAATGCGCGGTCATAGGGATCCTGGGTGGTGGTCCGCGTCTCGTTCGACGTGTTGAACTGGGTGCCGTAGATTTGCGGCCGGCCGCTCTTTTGCAAATAGCGGTCGAGCGTGGCCGCGGCGATCCAGGTCGCGTCGGTCCGCCCGCGCGCCGCGGCGATGATCGCGAAGGTGTGGGCGAGCAGGAAATCGTCGGGCGCGCTACCGTGCTGGAGGACGAAGGCGGCATGCCAATAATCGTCGCCGCTGGCGAGCGCTCCGGCCGCGACCAGCGCCAGCGTCCGCGCCCTGCGCGCCTCGTCGCGCGGTGTCACGATCGCCCAGTCGATGGCCGGCCCGCCGGGCGCGCGATCCGCCTGGTCGGCGTCGTAGATGCGGGTCATCTCCGCATTGGTCGACCAAGTCCGATCGGCGACATAGGTGCGCGCCGGATCCCAGCCGTCGGCGACCGTCTCGCCCGGCCCGGCGCGCACCAACCGCAGCGGCGGCAGCCCGGAGCCGGGCAGGTCGAGCGCGCCGCTGCCGTCGGCGGCGAGGTTGAACAGGAACGAATCGGGCTGGCCGGGAAGCGGCGCCGCGAACTCGATGTGGACGCCATCGTCGCGGGGCATGGCAGCGCGCATCGGCCGCTCGATCGCCGGCCCTTCGACCCGTGTGAAGGTGAGCGCGCCCGAACCCGGCTGACCCGACCAGCGCATGGTTCGCGGCTGGCGGAAGCCGCCGCGCCAGAAGCCGATCCGGTCGCGGGTCCGCGACAGCTCGAGGATCAACAGGGTCCGCCCGTCGACGCGCAGCGCCCAGCGGCCCGCGGGCCCCTGCTCCTGAGCAAAAGCGGGCGCGGCGCCGAGCAGGAGCAGGGCGGCAAGCAGCAGGCGGATCATGACAGGCCCTCCAGGAAAGAGGCGACATTGGCGCCGAGCGCGTCGACCGCATAGCCGCCCTCCATCAATGTCAGCACGGGCAGGCCGAGGCCGGCGATGCCGCGGCCGAGCGCTTCATAGTCCCGCGTCTCAAGCCGGAAATGCGAGATCGGGTCGCCGGCGAAGGTGTCGGCGCCGTAGGAGACGACCAGCATATCGGGCGCGAAGGCGGCGATGCGGGCGAGCGCGATGTCGAGCGCCGGCAGATAGGCGCCTAGATCCGTGCCGCGCGGCAGCGGCAGGTTTAGGGTCGCGCCTTCGCCCTCCCCCTCGCCGGTTTCGTCGGCATGGCCCCAATAATAAGGGAAATCGGTCCGGGGATCGGCGTGGATGGAGACGAACAGGACGTCGGGCCGGGCGTAGAAGATGTCCTGGCTGCCGTTGCCGTGATGATAGTCGACGTCGAGGATCGCGACGCGCCGGCCCGCCGCGGCGGCCGCTTCGGCCGCGATGGCGGCGTTGTTGAGGTAGCAATAGCCGCCCAGATAGTCGCGCCCCGAATGGTGGCCGGGCGGGCGGCAGAGCGCGAAAGCGGCGCGCGCGCCGGCCAGGACATGGTCGAGCGCGGTGAGCGCGCTCTGCGCCGACCAATAAGCGCCCTCCCAGGTCCCCGCGGCGATCGGGCTCGCCGCGTCGAAGCTGTAGGCGCCGAGCCTGGCGTCGACCCGGTCGAGGTCGAGCGGGCGGCGGCGCACCACCGGCCAGGCATAGGCGCCGGCATCGCCCGCCCGCCCCGCCGCGCGCCAGTCCTGATGGGCGGACCACAAGAAGGCGAGATAGCCTTCGTCATGGACCGCGCGCAGCGGCGCCTCGCCATGGTCGACGGGCGCCTCGGCCGGGCCGAGCGCGGCGAGGATCGCGTCGGCCCGCGCCGGGGTTTCGGCGAAGGGCACGAAGCCGCCGTTCATCAGCTCCAGAGCGGGCGCGTGGGCGCGCTGGCGCGGATCGAAGACGATGTGCATCAGCCTGGGCGCATCAGCGGCGGCGCGGCGGCGGGCCCGGCCGGATCAGGTCGGCGGGCTGGTAGGGCCAGGAGAGGATCTGCCGCATCCCGCGCCAGCGCTCGGCGGGGCTCCGGCCATAGGCCTCGACCGCGGCCTTCACGATCTGCTCGCCGAGCCCGTAATTGATCACATAGGCGCGATAATGCTCCGTGAAGGCGATCGTCTGCTCGGCGCGGCGGCGCGACATCAGCGAATATTGCTGGGTCAGCTCGATCGCCCGCTCGCGGCCGATCCGGCCCTCGAGCAGGTCGCGCGCGATCGTGAAGCGGGCGCCGCTCAGCTCCCTGATCGCCTCCTGGACCCGCAAATAAGTGGCGGCGCCGTCGCTCGGCAGGCCAGCGAGCGGATAGAGGACCCGCGTCTCGAAGGTGAGCCGCTCGTCGCCCGGAAAGGCGAGCTGGATTCCGTAATTGGCCGAGCCCTCGGCGATCAGGCTCTGCGGCGAATAAAGCGGATAGACCATATATTCGACCCAGCCCCGGCCCCGCGCCAGATCCCGCTCGAGCAGTATGTTGTAGACATGGTGGCCCGGATAGCCTTCGTGGCAGCCGAGATCGATCGCCCGGCCCATCCTCACCTGCTGATCCGTATTGACCTGGATCAGGCTGTGATAATTGCCCTGGTACCAATTGTAGCCGGACCAGCTGCGGCCGGTGACGAACTCCAGCGAGAAGGCCTCGCCGGCGGGCAAGGGGATGTGGGCGACGGTGCGGCGCCGGCATTCGGCGATGGCGGCGCGCATCACCGCGTCGAGCCGGGCGGCGGGGATCACGAACCGGTCGCTAAGCGCGTCGACCCGCGCCGCGAGCGGGCCCTCGCCCGGCACCAGGGCGGCGATCCGCGCCAGCACCGGATCGAAATCGCTGAGCGGCCGAAGGTTCGGCGCGACCCCGTAAATCTCCCGCGCCTCCTCGGCGAAGCTCAGCCGCTCGCCCTGGAGCTGGCGGATACGGGCGCGCAGGGCGCGGATCTGGCCGCGCAGGAAAGCGGGGCGGAACTGCTCGGGGGTCTGGATGTTGCCGCGCGGATCGGGCCCGTTCCCAAGCCGTGCCGCCAGCGCCTCGGCGGCGGCGGCGAGCTGCGGCAGCGTGCGCGGATTGGCTCGCGCCGCCGCGCGCCATTCGGCCGGTCCGTAATAAGCGTCGACATAGCCGTCGTCGCGCTCGCCCATTTCGAGCACCAGCTGCACATAATCGCGGGCGACGGCATCGAGGCTGTCGCGCGGCGCGGGCGCTGGAGGCTGCGCGGCGGTCAGGAGGGTGAGGGAGATAGCGGCAAGGAGCATGCGGAGCCAGGTCATGGCCCTCCATGGCACCGAGGCCTGGCGCGCGCAAACCGGAGCCGGGCCGAAAGAAGCGACGCTTTCCGAAACTTCTTGCGCCAGGTCCATGCAAATCCGATGATATTTGCCGAGTCCGACTCGGGGGATGTCATGGGGGCCGCCGAAACCGTTCTTGCCCTGCTCGACGCCGTCATGCGCGAAACCGCCTTGTTCGCGGCGTGCGGCTTCCTGGTCCTCGGCCTCGGCGACCTCGTGATCGATCTGCTCTGGATCGGACTGCGTCTGGGCGGGCGGCTAGGGCTGCCGCCCGATCTTCCCGTCGCCGAGCGCCCGGGCCGGCTCGCAATCTTCATTCCCGCCTGGGACGAGGAAGCGGTGATCGGCAACATGCTCGCGCACGCCCAGGCCGCCTTCGCGGCGGCCGACCACCTCCTCTATGTCGGCTGCTATCCCAACGATCCGGTAACGATCGCGGCGGTGCGCGCCGCGGCCGGCCCGCGCCTCCGCCTCGTCGTCGGTCCCGCGCCCGGCCCGACCAGCAAGGCCGATTGCCTCAACCGCCTGTGGGAGCGGATGATCGAGGACGAGGCCGCCGACGGCTTCAAGGTCAAGGCGGTGGTGCTGCACGATGCCGAGGACGTGGTCCATTCGGCCGAGCTCGGCCTGTTCGACGCGCTGATCGAGACCTTCGACCTCGTCCAGCTGCCGGTCCTGCCGCTGGCCGACCCCGGCTCCCGCTTCGTCGGCGGCCATTATATCGACGAATTTAGCGAAGCGCATGGCAAGGAGCTTGCGGTGCGCGCCGCGATCGGCGCGAGCCTGCCCTCGGCGGGAGTCGGCTGCGCGGTCTCGCGCGCCGCGCTGGCCGCGCTTGCGGAGGCGCGCGGCGCGCCGTTCGACCCGGACAGCCTGACCGAGGATTATGAGCTCGGCCTGCGGCTCAAGGCGCTCGGCCGGTCGGCAGCCTTCGTCCGCCTGCCCGCCGGGCCGGGCCGGCCGGTGGTGGCGACGCGCGAATATTTCCCGGCGACGCTGGCGGCCGCGGTCGCACAGAAGGCGAGGTGGATGACCGGCATCGCGCTGGCGGGATGGGACCGGCTGGGCTGGAGCGGCGGCCTCGCCGAGCGCTGGATGCGCCTTCGCGACCGCCAATCGCCGCTCGCCGCTTTGGTGCTCGCCGCCGCCTATCTGGCGCTATTGCTCTGGACCGGGCTGGCCGTGGCGCAGCTGGCGACAGGCTGGGCGATGCCGCCCTTCACGCCCGCTTTGTCGCTGCTGATCGCGGTCAATTCCGGGCTGCTGCTGTGGCGCCTGGCGATGCGCTCCGGCTTCGTCGCCGCCTCTTATGGCTGGCGCGAGGGGTTGCGGGCGCTGCCGCGCGCCGTCACCGGCAATGTGGTCGCGATGATGGCGGCGCGCCGGGCGCTCGGCCGTTACCTCTCGAGCCGGGGCGCCGGCCGCGCGGCCTGGGACAAGACCGCCCACAATTTCCCGCGCCAGCTCCCCGCCGAATGAAGCCCGGCCCGCTCCGCTTCCTGGTCATGGCTCTGGGCCTGTGGATTTGCGCCCGCGCCGCGATGCTGGCGCCGGGCTGGTGGGCCGAGCGGGAGCGGCCTCCGACGTCCAACATTGTCGAGGCGCACACCATCGCTGACCCGGCGCCAATCTCCGTCGCGGCCGCGAATCCCGAACCGGTGGAGAATCCACGGAACCCGCATTCTCCCACCAGGCGCGTGCCCGCTGCCGCCCCGCTGCCTGTCGTTTCCGCTGCGACCTTCGGGCCGGCCGCAGGCGCGACAATATCGGTGCCGATCGGGAAGACCTCACCGCCGGGCGGCGACGATCGTCTTATTCCGACGCGCCCCACCGGAAGGCCGGATCGCTGGGCGGTCTCGGCCTGGCTGCTGGTCCGGCGCGAATCGGGCGGATCGGCGCTGGCGCCGGGCGGGACGCTGGGCGGCAGCCAGGCCGGCGCACGGATTTCCTATCGGCTCGGCGGCGGCCTTGCCCTGAGCGCACGCGCCTCTCTACCGCTGCGGCGCACAGCCGGTGCCGAGGCGGCGGCAGGCCTGGACTGGCGCCCTGTCGCCGCCGTCCCGCTCAACATCCTCGCCGAGCGGCGCCAGGCTCTGGGCCGCGACGGACGCTCGGCCTTCGCCTTGACGCTCTACGGCGGCGGCGGCCTGGCGCTGCCGCGCGGCCTTCGCCTCGATGCTTATGGGCAGGCGGGCATGGTCGGGATGAAGGCGCGAAACCTGTTCGTCGACGGCGCCGTACGCGTCTTTGCGCCCGTCGGGCCGGTGGAGGTCGGCGTCGGTGCGCGCGGCGCGGCCCAGCCCGGCGCGGCGCGGCTCGATGCCGGGCCGGGCCTGGCCTACCGGCTCCCGGTGCGCGGCGCCAACGTCCGTATCGAGGCCGACTGGCGCTTCCGCGTCGCCGGCGCCGCCGCCCCCGGCTCCGGCCCGGCGCTGACTCTGGCCACGGACTTCTGAGCCCGCCTTCCGCGCGCCCCCATTCCCCGTTAGGGTCGCGCGCTTATGGACCTCTACCTCCCGATCGCGGGCCTGTCGGTGAACGCTCTGGTGATCGTCGCGCTGGGCGGGCTGGTCGGCCTGCTGACCGGCATGGTCGGCGTCGGCGGCGGCTTCCTGACGACGCCGATCCTGATCTTTTACGGCATCCCGCCCGCCGTCGCCGTCGCTTCGGCGACCACCCAGATCACCGGCACCAGCATTTCAGGCGTGCTTGCCCACCGCCGGCGCCGCGGCGTCGACCTGCGCATGGGCGCGGTGCTGATCACCGGCGGCATATTGGGCTCGATCCTCGGCGGCTTCCTGTTCCGGCTGCTCCAGGAGGTCGGCCAGATCGATACCGTCATCTCGATCCTCTACGTGCTGCTGCTGACCAGCATCGGCGTGCTGATGGCGAAGGAAGCAGCGACGGCGCTCGGCATGCTTCAGCCGTCTCGGCGCGCGCTCGAGCGCGGCCGCCGGCGCCACAATCCGCTGATCGCCGCTTTGCCGATGCGCTGGCGCTTCTACCGCTCGGGCCTCTACATCTCGCCGCTGGCGCCGCTCGGCCTGGGCTTCATCACCGGCATGCTGACCGTCCTGCTTGGCGTCGGCGGCGGCTTCATCATGGTGCCGGCGATGATCTATCTGCTCGGCATGTCGGCGCAGGTCGTGGTCGGCACCTCGCTTCTCCAGATCCTCTTCGTCACCGCCGTCACCACCATCGTCCACGCCACCACCACGCGCTCGGTCGACATCGTCCTCGCCGGGCTGCTGTTGCTCGGCTCGGTGGTCGGCGCCCAATTTGGCGCCCGCTTCGCGCAGAAGATGAAGCCCGAGCTCCTGCGTTTGATCCTCGCGATCGTCGTCCTCGCGGTCGCCTTCCGCATGGGCCTCCAGCTCGGCTACCGGCCCGAGGAAATCTATACGGTGCAGATGCTGTGAGGCGGGCCCGCGCCTTCTTCCTCGCCTTGCTCGCACCGCTCGCGCTCGGCCAGGCCCAGCCGCAGCCGCGGCTCGTCCCCGACGTCTCGCAGGACCAGGTCGAGATACGGTACAGCTTCTCGGGCGCCGAATTGCTCCTGTTCGGCGCCATCCTCTATCCGGGCGGACAGACGCCGCGCCGCCCGCCCGACGTCGCCGTCGTCCTCAAGGGCCCGCTCGAGCGGATCGTGCTGCGCGAGAAGGAGAAGGTCGCCGGCATCTGGATGAACGTCGAGCGGGTCCGCTTCCGCTCGGCGCCGGCTTTCTACGCGGTCGCCTCGTCGCGGCCGCTGCGCAGCCTGGTCAACGAGCGCATCGCGGCGATCTACGAGCTCGGCCTCGACAATCTCCAGCTTTCGCCGGGCGGCGGCGTCTCTGCCGACGTGCTGCGCCGGTTCGAGGCCGGCCTCATCGACCTCAGGCGCCGCAACCAGCTCTACGCCGAATATCCGGGCGGCGTGGTGATCAGGCAGGGCGTGCTCTACCGCGCCCGCATCGCCATACCGGCGCGGGTGCCGGTCGGCACCTATACCGCCGAGACCTTCCTGATCAGCGACGGCCGGGTCATCGCCGGCGCGGTGCGCGAGATCAGGATCGAGAAATTGGGCTTCGAGGGCTTCGTCGCCAATGCGGCCGAGCATTGGTCGCTGACCTACGGCATCGTCTGCGTGGCCTTGTCGCTGCTGCTCGGCTGGGCGGCGAGCGCGCTGTTCCAGCGCAGATACACTTAACCCAAGGGCAATCAGTTGTTTACCCTCTTGCTCTAGGGCTGCGGGCTCATCGTTCCGAAGGCCCGCTGCATGACCGACGCCATGAACCTCCACAGCTTTCCGCAACGCGAGGAGGGATCCGATCCAATCGGTGTCGGCGCCCAGCCGCGTCCGGCGCTGGTGCCGCAGCATGAGGCGATCGGCCAGATCGTCGAGGTCGGCGGCAGCGGCGCCCTGGTCGAGATCGTCGGCCGCCGCCTCGCCGAGCTCGCCACCGATGCCGATCCGAGCATCGCCATGTCCGGCCAGGTCGGCAGCCAGATCAAGATCGGGTCGGGCCAGCGCTGGCTGCTCGCCAACGTCCGCACGCTCAGGGTCACCGATGCCGAGGCGGGCCATATCGCCGCCCAGATCGATTTCCTCGGCGAAGGCGACGAGGATCGCGCGAGCGGCCGGCTGATCAACTTCAAGCGCGGCATCACCTCCTATCCCATCCCCGGCAGCAAGGCCTATCCGGTCTCGGGCGAGGATCTGAAGCAGATGTTCGCCGCCGACGACCGCGCCCATATCGAGATCGGCACCGTCTATCCGACCAAGGACGTGCGCGCCGCGCTCTACGTCGATTCGCTGCTCGGCAAGCATTTCGCCCTGCTCGGCTCGACCGGCACCGGCAAGTCGACCTCGGCCGCCCTCATCATGCACCGGATCTGCGACATGAGCCCCGAGGGCCATATCGTCATGGTCGATCCGCACGGCGAATATTCGGCCGCCTTCAAGGGCCATGGCGAAATCTTCAACGTCGACAATCTCGCAATGCCTTATTGGCTGATGAACTTCGAGGAGCATTGCGAGGTCTTCGTCACCAGCCAGGGCGCCGAGCGCCAGCGCGACATGGACATCCTCGCCAAATGCCTCCTGCAGGCGCGCGGCAAGAACCGCGCCGCCGAAGGCCTCTCCAAGCTCACCGTCGATTCGCCCATCCCCTACACGCTCTCCGACCTCACCAACGCCATCACCCACGAAATGGGCCTGCTCAACAAGGCCACCGACACCGCGCCGTTCATGCGGCTGAAGACCAAGATGGACGAGCTCAAGTCCGATCCGCGCTACCAGTTCATGTTCTCAGGCATGCTGGTCGCCGACACGATGGGCCATTTCATCTCCAAGATCTTCCGGCTGCCGGCCAAGGGCAAGCCGATCTCGATCATCGACGTCTCGGGCGTGCCGTCCGACATCGTTTCGGTGGTGGTGGCGGTGCTCTCGCGGCTGGTCTTCGATTATGCGATCTGGTCGAGGAGCGAGGTCCAGCGCCCGGTCCTCCTGGTCTGCGAGGAGGCGCACCGCTACATTCCGTCCGACAAGAATTCCGCCGGCCAGGCGGTGCGCAAAATCCTCGAGCGGATCGCCAAGGAGGGCCGCAAATACGGCGTGTCGCTGGGCCTCATCACCCAGCGCCCGTCCGACCTCGCCGAGGGCGTGCTCTCGCAATGCGGCACGATCATCGCGATGCGCCTCAACAACGACCGCGACCAGGCCTTCGTCAAGTCGGCCATGCCGGAAGGCTCGCGCGGCTTCCTCGACGTCATCCCGGCCTTGCGCAACCGCGAGTGCATCGTCTGCGGCGAGGGCGTCTCGATCCCGATCAGGGTCAGCTTCGACGATCTCGAGCGCGACCGCTGCCCGGCCTCGTCCGACCCGCTCTTCTCGATGCTGTGGAAGCAGACCGGCGAGGAGGAAGCGATGGTCTCCCGCGTCGTCAAGCGCTGGCGCGCTCAAGGCCGATAGCCGTCAGGCAAGCTCGTCATTCCAGCGAAAGCTGGAATCTCTCTGCCTCTACCGACCCATCATAGAAAAGTGAGATCCCGGCTTTCGCTGGGATCGCTTCAGGGTGCCGCCCGCGTCGCCGCCCCACCCGGCCGCGTCCGCGCCTGCGCCGCGCCGACCGGGGTGCCGAGCAAAGTGCGCAGGCGGGCGCGGAAGCTGGCGAGCTCGGCGGCGCTGAGCTGGGCGCGGCCGACGAAGCGGACCGAGCGCGGGTTGATCGTCGCGCCGTTGCGATAGGTCTCGAAATGGAGGTGCGGGCCGGTCGAAAGGCCGGTCGTGCCGACATTGCCGATCTGCTGGCCCTGGCGCACCCGCGATCCCGGCGCGACTGCGATCCGGCTCATATGCGAATAAGAGGTGGAAAGGCCGCCGGCATGGTTGAGCCGGACCTGGTTGCCATAGCCGCCGGCCCAGCCCGCGCGGGCGACGACGCCGTCCGCCACGGCGATAATCGGCGAGCCCATGCCGGCGCGGAAATCGAGGCCGCGGTGCATGCGCGCATAGCCGAGTATGGGGTGCATCCTGAGGCCGTAATTGGAGGTGACCGGGCCCGGCACCGGCATTTGCAGGCCGCCGCCGCCGGTCTGCCGGCCGATGCCCGAGGCCTCGAACCACTGGGTCTGGCCGGCGAGCGTCCATTGCATCAATTGCAGGGAGCGACCGCTCGGGCGGATCAGGCCGGCATAGAGCAATTGCCCCGTTTCGATCTCCCCGGTGGCGGCGCGGCGATGCTCGACGATGATGTCGAACCGGTCTTCGGCGCTGATCCCGGCGGGCACCTGCATCTGGGTGTTGAGGGCGCGGATATAGGTTTCGACCGCGCGCGCGGGCACGCCGGCGGCGCGCGCCGAGCGATAGAGGCTGGCGCCGACCCGGCCCTGGATCCGCAAGGGAGTTTCGTCGACATGGATGGGGATCTGGGTGAGCGAGAGCGAGCCGTTGACGCGGGCGATCTCGACGCGAAGGTCGAAGCGGGCGCGGAAGCTGAGCCGGTCGAGCGGGCGGGCGACGCTGCGGTCCGGCCGGCGGCCCAAGGTCAGGTCTACACTGGTGCCGGGGCGGATCTCGGTGACCACACCGGCGAGCAAGGCGGCGACCTGGCCGGCTTCCGCATCGCCGACGCCGGCGCGCTCGAGCAAGGCGGCGATGCCGTCGCCGCGGCCCAAAGTGGCGCGCAGGTCGATGATTGGCCGTTCGGGGCTCTCGGTGAGCGCCTCGACCGCGTCGGTCGGCGCCATCCGGCGGCCGGTATCCCCGCCATAAGCGAGCGGCTGAATGGCGAACGCGCGCGACGCCTCGAGCTGGGCGTCGTCATAGGGCGCCGGCGAGGCGCCCGGAATCGGCTGCAAGGTCGGCGCCAGCGACCAGGCCGCGTAGCAAAGCGCCGCGCAGGTGACGAGGCCGCGAAACCATATGCCCGAGCCGATGTCCCGGCCGAGATCGGTGACGAGGTCGACGCCGCCGATATTGCGGCGGCCATCGCCGGCTTCGCCTTTATGGCCGAAAGCGGGCCTCAGCGGCGGCACACGATAGAGCGGGATGCCGAGCGCCAGCTGCCCGCTGCCGCCCGCCGTCGCGCCGCTCATCTCGTTGACTTGGTACAAGGCCGGTCGCTCCCCGCGCGCCCATGAAATTCCCGCCGCGCACCCCGCCCGGCAGACGGCACGGTTGTGAAGAAAAGAGGTTAAAGTCAAATTACGGTTTCTATCCCGGCCCCGGCCTTGCGGCGAAGCGACAGCGGCGCCGGACAAGCGGCACAAAAGGTTGCGCTTCAGGCCTCCAGGCCCGATCTTGGGGCGATGAACGCCGAGCTCAAGGCCATTCTCGGCCCCACCAACACCGGCAAGACTCACCTCGCGGTCGAGCGGATGTGCGGCCATTCGTCGGGCATGATCGGCTTCCCCCTGCGCCTGCTGGCGCGCGAGGTCTACGATCGCGTGGTCAGGCTCAAGGGCGCCAATCAGGTCGCCTTGATCACCGGCGAGGAGAAGATCCTGCCCGAGCAGGCGCGCTGGTTCTGCTGCACGGCCGAATCGATGCCGATAAGCGAAAGCCGGCAGGCCGGGAGCGCCAACAAAAACGCGCGCGAGTTCGCCTTCGTCGCGCTCGACGAGGGCCAGCTCGGCGCCGATCCGGAACGCGGCCATGTCTTCACCGACCGGATGCTCCACGCCCGCGGCCGCGAGGAGACGATGATCCTGGGCTCCGAAACGCTTAGGCCGATGGTGCGCGCACTCCTGCCCAAGGCCGAGATCACGACCAGGCCGCGTTTCTCGACCCTCTCTTACGTCGGCCCGGCCAAGCTGTCCCGCCTGCCGCCGCGCTCGGCGATCGTCGCCTTTTCGGCCGAGCAGGTCTATGCGGTCGCCGAGATGCTCAGGCGGATGCGCGGCGGCGCGGCGGTGGTGATGGGCGCGCTCTCACCCCGCACCCGCAACGCGCAGGTGGCGATGTACCAGGCCGGCGAGGTCGATTATCTCGTCGCCACCGACGCGATCGGCATGGGCCTCAACATGGACGTCGATCATGTCGCCTTCGCCGGCCTTTCCAAATTTGACGGCAACAGGCGCCGCCGCCTGACGCCCGCCGAAATGGCGCAGATCGCCGGCCGGGCCGGGCGCCACCAGCGCGACGGCACGTTCGGCTCGCTGACTCTCGAGGGCGACGCGCTCGCCGAATTCCGCCCCGACGAGATCGAGCGGATCGAGGAGCATCGCTTCGAGCCCCTCGACTTCCTCTACTGGCGCGAGAGCGAGCTCGATTTCCGCGGCGTCGACGAACTGATCCGCTCGCTCGAGCGCAAGCCGGTCCGCCGCGAGGTTCGCGCCGCGCCCGAAGCGGTCGATCTCGCCGTGCTGAAATTGCTCGCCGCCGATCCCGAGGTGCACGCCCGCGCGACCGCGCCCGATCTGGTGCGCCGGCTCTGGGCCGCCTGCGGCCTGCCCGATTTCCGCAAGACCGGGCCCGAGCATCACAGCCGGCTGGTCGCGCGCCTGTTCTCCCATCTGAGCGAAAGCGACGGCCGCATCCCGCAGGGCTGGTATGCCGAGCAGGTGGCGCGGCTCGACAATGTCCAGGGCGATATCGACACGCTCGCCGACCGCATCGCCGGCGTGCGCACCTGGGCCTATATCGCCCACCGCGCCGACTGGCTCGCGGCGCCCGTCGAGATGGCGGCGCGCACCATGGCAGTCGAGGAAAAGCTCTCCGACGCTTTGCACGAGCGGCTTACCCAGCGCTTCGTCGACCGGCGCACCGCCGTCCTGATGCGCGACCTCGGCAAGAAGGGCGCGGGCGAATTTCCCGTGCTGGTCGATGCCGAAGGCGAGGTCAGCGTCGGCTCCTATGCGATCGGCCGGCTCAGCGGCTTCGCGTTCGAGGTCGACCCAAGCGCGCGCCACGCCGACCGCAAGATGCTGCTCGCCACCGCCGAGCGCCGGCTCGGCGGCGAATATGAGAAGCGCGCCGCCGCTCTGGTTGCCGATTCCGACGCGAGCTTCGCGCTGCGCACCGAGGCCGGCCGGCCGGTCGCCTTGCTGTGGCGCGGCCATGAGGTGGGAAAGCTCGGGCCGGGCAAGAACCTGCTCAGCCCCCGCATCCTGCTCGACCGGCGCATCGAGCGCGTCTCGGACAAGGGCCGCGAGGCGGTGATATCGAGGCTCAAGGGCTGGCTGCGCGCCGGCGCCGAGGCCGCGCTCGGCCCGCTGCGCGCCGCCGGCCATGCCGCCCAGGACAAAGCCGCGCCGGCGGCGATGCGCGCCTTGCTCGCCTTGCTCGTCGATGAAGGCGGGATCGTCGCGCGCGACGCGATCGCCGGCCCGCTCGCCGCGCTCGACAAGGAGCAGAGGCGCGCCGTCACCCGGCTCGGCATCCGAATCGGCGCGCTCGACCTCTACATGCCCGCTCTGCTCAAGCCCGAGGCGATGCGCTGGCGCGCCGCTTTGCGCGCCGCCGCCTCGGGCGCCGACATGCCCGAATTGCCGCCGCATTCGAGCGTGGTGCTGGCGACGCCCCCGGATAGGGCCTTGCTCGGCCGGCTCGGCTTCCGCGCCGCCGGGCCGCAGATGATCCGCGTCGACATGGCCGAGCGCATCGCCGCCCGCGCCCACGAGGCTCGTGTGGGCGCCGCGGCGGACGCCGTCGATCCCGCTTTGGTGACCTCGCTGGGCCTGCTCCCCGAGACGGTGGCGAAATTGATGCGCGACATCGGCTTCCGCCCCAGCGAGGCGGCGCCGGGCTGGATCTGGCGCGGCCGCGACCGCCGCCGCCGGCCGCGCGCGCCCGAAATGCCCGGCTCGAACCACTTTGCCGCTTTGGCGGGGCTGAAGCGTGGCTGACAGCCTCAGGATCGACAAACTCCTCTGGTTCGCACGTATCGTGAAGACCCGCGCGCTGGCCCAGGAGCTGGCGGAAAAGGGCCGGCTGCGCCTCAATGGCCGAGTCATCGACCGCGCCCACGCCCCGGTCCGCGTCGGCGACGTGCTGAGCTTCGCCCGGCGCGGCGAGGTTCGCGTGCTCCGCATCGAGGCGCTCCCCGCCCGCCGGGGGCCACCCGCCGAGGCGAGGGCGCTTTATTCCGAATTGACGGGCGCGGCGGGCGGGGATTAGGGACGGCCTCCGGGAGAGAGTGCGAAGCCATGACCTACGTCGTCACCGATGCCTGTATCCGCTGCAAATATATGGATTGCGTCGAGGTCTGTCCGGTCGACTGCTTCTACGAGGGCGAGAACATGCTCGTCATCAACCCGTCCGAATGCATCGATTGCGGCGTCTGCGAGCCCGAATGCCCGGCCGAGGCGATCCTGCCCGACACCGAGGCCGGCCTCGAAAAATGGCTGGAGGTCAATACCACTTATTCCGCCGAATGGCCGAACATCACGCGCAAGAAGGACAGCCCCGCCGACGCCGACGAGCATAAGGGCGAGGACGGCAAGTTCGACAAATATTTCTCCGCCGATCCGGGCGAGGGGGACTGATGCGCCCCGTGGCGCCCGCCCCCGCCATGCTCAGCGTGCTCAGGATCGTCTCGGGCCTGATCTTCCTCGAGCACGGCACCCAGAAATTCCTGAGCTTCCCGCCGGGTCAGGCGGCGGGAAGCGGCCTCGCCTTCGCCAATCTCGGCGCCTATGCCGGGATCGTCGAGCTCACCTGCGGCCTGCTGATCGCGGTCGGCCTGTTCACCCGCGCCGCCGCCTTCCTCGCCTCGGGCACGATGGCGGTCGCTTATTGGTCTGCGCATGCGCCCCAGAATCTCTTCCCGGTCAACAATATGGGCGATGCGGCGATCCTCTATTGCTTCGTCTTCCTCTATCTGTGCGTGGCCGGACCGGGGCCGTGGAGCATCGACGCCGCGCGCGCGAGCCGCAACCCGCCCAGGCCCTGAACAGGCCCATCGGCCTAACGTAGTCGCGGGCCTAGATTTCCGGGCAATTTCCTGCTATATAGCTCGCTATCGAAGCGGGTGCCGTCGCATCCGCACCCGGTGATCACGGAAGAATTGCCGCACAGATCGGACATTTCGAACTGCGTCTTTGGGGCAGATGCGGGTCTGGTCCGGCACAGGCGGCCATTTCCATAGGAAGGTTTTATAGATGGCAACGAAAGCGTTGAGCTTCGACGTTGGCGATTATGTCGTTTACCCCAAGCACGGCGTCGGCCGCGTGGTCGAGCTGCAGAGCACGGACATCGCCGGCATGCAGCTGGAGCTGTACGTGCTCAGGTTCGAGAAGGAAAAGATGACCCTCAGGGTCCCGACCAACAAGGCGGAAAGCGTCGGCATGCGCAAGCTCTCCTCGGACAAGACCATGCAGGAGGCGCTCGCCACCCTGAAGGGCAAGCCCAAGGTGAAGCGCACCATGTGGTCGCGGCGCGCCCAGGAATATGAAGCGAAGATCAATTCGGGCGACCTCGTGTCGATCGCCGAGGTGGTCCGCGACCTGTTCCGTCCCGACGACGCGCCCGAGCAGAGCTCTTCCGAGCGGCAGATCTTCGAGGCCGCCTCCACCCGCCTCGCCCGCGAGCTCGGCGCGATGGAGGAGATTGACGAGAAAGCGGCGCTCGAGAAATTGCTCGAAATCCTCAACAAGGCGGTCGCTCACCAGAAGGTGAAGATCGAGGCCGAAGCCTGATCCAAGAAAGGGGACAGTTGCTCGCGACTGTCCCCGTTCACGGGAAAACAGGGGTGGTCCGGCGACGGGCCGCCCCTTTTCGTTTGCGCGGTCCCGACTCCGTGTGTATTATCACAGCAATACAGTAAGGAGAGGTCTCATGCGTGCAGCACTCCTCGCCAGCGCTTTCGCCCTGCTGGCCGGCTGCGGCGACAGCCATGCCCAGCAGGGCCAGCGCAGCTTTCAGGTCGGCGCCTTCGATCGGATCAACCTGGCCGGCTCGCCCGACGTGGTCGTCGCCGTCGGCGGTCAGCCTTCGGTGCGCGCCGAGGGCGATGCCGACGCGATCGGGCGCCTCGAGATCGCCGTTGTCGATGGCGAGCTCAGGATCGGCATGCGGCCGGGAAGCGGCTTCTGGGGCGGCCATCGCGGCGTCACCATCCACGTCACGGTTCCGGCGCTGCAGGCGGCGTCGATCGAGGGCTCGGGCGACATCAGGATCGACCGCGTCGAGGGCACGCGCTTCGCCGGCCGGATCGGCGGCTCGGGCGATCTCGACGTCACCGCGCTTCGCGTCGGCGAGGCGAGCTTCTCGGTGCGCGGCTCGGGCGACATCAGCGCCGCCGGCGCCGCGCCGCGCGCGACCCTCAATGTCGCCGGAAGCGGCCGGCTTGCGCTGGGCGGCTTCGAGGCCGGCGACGCCACCATCTCGCTGGCGGGATCGGGCGACATCGCCCTGCGCGCGACGCGGACCGCGGCGATCCAGCTCGACGGCTCGGGCGACGTCGCCATCAGCGGCCCGGCGCGCTGCACGATCGCCAAATCGGGCTCGGGCGACGTTCGTTGCGGCGGGTGATGCTTATTGACGCTTGAGCTTTTCGCGCCATGGTCTGGGTCATGACCCGAACCCTCCTCGCCTGCCTCGCGCTCTTCGCGCTCGCCGCGCCCGCCGCCGCCGCCGACCGCGTCTTTCCGGTCGCCGATTTCGACCGGGTGATCGTCGAGGGCCCTTATCGGGTGCGCCTCATAGTCGGCCGTGCCACCACCGCGGTGGCGAGCGGGACGCGCGACGGGCTCGACCGGGTCAGCGTCGAGGTGAGCGGCCAGACCTTGCGCGTCCGCCGCGCCCGCGGCGTCTGGAGCGGCCGGCCGGGAGTCGATCCCGGCCCGGTCACCGTCGCGCTGACCACGCGCACGCTGCGCTCCGCCCGGACCATCGGCCCGGCCCGGCTCGAGATCGACGGTGCCGCCGGCCTCAACGTCGAGTTCATGGTCGAGGGCGCGGGCACGATCCGCGCCAGCCGCGTCGCCGCGGAAAATCTGGTGCTCGGCCTGCAGGGCTCGGGCGCGCTCGAAATCGCCGGCACCGCGCGCAGCCTGCGCGGCCAGTTCCAGGGCACGGGCAATGTCGAAGCGACGCGGCTCGCCGCCCAGGCCGCCACCATCACCACCAACAGCCTCGGCACTGTCGCGCTGACCGTGAACGGCCCCGCCGCGATCACCGCCTACGGCCTTGGCGACGTCACCGTCGCAGGCCGCCCCGCCTGCACTTCAACCGGGCCGGGCGCGGCCCAGGTCCGCTGCGGCGCGGCAGCATCAGATCAGCGCCAGGACCGCTAGCTTGCCGGCGAGATCCGGCGGCAGCGCGTCGAGGCCGTCGCCGCCTTCGCCAAGGTCGGGCGGCGCGTCGGCCGCGTCGAGATAGCGCCAGCCCTGATGGCCGCGCTTGGCGAGCGCGCGCACCGGCACCAGCTCGGCATCGAGGCGGATGATCGTCTTGCGGTCGGACGGCCGCTCGTCGAAGCCCAATATGGTCTGGCGCGCCGCGATCCTCTGCCTGACGATCCAGTAGATCGAGCCGCCGACCAGCTCCTCGGCGCGCTTGGGCCGGAAGCGGGTGACGATCGGCACGACGCCGCTTTCGGCCCTTTTTTCCATGCGCCGCTTCAGCGTCTCGATGCTGGCGCAGCTCACGGCGACCTTGCTCATGTGGAGGGCGGGGGGACAGTTACTTTCACGCACGATCTTCGTCGCTTAGCCGCTCCGGTGCGAAAAGTAACTGTCCCTTCTCACCCCACCAGCCCGGTCGCGACGGCGAGGCCGAGGAAGGAGAGGAAGCCCATCGAATCGGTGATCATCGTCACGAACACCGAGGAGGACACCGCCGGATCCTGGCCGTAGCGCTCCAGCACCACCGGCACGACCACTCCGGAAAGCCCGGCGATGACGATGTTGATCAGCATCGCCGCGGCGATCACCGCGCCCAATTGCGGATTGCCGAAGACGAGGCCGGCGCCGAGCCCGAGCAGGATGGCGATGGTGACGCCGTTGAGCAAGGCCACCAATATCTCGCGCGTGATCGTGCGCATCGTGTTGGAGCGGGTGAGCTGGTTCATGGCGAGCGCGCGCACCGACACCGCCATCGTCTGCGTGCCCGCATTGCCGCCGATCGAGGCGACGATCGGCATCAGCACCGCCAGCGCCACCATCTGCTCGATCGCCGCGCCGAACGCATAGATGATGGTCGAGGCGACCAAAGCGGTGCCGAGATTGGCGCCGAGCCAGCGCACCCGCGCCTTGTAGCTGTCGCGCACCGGCTCGTTAATGTCGCCCTCGACGCCCGCGCCGGAGAGCAGGAGCGCGTCCTCGCTCGCTTCCTCCTGGATGATGTGGACGACGTCGTCGGCGGTGATCATGCCGACCAGGCGGCCGGCCTGGTCGACCACCGCGGCCGAGACCAGGGCATATTTCTGAAAGCGCAGCGCCAGCTCCTCCTGGTCCATGTCGACCGGGATCAGGGTCTGCTCGCGCTGCATGACGTCGGCGACCGCGATCCTGCGCGGGGTGCGAAGGATCCAGGACAGCAGGCACGTCCCGACCGGCCGATGCGCCGGATCGACGACGAAGATCTCGAAGAAGTCGGTGGCGAGCTCCTCGCCCGAGCGGCAGAAGTCGATGACCTGGCCGACCGTCCAATGCTCGGGCACGGCGACCGCGTCGCGCCGCATCAGCCGGCCGGCGGATTCTTCCGGATAGGAGAGCGCTTCCTCGATCGCGGCGCGGTCGTCGGGGTCGAGCGCGCGCAGCACGGCGCGCTGCTCCTCTTCCTCCATGTCCTCGATGATGGCGACGGCGTCGTCGGTCTCGAGCTCGCCGGCGATCTCCGCGACCTGGTGCGGCTCGAGCGCGTCGAGCAGCTCCTCGCGGACATGCTCGTTCATCTCGGCGAGGACGTCGCCGTCGAGCAGGTCGGCCAAAGCCGCGGCGAGGGCGCGCCGGTCGTCGGAATCGACCAGCTCGAACAGGTCCGCGACGTCGGCCGGATGGAGCGGCTCGACGAGCGCGCGGGCGCCCTCGGCATCGCCCGCCGCGATCCGCTCGACCACCTCGCTGACATATTCGGGCTTGAGGCGGTCGTCCTCGTCCAGCCTGGTGTCGGCGATCGCGATTTCGGCTTCGGAGGTTTCGAGGTCGCTGTCGCTCATCTCGCCCTCCTTAGGTTCGCGCCTTGCCCCGGCGCTTCCTAGGCTGGGGAGCTTGCCCTGTCGATATGCCCGGCCTAAGCGGCGGCCAACAAGGAGATCGACATGGCCGACGAACAAAATACCCTGGTCCTCAACCTCGACAGCGGCGGCGACGTCGTCATCCGGCTGCGGCCCGATCTCGCGCCCGGCCATGTCCAGCGCATCCGCGAGCTCACCCAGGAGGGCTTTTACGACGGCATCGTCTTCCACCGGGTGATCGACGGCTTCATGGCCCAGGGCGGCGATCCGACCGGGACCGGCACCGGCAGCTCGAAAAAACCCGATCTGCCCGCCGAGTTCAGCCGCGAGCCGCACGTGCGCGGCACCGCCTCGATGGCGCGCGCGCAGAACCCGAACAGCGCCAACAGCCAGTTCTTCATCTGCTTCGACGATTGCGGCTTCCTCGATGGCCAATACACCGTCTGGGGCGAGGTCGTCCAAGGCATGGAGCATGTCGACGCTCTGCCCAAGGGCGAGCCGCCGCGCCAGCCGGGCAGGATCGTCAAAGCCTCGTTGCGGGACTGACGTCTTGGCGCGCCCCGTCACGCTCATCACCGGCGCCTCGGCGGGGCTCGGCGCCGAGTTCGCGCGGCAATGCGCCAGGCGCGGCGAGGCGCTGGCCCTGGTCGCTCGCCGCCGCGACCGGCTCGATGCGCTGAAGGCGGAACTGGGCGGCGACATCCATGTCTTCGCCGCCGACCTCGCTTTGCCCGGCGCCGCGCAAAGCCTCATCGCCGAGCTGGAGGCCGAGGGCCTCACGGTCGCGACCCTGATCAACAATGCCGGCTTCGGCCTCGGCGGCAGGTTCGCCGACCGGCCGCTCGAGCGCCAGCGCGAGATGATCGACCTCAACGTCCGCACTCTGACCGAGCTCTGCCACCTCGTCCTCCCCGCCATGCGCCAGGCCGGCAAGGGCGCGATCCTCAACGTCGCCTCGACCGCGGCCTTCCAGCCCGGGCCGAACATGGCGGTCTATTATGCAACCAAGGCCTATGTCCTTTCCTTCACCGAGGCATTGCACCACGAGCTGAAGGGGACCGGCGTCAAGGTCTCCGCGCTCTGCCCGGGCCCGACGGAGAGCGAGTTCAGCGACGTCGCCGAGTCGCACAGCCCGACGCTGGAGCGAATGAAGATGCCCGCCGCGCCGGTCGTCGGCGCCGGGCTGGCGGGCCTCGACGCCAACAAGGCGGTCGTCATCCCGGGCTTCAAGAACAAGATCGGCGCCCAGGCCAGCCGCTTCCTTACCCGCGCCGCGATGCGCAGGATCATCGGGCGGCTCAAGGTCTGAGCCCGGGGACAGTTACTCGTAACTGTCCCCTTCACGGATGGCGTCGGATCAGTGTCCCGAAAACACCGTGCCGGCATCGACCAGGCAGATCGGGTTGCCGAACGGATCGTCGGCATAAAAGGAGCGCTCACCCCATGGCCTCAGCGCGACGTCGCCCATAAGCAGACCGCCGTCGCCGGTCGCCTTGCGGAGACAATCGAGCGATTTCGCGCGACGGAAATGCGCGTCGAGATCGGCGACCGCCAAATAGATGTGATCGAAATTGGCATAGGGGGTGCGGTCATCGCCATCGGCGGCCGGCGAATATACGGCCAGGGTCACGCTTCCACATCGGAAATAATGCCGTCCCGGCGAAACCCGAATTCCCGGCTGATCGAGCAGGCTCGCGTAGAATCGTTGGGAGGATTCGAGATCGGCCGCGGGCATGATGACGCGGAAGAGTTGCTGGTCGTCCATGGCCTGCATTGATAACAGGGCGGGGCGAGGTGCCGCAACGAGGCACCTGCCGGTTCCTACTTTCCCGGGAGAGAGGCGATGCCAAGCGCTCGGCAGGAGCGAGCCGGATGCCCGCTCTACACCGCGATCGGCGTTATCGAAGGACGCTGGAAGCCGATGCTTTTCCAGCGCCTGGCAGACGGCCCGTGCGGGTTCGGCGCGCTGCACCGCGCGCTCCCTGGCGTATCGCGCAAGGTGCTTGCCGAGCAATTGCGGCAGATGGAGTGCGACGATCTCCTGGTTCGGCGCGAAATCGGCGACCGGCTCGGCTCCGTGCACTATGAGCTGACACGCTACGGTGCGACGCTCGAGCCGGTCTTTCGCGCCTTGTGGGAATGGGGCGTGCGGCATCTCGGTCGTGACAACGCCGTCCGGGGTACCCTTGTCCAAGCCCCGAGGACCCGGCCCCGGTCGCTCGACGCGCGCTGAACTTCCACGAACTCCATTCCGAGGTTCGACGGGATCACCGCCCCACGCAAGGTCCGCGAGGGGTGGAAAGCTAACGCTACGTGGCGAGCCTCCCCAATTCCCCCACCAGCCAATCGTGGAAAATCCGCAGCGGCCGCCGCCCCAGCGCCGAGCGGCGGCAGGCGAACCAGTAAGTGTAGGGGCTCTCGGCGGCGATTCCGAACAGGCGGTGGAGGCGCGGGTCGTGAGCGCCGTCGACGTGCATCTCGAACATGAAGGCGATGCCCAGACCCTGCGCGGCGGCGTCGAGGATGAGCTGGCCGGAATCGAAATGGTCGATCGCCGCCGGCTCGAGGCCGGGAAGGCCGGCCGCCTCGCGCCAATAATCGAAGGCGTCCGGCAGATCGCGGTGGAGGAGAACCGTCGCCCCGGCGAGCTGAGCGGGATCGGTGAGCGTCAGCGCAGCGTCGCCGCCGACCGCGACCACCCGGTTGGCGCCCAATTTGACGCTGTAGAGCGAGGGATCGACCTGGCGGGCGAGCACGATCGCCGCGTCGAGCCCTTCGTCGAGCCGGGCCAAAGCATGCGGGCGCGTGTCGATGTCGATATGAAGATCGGGGTGGAGCTGCCTCAGCTCCCCGAGCCGCGGCATCAGCCGATAGGAGGCGAACAAGGGCAGCACCGCGAGCCTCAAACGCATCAGCTCGGCCTGGCCCGAGGCGCGCGCCATGGCAAAACCGAGCTCCTCGAGCGCCGGCCCGATCTCGGCCAGCAATTGGGCGCCGTCCGGGTTGAGCAAAACCGCCTGATGGCGCCGCTCGAACAAGGGCCGGCCGACATGGCGTTCCAGCGCCTGGACGCGGCGGGAGAGCGCGGGCGACGACAAAGCGAGCGATTCCGCGGCGGCCTTGACCGAGCCCAGCCGGGCGACCTGAACGAACGCTTCCACCGCGGTCAGAGGCGGCAGCCTCTTCATGGCGCGAAGCCCATGTCTTTCGGGTAGATTTGTGCGATGCACATCTTCCCCTCCGTCCGCATGTGGCGGTTTTCCGCCCTTTATCGATTGCGCGAGATGCAATCGTGCATGACTTCTTCGCACTTGCACAATATGTGTGCAAGCGCAAAAACAAGCCTGCCTTTCAGGCATCCTCTCCTAAAACTTTCAGGGTCGGTCTTCGGACCGGCCCTTTTTTTCAGCGCCAGCCGGTTCAGCTTATCTGGCCGCGCCCGCATCATTCGGCTGCGCCGACTCCCCGGCCGGGCACGCGCCGTCCCGCCTGCCGCTGACGCTGCCGACGCCGAGGATGATCTTAGCGCGCCGGGAGAAGGTCAGAGCCTGCCAACGCCCGCTGTTTCCGGCCGCGGTGCGGCTCCTCAGGAAGGTGAGGTTGAGCAGCTCATACTGCTCCGGATCGATCAGCCCCCAATCGATCATGCACCCCCATTGCTCGACGTTCCAGGCGTAGTCGCGCGCGATCCCGTCCTGGTCGATCGCCTCGGCCAGCGCCTCGTACCAGGCGAATATCGCGCGCAGCGGCGGCCAGCGCTCCGCCTGCGGCATCGCCGCGAGCCTCCGGCGCAGCCGCGCGATGTCCTCGTCCGGCGGAAGCCGCCTCTGCTGCACGATCGTGTCGGTCGCCCAGCGCACCTTGCGCATGGTGATCGACCCGGTGGGAAACACCCGCATCAGCTCGCCGCGCACCTCCAACAACAAACGGACATAAGCGTCCGCCTGCACCTGCAGCATGGCATCGCTTTCGAAGATCGCGGTCAGCTCGGCCGCCAGCACCGGATGGAGCCGCCCCCCGGCATCGTGCGCCGCGAGGATCCCGGCCCGGCACGGCTCGCGCACCGGCACCGCCAGGCAGTCTTGCGAGAACAGGAGCGCGCCGTAATTCGGGGCGAGCGCGGCGAGCGCCTGGCGGAAGCGCCGACGCGAGCCGAAGCTTTCCCGCCATTGCTCGAGCACCGGCTGCAGGCTGCCGGTGCCGTAATTCCATTGCGACATGCCGACCGAGATGAGCTGAGAGTCGAAATTGCCGACCGGCATCGCCCAGCAGCCCATCGTCTCCGGGATCGAGGTCTCGGCCATCCGCTCGAAGATCGCGGCGCGGTCCAGGCCGATCTCAGCCAGCTGCGCGGCGGCCCCGGGATCGATCCGGATGAACTGCGCCACGCCCGCCCGGCTCGGCCCGTCGCCGACCCTCCGGCAGGTCAGCGAGATCTCCGCTACCGTCTGGCCGCGCGCGGCCGGCGCGTGGATCATGGCCGGGAGGGTCAGGCCCATAAGGATCAGGAACCGAGTGATCGCGAGGCGTGCCACGTCGAAATTACCCCACCGGCGACGTCGAAGCCGCAGCCTTAGCCCAGCGGCGGGCGCACATCATTCCCTAAAACGGCCTGGCCCGCGCATACCGGCCGCTCACCCCCCAGGCTTTTTTGAACCGCCGGTTGGACCGCTCGTTCTGCGACCCTATGTGGGGCCCTCACCCGGAAAGCTGAGAATCCATGGCCGACGTCGAGATCAAGTCCAAGCGCCTGCAGGTCGCCACCATGCGGCCCGACGACAGCGGCCGCGGCATCGCGCGGCTGCCGCGCTCGGTAATGGCGGAGCTCGGCCTCGCCGAGGGCGACGTGATCGAATTGGTCGGCAAGCGCAACACGCCGGCGCGCGCGGTCGGCCCCTATACCGAGGATGAAGGGCTGGAGATCATCCGGCTCGACGGCCTCCAGCGCGCCAATGCCGAGATCGGCTCGGGCGATTTCGTCGAGATCCGCAAGGCCGAATCGAAGCCGGCCCAGCGCGTCATTTTCGCCCCTGCCCAGAAGAATCTGCGCCTCCAGGGCTCGGCCCATGCGCTCAAGCGCAGCTTCGGCATGAAGCCGCTGACCGCCGGCGACGTCGTTTCGACGACCGGCCAGCAGCAGGTGCCGCGCGGCGACATCCCGCCCGAATTGCGCCAGATGCTGACCGCGCCCGCTTTCGCGCTCCAGGAGATCCGCCTGGTCGTGGTGTCGACCGCGCCCAAGGGGATCGTCCATATCGACGCGAACAGCGAGATCGAGCTGCGCCCCGAATATACCGAGGCCAAGGAGACGCGGCGCGCCGACGTCACCTATGACGATCTCGGCGGCATGGGCACGACCATCGACCAGCTCCGCGAGATGGTCGAGCTGCCGTTGCGCTACCCCGAGATTTTCGAGCGGCTCGGAGTCGATCCGCCCAAGGGCGTCCTTCTCCACGGTCCGCCCGGCACCGGCAAGACGAGGCTGGCGCGCGCCGTCGCCAATGAGAGCGACGCCAATTTCTTTCATATCGCCGGCCCGGAGATCATGGGCTCGGCTTATGGCGAGAGCGAGAAACGCCTGCGCGAATTGTTCGAGGAGGCGGCCAAGGCGGCGCCCTCGATCATCTTCATCGACGAGATCGATTCGATCGCGCCCAAGCGCGGCCAGGTCCAGGGCGAAACCGAGAAGAGGCTGGTCGCGCAATTGCTGACCCTGCTCGACGGGCTCGAGCCCAGGCAGAATCTCGTCGTCATCGCCGCCACCAACCGGCCCGAGGCGATCGACGAGGCGCTGCGCCGGCCGGGCCGCTTCGACCGCGAGATCGTGATCGGCGTGCCCGACGAGGGCGGGCGCCGCGAGATCCTCGGCATCCACACCCGCGGCATGCCGCTCGCGGAGGGCGTCGACCTCAACAGCCTGGCGCGGCAGACCTACGGCTTCGTCGGCGCCGATCTGGCCGCGCTCGTCCGCGAGGCGGCGATCGAGGCGGTGCGCACGATCATGCCCAAGCTCAACCTCGAGGAAGGCACGATCCCGCCCGAGGTTCTCGATACCTTGTCGGTGACCGAGAAGGATTTCGCCGAGGCGCTGAAGCGGGTCCAGCCGTCGGCGATGCGCGAAGTGATGGTACAGGCGCCGACCGTCGGCTGGGACGATGTCGGCGGCGTCGACGAGGCGCGCGAGCGGCTGCGCGAGGGCGTCGAATTGCCCCTGAAGCATCCCGACGCCTTCCGCCGCCTCGGCATCCGACCGGCCAAGGGCTTCCTTCTCTACGGCCCGCCGGGCACCGGCAAGACGCTCCTTGCCAAAGCCACCGCGCGCGAGGCCGAGGCCAATTTCATCGCCACCAAATCCTCCGATCTGCTCTCCAAATGGTATGGCGAATCGGAGCAGCAGATCGCCCGCCTCTTCGCCCGCGCCCGCCAGGTCGCGCCGACCGTGATCTTCATCGACGAGCTCGACAGCCTCGTCCCCGCCCGCGGCGGCGGCCTTGGCGAGCCCCAGGTCACCGAGCGAGTCGTCAACACCATCCTCGCCGAGATGGACGGCCTGGAGGAGCTTCAGTCCGTGGTGGTGATCGGCGCGACCAATCGGCCGAACCTGATCGATCCGGCCCTGCTCCGCCCGGGCCGCTTCGACGAATTGATCTACGTGCCCGTCCCCGACGCGGCCGGACGGCGCCACATTCTCGGCATCCACACCAAGAATATGCCGCTTGCCAAGGACGTCGATCTCGACGCGCTGGCCGAGCGCAGCGACCGCTTCACCGGCGCCGACCTCGAGGATCTGGTCCGCCGCGCCGGCCTGTTCGCGCTGCGCGGCTCGATCGAGGCGGTGGAGGTCGACATGGCGCAGTTCGAACGCGCGCTCGCCGAAACCCGCGCCTCGGTCACGCCCGAAATGGAGCGCGACTATGAGAAGATCCAGGAGAACCTGAAGCAGGATGCGCGCGGCGCCGGCACCGGCGGCGGCATCGGCTTCATCGCGCCCGGCATGCTCACCCCGCGGGGTCCGAAGGGCTGAACCAGAAGGCGGTCCACATAGCGAGCGCCGTCATCAAAGCGGCGATGGCGAGAAAGGGCAAAGCGAGGCCGAGCCCGTAAATCGCCACCGCAAGCGCCGGCCCGGCGACATAGGCCATGCCGTTGACCGAGGTCACCTGCCCGGCCACGGCATTCTGCTCGTCGAAGCCGACCGCGAGCGACGCGCCGCTGGTGAAGCCCGGCCGGAACAGCCCGAAGCCCAGCGACGCCAGGGCGAAGCCCAAAGTCAGCCCATAGACTCCGTCGGCAAGGCCCGTGACGGCGCAGCCCGCCGCCGCGACCAGCGAGCCCCAGATGACGAGCTGGCGTGGGGACAGGGCGAGCCTCGGGATCAGCCCCCATTGGGCGAGCAGGGAGGCGCCCGCGCCCGCCATCAGCACGATCGCGATCCAATGCTGGGCGTCGCTCAGCGGCAGAGCGAGCCGGTCGATGACGAGGAAGCCGATCACGCCGAGCAGGATCGCCTGGCCGTGGCCGCCGACCAGGCCGACGATATGCCAGGGCAATACGCGCGGATCGCGCCAGCGCAGCCGGATCGGCTGGTCCGGATCGCCCGCCTGCGCCGGCTCGCCGCCGCCGATCGCGGGATAAGCGACGATCGGCCCGCGCGCGGCGCTCTTGGGCGTGTCGTCGGGCAGGCGCAGCGCGATGCCGGCCAGCACGATCGCGCCGATCCCGGCGAAGACGATGAGCGGCGCCGACAGGCCGAGCGGCGGGAAGATGAACAAAGGCGCGATCGCCGGCCCGATGATCGTGCCGAGCCCGAAGGAGGAGGCGAGCACCGCCAGCGCGCCGGTCCGCGCATGCCCCTCGGTGCGCGCGGCGACATAGGCCTGGACCGCGGGCGGCGAGGCCGAGCCGAAGGCGCCGTAGAAGGTGCGGCCGAGCATGAAGATGGTGAAGACCAAGGTGGGGCCGGCGAGGCCGGCCAAGCCCGCGGCGAGCGCGCCGCCGCAGATCAGCATCGAGACGATGAAGCCGGCGAGCCCCAGCCGCATCAAGGCGCGGCGGCCCCGGCGGTCGGCGCGATGCGCCCAGACCGGCGCCATCACCACCCAGGCCACGGCCGAAAGCGAGAAGGCGATCGCCACCCAGATGTCGGCGACGCCGAGCTCGCGCCCGATCGCCGGCAAAAGCGATTGCATCGCCGTATTGCCCGCGGCGGCGACCAGCATCACCGAAAAGAGCAAGGCGAAACGCTCGCGGGAAAGTCCGAAGCCGCTCATTCGCAAGGGCTTTCGAGCGATCGCCCGAGACCCGCGCGGAGGCCGGCCGGCGCGGGCCTTCCCGGACCGGAACGGCGGCGCGTGTCGGAAAAGCGGTGCATGCGCCTTGCCAATCGCCCTGCGATTTGGCAACGCACGCGCTTTCCACTGACATCTGGAACGATCATGTCGGCATCCTGGGACGAAGCACGCAGCAATGGACGTCTCGCGCGCAAGGCGAGCGGCAGCCCGCTCTGGCACTTCCTGCGCGGCTTCATCAAGCATCCGGTGATGGTCGGCTCGATCATCCCCTCATCCAAGGCGACGATCGACAAGATGCTCGCGCCGGTCGATTGGGCGAATTGCAGGCTCTTCGTCGAATATGGCCCGGGCGTCGGCACCTTCACCGAGCATGTCCTGCGCCGCATGGCCCCCGACGCGACCCTGATCGCGATCGACACCAATGCCGATTTCACTCGCTATCTCAGGGGCAAGTTCACCGACAGCCGGCTGTTCCCGGTGACCGGATCGGCCGAGGACGTCCGCCAGATCATCGCCGATTGCGGCTTCGCTTATGCCGATTACATCCTCTCGGGCCTGCCTTTCTCGACCCTGCCGCCGGGCGTCGGCGACAGGATCGCCGAGGAGACCGCCGAGGCGCTGCGGCCCGGCGGCGCCTTCCTGGTCTACCAGTTCAAGGCCAAGGTCCGCGATTTCATGGCGCCCCATTTCGAGCGCATCGACAAGGGCCACGAATGGGCCAACATCCCGCCCTGCCACCTCTTCTGGGGCTGGAAGGATTAGTCGGTTCGATCGAGATTGAATCGTCATTCCAGCGAAAGCTGGAATCCCGCTTCTTCAGTCCGCAGCAAGGAAAAGAGATTCCAGCTTTCGCTGGAATGACGGATGTCTCAAATCGAGCGGGATAGAGACTATGCCGCCGGCGGCCCGCCTCCCTTCCGCCGCCCGAACGTCATCGTCCGGAAATTGAGCCGCCGCGCCAGATTGTAGTCGGCGGTCGCGACCAGGAAATAGCCGAACGCCCATTTGAGCCGGTTCCACCAGCTCATGCCGGCGCGGTGCGCCTCGGGCGTGATCCTCTTGCTGTTGGCGATCTCGCCGTCGACGAATCGGCGCATCATCGCCGCGAAGCCGGCATCGTCGACCCTGAGCATCATCTCGAGGTTGAGGTAGAGGCTGCGCAGGTCGAAATTCGCCGAGCCGATATGGACGACGTCGTCGATGACGATGAGCTTGGCGTGGAGCTTGGTCGGCTGATATTCGTAAATCTCGACGCCGCGCTTCAAGAGCCGCCAGTAGAAGAAGCGCGCGGCCCCGACCGCCCATTGATGGTCGAGCTTTGACGGAGTGACGATCCTGACGGTCCCGCGCTCGGCGACGCCGAAGAGACGGCGCATCATCGACAGGCTCGGCGCGAAATAAGCGGAGATGATGTCGACCCGAATCGCCTTCATCAGGTCGTTCTTGACCGAGCGCGCCCAGGGGCTCAGCCGCCGCGTCGGCCCGCCGAACAGCCAGCGCAGCGGCCCGCCGCTGAGGCTGTTCTGGAACAGGGTCCGCCGCAGCCGCCGGATCGAGGCGTCGGGCATTTCGGCCCAGGCGAACAAGGCGTCGAAATAGCGGGCGAGGAATTCGACCTGGGGCCCGTCCACCTCGAGCCCGATGTCGCGCCACGCGCCGTCCTCGATCGCGCCGAAATAATCGTTGGAGATGTTGAAGCCGCCGACGATCGCCCGGTGGCCGTCGGCCAAAGCCAGCTTCTGGTGGTTGCGCAGGAGATAGCGCCGGCCCCAGCGCGGCACGAACCGGCAGAAGCGCGCTTTGGCCTCGACCAGGGGCCGGAAGAAGCCCGCTTTGGCGTGCGAGGAGCCAAAGCCGTCGACGAGCAGCGACACCGCGACGCCCCGCTCCGCCGCGGCCACCAGGGCATCGCGCACCTGCCGCCCCGTTTCGTCGTCGACCCAGATATAATAAAGGACGCGCAGCGAGTCCGTCGCGCCCTCGATCAGCGCGATCAAGGCGGCCAGCCGCGCGGGCCCGTCGGCCAGCAGAGTCAGCCTGTTGCCCGCCACGTCCATCGGCTGGATCGGGAGTTCCGCGTCGCTCATCCGCACCCGGCCTAGCCGGATGACGCCATGCTGGGAAGGCTGCGGCGCTTGCATTAGGAAGGCCCGATGGCCGTCACCCGCCTCAGCCTCAGCGACTTCCGCTCTTATGCCGATGCCGTGCTTGCGCCCGGGCCCGGCTTCGTCATCCTCACCGGCGAGAATGGCGTGGGCAAGACCAATGTGCTCGAAGCGGTGTCGCTGCTGTCGCCGGGCCGAGGCCTGCGCGGCGCGAGCCTGGGAGAGATGGCGAGAAGAGAGGGTCCGGGAGGATTCGCGGTCGCGGCGAGGCTGGCCCTCCCCCTTGATGGCGGAGGCCTGGATGGGGGTGGAGCCTCCGGAAAAGCACAGTCCTTTATCGACGCTCGCCCCGCCCCTGCCCCTCCCGATCAAGGAGACGGGGCGACGGAGCGAGGAGCTGCCGGGGTCGACATCGGCACCGGCACCGCCGCGACCGCGCCCGACCGCCGGCAGGTCCGCATAAACGGTGCCCCGGCCTCGGCCAATTCGCTTTCCGAATGGCTCTCCGTCCTCTGGCTGACGCCCGCCATGGACCGCCTGTTCGCCGAGGCCGCTTCGGGGCGGCGGCGCTTCCTCGACCGGCTGGTGCTCGCGCTCCGCCCCGATCACGCCACCCACAGCGCCCGCTACGACGCGGCGATGCGCGCGCGCAACAAATTGCTCGGCGAGGACGGCCAGCGGGACGAAGCCTGGCTCGCCGCGCTGGAAGCGCGGATGGCCGAGCATGGTGCGGCGATCCGCGAGGCCCGCGACATGACCGTCGCCGCTTTGGCCGAGCGGCTCGCGGCCGCCCCCGAAGGCCCGTTCGCCCGCGCCCGGATCAAGCTGGAGGGGAGCGAGGCGGGCGATCTGGCCGCGTCGCGCGCCCGCGACGCCGCCGCCGGCCGCGCCTTGGCCGGCCCCCACCGCGCCGATCTGGTCGTCACCCATGTCGGCAAGGACCAGCCCGCCGCGATCTGCTCCACCGGCGAGCAGAAAGCCCTCCTCGTCGGCCTCATCCTCGCCTTTGCCGACCTCGTCGCCGAGCGTGCCGGGCGCCGCCCCATCCTCCTCCTCGACGAGATCGCGGCCCACCTCGATCCCCTGCGCCGCGCCGCCTTGTTCGAGCGGCTGGGCCGGGCCGGCGGCCAGGTCTGGATGACCGGGACCGAGCCGGCCCCGTTCGCCGGGATCGGGGCCGCGACCCGCTTCGCGCTCGGCGCGGACGGCTGAACCTTGGCTGTCGATGCGCCTCAGAGGCCGTTCACCGTGCAGGGTGCAATTCGGCGCCATTCAGGACCGCCAAGGAGAATGACATGCGAAAATTTCTGTTGATGACCGCCGCCACGGCCGCCGCGCTCGCCGCCTCCGCCGCCCCCGCTTCGGCGCAGGACCGCTGGGATTGGGACGGCGGCGACCGCGACTATCGCCTCGTCGGGCCGGGCGTGCCGCAGCTCTTCCCCGAGCTGCGCCGCACCAGTCGCGGCCGCGCCTTCGTGATGCGCAATTTCGACCGCAACCGGGACGGGCGCGTCAACATGCGCGAGGCCGAGGCGGCCAACCGCGCCTTCGCCGCCGCCGCCGGCCCGCGCCGCGACCGCTTCGACTGGGAAAGCCGCGGGCGCAGCGCTGACCTCGGTGAGCGTGGCGGCCGCGTCGAGGGTCGCGCGGACAGCTGGGACCGCGCCGCGATGCGGTCCTACAATTTCCGCCAGACGGCCGAAGGCGCGCGCATGACGATGCAGGAGGACGTACTGTTCGCCACCGACAGCGACGTGCTCCGCCCCGCCGCGATCCAGCGGCTGCGCCCGCTCGCCGGCTATCTGCGCGCCAATCCGGGCGTCCGCGTCGCGATCGACGGCCATACCGATTCGCGCGGCAGCGACGCCCACAACCAGGATCTCTCCGAACGCCGGGCGCAGAGCGTGCGCGAGGCGCTGGACGATATGGGCGTGACCCGCGCCCGCTTCCGCGTCGCCGGCCATGGCGAGAGCAATCCGACGGCGACCAATGCGACCGCCGAAGGCATGCGCCTCAACCGCCGCGTCGAAGTCACCCTGCTCGGCCGCCGCGCGGACGAGTTCTGACCCCGGTCCTAACGGCGGGAATGCGCCGCCACGAACCGGCCGAGCGCTGCGCGGGCTTCTGCCTCGCGCAGCGCCGTGCCGTGCGCGCCCGGCACCGTTACCAGCGCGACTTCTGCCCCCCTGCCGCGGAGCTGTCCGGCGAAATCGCGCATGTTGCGCGGTCGAACCACGTCGTCGGCGCGTGAGGCGATGAGCAGGATCGGCGCGCCAGCCGAGGCGGCATAGCCGAGGAAGTCGAAGCGGCTGAGCTGCGGGTCGACGCGAAGCCGTACGAAGGGCTTGGCCAAAGCCGGGATGAAGTTGCGGCCGACCGAGGCGATGTCCGCCGCCGTTCCTTCGAGGATCAGCCCGTCGAAGCCGCCTTCGCGCGCCATCGCCGCCGCCTGGCTGCCGCCGAACGACAGGCCGTAGGCGAAGAGCGGGCCAGTGCCGATCCATCGCCGCCGCCGCAATTCCCGCAGCAAGAGCGGCCCGGTCGCGATCGAGGCGTCGATGGTCGCGGGCAGCGTCGTGCCGCCGCGGCCGGGATAATCGTAAAGGATGATGTCCGCGCCGGTGGCCGCGGCGAGCGCGGCGGCGCGCTCCGTCATCGCGGAGACGAAATTGCCGTTGCCGCCGCTATAGACGATCGCCGTCTCGCTGGCCGGATTGTCGAGCCGGACGGCGTGGATGACGCCGAGATCGGGCAGGTCCAGCATCGCGTCGCTGAGCAAATAGCCGGGCGGCGGCGCCAGCGTCAGCGCCGGCGGCGGCATGTTCTGCGGGAAGAAGCTGGACTGATCGATGACCGCCGTGCAGCCGGGCAGCATCGCCGCGGCAAAGGCGGCGGCGATCAACATTCTACGATTGGCGAATATCACGCGTGCCCCCCTGATTTCGCTGTGAAAATCCGCCCTCGGCGGTGAACCATGAATGAATGAGAATCCGCTGATTCTCCCCGTTTTTCCTTGGGTTTCCGACGGCGATTCCCTATATGCTGGTCATGGCAGACACCCCCAATGACAACAGCTACGGCGCCGATTCCATCAAGGTGCTGAAAGGCCTCGACGCGGTCCGCAAGCGGCCCGGAATGTATATCGGCGACACCGACGACGGCTCGGGCCTCCACCACATGGTGTTCGAGGTTTCGGACAATGCGATCGACGAGGCGCTGGCCGGTCATTGCGACCGCATCCTGATCACCTTGAACCCCGATGGCTCGGTCAGCGTCGAGGACAATGGCCGCGGCATCCCGACCGGCATCCACGAGGAGGAGGGCGTCTCCGCCGCCGAGGTCATCATGACCCAGCTCCATGCCGGTGGCAAGTTCGAGAACACGTCGGACGACAATGCCTACAAGGTTTCGGGCGGGTTGCACGGCGTCGGCGTGTCCGTGGTCAACGCGCTTTCCGAAACCCTCGACCTCACCATCTGGCGCGACGGCGAGGAGCATAAGATGCGCTTCCGCCACGGCGACGCCGAGGCGCCGCTGCGCGTCACCGGCCCGGCGCCGGCCGGCAAGAAGGGCACCAAGGTCACCTTCCTGCCGTCGCCCGACACGTTCAAGATCACCGAGTTCGACTTCGACACGCTCGAGCATCGCTTCCGCGAGCTCGCTTTCCTCAATTCGGGCGTGCGCCTGATCCTCACCGACGCGCGGCACGAGGAGGAGAAGAGCGTCGAGCTTCATTATGAGGGCGGCATCGGCGCCTTCGTGCGCTATCTCGACCGCGCCAAGATGCCGCTCATCCCCGACCCCATCTCGGTCACCGGCCAGCGCGACGAGGTCGGCATCGAGGTCGCGCTCGAATGGAACGACTCCTATTACGAGCAGGTCCTCGCTTTCACCAACAACATCCCGCAGCGCGACGGCGGCACCCATATGGCGGCCTTCCGCGCGGCGCTGACCCGCACGCTCAACAATTATGCCGACAAGTCCGGGATGATGAAGCGCGAGAAGGTGAGCCTGACCGGCGACGACATGCGCGAGGGGCTGACCGCGATCGTCTCGGTCAAATTGCCCGATCCCAAGTTCGGCAGCCAGACCAAGGACAAGCTCGTCAGTAGCGAAGTGCGCCAGCCGCTCGAAAGCCTGATGGCCGACAAGATGGCCGAATGGCTCGAGGAGAATCCCGGCCACGCCCGCACCATCATCCAGAAGATCATCGACGCCGCCGCCGCGCGGGAAGCGGCTCGGAAGGCCCGGGAAGCGAGCCGCAAGTCGGTGCTCGGCATCGCCTCTCTGCCCGGCAAGCTCGCCGACTGCCAGGAGACGGATCCGGCCAAGTCCGAGCTCTTCCTGGTCGAGGGCGACAGCGCCGGCGGCTCGGCCAAGCAGGGGCGCGACCGCCACGTCCAGGCGATCCTTCCCTTGAAGGGCAAGATCCTGAACGTCGAGCGCGCCCGCTTCGACCGCATGCTCTCGTCCAAGGAGGTCGGCACCCTCATCCAGGCGATCGGCACCGGCATCGGCCGCGACGATTTCAACATCGACAAATTGCGCTACCACAAGATCGTGATCATGACCGACGCCGACGTCGACGGCGCCCATATCCGCACCTTGCTGCTCACCTTCTTCTACCGCCAGATGCCAGAGATCATCGAGCGCGGGCACCTCTATATCGCCCAGCCGCCGCTCTACAAAGTCGCCAAGGGCCGGTCCGAAGTCTATCTCAAGGACAATAACGCCCTCGACGAATATCTGATCGAGGCCGGCGTCAACCTGACCGCGCTCGAGACCCCGGCCGGCCCGCGCTCGGGCGACGACCTGCGCGCTCTGGCCGAGCATGCGCGGCGGATGCGCGCGCTCATGGCCTATATTCCGCGCCGCTACGATCCAGCGATCATCGAGGCGCTGGCTTTGTCCGGCTCGCTCGACCCCAAGCTCGGTCCGGCCCAGCGCGCCGACGCCATCGCCCGCGCCTCGAAATGGCTGGGCGCCGGCGACGAGGAAGGCAAATGGACGGGCGAGATGGGCGTGGACGGCGATTATGTGCTTCGCCGCCTCTGGCGCGGAGTCACCGACCACCACGTCATCGACCACAAATTCCTGGTCTCGGCCGAGGCGCGTAAGCTGCACGGTTTGGCGATCGGCGAGGCGGAAACCTATGCCGGCCTCTCCCGCCTGGTCTCGCTCAGGAGCTCGTCCGTCGCCACCGAGGCGGCGGAGGAGGCCGAGGAGAATGAAGGCGGCGACATCCGCCGGGCGACCCCCGATCCCCGCGGCAACCTCGTCACCCGCCCGACCCAGCTCCTCGAGGCGATCCTCGCCGCCGGCCGCAAGGGCCTCTCCGTCCAGCGCTACAAGGGCCTCGGCGAAATGAACGCCGACCAGCTCTGGGAAACCACTTTGGACCCGACCAACCGCGCTTTGCTCCAGGTCGAGGTCGCCCAGGCCGACGTCGCCGACGAGATCTTCACGCGGCTGATGGGCGATATCGTCGAGCCCAGGCGCGAGTTCATCCAGGAAAATGCGCTCAACGTCGCCAATCTGGACGTTTAGGGGTCGGACTGATGCTGGTCGAAATCGACGACCTGGCGGAGGTTGGTGACCCGCACTTCTTGTTCTCGACGCTTCGCGAACGAATTGTGGAACACGTCTTCATAGGGGAGCTTCTACGGAGCCTTTGGCTGCGGGGCATCACCGACGTGGAGGTCCTGCGGTCAGAGTTCGATGCCGGCGGCTACGACATCGTGCTCGCATTCGGGAAGGTCGTCCGCCACGTTCAGTTCAAGACCATGATGGTCGGCGGAAAGGCAGCCAATGTGAAGATCAGCCTCAAGCTCGGGGAAAAGCCTAGCGGCTGCGTGATCTGGATCGTCGCGACGCCTTCGCTGGGGTTCGATCATTTTCTTTGGTTTGGCGGCGCGCCGGGTGACCCCCTACCGGACATCTCCCAGTTTCGTGTCGCCAAGCACACCAAGGGAAATGCCGAAGGGGTGAAGCTCGAGCGACCGCAGCACCGGGTCGTCCCACGCAGCAAATTCGATACCCTTCGCTCGATCGACGAGGTTATCGGCTGGCTGTTCGGCGTCTGACCGGGCTCAGCGTCTCATCCGATCAAAGCCCTCACGCGGGCCTTGACGGCGCCCATTTCCCCTTCCGACGCGAGTCCCTTCTTCACCGCTCGCCGCGCACGCCAATCGAATGACTTCACTTGGTCGGCAAGCGCGACACCGCCGCGCTTGCCGGCAATCGGCACTTCAAAGCGGTAGCCTTTAGCTCGCGTCGTCATCGGCACGCAGAGAAGCAGGCCGGTGAGCCGATTGTAGGAGGAGGGCGACAAAACGAGGGCGGGGCGATGTCCAGCTTGCTCGTGACCGGCCTGCGGATCGAAATCAATCCAGATGATATCACCCGATTCCGGCACCCAGCCGCGCGCTACCACCAGACTTCTTTCCCGACTGGCGGACCGAAATCGGTCTCCGGATGAATGTTATCCGGCGTGATGCCTTCCAGCAGCCATTCCAACGTCACCGGCTCGAGTCGCGCCTTCTCAATCACGACTCGCCCATTCTCCTCGCGCACGTCGATAAGGTCGTCAGGCTTCAATCCGGCGGCGGCGAGCGTCTCAGCGGGGATCCGGACGGCAGCGCTATTGCCCCAGCGGCGGACGTACATGCTCATCGGCAATCCTCTGCGTATCTACGATGTAGATACGCAGAGGACCGCTTCAGCGCAAGCCGCTAGTCCTCCGGCCCGCCCATCGCCATCTGCCGCCGCCCGGCCAGATCGAGCAGGCCGACGAACTCGCGGCGCCAGAAATTCTGGCCGGCATTGCGCGCCGCCAGCGCCCGCGCGTCGGCGAAGGTGAAGCGGCCCATATTGGTGTCGCCCCGCAGGAGCTGGCCGTAGGCGGCGACGGCGGCGATGAAGGCGACGTCGCCGATCGGCGCGCGGGCGCTGCCGATCAGCCCGGCATGGACCGGCTCCTCGATCAGCCGCGATTCGTCCTGGCCAGGCAGCTTGTAGCGCAGCCTGAGGAAAGCGAGCTCATTATTGTCGGCGCCGCCCGGGCCGGTGCGCTGATTGGCCTCGTAGCGCCGCGCCGGCAGCCAGCCGCGCCGCCCGGCCGGCACGATCTCGTAGAGCGCGGTGACCTGGTGGCCGGCGCCGATATCGCCCGCGTCGACCGCGTCATTGTCGAAATCCTCCTCGCGCAGGGCACGGTTCTCATAGCCGATCAGCCGATATTCGGCGACGTACGCGGGGTTGAACTCGACCTGGATCTTGACGTCGTGGGCGATGGTGAAGAGCGTCGATGAGAGCTCGTCGTCGAGCACCTTCTGCGCCTCGCGGGGGCTGTCGATATAGGCGTAATTGCCGTTCCCGTGATCGGCGATCTGCTCCATCATCGCTTCGTTGTAATTGCCGGTGCCGAAGCCCAGGGTGGTCAAGGTGATGCCGCCCCGGCGTTCGCGCTCGACCATGTCGACCAGCGCCTCGTTATTGGTGACGCCGACGTTGAAATCGCCGTCGGTGGCGAGGACGACGCGGTTGATGCCGCCCTCGATCCGGTTGCGGCGGGCGACGTCGTAGGCGAGCTGGATGCCCGCCCCGCCGGCGGTCGAGCCGCCGGCCTGCAGATCCTTCAGCGATTCGACGATGGCGTCGCGGCTGAAGGTCGGCTGCAGGACGATGCCGGCGGCGCCCGCATAGACGACGATCGACACGCGGTCGCGCGAGGTCAGCCGGTCGGCGAGCAGAGCCAGCGAGCATTGCACGAGCGGCAATTTGTCGGGCGAGTTCATCGAGCCCGAGACGTCGACGAGGAAGACGAGGTTCGCGGCCGGTCGCTCGCGGCCTGGGAGGTCGTAGCCGCGCAGGCCCACGCGCAGCAGACGGGTCTCAGGATTCCACGGCGTCGTCGTCATGTCGGCCTGGACGCTGAACGGCCGCGAACGGTCGCGCGGCACCGGATAATCGTAGCGGAAATAATTGAGCAATTCCTCGGTGCGGACCGCGGCCTGCGGCGGCATTTCGCCCGCGTTCAGCATGCGGCGGACGTTGGAATAGGAGCCGGTGTCGACGTCGACCGAGAAGGTCGAGACCGGCGTCTCGGCGACCGACTGCACCGCCGCCACCGCTTCGCCCGCATAGCGTTCGCGATTCTCCGGCGACGGCTGATAGACGGGCCGCCGGCCATTGCCGCCGACGGTGGTGACCGCCTGCGGCGAGATGAGATTCTGCTGCTCGATGCGTCGGCCGGTGACGGCGACGCTGCCGTCCGCATTGGCGCGCGCTTCCGGCGCCGGCCGCGACGGCGGCGGCGGCGGCGAGGGCGGAGCATAAGCCATCGGCGGCGGCGGTTGCATCGGCGCCGACCGCAGGGCGGCGCCACCGCCCGAATAGCGGCTGCGGCCAAAGCCCCGATAATCGCCATATTCGCCGCCGCCCTGCAGGAAGGGCGCGCAACGGGCGTCGGGGTCGTCCTGGCGGGGTGGACGGGCGCTCCGACCCTCGCGGCTCTGGGCCGAGGCCGGAGCGATCGGAGCTGGGGGAAGGCCCGTCAGGATCAGGGCCGTCATCGAAAGCAGTCCAACGATACGCATCGCATCCTCCTCCGCAGGATTGATGTGACACTATCACATGAGCCAGACTGAATGCGCGATGAACTTCGTTACGCGGCCGGGGGCGCGGCCCGCTCAGCGCGCCTTCAGCGCCCGCTGGACGCGCATCCTGTCGATGAGGCCGAGCCGGCCGCCGAGGAAGCGGGCGATCGTGCCGGGCGCCAAGCGGTAAAGCCGCGCGAGCAGAGCGCGCCCCTCTTCGGGCTTGGCGGCGGCGAGCGCGGCGGCGACCGAGCGCAGCAGCTCGCGCCGCTTCCACGCCTGCTTGGCCTCCGCCTCGAACAGATCGTGCAGCGCCGCTCCCGAGAAGTCGCGCTGGCGGCTGAGGAGGAGGGCGTTGGCGACGGCGTCGCTCAAGGCACGGCCGGTGATGGGGTGAACGAAGCCGCCGCGCACACCCAATTTGGCGACCCGCGCCCCGCTCTGCCGCCAGAAGGCGGCGAAATCGCCGCCGGTCGGAAGCGGCCGGACCTGGACCTGCTCGCCGCCGCCTTTGCCCTTCGGCGTCCAGCCGCGCGCGGCGACATAAGCGTCGAGTCGGGCGCCGGCCTCCGCGTCGGGCAGGGCGCGCTCCGAGATCATGACGTCGGCGACGATCAGCCGGTCCTCGGCGACCGGCAGGCATTGCATGAAGCGCAGCCTGTCGCCCGGCGCCATGGTGGCGTCGACGAGCACCGGCCGGTCGACGCGGTGCGGCGCCTTGAAGCGATATTCGCGCTCGAGCCGCACCGCGTGGACGAGGTCGAGCGCCGCCAGGCTGGCGCCGCCGCGGGCGTCGATCGCGCCCTGCGCCCTGATCTCCTCGCCGCCGTCGAGGACCAGGGCGTCCTCGCGCACCGCGACCACCTTGACGCCGAGCCGATAGTTTTTGGGGTCGAGCGTCTCGACGAGCGCGCGGTGCAGGTCGACCGCGCCGAAGCCCGCATAAGCGATGCCGAGATTGCGGCTGAAGCCCGGGAAGGCGACGTAGAAGCCCGGCCAGCGCTCGACGGCGAGCGGGCCGATCAGCGCGGCGCCGTCCTGGCCGAGCTCGGCGTCGGTGAAGCTGCGCACGCCCTGGCCGCCGAACGTCTCGCCCTCCTCGACGATCATCAGCGGCACGTCGGGGCGGTGGCGGGCCATGGCCAGAGCGGCGAGCGCGCCGGCGAGGCCGCCGCCCGCAATCACGATTCCATCCCGCCTGCCCCGCGCCATAATTGACCGGCTTAGCGCAATTCGGGCCGCTGGCGCCATCGTCGCGCCGGGCGAGCCGCCACCTGACCCTGTTCGGGACAGGTCGGCGGCTCAGGATGACGGCGACGGCGACGACCTGCCGCCGTCCTGCGACGGCTCGTCCGGGCTCTTTTCCCGCGGCTTCACGGTCGAGCGGATCACCATGACCCGATTGAGAAGGTCGAACCAGAAGGGCGAGCCGAGCATGATTGCAAGCGCGGTGATCAGATAGCCCCCCAGCAGGCTGAGCACGGCGCCGACAAGCGCCAGATAATAGAGCCAGCGGTTGCCGTCGGCCCCGGGATCGGCGGGGAAGATGCTGGCGATGCGATTCAGCGAGGCCTGGTTCCAACCGACCGGAAGCCGCACCTCGTCCAGCTGAGCGGTGAAACGATTGGCCTGCGCCGCGTCCGGCACGGCGGGCTGGCGGGCCATCTGCTCGGCCAGCCGATTGGCATATTCCCGCGCCTGCGGGTTAACCGCGAGATGCTGGGCGAGGGTCACCGAATTGACGTTGAGCAGCACGCTGACGACGAGGCCCATGACGAACAGCCAGATCTGGGTGTGCCTCTTATACCAGCCCGCCGCCCGGTCCATCGCCCCGTCATACCATCCCTCGAGCTCGCGGCGCAGCCGCCGGACGTCCGGGCCGGCCAGCGCGTCGAGCCGGTCATAGGCTTGCTGCAGCGGGTCGTTCAGCCGCTTCTTCTCGGCCAGATCGATCATCACCGCGGCGAAGGTCTCGCGCGGGATGTAGGAAGGGTGCGTTGCGGACGCGGGCGGCGCCGCTGCGGCATCGGCGGCCCGCGCGGCTGCGGCGGCCGCATCGCCATCCGAGGCGGCCAGAGCCGGGAGCCGCTGGCCGCGATGCAGGGCGTAGATGAGGGGATGGTCGTAAAACTCTTTCACCAGCTCCTGGTCGCCCTGCAGCAGCTCGGTCATCGCCCGCGTAAGGTTGCCCGAGCGGCTCTTCAATATCGTCGAGACGCTTTCCTGGACCGCTGTCATGATCAGACTGAGCAGAAGATAGACGAGGACCAGGCCGACGGCGATATCAAGAATATCGGACCCGAACATGACAAATCTCCCCCAGTGCCCAAGGCCGCAATTCGCCCATCATTTCAAACCACCGTCAACCGATTTCTCCACCGAAAGCGGCCGATCGCATCCGGCCCAACCGAGGCTGCCGAGGGTTCCCGAGACCGCGCCGCGAGGCTAAGATACAAAGCGTGAACGACCCGCCCGCCGACCCGCCGCCTCAGCGCAAGATCATCCATGTCGACATGGACGCCTTCTACGCGTCGGTCGAGCAGCGCGACGATCCGGCGCTGCGCGGGCGCCCGGTCGCGGTCGGCGGGCAGGTCCGGGGCGTCGTCGCGGCTGCGAGCTACGAGGCGCGCAAATACGGCATCCGCTCGGCGATGCCCTCGGTCACCGCCAGGCGCCGCTGCCCCGACCTCATCTTCGTCAAGCCGCGCTTCGACGCCTATCGCGCGGTCTCGCAGCAGATCCGCGCCATCTTCGCCGATTATACCGAACTGGTCGAGCCGCTCTCGCTCGACGAGGCCTATCTCGACGTCACCGAGGACCTGAAGGGAATCGGCATCGCCACCCTGATCGCACAGGAGATCCGCGCCCGGATCCGGGCCGAGACCGGCCTCACCGCCTCGGCCGGCGTCTCCTACAACAAGTTCATCGCCAAATTGGCCTCGGACCAGAACAAACCCGACGGCCTCTGCGTCGTACCGCCCGCCAAGGGCGAGGCCTTCGTCGCTTTGCTGCCGGTGAAGCGCTTCCACGGCATCGGCCCGAAGACGGCGGAGAAGATGGCGGGGCTCGGCATCGTCACGGGTGCCGACCTCAAGGCGCAGAGCCTCGCTTTCCTCGCCCACAATTTCGGCTCGAGCGGCGACTATTATTACCATCTCGCGCGCGGCATCTGCCACCGCCAGGTCAAGCCCAACCGCCCTTACAAATCGATCGGCGCCGAGGACACGTTCCTCGAGGATCTGACCGACGAGACCGCTTTGATCGCCGAGCTCGACCGGATCAGCCAGACCGTCTGGCGCCGCATCGCCGAGAAGGAGATCACCGGCCGGACGGTGACGCTCAAGGTCAAGTATCGCGACTTCCAGATCCTCACCCGCGCCAAGAGCCTCGACCGCGCCGTCGCCGGCCGGGACGAATTCCTGGAGATCGGCGTCGCCCTGCTGCGCACTCTGCTGCCGGTCGCCAAGGGGGTGAGGCTGCTCGGGCTGACGCTTTCGAACCTGACCGAGGGCGCGGAGGCGCGGCTCGAGCCGCTGGCGCTGGAGTTGCCGCTTTGAGCCGGTCGCTTTTCAAGCTTAGACGCCTCGCCTAGGCTTAGCCGCAATCGGGGGTCATCGCCATGCCGGCGCGCGTCAAAATCCTGTTCGCCCTGCCGCTTGCATTGCTGCTGCAGGCGCAGAGCCGTCCGTCCGCGACCTCAAGCGCCGGCGGCCTTTCCTATGGTACGATCATCCAGGCCGAACCCGTCCTGACCGATCCGGTGCCCCCGCATATGGTGCCGGTCCGGGCCGACGCCGTGATCGCGGAGCAGCGGGCGGAAGTCATGGGCGCGCGCACCGCTGTGGATCGCGCGATCCTCATCGGCGCGCCGTTCAACTACGAGATCACGGGCGCACACGCCCAGTTTCGCCGCTATCGGACGGCCGAGGGGGACCGATGGTGCTGGAGCGGAGTCCCCGGCGTGGTCTTTGCGCCGCCCCATGACGCGGGCGGCCAGATCTTCCCGGGCATCTGCCTGCTCGATGCCGACGGCGACGGCGCGTTCGAGGCGGCCCGGATGCGGGCCTACCCACCCTCCACCGCCATTCGGGACGTCGCCATCGCGCCGGTGCGCCTGCGGCCTGCGCCGCCAGCCGACCCGCGCCTCTCGCGGCTTCACGTCTTCCGGCGCGTTCGAATCGCGCAGATGTCCGGACGCGCCGTCGTCCTGGTTCTCGAACATGCCTTGCGGTCGCAAGGCGAGGCCGCCGCCGATTATGCCCGGGATCCGCCCAGCGAGCGCGTCGCGCTGGCGCTAAGGCGGGGGGCCACCGCGTCGATCGGCGGCCTGAGGCTGCGCGTCGAAGGGGAAAGGGGGGCGTGGCGGATCGCCGCCAGCGGCGCGTTCGCGCGCTGGGCGATCCTCGAGCAAGGCGGCGCCGCCGTCCGGCTCGGACCCTATTTCCTGGCCCCGCGCGAGGATTAGGGACGCGGACTATGTGCAACGATTATCGCCTGCTGGCACGGGTGCCGGCCGAGACGCTTTTCCCCGATATGCTCTATCCCGAGGGCATCCCCAATTTCGAGCCGCGCGAGGACATCCGGATCACCGACCGCGCCCCGATCCTGCGCGCCGCCACGAGCACGCCCGGCGCGGTCGAGCTGGTCCAGCGCCGCTGGTCCTGGCCCGGCCCCGGCGGCAAGCCGGTCTACAATTTCCGCTCCGAAGGGCGCGACCTGCCGCGGGGCCGTTGCCTGGTCCTCGCCGACGGCTTTTACGAATTCACCGCGCACGGCGACCCGAAGTCGAAGCGCAAGCACAAATGGCTGTTCACGCTGAAGGGGCAGCCCTGGTTCGGCATTGCCGGCCTGTGGCGGATCGACGAGAAGGTCGGCGAGGCCTTCACCATGCTGACTTGCCCGCCCGCGCCCGACATTGCCCCCTATCACGACCGATCCGTCGTCGTCCTGCCCCGGTCGGACTGGGCGCGATGGCTCGACCCCGCGACGCCGTCGGGCGCGCTGACCAAGGCGCTGCCGGCGGGCAGTTTCGAGGTTGAGCAGGTCAACTAGCGAGCCGCCAGTCCGCCGCGGGCTGGCGCCGAAAAGCCCTAATCCTCCGCCATCCGCGCCTTGTGGTAGCGGGTGCGGTAGATCGTCGCCCCGATCAGGTTCAGCCAGCCGACCGCGATCGCCGCCCAGCAGACGGGCCGCAGCGGCCCCGTGGCGACCCCCCGCATCTGCGCGTAGATCAGCCCGCCGGCGCCGAGCGCGACCAGCGCGAAGCCGATCCACCGGGGCACCCGCGCGAGCCTGCGGAGCTCCCTTCTATAGGCCGCCAGCGCCGCCGGATCGTCGAGATTTGGCCGCATCGTCTTCCCCTTTTCCGTCCGCGGCCCGCTCTATGGCCGGCCGGCCCCGGCCGCGCAATTTCGCGCTTTGCTTTTGCGGGCGGGGCATTAGGCTTCCGGCCGGGGAAGAGGGGGGAGATCATGGCTTATACGGATCCTGGCGGGGACGGCGTCGGCGGCTGGCTGAGCGTCTTCGTGGTGATGCTCGGCATCTATTCGGCGCAGTCCGTGCTCGGCACCTTGGTGGAGCTCTACGGCAATGGCGATATGGCGATGATTCTCGGCGATCGCTGGGCCGCCGCCCAGCTCGTTCAATGGGGGCTGCTGATCCTGCTGGTCGGGAGCAGCGCCTATGTGATCTGGCGGCTGTTCGCGCGGCAGACCTGGAAGACGGTGCGGATCACGATCGCGATGATCTGGGCGGTCGGTGTCGGCTATGTCGCGCTCGGCGTGCTTGGCGCCTCGCTCGTCACCGGGGCGCCGATCTGGTATTTGCTGCAGAACGTCGATTTCCGGGTCTATCTGCCGGTCGTCTTCGCGATCGTCTGGACGCCCTATTTCCTGACCTCGACGCGCGTCGCAATGACCTATCCGCGCCGCCCCGACGACGAGGAGGCCGTCCAGGTCTTCCAATGATCTTGGCCCTTTCGCGGGCGTCCGCGAAGGTCTAGACCGGCCTCATTCCCCGGGGGACCGCTCATGCGCGGTTGAGAGGGAGGCCGCAGCCTCCGACCCGCTGAACCTGATCCGGCTGACACCGGCGTAGGGAGGGAGCGCGGGCCATCCGTTCTCTTTCCCCCCTGAGGAGAGACACGAATGGCCGACAGACCCGTCCTGAGCGAAGGCTCCTCTGAGCTTGTCGAACGGGTCGAAGGGCCCGCCCGCACCGAGCTTAAGGTCACCACCGGGCCGATCCGCGGGAGCCGCAAGATTTACGTCGGCGAGCATCGCGTCGCGATGCGCGAGATCGACCTGGAGCCCTCGTCCGGCGAGCCGCCGCTGCGCGTCTACGATTGCTCCGGCCCCTATACCGACCCTGAGGCGAGGATCGACATCATGGCCGGCCTCGCCGAGGTGCGCGCCGCCTGGATTCGCGGCCGCGGCGACGTCGAGGAGGTGCTCCAGCGCGAGGTCCGCCCCGAGGATAACGGCCACCTCCCGGCAAGTCGCCTCGGCCGCACCGCCCAAGCGGCAGCGCAGGGCGGCAACAAAGACTCCGGCGTCCAGCCCTTTCCCAACGTCCGCCGCAAGGTGCTCCGCGCCCGGCCCGGCGCCAATGTCAGCCAGATGCACTATGCCCGCAAGGGGATCGTCACCCCGGAAATGGAATATGTCGCGGTCCGCGAGACTCTCGGCCGCGAGCGGATGGCGGCGGAGGCCCGCGACGGCCAGGATTTCGGCGCCGAGATCCCCGATTACGTCACCCCTGAATTCGTCCGCTCCGAAGTCGCGCGCGGCCGCGCGATCATCCCTTCCAACATCAATCATCCCGAGAGCGAGCCGATGGCGATCGGCCGCAACTTCCTGGTCAAGATCAACGCCAATATTGGCAATTCGGCCGTCGCCAGCGACGTCGCCGCGGAGGTCGACAAGATGGTCTGGTCGATCCGCTGGGGCGCCGACACCGTCATGGACCTTTCCACCGGCCGCAACATCCACGACACCCGCGAATGGATCATCCGCAACAGCCCCGTGCCGATCGGCACCGTCCCCATCTATCAGGCGCTCGAAAAGGTCGGCGGCGTCGCCGAGGACCTGACCTGGGAAATCTACCGCGACACGCTCATCGAGCAGGCCGAGCAGGGCGTCGACTATTTCACCATCCATGCGGGCGTGCGCCTGCCCTACATTCCGATGACCGCGAAGCGGGTGACGGGGATCGTCTCCCGCGGCGGCTCGATCATGGCCAAATGGTGCCTCAGCCACCACAAGGAGAGCTTCCTCTACACGCGCTTCGAGGAGATTTGCGAGATCATGAAGGCCTATGACATCGCCTTCAGCCTCGGCGACGGCCTGCGCCCCGGCAGCATCGCCGACGCCAACGACGAAGCCCAGTTCGCCGAGCTCGCGACTCTGGGCGAGCTCACCCAGATCGCCTGGAAGCACGACGTCCAGGTGATGATCGAGGGCCCCGGCCACGTGCCGATGCACAAGATCAAGGCCAATATGGACAAGCAGCTCGAGGCCTGCGGCGAGGCCCCCTTCTACACGCTCGGGCCGCTCACCACCGACATCGCGCCGGGCTACGACCACATCACCTCGGCGATCGGCGCCGCGATGATCGGCTGGTTCGGCACCGCCATGCTCTGCTACGTCACCCCCAAGGAGCATCTCGGCCTCCCCGACCGCGACGACGTCAAGGTCGGCGTCGTCACCTACAAGCTCGCCGCCCACGCCGCGGACCTCGCCAAGGGGCACCCCGCCGCGAAGATGCGCGACGACGCCTTGTCGCGCGCCCGCTTCGAATTCCGCTGGCGCGACCAGTTCAACCTCAGCCTCGACCCCGACACGGCCGAGCAATATCACGACCAGACCCTCCCCGCGGAGGGCGCCAAGACCGCCCATTTCTGCTCGATGTGCGGGCCGAAATTCTGCAGCATGAAGATCACGCAGGAGGTGCGCGACTTCGCCGCGAAGCAGAACCAGGACGCGGACAGCTTCCTCGCCGCCACCGAAAATCCGCCCCGGAACGGGGAGGGGGACCAGCCGGAGCCTTTGGCGGAGGCTGGTGGAGGGGCCGCTTCGGCCCTTGCCGACGTGGAGGCAGGCATGGCGGAGATGAGCGAGAAGTTCCGGAAAGCCGGTGGAGAGATTTATCTTTCCGACAACGTTTAAACGATCGCAGCCCTCGTTACTTCCTGTTCGACGAATTCTGAAGTTATCAAATATAGAATTTGAGATGGCTGATTGGTGAAGAATTCCTGAACGAAAGCACCTATATCTGAATCAAGTATTGTGGCGAAGCTTGCAGGTTTGTATCTAGTGATAGATCCAAAATAGTAGCATGAAAGATAAAGAGACTGGAGCTGAGACAATATTGTTTGAGCAGCCGTCGGGATATAGATATAATATTTTCTATACGGTGGATATGAAGTGACGCTCCTCCATAGACTCTTTCTCACCTTTTGAGACAACTGCTGCAAGGATTCTGATGGCCGATTAGGATAGTGTTCTGTCGCTATTTGTTCGAACTCGATCAGCTCACGATCATCTTCTCCGGCCTCATCGCATATAACGGTTCTAAACTGCCCCCCTCCCCCGATGTTCAATGCTGAAGCTGCAGCTGTTTGTGAGTAGCTAAAGCGACTTAGATCATCTTTGTACATGCGTACACGGACCCACATCTCTTGCGTGGTAGGGTCGTGACGGTATCTTACGTCTTGAAGGCTGATGAATCGTTCCTTTATGCCCTCTCCACTGCACCAGACCCTGTGCCCAATGAGTATCTGCGCCAGAAAGTCCTGTGACCGTAATGCTACATGGGTGGCTGGCGCGACAGCATTCGGCAGCGCGTCACCCAAAGCATCAGAAAACTTCTTGAACGCGCTGTTTGCGTCCTGATTGCGGAGGATGTTCGCGTCTCCGTAGATCGCGCCCGGAGTTGTGGGGAGCTTCTCTGATATCCCGTGTTTTACATTGGACCCTAGAGAGGCCGCGCCTCGATAAGTGGCCAAGCATTTTCCGAGATTTAAGAAGGCGTAGTAGAGAAGGAGAGGCTTTGCAGCGCTAATATCGGAGTCGGTGGCGGCTCGATAGAAATCGCGGGCTTGTGCCAAGAAGGCATATGCTTCGTTATATACCTCCTCGTCCTCCAAATTCGAGAGGTAGGACTCGATGAGAAACCAGGGGTCGCTCGCAAAGAGGGTCCACTGGAGTCCCTCCCGCCGCGTCCCGTGATACGTTGGCCAAAACGAGAAGGGTGTGCGTTTGTGACGTACAACCACATCCTCACCTTCTCGGGCAGCCGGAAGCCTCATCACATGCCTTTCAGGTTCGCGTCTGGTTTTGCCGATGGCTTTCGTACCAGCAGCCGGTAGGCTAGCTCAGGCTTGGACGAGCGAACAGCGAACGCTTCCGACACCTCGAACCACCGCCCTTGGACGCCTGATCCGTGGTTCTGGCCCATACAAGAACAATTACATTCATGCCCGTGAGCCTCCATGCATGCACGAGCGCAGACTTCATGCTCGCGAAATAGCTGAACATATAGACCCGGGCAAACCGGGCCAGTGACCGCTCAGCAAAGCCGTTGAACCACTTTTCGGGAACTCCCATAAGCGGTTGCCTTGATCCCACTCTGGGTTGAGACGGCGACCATCCTGGATCCAAATTTGCTCCTCAAGAGAGTACCGTAAAGGCCCCGGCAGACGCGCGCGTGTCTTTTCTGCCTTTCCCTGGCGTCGCAAGACCACGGGGATGTCACGTTGATTCCACACGGCATTCAGGCGCGCGCGATCACTATCCATTGCCAAATTTATACGGAAAGTCTGCCTGTTAGAGAAGGGATTACGGTGACAGTGCGCTAATTCCACGGGTACACAGTGCCTCCCCGCCCCGCACCGACACCGCCACCCGCCTGATCGCGGCCTCGCCCGAGGCGATCTACCGCGTCTGGGACGAGAAGGATGAGCAGCGAACCCATAACAGCCACTGACAACACGACCCCGCGAATCTTCTACCATGGCACCCGCGCCGACCTGAAGCCGGGGAACCTGATCGCCCCCGGCTACAGCTCCAATTACGGCGCACGGAAGCAGGCGTCCTGGGTCTATCTGACCGGCACGATGGATGCGGCGATCTGGGGCTGCGAGCCGGCTCTGAGCTTATTCTGGAAGGTATGTAAGAGTATTTAGATCAAACCCCTGCTGCTCCAATGCCTTCGCCTCGGCAAACGAGAGTGGTCTCCCCTCATATTCCCAATACCAGTCCATATCCTCCCTCCCCCTCAATCCAAATATGGCCATTTCCGTCTGTTCAAACGGCCACAGGGCGCTCGTATACGTAACGACTGCCATTACGCGAGTGCCGGGAGATAGATTCATTCCAGGCGGCAGGCGCACTTCTCGACATCGACGGACAGCCTCTCCCCCTGATTCCAGGATGCCAATAGGAGAGTACGACGAATCTGAGCTCGGCTCGTCCCACTGGTAGCCTCCCGCGGGGGTTCCTGCGCTTCCTACATAAATTTTGACTCTCCCCGAGCAGTCCCACGACATATTTCTGGCGGAAATGTATCCCGAGTTGGATATGATAAATGTTGGGAATCGTTCACGAAATCTTGTTTCCCGAACGGCAATACTAATTCTCGGTAGAACCGACACCCAAGCGGCATAGGCACCAAATAATGTAATACCGGCAGCAAGGATTTTTAGAGGCAAAGATAAGTGCCGAAATCTACTTAGCAGGGTTTTCCGAGGGGTTCCTAGGGGCTTGGGCTTGGGCTTGGGCTTGGGCTTGGGCTTGGGCGCGGAACCAGGTCTTACAGGAGCCCCGCGTCCTTTTCCTTTCCTCACTGCCGCCCCCTTCCGTAAGAGCCCACGTGCCATAAAGCCGATCGTCGATAATTACATGCGTAGGCACGCGGCGTGCAACCACCTCTCCACATCTCCAGCCGAAGTAGCTCAGGGGTAGAGCGGCGGTTTGAAGGACCGCGCGGCGGTGGTTCGATTCCACCCTTCGGCACCATCGCGCCGTGGCGGAAAGGTTACGCACCGGATTGCAACCCCGGTCCATGCAGGTTCGAATCCTGTCGGCGCGTCCCACCCTTTTTGGAGAAACAACTTTCCTACATCGCCTCGTTCATGGCCTATCCTGCCGGATGAGCGACTCACCCGATCCCGCCCGCGTTCCGCGCGTGCCCGCCGCCCCCGATTTCACCCCGGTCCCCGTCCGCGCTCGCAAGGACGGCTGGACGCCGGAGCGCCAGCGCCGCTTCATCGCCGTGCTGCGCCGCGGGCGCTCGGTCGGCGCGGCGGCGCGGGCCGTGGGGATGAGCCGGGAGAGCGCCTATCGCCTGCGCGAGCGGCCGGGGGCGGAGAGCTTCGCCGCCGCCTGGGACGCCGTCCAGGCGTCTCGGCCGGCGCCGGTCGAGACCAACCTCTCGCAGCTCTGGTATCGCGCCTTCTACGGCAAGGTGAAGCCGATCATCCGCAAGGGCGAGCAGGTCGGCACGAGCCACCAGCCCGACAATGACGCTTTGCTGAGGCTCTACGACCGGGTCGAGCGCAATTGCCGCAATTATGACCGCTGGGCGCAGGGCCGCCGGAACCGCGGAAGGTCACAATGAAAATTTTCCCCGAATCCCCCAACTTTGTGATCTTTCGGCGCCCGTCGGCCCGGTCTCGACTAGCGCGGGCTCAAGCTGTTACGCTGCCGTTTCTTTCCGGGGAGGGCGACATGGCTGATACGCGCGCGGCGGAGTCACTGGCGAGAATTTCGGTGCGGGCGGCGGTGCGGCCCGACGATCTGCAGAGCGACATCGACGATGTCCTCGCCTTTCTCGTCGAGAGCGAGGACCAGACGCTGGCCCTGATCGCCTATCTCAAGGATCCTTCGAACCCGCCGCCGGCGCCCGGCGGCGACATCGAGTTCGGCTTCGTCCTCTACTGGATCCATCATCCGCCCTGGGAGATCCAGCTCTACCTCGATCTCCACCCCTTGCTGCTGGTCGCCTACGAGCTGCTGGCGAGCCGGGCGCCGCCGACCAGGCTCACCCGCCCGGAATATGAGGCGCTGGAGGCCGACTTCGCCGGCTATGGCGAGCCGGGACCGGACGGCACCATGTACGGCCACAAGAAATATCAGCAGCTCGACAAAGGCTGGATGATCAGCGCGCTCAATTATGCGCTGAACGTCATGGATCCGGACTCCATCCACCACCCGCTGCCGGACAACAAGACCGCGCCGATCCCCTTGTGCCGCAAGGATCACGATACCGGCAAGGATCCCGTGCTCGGTATCGTCGGCGATTGGGGCACGGGCTATTATCCCGACGAAGGCGGCGCGCTCTGTCCGGCGCAGCGCGTGATCGAGCAGATCACCGGCGCCGCCCAATCGCCGCCGATCGACTATCTGATCCACCTCGGCGACACCTATTATGCCGGCACCGACTGGCGGCCGCTGCCCGACGAGGAGGAGGACAATTTCTACGACCTCTGGCCGGACCAGGGCGAGGGGCGCAATTTCACGCTCAACTCGAACCACGAAATGTACGGCGCCGCCTCGGGCTATTTCCTGGTCGCGCTGCGGGAAGGCGGCACCTTCGCCGCCCAGAACGGGATGAGCTATTTCGCGCTGACCTACGGGCCCTGGCTCGTCCTCTGCCTCGATTCGGCTTATTTTTCGGACGCCTATAACGGCCGCAAAATGTACATGGACGGCGCGATCGGCACCGACGCGCTCGACCAGCAGATCCAATGGGTCGAGCAGTTCCGGGACTGGCCGGGCCCGATCATGGTGATGACCCATCATGGCGGCTGCGACACCCTCACCGGCGCCGTGACGCCGCTCTACGCACAGGTCCAGGCCGCGCTCCAGCGACAGCCGACGCTCTGGTATTGGGGCCATGTCCATAACGGCATCGTCTACGACAAGCTGAACGATTCCAGCCCGACCCCGGTGATCGCGGCCCGGGCGATCACGACCAAGGGCCGCTGCTGCGGCCATGGCGCCATTCCATTCGGCAATGCCTGGGGCCTCGAGGACGGCGACGGCAGCACGAACCCCAATATCCTCTATTACGCCCACACCCCCGATCCGGACCTGCCCGACACCAGCGGCCCGAACCCCTGCAATCCGCGCGTGCGCAACGGCTATGCCCTCGTCACCCTCCACCAGGATGGCGGCTTCACCGAGGCCTTTTACGAAACCGGCGAGGCCGGGCCGGTCTGGCAGCGCAGCTGGACCGCCGCCGAGCTGGAGGGCGAATGACGGAGCAGACGGGGAAGGACGATGCCGGTCGCCTATCGGGAAGTCGGCGCAGGCGGGGAGGGGGCCAGGGGCGTGCAGATATCGGCCACGTCGCTGAAATACTGCAAGTCGCGCTCTCCGAAGCGGCCGGACCCGTCCTCGAGCGGAAGGCCTCCAACCGCGTTGGCGACGACGACGTAGAGCGTGTTCGGCCGCTCGCGGATGATGAAACCGAAGTTGCGCTGCAGTTCATTGTTCACACCCACGAGCTCGCCAACGTCGATCGTCTCGCGATGAATCGGTCGCAGCCCGCGCAACCGGATCGCCGGCGTGATCGAAGTGACCTCGTTTGGCGACAGGTCCTGCTGACTGACGACCGGGAGCCGATAGATCTCGAACGATACCCGATCGATCCGGAAGTTGAGGCGTCCCGTATTCTTTATTTTATATTGCCCGGTAACCGTGCACAGGTTCGGCGCTCCCGCCCACGGGCTATTGGCGAAGTTGACGCTGATCTGGGTGTCGGCGGTGGGATTCGATTCGATGCCGAGGGTCTTGTTTCGGAGGTCGAGCGCCTTGCCCTGTCTTTCCAGATAGGCTGTTCCGACAAGCAATATCCACACGGCCGAGACGATCAGGGCAACGGACTTGATGACGAATTCGGCTTCGTCCCGCTTGTCCTTGTCCCGAAGCCCAAACATGACGCTCTTTTTGCCACGTCCCGGCGACGATCTCAATGCGCTAGCCGGGTCCAGACGCCCTTGCCTCCGCCGCCCACTTCCTGCGAAAATGCGCGTCATGACCGAGCCGGCGCAACCCGGGGCAAAGAATCCCGCGGCCATCGCGAAGCCGCGCCTCCTCGCCGGCGGCAACCCGCAGATCGCCAAGGGCGAGGGCGAGGCGCCCGTTCGGGCCTATATCGCGGCGATGCCTGGCTGGAAGAGCGATGTCGGGCGCCGGCTCGACGCGCTCGTCACGGAAACCGTCCCCGGCGCGCGCAAGGCGGTGAGGTGGAACTCGCCCTTCTACGGCGTGGAGGGCCGGGGCTGGTTCCTCAGCTTCCATTGCTACACCAAATATATCAAGCTCGCCTTCTTCCGGGGCGCGGCGCTGAGCCCGCCGCCGCCCGTCGCGTCCAGGGACGAGAATACCCGCTATTTCCACATCCACGAGGACGACGCGATCGACGAGGCGCTCGTGGCAAATTGGATCCGGCAGGCCTCCGAGCTGCCCGGCTGGAGTCCTTAGCCGCTTCGCCGCTACCCGCTCGCCGCTTGCCTGCGGACCATCTCGTTGATCCAGATCGGAGCGAAGGGCGATGTGCAGCCGGGCGAGGTCGGGTAGTCGCGGTAGACGCCCAGCGCCTCGCCGATCGCCAGGGCCCGCGCCCGGTGCGCCGGGTGGCTTATGCCGATCGCGGCGAGCGCGACGTTCATCGTCCATTGCGGCTCCGGCGCGGCGTCCGCCATCTCCCGTTCGATGCGGTCCAGCAAAGCCGGCAAATCGAGGCCGTCGGCGCTTTTGCCGATCCGCTCGGCGGTCAGGCTCCATCCGGCGCGCGCGGCCATCACATGGTCGGCCGCCATCCATTCCCGCCGCAGCGTCTCCTTGTCGGGATGCCGCTTCACGACATAGGAATTGAGCCAGTCCGACACCGGGATCAGGCGGTTGGACCGGACCAGCTCGTCCATGTCCCGGGCGGCGATCTCCCCGGGCTTCATCAGCAGCGCCGCGAGCAGCCGCGCATCGAGATTGCCCGTGTCCCAAAGCGCCAGCGCCAGCGCCTGGTCCGCCTTGATCTCCTTGGCAAGCTTGCGGATGTCGCCCAGTCTGGCGCCGAACTGATTGTCGCCGGCGCCGCGCCTTCTGTTCTGCGCCCGCATCTTGTCGGATCCGAGCGCCTCGAGCCTGGCGAGCGCCTCCTTCAATGTCATGGCAGCGATCCTCCGCGGCGGCCGGCGTCGGGACGGCGGAATAAGCGAATATCCGTGACAGCGCATCCCGCTTCCTGCAAATTGCGACGCGCACGGCAACGGATGCGAAGGCGATTGCGGGCATGGCGACAGATTGGCGGGGCGAGACGCTCGCCCGGGTCCGGAGCCTCATCGAAGAGGCCGACCCCGAAATGGTCGAAGAGGTGAAATGGCGAAAGGCGTCGAACGATATGCGGGGCGTGCCCGTGTGGGAGCATGCCGGCATCGTCTGCACCGGCGAAACCTACAAGGACAAGGTGAAGCTGACCTTTGCGAAGGGGGCGTCGCTGGAGGACCCCTCGGGCCTGTTCAACTCCAGCCTCGAAGGCAACACCCGGCGCGCCATCGACATAAAAGAGGGCGAGGGGATCGACGAAGCGGCGCTGAAAGCGCTCATCCGCGCCGCGGTGGCGCTGAACGTGTCGGGATTGCGGTGAAAATGACGGTGATTGCGGGCTGATCCTCATGGGGTGCGCGCCGATGCCACGGACCGACACCGCCTCCCGCCGGATCGCGGCCCCGCCCGACGCCATCTACCGCGCCTTCGTCGATCCCGGCGCGCTAATGGCTTGGCTGCCGCCGGAGGGCATGACCGGCCGGACGCTTCTCTTCGAGCCGTGGGAGGGCGGGCGCTACCGGATCGCGCTCATTCATGAAGGGGAGGGCCGGGGCAAGACCGATGCGCGCACCGACATAAGCGCCGGCCGCTTCCTCGCGCTGGTGCCGGGCCGGCGCATCGTCCAGTCGGTGATATTTGAATCCGGCGACCCGCGTTATGCCGGCGAGATGACCGTCTCCTGGTCGCTCGATCCCGCGGCCGGCGGCACGAACGTCACCGTGACCGCGGAAAACGTGCCCCCCGGCATCTCGGCCGAAGACCATGCGGCGGGGCTCGCTTCCTCGCTCGAGAACCTTGCCCGCTTCGTCGCGTGACGCGCCCGAATTGCGCCACAAGATCGTGAAACGGTCCGCACCCATGCTCGCCACGCCCGCCGCCCCGACGCTCGAGACGCCCCGCCTCACCCTGCGCGGCTGGCGGTCCGAGGACCTGGCGCCTTATGCGGCGATGCTGGCCGATCCGGAGACGGCGCGCTTCATCACGCGCAAGGGGCTGCCTTATTCGGAACGCCAGACCTGGGGCGAAATGGCGCTCCTCGTCGGCCATTGGCAGCTGCTCGGCTACGGCATGTTCGTCGTCGAGGAGCGCGCGAGCGGCGCCTTTCTCGGCCGGGTCGGGCCGCTGCAGCCGCCCGGCTATCCGGGCTTCGAGATCGCCTGGGGCCTGGCCCCCGCCGCCCGCGGCAAGGGCTATGCGCAGGAGGCGGCGCGCGCCGCCATCCACTGGTCGTTCGCGCGCTTCCCGCTCGATCGGATCATCTCGCTCATCCACCCGCGCAACCTCGCCAGCCAGCGCGTCGCAGAGCGCCTCGGCGAGCGCCGCACCGGCGAGCAATTCGCGCCCTTCCATGATCCCTGCGACATTTGGGAGATCAGCCGCGAGACCTGGCAAGAGATATTCGCCGACGGCCCATAATTGCTCGGTTGCCGGAAATCCTCGTGGCCGGCCCGCCCTCCCGTGATAAGAAGAAGCAGGGGAGATTCTCCATGGCGCTCCAGGACATCGACCATATCTTTTTCGTGATGCTCGAGAACCGGTCGTTCGATCACATGCTCGGCTATCTCAGCCTGGATGAGACCGCCAGGCCGATGGCCGTGGACGGGCTCCGGTCCGCCAAGGCCTGGCGCGATTCCTTCGCCAATCGAGGCGATGGCACCCTCTATCCCGTCAATCGCCTGTCCGCCGCGCGCAAGGCGAAGATCGACGACCCGCCGCATGGCAAGGCCGCCATCGCCCAGCAGATCGAAACCGCGCCGGTCGGCCCCGGCCCGACCCGGATGGGGGGCTTCGTCCAGTCCTATATCGATTCGCGGACCAAGGCCGTCGATCCGAAGACCGGGCTGCCCAAGCCCAAGCCGAAGCCGAAAAGACCCGGCGACGTGATGGGCTATTACGACGCGGAAGCGCTCCCGGCCTTCGACGTCTTCGCCCGCAATTTCTGCGTCTGCGACCGCTGGTTCACGCCGCTCCCGCTCGGCACCCAGGCGAACAGGCTGATGGCTATGGGAGGGGAGAGTAAGATCATCGACAATGTGGGGTTCGGCGACTTTCCGGACCAGGATCTGGTCTATTCCTGGCTCGACCGCCAGAAGATTGCGTGGCGCTCCTATACGTGGGGCGGCTTCGTCCCCTTCTTCACCCTGATGAAGCGCTATCGCGGCCGCATCGCCCAATCGCTGGTGAAGGACGGGGAATTCCGCCGCTACTCGCGCTTCCAGAAGCACTGGCAGAACATGGCCGAGCCCTTCCCGTCGGTCGTCTTCATCGAGCCCGAATATAGCGACGGCCCCGGTTTCCGGCCCAACGACGATCATCCGCCCACCGGCGTCGCCGGCGGCCAGGCCCTGCTCGCCGACATCTACAACGTCCTGATCGGCAATCCGGCGCGATGGGCGAAGACGCTGATGATCGTCACCTATGACGAGCATGGCGGCTTCTTCGATCACGTCCCGGCGCACGACCTGCCGACGATGGCGGGCGGGGTGCTTTTCGCGACCACCGGACCGCGAGTCCCGGCGCTTCTCGTCTCGCCCCATGTCGGACGGGGCCAGGTCTATAGCGAGCCGCTCGACCATACCTCCTTCCTGCAGCTCCTCAGCGACCGTTTCGCCGGCAGCGCGGCTTATTCGAAGGCGGTCTCCGATCGGCAGAAGCATCTGAAGGGCCGTATCGCCGGCGCGCTCGGGCCGGCGAGGAGCGGGGCGGCGGCGCGACCGCCTTTGGCCCTGATCGAAACCAAGGCGTTCCATTCCCCGGTCCACGAATGGCTCGCCAACAAGCCGCGGGTGCGCGCCCCGGGCACCCCCAACGGCGTCGCCCTCGATTTGGCGGTGCGCGCGCTGTTCGAGGAGAATCCGAGGCTCGCCGCGCATCCGGATCTCGGCGAAATGGCCGCCTATGTGGCCACCACCCGCCCGCCTCGGCTGGAGACTGCCGACCATATCGAGACGTGACGGCGGGCGCCGGCGGCGGGAGGCGGCCGGATCACGCCGCTTGCCGCCATGCCGGTTTTCCGACAGCCTGCGGCCATGGCCCAGTCCCTCGCCCACATCGCCCTTGTCGTCCGCGACTATGACGAGGCGATCGCCTGGTTCACGCAGAAGCTCGGCTTCACCCTCGTCGCCGACGACTATCAGGCGGAGCAGGACAAACGCTGGGTGCTGGTCGCGCCGCCCGGCGCCGGCGATGACGCGGCGAGCCTGCTCCTCGCCCGCGCCGTCTCGCCCGACCAGGAGGCCTTCATCGGCAACCAGGCCGGCGGCCGCGTCTTCCTGTTCCTCGAAACCGACGATTTCGACCGCGATCATGCGGCAATGTTGGGCAAGGGCGTGACCTTCGTCCGCGCGCCGAAGCGGGCGCCTTACGGGCAGGTCGCCGTATTCGAGGATCTCTACGGCAACCTCTGGGATCTGGTGCAGTTCGCCCGCACTTGAAAGGGGCCGCGCCGAGCCTCGGCGCGGCCCTTCATTCAGCAGCCGCAATTGCGGCACGTGCACGGATTGCAGCGGCAGCCGCCGCTCCGGCAGGTGCAGGCGGGCTTGGCGTTTTCGGTCTTGGTCACGGTCTTGTCTCCTCTTGTTTGCCTTGTGGCGACTCGGCTTCTACCCTCCGTACCGTGGTACGGAGTCAAGACATGAAAGACGGAGCGCGGAGAAATTCGCCCATGACTATCGCCCGCCTCGGCGCGGCCGCCGGAGTCGGGGTCGAGACGGTGCGTTACTATCAGCGGCGCGGCCTCATCGCGGTGCCGGCGAGCGCCGGCGCGGTGCGGTTTTATGGCCCTGAGGACGTCCGCCGGCTGCGCTTCATCCGCAGCGCCCAGGCGGCCGGCTTCACGCTCGAGGAGATTGGCGAATTGCTGGCCCTCGACCGCACCGACGACCGGATGCGCGTCCGCCAGCTGGCGGGCGAGCGCCTCGCCGCGCTCGACGCGCGCATCGCCGAGCTCGAGCAATCCCGCGCCGCGCTCGAGCGCCTGCGCACGACCTGCGCGGCGGGCCGCAAAGGGCCCTGCCCGATCCTGGAGGCGTTCGACCGGGCCTAGCTCGCGCTCGCGCAGGAACTCCGATCCTCGATGGATCGCCGCGACCGTGACGGTCGTCACGCGCCGGCCCGCCAAGGGCGGATAATCTCGCCCCGATGATTCTCATGAGGAGGCGAAAATGACCGAGTCTCGCAAAGCGAAAAAGGAAGCCCCGACGGGGCGGGCCGAGGCGCTTCGGGCCGATGCGGCCCGCGCCATGGAGAGCCTGTCGACCAGCGTCGACGGCGCGGGCAGACTCACCTGCGCCTTCTTCGAAGAGGCCGTGAATCGGCTCGACAGCGCGGTTTGCGGAACGAAGGTCAATTCGCTCCCGCACGCCGGCGATCATCGCCATACCGGCTGCAAATGCAGCGGCGGCAGCGACACCCATTTCATGGCCGATCTGATCGTCTTGATCGACACCAGCGGCTCGATGAACGAAGAAGCCGGCCAAGTCAGCGCGGCGGTGGCAGCGGCGCTGCGGGGCGCCAAGGAGCATTGCAACGTCGACCTGCGCATCGCCTTCATGGGCGTCGAGGGCGTCTGGCCCGGCACCATCTTCACGACCGATTATCTGGCCTATCTCAAGAGCATCCTCAATCCCGACCCGGTCTTCGAGACGGACGCCGGGCCCGGCGGCCTTCCCGGCGAGGAGGGCGCCAACGCGATCGTGGACCTGTCGAAATATTATGACTGGCGGCGGGACGCGTGCCGCGCGATCTTCTACATCAGCGACGAGGAGCTCGACAGCGACACCCCGCTCGGCGACACCGCCAATGAGGACCTGCAGACCGCCAAGGCGATCGCGGCGGCCAAGGCGAACAAGGTGACGGTGTTCGCCCACCATATCACCAACCTGAATCGCGGCCCCAACGTCATCAAGAATTACACGGATCTGTGCGACCAGACCGGCGGCAAGGCCTTCTTCAGCGACACTGCGTCGCGCGAAGCCTATGAGGACATCCTCGTCCAGGCGATTTGCGGGGCGTGCGGGCTGCCGCGCTGCGAGGCGGTCGAAGCGCCCGACCTCGAGCCCTGCATCTCGGTCAGCTGGGGCGACAGTCCGTGCGACTGCTTCGAAACCGACGACACCGAGATCGTCTGCATCACGGTCTGCAATTGCTATTCGAACATCAGCTTCAGCAATTTCAGGATCATGGGCATCGTCATGCTGGCCACCGGTCCGGGCGGGCCGGGGCCGGTGCCGGCGCTTCCCGACGGGACGCCCTCGGTGCAGATCGTTCCGCCCGGCCCGGTCTGCTTCGGCGACATTCCGCCCTGCCGCGACGACCAGGCCGGGTGCGTGTCCCGCCAGTTCGTGATCCGCACGCGCGGCGCCAAGTCCGGCGATTATCTCGTCGCCCTGGCCGGCATCTGCTACGATGTCTGCTTCCACTACAACAATCGGGACGCCTTCACGCTGACCCTGTGCGCCGACTGAGCGGGGGCGGACGCGGCGGTGCCGGACGATCAGTCCGCCCGCCGCGCGCTCAGGATCCGCACCGGCCGCTCGATCATCTGCCCGCGCATCGGGCCGACGCCGGCATTGGGCAGGGTCGGCGCCGCCAGGATGCGCCGGACCACGTCCCGGCCCTCGACCACCCGGCCGAACGCGGCATAGCCGAGATTGTCGGCGGGCCGGCCGCGGCCCGCGTCCATCGACGGCTGGGCTCCCGCGGTGATGAAGAAATCGCCGGTCGCGCTGCCCGGCGCGGTGCGCGCCATCGAGATGGCGCCATCATTATGGCTGAGGCCGGTCCGGCTGGTCGGCTCGTGCGCGATCGGCAGCAAGGTGCGCCTGACGTCGCGGCGGATGCCGCCCTGGATGAAGCCCTGCCCGCTGAGGCCGCGGCTCCGCGAGGCGCGGTAGAAGGCCACGCCGTCGAACTTGCCCTGATCGACATAAGCGAGGAAATTGGCCGTCGTCACCGGCGCCCGGCGCGCATCGAGCGCCACCACGATCGCCCCCATCTCGGTGTCGAGCCGCACGCGCACGACGTCCGCCTGCGGCCGGGCGGCGACGATGTTGACGATCGCGCGCGCGTCGTCGGCCGGCGCCGGCGCCTCACCGCCGCAGCCGGCGGCAAGGAGGAGCAGCGGAGCGAACAGGCTGAACGGCCGAATCATCGCGCCAGCCTACGTCATTTTACTTGGCGAGGCGCGTTGGATCGTCGCCGCTTCTTCGCTAGGATAGTCCGTCCATTTCGAGGAGCCCGAGCCCATGTCCGATTCCACTTGGGGCACGCCCCAGATCCACACCCGCCAAGCCGGCGTCGCCGACGATATCGATTATGAGATCAAAGGCCAGGAGCTGCAGTTCGTCGAGGTCGAGCTCGATCCCGGCGAAAGCGCGGTGGCCGAAGCCGGCGCGATGGTCTGGAAGGATGCCAGCATCGAGATGACGACGGTGTTCGGCAACGGCGCCGGCCAGGAGGGCGGCTTCATGGGCAAATTGCTCTCCGCCGGCAAAAGGCTGGTGACCGGCGAGAGCCTGTTCACCACCGTCTTCACCCACAATGGCAGCGGCAAGGCGCGGGTCGCCTTCGGCGCGCCGGTGCCGGGCACGATCCTGCCGTTGCGCCTCGCCGATCTCGGCGGGACCCTGATCTGCCAGAAGGACAGCTTCCTCGCCGCCGCCAAGGGCGTCGAGATCGGCATCCACTTTCAGAAGCGCATATTGACCGGCCTGTTCGGCGGCGAGGGCTTCATCATGCAGAAGCTCGAGGGCGACGGCTGGGTGTTCGTCCAGATGGGCGGCACTCTGATCGAGCGCGACCTTCGGCCGGGCGAGGAGCTCCACGTCGACACCGGCTGCATCGCCGCCTTCACGCCCAGTGTCGATTTCGACGTGATCGGCGCCGGCGGCATCAAGAGCGCTTTGTTCGGCGGCGAGGGCCTCTTCTTCGCGCGCTTGAGAGGCCCGGGCCGGGTCTGGATCCAGTCGCTGCCGTTCGCGCGGCTGGCCGGCCGCATGCTCGCCGCCGCAATGCCCGCGGGCGGCCAGAATCGCGGCGAAGGCTCGATCCTCGGGCCCTTGGGCGGCTGGGTCCAGGGCAATAGCTGAGCGGGAGGGACTGCCCGTGAGCAGTCACGAGGAAGCGTCCATCGCCCTCTTCGCTTATGGCTCGCTGCGCCAGCCGGAGGTGCAGCGCGCCAAGTTCGGCCGCCTGCTGGAGGGGCGGCCGGACGCTCTTCCGGGCTTCGTCCTGGCGCCGCTGACGATCACCGACCCTGGCGTCGTCGCGACCAGCGGCGCGGCCGTCCACAAAATCGCGCGCCGCACCGGAAACGCTGCCGATCTGGTCCCGGGCCTCGTCTTCGCTATCACCGCGGCCGAGCTCGAAGCCGCCGACAATTACGAGGTCGACGCTTATACCCGCGTCCACATCCGCCTCGCCTCCGGCAGCGAGGCGTTCGTCTATGTGGCCGCTGAAGCCTGAAGCTTCCCCATGATCGCGAATCCGCTTGTCACCGGGCCGGCCATGCGTGACACTCGCCTGCCCGACCGATCGCGGGCTTATGGAGGGATCATGAACAAGCTGCTCCTTGGCGTCGTCGCGGCCGCGGGCCTCGCTTTGCCGCTCCAGGCCCAGGCCTGCCGCGGCAATTTCCTGGGCTCGTACAGCACCTATATCGGCCGGCAGGACCTCACTGCCAGCGACGGCGTCGCGATCGGCAACGTCCAGGGGATCATCCAGCAGGACCGCGCCAATCTGCATCGCTTCCACCGGCCGGACCGCGGCGACGGCTATGACGACATGTTCCTGTCGGCCGAGTCGCGCGCTTTGATCCCGCGCTGGCGGCTCGAGGTCGCGCCCGCCACCGCCGCCGCGATCCGGCGCGGCAATGCCCGGATCAACGTGCGCGTCTTCGAGGGCTGCATCGAGGTGCGGCCCGCCTGAGGCGCGCGAAGCGGGCCGGGGGGGTCCTGGTCAGCGCTTGATGTCGCTGACCATCCCCTTGGTGGAGGGGTTGGAGGCGTTTTTCTTCGGCTTTTCCGCCTTAGGCTTGCGGGCTTCCTTGTTCGATTTCTTCTGGCCTTTCGCCATCGTCCTCATCCTTCACGTGCACGGATGGTCGCCAGCCTAGCCGCAATTTCGGGCGGCGGCCACGCATTTAGCCCAGTCTTAACCCTTCCGCCTTAGATGCTGCCCCGAAACGACGGGGCAAAATCATGAGCTTTTCCTTCACCGATTTCGCGGCGGCGCTGAAGGCCGGGGTGCGGCTGTCCGCCGAGGACGTGCTGGCGGTGCGCCGCTCGGTCTGGCCGGACGGCAGGATTTCGGACGACGAGGCCAGGGCCTTGTTCGAGGTCAACCGGCTGGCCGCGGACCCCGCGCCGGAATGGGCCGAGTTCTTCCTCGAGGCTGTGTGCGATCATGTCGTCAACGGCAAGGAGCCCAAGGGCTATATCGACCTGGCCAATGCCGCCTGGCTGGTCGAGGAGATCGAGCGCGGCGGCGGGCCGGTCAGCGGGCTCGAGCTCGCGCTCGTCGTCAGGGTGATCGAGCGGGCGCTGAACGGCCCGGCGGAGCTCAAATCCTGGGTGCTCGCCCGGATCGCGGAAGCCGTGCTTCGCGACGGCCGCGTCGACGGGCAGGAAGCCGGGCTGCTGCGCCGGACCATCTTCGCCTCGGGCGGCGACGGCGCGCTCGCCGTCAGCCGGGACGAGGCCGAGCTGCTCTGGCGCCTCAAGGACGCCTGCCGCGATGCCGACAACGCGCCCGAATGGAAGACCCTCTTCGTGCAGGGCGTGGGCAATCACCTGATGGCCTATAACAGCTACCAGCCGCTCGAGCGCGGCGAGGCGGCGAGGCTCGAAGCCTTCATGGACGATCGCCGCAGCAGCGTGCTCGGCTTCTTCGCGCGGATGCGCGGCGCCAATCCGCTGGGCGAGGCGCGCCAGCTGCTCGCCGGCGAGGCGCCCAAGGTCGATCACGAGGCGGCGGTCGCCGCGGCGCGGGCGATCAGCGGTGACGAGAATGACTGGCTCCAGGCCCATGTCGACGCCGACGGCGTCCGCGACCCCTATGAGGAAGCCCTGCTCGCCTTCGTCGCCGGGGAGAGCAGCCGCTAAGGCCGCTCTCGCGCGCCCTCTTGCGGCGGCGGCGGCGGTGCGGCACCCTCCGGCGCGGCGGAGGGGCTGAAGGTGAGCTATACCGACGACGGGGCGGATTGGGACGCGCTTGCGGACCGCGGTCATCCGGTGCTCGCCACGGTCATCGGTGCCGCAACCCTCCTGATCGTGACCCTGACCGGGCGCTACGCTACCGGCTGGCAGGAGGGAATCGCCTATCGGCTCGGCTATGCCACAGGGGGTGCGCTCGCGATCTGGCTGGTCGCTTATCTGGTGACGCTGCGCAAGGCGCGGCCGCTCTGGAGACTAACCTCGTTCGTCGCGCTCTTCGCCGTCGCTTTGGCGGCGGGCACGTTGCGGCTGCGCCCGCCCGACAGGACCGTCATCCCCCTCTACGCCGACTCGCGCGACACGGCGCGGCAGATCGAGCAAGTGATCGCCCGCCCCGACCAGCCGCCGGATCGCGTCGCGGCCGGCCGGGGACCGATCTCGCAAATGTCGGCCGCGATCCTGAACGGCGTGCTCGAGGACCGGCGGGCCTTCGAAGCGGAGGCCGAGGCGGCGGGGCTCAATCAGGTGATCGGCGATTCGGCGATCACCCGGTCGAGCGCCGTGCTCGACCGCTGCGAGGCGCTCGGCGGGCTGGCCGCGCGGGCGCATCATTATGGCGCCCGCTGGCAGGTGCATCGCGACGCCGCCCGGCGGATCGGCGACGCCGCGGTCCGCGACGGCCGCCTTCCGGCGGGCTTCCTCGACGGCTTCATGGCCAGCGCCGAGAGCGATTCCCGCAACTATATGCGGATCTGGACGCTCACCGCCGATACGGTCTCCACGGCCGTCCCGCTCTGCCGGATCCTCGCGCGCCGCCGCTGGACGCTCGAAGGAGGCCGCTTCATGTTCGCCAGTAACGGCGATTTCAGGGACTATGATCTCCATTTCACCCGCCTCACCGCGCTGAACGCGGAGCTGGACCGCCTGCAGCGCGCCGCGCAGAATCGCGCTCGCGCCAGCATCGCCAGGATGCGCTAGGGTCCGCATTCCATGGGAACCTCGGCCTCGGCGGGCAGCGCCCAATCGATCGGCGCGAGGCCCCGGCTTTCGAGGAACGCATTGGCCTTCGAGAAATGGCGGCAGCCGAAATAGCCGCTATGGGCCGAAAGCGGGCTCGGATGCGGCGCCTTCAGCACCAGGTGGCGCCCGCCTTTGTCGATCGAATCGACCAGGGCCGCCTTCTTCTGGGCGTAGCTGCCCCACAGCATGAACACGACCGGGTCCGGCTGACGGTTGACCGCGGCGATCGCGGCGTCGGTGAAGCGCTCCCAGCCGCGCTCGCGGTGCGAGGCGGCCTGGCCCATGCGCACGGTGAGCACGGCGTTCAAGAGCAGCACGCCCTGCTTCGCCCAATGTTCGAGGAAGCCGTGGCGCGCCGGCGGCAGGCCGAGATCGCTTTGCATCTCCTTGTAGATGTTGACGAGGCTGGGCGGGGTCGCAATCCCCGGCCTGACGCTGAAGCACAGGCCGTGCGCCTGGCCCGGCCCGTGATAGGGGTCCTGGCCGAGGATGACGACGCGCACCTTGCCGAGCGGCGTCAGATCGAGCGCGCGGAACCATTCGCCGCCTTTGGGGAAGATGCGCGCGCCCGCCGCCTTTTCCGCGAGCAGGAAGTCCTTGAGCGCGCGCATATAGGGCTGCTCGAACTCGGACCCGAGCGGCGCCAGCCAGCTTTCGTGGAGGCGGATGCCCTCGCTCATCGCCCGATCAGCCGCAAGGTCGCCGCGTCGCGCTCGCCGCCGTGGAAAGCGGCCAGCGCCGCGGCGAAGGGGGCCGGATCGCCGGCGACGGCCTCGAACAGGGTCATCGAGGAGCGCAGCTTCATCGCGTCCACCGCCCCGAAGATCGCCTCCGCGCTGCGCTCGCGATGGGCGAGGATCGCCGCGGTGCAGTCGCGCAGCCGCGCCCCGAGCAATGGATGAGCGAGATAGGCGCGCGCCTCGTCGGCCGAGGCGATCGCGTAGCGGCGCGCCATCGGGCTCGTGCCGAGGCCGGCGACCTGCGGGAAGACGAACCACATCCAGTGGCTTTCCTTGCGCCCCTGCCGGAGCTCGGCGAGCGCCCGGCCGTAGATCGGGGCCTGCGCCTCGACGAACCGTTCCAGCTCGAAACCGGCCATGCCTCAGCTCTCGGGAAGGGTGCGGTTGACCAAATGGGGCTCCGGCCGCGCGCCCTGGGCCCGCGCGTCCGCGAGCCGCGCCCCTTCTTTCGCCAGCAGGTCGAACAGACGCTCGGGGTCGGCGAAACGCAGCGAAGCGGCGAAGGCCTCGGCGCCTTCCGCGACCACGATCTCGCGTCTGCCCTCGGCGAGGCCATCGAGGATCCGCCGCGCGCATTCGGCCGGGTCCATGCCGGCCTCGATATTGGCGTCGGAGGCGCCGCGCGCGCTGCCGTCGCCCTGGAGCGCGTTCGCCGCCACCCGGGTGCGCACCGAGCCGGGCAGGACGTTGGTCACCTTGATTCGATAGGCCGTCTCGACCTCGGCCCGCAGCGCGTCGCCATAGCCGATCAGGCCGTGCTTGGCGGCGGCGTAGGCGGTCCGCAGCACCGGCCCGAGGCGCCCGGCGACCGAGGCGATCATGACGACATGGCCGTGGCCCCGCTCGGCCATGAGCGGGAGCAGCCTCTGGGTCAGCCGGATCGGCGCCATCAGGTCGACGGCGACGATCCGTTCATAGACCTCTGGCTGGGTATCGATGGCGAGGCTGCGCTGGCTGATCCCGGCATTGTTGACGAGCATGTCGACGCCGCCGCGCCAGGCCCAGGCCGCATCCGCGGCGCCATCCATCGCCGTCCGGTCGGTCGCCTCGAACGGCAGCACCAGAGTCTCGCCGCCGAGCCGGCCGGCCACCGCGTCGAGCGCGCCGCGCCGCCGCCCCGACAGGACCAAGACCGCGCCTTCGGCCGCGAACGCCTCGGCCAGCGCCTCGCCAATGCCCGAGGAGGCGCCGGTGATCCAGATCGTCCGTCCCTGGAAGCGCATCGCCGGGCGTCGGTTCTCAGCGGCGGGGGTGGCGTGAGCGCCATTCCCGGACCGCGGCCAGCGTGTTGGTAACATGATTGCGCCAGTCGAGGTTCGAATAAGCGTAGATGATGCGGCCGTTGGGCGCGATCACATAGGAGGTGCGGTTGGTGAGATTCGCGCGCTCGGCCGAGAAGCGCACGTCATAGGCGTTGATCATATTCGGGGTCGCGGTCGCCACCGGAAAGGCGTTGCGGCAGGCCTCGACCGAGAAGCGGCGGAGCGTGTCGTAATCGTCGGCGGAAAGCCCGATCACCCGGGCGCCGGCGCGGCGGAAATCGCGCGCGGCTTCCGAAAAGGCATGGGCCTCGAGCGTGCAGCCTTCGGTGAACGAGCGCGGGAAGAAATAGAGGACGACCGGCCCGTTGCGCAGCTCGCGGCGCAGATTGAGCCGGAACGGCCGGCCGGCGAGGGCGCCGCTGGTCGTGAAATCGGGAGCGGCGCGGCCGGTCGGCAAGGCCGGAATGGCCGCCGCCGGCAGCAAGGCGAGGACGAAGGCGAGAGCGGGGGCGAGGACGCGCATCGAAGGACTCCCATGCTTGGATCGGCGCGAGACTAGGCGCAAAGCCGGGCCGCCGCCAGCCGGCCGTTCGCCGCGCCGGGGCGGGCGATGGGCGCGGCGGTCCGCCATTGGCTCCGGCCCGCGACTTTGCTAGCCTCGCTTTGGGGGCCGAGCGGGAGAATGACGATGCGTTTGAAGCTTTTGACCCTGGCGGCAGCCGCCCTGGCCGCGGCCGCGTTCGCCCCCTCGCTGGCGGCGCAGCCGGCGCGCGGGGCCGCCGCCGCCTGCGCCCTTTCGCTGCCGGCCGAAGCCGACAATGCGAGCTTCGACGATGCCGGGCGTGCGTCGGGGGCCGAGCGGGCGCGGCTGGTGCAGGCGACCGGCGCCAATTTCGCGGCCGCCGCCTCCCGTCTGTGCGGCGCGGGCGTGGTCCGCGCCGCCCATTTGCGGCCCTATTCGCGGCTGCTGGTGCGCAACGCCGAGGGCGCGACCGAGCCCAAAGTCTATGACGATGCCGAGGAGCTGCCGGGCGCCCTGATCATCGAATATGTGTTCGAGAGCGCCGCCCCGACCCAGGCCGGGATCGAAGCCGCCCTGCGCTGCTGGCGCAATCCGCAGGCGGCCGGCTGCCAAATCGAGGATATCGGCCCCTGAGCCCGGCCCCTTGCTAGAGCCTGGTCGTCTTATGACGAACGCCCTTGGCGTTTCGGCGTAGGGCGTGAATCAGGCTCTCACTATATCGAGACCATGATTCACGTTTCAGGCTGATTCAGCCTGAAACGATCATCGTCTAGGCGCGGCCCGGTTCTTCCGGCGCCTGCTGCTTGCGGAACAGGGTGCGGTCCTCGGCGGTGAAGCCGCGGTGCCAGACCATCAGGCCGAAGGTGATGAGGATGGCCGGCGCGCCGATGGCGAGCTCCAGCCATTCGGGGACGAGGGTGAAGACGAAACCGACCACCGAGGCCGCCGCCGCCGCCCAGACCAGCGACCAGCGCCAGCCCTGCACCGGCGCGGACAGAATCCGGGCGAGCAGCCGCGACTTGAGGATCGAGGCCATGCCGAGCGCCAGCGCCAGAGCGAGCGCCGCGCCCGCCGCCTGATAGGCCTGGAGCTCGGTCTCGCCGAGCGGCAGCGAGCGCATCGCCAGGATGATGCCGACGGTGAGCGCGGCCTGGGTGGCGATCATCAGCGCCGAGATCAGCAGGTTCCGGTGCCGCGCCACGTAGACGAGGGCCGCCTCGGAGACGGCGGCGGTCGCCGCGACGACCTCGGCGGCGAGCAGGAAGGCGAGCGCCGCGGTGCCGCCGACGAAGGCGCTGTTGTCGCCGAACAGGCCCATCAAGGCCTCGGCCGGAATGCCGAGCGCGAGCGCGATGCCGGCCTGGGCGGCGATGATCCAGAAGCCGACCTGACGGACCTGCCGGGCGACCGCTCCTTTGTCCCCCTCGGCGAGCTTTTGGGTGATGACCGGAGCCAGGATCGGATCGAAGCTGGTCTTCAGCTTCTGCGGCATCGAGGCGACCTGTTGGGCGACATAATAGATGCCGACGAATTGCGGCGCCACGAACAGGCCGAGGATGGCGATGTCGAGCCGGCGCGAGAACCATTCAATGGCGTCGGCGGCGGCGAGCGGGATGTTGCGCCGCGCCACCGCCATCAAGGTTTCGGGATGCGGCCGCCAGCCGCGCGCCATGCCGTAGCTTTGGAACAGCCGCCACAGGGCCGCGAGCAGGCCCGCCACCACCGAGATGACATAAGCGAGGATCAGCCCGTCGCTTTTATACTGAGTGAAATAGAGCGCGCCGGCGGCGATGCTGATCACCCAGGGCTCGACGATCGCCCGGACGTGGACGGTCGATTTCACGTCATGCTTGTAGGCCAAAGCGGCGAGCGCGACGTCGGCGCCGGAAATGCCGAAGATAACGAGCGGCAGCAGCCAGTCCGCGCCAGTGACGTCGTTGTGGGGGAACATGGCCTGCGGGAAGACCATCAGGATCGCGCTCGCCACCGCCGAGGCGATGAAGGCGGCGAGCATGCCGTCGGCGACGACATGGGCGTGCGGCTTGCCGGTGGTCGAAAGCTGCTGGGCGAGGCCGCGCTTGAGGCCCATGGTCGAGAGCTGGGCGGCCAATTCGACCACGATCACCGCATAAGCGAAGCGGCCGAGCAGCTCCGGCCCATAGAGATGGCCGGCGATGAACAGGAACGGGATGCGCGCGACCAGCCGGATCACGAAGCCGAAGAAGTTCGTCCGCCCGCCCTTGGCGAGGGCGGCGATATCGTCGTCGGGCCGGGCGGCGGCGCTGCTCATCCGGCCGGCGCTTGCCAAGGCCCGGGCCTGCCGTCCGGGCCGATCGCGCGCAGGCGGGCATTGCTGTGGTCACGCTCTATCTCCCAGAGGATCGGCGGCGTCGCCCATTCCCCGACGATGAACAGCCGCAGGCCGGTCCGCCGGACATAAGCAATGTCGTCCGGATCGGGCGCCTGGTTGCCGCCCGGCGTCGAAGCGCGCGTCCGCAGGGCCGCGATGGCGCGGCCGTTGATTTGGATTCCGTCGTTGGAGGCGCCCGGAGCCAGGACCTGGATCCCGGTCACAATCATCGCGCCGGCGTCGTCGCGGCCGATGCCCAGCACCTTGTCCACGACTTGGTCGCCTTGCGGGCCCACCCTCTGGCCGCTGATGATGTCGGCGACACCGCGGACGCTCCGCAGGAAGTCGCCCTCGGGCCCCGACTGGCCATATGCAGGGACCGCCAGCAGGAACGCTGTCAGCGCGAGCAGCACTGTTCTCATCCTCCTCCTCCTCCCCTCAATGCGCCGCGCCCCAATTGGCGCCGGTGCCGATCTCGACGCCCAGCGGCACGCTCAGCTCCGTCGCCGGCTCGGCGGCGCGCTCCATGACGTGGCGGATCACGGCCGTGGCGCCTTCCACCGAAGCTTCGGGCACCTCGAAGACCAGCTCGTCATGGACCTGCATCAGCATGCGCACCTCGCCCAGCCCCCCGGCGGCGAGCGCCGGCCCCATCCGCGCCATCGCCCGCTTGATGATGTCGGCCGCGGTGCCCTGGATCGGCGCGTTGATCGCGGCGCGTTCGGCGCCCTGGCGCTCATGCTGGATCTTCGAATGGAGGCGCGGAAAGTGCGTCTTGCGGCCAAACAAAGTGGTGGTGAAGCCGGTCTCCCGCGCCCGGGTCAGCGTGTCGCCGATATAAGCGCGAATGCCCGGGAAACGATCGAAATAGCGGTCGATGATCGCCTGCGCCTCGTCGGCGGTGACGCCAAGGCGTCCCGCCAGCCCCCAGCGCGAAATGCCGTAGAGGATGGCGAAGTTGATCGTCTTGGCCGAGGCGCGGGTGTCGCGGTTGACCGCGCCGAACAGCTCCTGCGCGGTCATGTTGTGGATGTCCTCGCCGCGCGCGAAGGCCTCGCGCAGCTGCGGCACGTCGCAGATATGGGCGGCCAGCCTGAGCTCGATCTGGCTGTAATCGGCCGAGAGCATGACGAAGCCGGGATCGGCGATGAAGGCGTCGCGGATGCGCCGGCCGATCTCGGTTCGTATCGGGATGTTCATGAGGTTGGGGTCGGTCGAGGCGAGCCGCCCGGTCTGTGCGCCGGAAAGCGAATAGGAGGTGTGGACGCGCCCCGTCTCCTTGTTGATCTGCTCCTGCAGCGCGTCGGTATAGGTGGATTTCAATTTGGTCAGCTGGCGCCAGTCGAGCACGAGCTTGGCGATCGGCACGCCTTCGCGCGACAGCCGCTCCAATTCGGTGACGTCGGTCGACCAGGTGCCGGACTTGCCCTTGCGTCCGCCCGAAAGGCCCATCTGGTTGAAGAGGATGTCGCCCAGTTGCTGGGGCGAGCCGATGGTGAACTTGCAGCCGGCCTCGCCGCACACCTGCTCCTCGAGCGCGGCGATCTGGGCGTTGAACTCGGCCGACAGGCTCTTCAGCACCGCGCGGTCGACCTTGACCCCGCCCTGCTCCATCGCGCCGACCACCGCGACCATCGGCCGATCGACCATCTCGTAGACCCGGGTCGCCTTCTCGAACGGCATGCGCGCGCGGAAGCGAATCCACAGGCGCAGCGCGACGTCGGCATCCTCGGCGGCATATTCGGTCGCCTTGGCGACCTGGACCTTGTCGAAGGTGATCTGCTTCTGGCCGGTGCCGCACAGATCCTTGAAGGCGATGCACTCATGGTCGAGATGCTTCTTCGCCAGATCGTCGAGCGAATGGGAGTTGAGCCCGCCCGCGTCGAGGTTGAAGCTCATCACGAGCGTGTCGTCATAGGGCCCGACGCAAATGCCGCGGCGGTTGAAGATCACCCAGTCGAACTTGAGATTGTGGCCGATCTTGAGGATGGCGGGGTCTTCGAGCACCGGCTTCAGCCGTTCGAGCACGAGCGCGGCGGGGAGCTGCTCGGGCCGCTCGGCGAACATGTCGTCGCCGCCATGCTCGAGCGGAATGTAGCAGGCCGTGCCGCACTCGGTGGCGAGGCTGATCCCGACCAGGCGCGCGGAGACGCAGTCGCGCCCGTCGGTCTCGGTGTCGATCGCGACCCGGCCGAGGCGGGCGATGTCGGCGATCCAGCGCTCGAGCGCGGCCTCGTCGGTCACGGTCTCGTAGAGCGAGCGGTCGATCTTCGGCTCGGGCCGGACCTCGGCCTGGGTCGGCGCCTGCGACGGCGACGCGGCCGCCTGCGCCTGGACGCCGAGCCGCGCGAGCAAAGAGCGGAAGCCGTGATGGTCGAGGAATTCGCGCAAGGGCTCCTCGGGAATGCCCTTCATCGCCAGCGCCTCGAGCGGCTCGGGCAAGGGCGAATCGCAGATCAGCCGGACGAGCTCGCGCGACAGCCGCGCCTTTTGCGCGTGCTCGATCAGATTGTCGCGCATCTTGGAAGGCTTCATCTCCGGCGCGGCGGCGAGCACGGCCTCGACGTTTCCGAATTCCTGGATCAGCTTCGAGGCGGTCTTGGGGCCGATGCCGGGGACGCCGGGCACATTGTCGACGCTGTCGCCCATCAAAGCGAGCACCTCGCCGACCTGTTCGGGCGGGACGCCGAACTTCTCGATCACCTCGTCGCGTCCGATGCGGCGGTCGTTCATCGTATCGAGCATGTCCAAGCCGGGCTCGATAAGCTGCATCAGGTCCTTGTCGGAGGAGACGATGGTGACGCTCCAACCCGCCTCCAGCGCCGCCTTGGCGTAGCAGGCGATGATATCGTCGGCCTCCAGCCCTTCCTCCTCGAGGCAGGGGATGGAAAAAGCGCGGGTGGCGTCGCGGATCAGCGGGAATTGGGGGACGAGCTCGGGCGGCGGCGGCGGCCGGTTCGCCTTATACTGGTCGTACATCTGGTTGCGGAACGTCGATTCGGACGCATCGAGGATGACGGCGAGGTGAGTCGGACCTTCTTCCTTGCCAAGGCTCTCGGCGAGCTTCCACAACATCGTGGTATAGCCGTAGACGGCGCCGACATTGAGGCCGAATTTGTTGGTCAGGGGCGGCAGCCGATGGAAGGCGCGGAAGATGTAGCTCGAGCCGTCGACGAGATAGAGATGCGGGGAGGGCATCGGCCCCATCTAGACGAAGGTAAGGCTGCGTTCAAACAAAGGCGGTAGGAGGGGCGAGGTGAATCGCAGGCATTTCATCCTGAGCGGGACCGCGCTGGCGCTGGGCTGCGCCCGGGCGGCGCCCGCCGCACCGGACTTCGCCCCGACCCGCTTCTCGGTCGAGGTGCGCGGGAGCGGCCCGGACGTGATCCTCATCCCCGGCCTCGCTTCGGGGCGCGGCATCTGGGCCGAGCTGGTGCGCGCCGTGCCCGGCTATCGCTACCATCTCATCCACGTCCACGGCTTCGCCGGCGCGCCGGCCGGCCCCAATCGCCGCGGCGCGATCGTCTCGCCGCTCGCCGAGGAGGTCGCGCGCTACATCCGGCAGGCGCGGCTGCGCCGCCCCGCTTTGATCGGCCATTCGATGGGCGGCACGGTGGCGATGATGATTGGCGCGCGCTACCCTTCGCTGGCCGGCCGGATCATGGTCGTCGACATGCTGCCCGAGCCCGCCGGAATGATCGGCGGCAGCGCGTCGGGCGCCGGGGCGCTCGCCAACAGCCTGTTCGGCAGCGACGGCGGCCGCCGCCTGGTCGGCGCGCTGATGAGCAATTTCAGCCCGCCCGATTCGAGCCTGCGCTCAAGCGATGCCGACGTCGTCGCGCGCACTATGAACGAGCTGGCCGCGATCGACCTGACGCCGATATTGCCCGGCATCCGCGCGCCGATGACGATCACCTACGCCTCCTTCGACCGCCGCGCCGCACCGACGCTCGACCGCACTTTCGCCCGCGCTTATGCAGGCGCGCGCAATGCCCGCTTCGTGCGCATCGACAATAGCGGCCACATGGTGATGCTCGACCAGCCGGCCCGCTTCGCGGCGGCGGTGCGGGAGTTCCTCACTCGATAGGCGGGAAATTCAAGGCGCCAGCACCGTATCCACCGCCTTGGCCAGCGTCTTGGGATAATCGAGCGTGTAATGGAGCCCGCGGCTTTCCTTGCGGTGGAGCGCCGAGCGGACGATGAGCTCGGCGGTCTGGAGCAGGTTGCGCAGCTCGACCAGGTCCGGCGTGACCCGGAAATGGCCGTAATAATCCTCGATCTCGGCGGTCAGCAGCTTGATCCGGTGCTGGGCGCGCTCGAGGCGCTTGGTGGTGCGCACGATGCCGACATAATTCCACATGAAGCGGCGGATTTCGGTCCAGTTCTGCTTGATCACCACCTCCTCGTCCGAATCGGTGACCCGGCTTTCGTCCCAGGCGCGGATCGGCGGCGGCGCGGGAAGGCCGTCCCACTGCGCGGCGATGTGGGTGGCCGCCGCATCGCCGAACACGAAGCATTCGAGCAAGGAGTTGGAGGCGAGCCGGTTGGCGCCGTGCAGCCCCGACTGGCTGACCTCGCCGACCGCGTAGAGGCCGGGCAGATCGGTCCGCCCGTCCATGTCGATGACGACGCCGCCGCAGGTATAATGCTGGGCCGGGACGACCGGGATCGGCTCTTTGGTGATGTCGATGCCGAGCGCGATCAGCCGCGCATAGATGTTCGGGAAATGGCCTTTAACGAAATCGGGCTCGCGGTGGCTGATGTCGAGATGGACGTAATCGAGGCCGAGCCGCTTGATCTCATGGTCGATGGCGCGGGCGACGACGTCGCGCGGCGCGAGCTCGGCGCGCTCGTCGAAATCGGGCATGAAGCGGTGGCCGGTTTCCGGGATCAGCAGGCGGCCGCCCTCGCCGCGCACCGCCTCGGTGATCAGGAAATTCTTGACCTCCAGATTGTAGAGGCAGGTCGGGTGGAATTGCATGAATTCCATGTTGGAGACCCTGGCGCCGGCGCGCCACGCCATGGCGATGCCGTCGCCGGTCGCGCCGCGCGGCGCCGTCGAGAACAGGTAGACGCGGCCGGCGCCGCCGGTGGCGAGGATCGTCGCCCGCGCGGTGAAGGTCTCGACCTTGCCCTTGCGGCGGTTGAGCGCATAGACGCCCCAGACATGGCCGTCGCCCGAGTAACGCTCGCCGTGGCGGCTGGTGACGAGGTCGATCGCCACCATGTCGGAGACCAAAGTGATGTTGGGATTGGCCGCGGCGGCCTTCTCCAGCGCCTGCTGCACCGCCCAGCCGGTGGCGTCGTCGACATGGACGATGCGGCGGTGGCTGTGCCCGCCCTCGCGGGTCAGGTGCCAGCCGTTCGAATCGGCGGCGACGTTGAAGGGGACGCCCAATGCGGCGAGCCGCTCGATCGCCGCCGGCGCGTGGCCGACGACGAACTCGACCGTGGCGCGGTTGTTGAGCCCGGCGCCGGCGATCATCGTGTCCTCGACATGGGCCTCGAACGTGTCGCCGGGCTCGAGCACCGCCGCGATCCCGCCCTGCGCCCAGCCCGTCGCCCCCTCGCCCTTGGCCAGCACCGCCACCTTGAACCGCGCCGCCAGGTTCAGCGCCGCCGTCAGCCCCGCCGCGCCGGAGCCGATGACGACGACGTCGTAATGGTGGGGCGAACTGGTCACTTACCGCGCCACTCCCACCGTTCGGGCTGAGCCTGTCGAAGCCCTCCCTTCTTCGGCGTGGGAAGAAGGACAGCCCTTCGACAAGCTCAGGGCGAACGGAGCGGGTCTCTTACCCATCCGTCCCGGTCGCGCGGGTGAGGTTCAGGAAGACGTCCTCGAGGTCCGCCTCGCGCGTCGAGACGTCGACGATGCCGAGCCCCTCGCGGTGGAGCGCCGCAAGCACGTCGCCGGCATTGACCCTATCCTTGCGGTAGGTGATCGCCAGCGTGCGCTCGCCCTTCAGCTCGATCTTGTCGAAGCAGGTGTTGTCGGGGGCAACCGCGACGTCGCGGTCGACGACCACCTCGACCACTTTCTCCTGCGCCATGCCGACCAGGGTCCGAGTCGTCTCGTTGGCGATCAGCCGGCCGTGATTGATGATCCCGATCCGGTCGCAGAGCTGCTCGGCCTCCTCGAGATAATGGGTGGTGAGCACGATGGTGACGCCCTGGGCGTTGAGGCCGCGGACGAACGCCCAGAGCTGCTGGCGAAGCTCGACGTCGACACCGGCGGTGGGCTCGTCGAGGACCAGGATCGGCGGCGAATGGACCATCGCCTTGGCGACCAGCAGCCGCCTCTTCATCCCGCCCGAAAGCGTGCGCGCATAGGCATTGGCCTTGTCCTCGAGGTGCATCGCGCGGAGCAGCTCCATCGTCCGCCGGTCCTTTTTCGGGATGCCGTAGAGCCCGGCCTGGATCTCCAGCGCCTCTTTGGGCGTGAAGAAGGGATCGAAGAGGATCTCCTGCGGCACCACCCCGATCGAGCGCTTGGCGTTGCGCGGATGGGCGTCGATGTCGAAGCCCCAGATATTGGCCGAGCCGCCCGATTTGCTGACCAGGCCGGCGAGGATGTTGATCAGCGTCGATTTGCCGGCGCCGTTGGGCCCGAGCAACCCGAAGATGCCGCCGCGCGGCACGTCGAGGCTGATCCCGTCGAGCGCGCGCTTGCCGCCGGCATAGGTCTTCTGCAGATCGACGATCGAGATCGCGGCTTCGCTCATGGCGACGCGAATAGCGGGACTTTCGCGTCTGGCGAAGCTTAATGTCCTTCGCTAAGCAGGCGCCATGGCCGCGACCGATCCCTTCACCCCCGAAATCGTCTTCACCGACAGCCCGCGCGTCGCCTGCGACGGCGCCACCGATATCTCGCCCGCGCTCGGCCATCCGCGCGTCTATCTGCAGATCGACGAGAAGGGCTTCGTGGATTGCGGCTATTGCGACAAGAGGTTCATCCTCAAAGGCGGGCCGGCGGACGACCGGGCCTGACCGTCATCCTGAACTTGTTTCAGGATCCATAACTCCACCCGCACTGCCGCATCCAAGATGGACCCTGAAACAAGTTCAGGGTGACGGTTGGTGTCATGGACGGCCGCTTAGACTTTTCGCCGGCCTCTCCCTATATCGCCCCAATGAGCAATGATCCCCGCCGCTTCCTCTACCGCCCCGAGGGCCTCGATCCCGACGCCGCGCTTCGCCTCACCGCCGATGCCCTCAAAGGCTGCGACGATGGCGAGCTCTATCTCCAATATACCGCGTCCGAGAGCTTCGGGTTCGACGACGGCCGGCTCAAGACCGCCGATTTCAACACCCAGGCGGGCTTTGGGCTCAGGGGCGTATCGGGCGAGACCACCGCCTTCGCCCAGGCGAATGAGCTCAGCGAAGCCGCGATCCGCCGCGCCGCCGAGACGATGCAGGTCCTCGATCCGGCAAGCGGCGTCCGCCCCGGCCCGCCGCGCCGGACCAACGCCCGGCTCTACACCGACGCCGATCCCTTGAGCCTGATCCCCTTCGCCAGGAAGGTCGCGCTCTGCCAGCAGATCGACGCCGCCGCCCGAGCCCGCGATCCCCGCGTCGCCCAGGTTTCGGTGATGCTGGCGGGCTCGTGGAGCGTGATCGACATCGTCCGCCCCGACGGCTTCGTCGCCCACGACATCCGCCCGCTCGTCCGCCTCAACGTCCAGATCATCGCCGAGCAGAACGGGCGCCGGGAGAGCGGCTATCACGGCCTCGGCGGCCGCTATCTCTACGACGATCTGTTCGAGCCCGCGACCTGGAACCGGGCGATCGACATCGCCCTTGCCCAGGCCCTGGTCAATCTCGAGTCGGTCGCCGCCCCGGCGGGCGAGATGACCGTCGTGCTCGGCCCGGGCTGGCCCGGCGTGCTGCTTCACGAGGCGGTCGGCCACGGCCTCGAGGGCGATTTCAACCGCAAGGGCACCTCGGCTTTCTCGGGGCGGATCGGCAAGCGCGTAGCGGCGCCCGGAGTCACCGTGGTCGACGACGGCACGATCGGGGACCGCCGCGGCTCGCTCACCATCGACGACGAGGGCACGCCCACGCAGCGCAACGTGCTGATCGAGGACGGCATCCTGAAAGGCTATATCCAGGACCGGCTCAACGCGCGGCTGATGGGCGTCGCCGCGACCGGCAACGGCCGCCGCGAGAGCTTCGCCCACGCGCCGATGCCGCGCATGACCAACACCTTCATGCTCGGCGGCAAAGACGATCCGGGCGAGATCCTCGCCCGCGCGAAGAACGGCATCTATGCGAAGAGCTTCGGCGGCGGCCAGGTCGACATCACCAGCGGCAAGTTCGTCTTCTCCTGCACCGAGGCCTACCGGATCGAGAATGGCCGGTTGGGCGCTCCGATCAAGGGCGCGACCCTGATCGGCGACGGCCCGACCGTGCTCACCAAAGTGGCCGCGATCGGCGACGACATGGCCCTGGACGAAGGCATCGGCATTTGCGGCAAGGGCGGCCAGACCGTCCCCGCCGGCGTCGGCCAGCCGACCTTGCTGATCGAGGGCCTGACCGTGGGCGGCACCGCTGCGTGACCCTTCGGCAAGGCTCAGCACAGGCCGAAGCCGGGATCCGGGACGTCCTCGACTTCTGGTTCTCGCGTTCGCCGGACGACTGGTGGAAGCCCGACAAGGCGTTCGACCTCGAGATCAGGGACCGCTTCTTCAGGCTGTGGGCGGAGGAGCGGGAGAATGTGCCCGGGCATTTCCTCGACGACGCCGACCATGCCCTGGCCGCCGTGATCCTGTTCGACCAATTCCCGCGCAACATGTTCCGCGGCCATGCCGACCAATTCTCCACCGACCCGCTCGCGCTGGCGGTGGCGAAGGGCGCGGTCGAACGCGGCCATGACGACGGCATGACGCCACCGCGGCGCGGCTTCCTCTACATGCCGTTCGAGCATAGCGAGGACCTCAGGGACCAGCGCCAGGCTTTGCTCCTCTTCACCGCCTTGGGCGATGCCGAGATGCTCAAATATGCGCGAACCCATTATGAGGTGATCGAGCGTTTCGGCCGCTTCCCCCACCGCAACGCGATGCTCGGCCGCAAGCCGACCGCGATCGAGGCGGCGGCGGGCGATGTGGTGCCCTGGTGATGGCGCTCGTCGAGGCAGCCCGCTTCTTCACGCGCTTCGAAGCGAGCCTGGCCAAAGCGCGTCTCGACGCGGCCGACATACCGGGCTTCCTGTTCGACATGGAGATGAATTGGGGCGGCGCCGATCTCGGGGTCGTTCCGGCCCGATTGATGGTCGACGACGAGGATCTGGACGCGGCCCGCGCGCTGCTCGAGGAACGCGCTTGACAGCGCCGCTGTATTATCGCAGCAATACACCGATGAGCGCGGGCGGAATTGGCGATGAGTGATCCGGGCGCGCCGGTGCTGGCGCTGACCGATCTTAGCAAGACCTTCGGGCGGCGGGGCGGCGCGGTGAAGGCGGTGCGCGGCGTTTCGCTCGCGGTCGGCGCGGGCGAGGTCTACGGCTTCCTTGGCCCCAATGGCGCCGGCAAGAGCACCACGATCCGCATGCTGATCGGGCTGATCGCGCCGACTGCGGGCAGGGTCTCGCTGTTCGGTGAGGACCTGGCCGCCAATCCCTCGCTGCTCCGGCGGGTCGGATCGCTGGTCGACGGCGGCGCCTTCTATCCTTTCCTCACCGGCCGCCGCAATCTCGAGGTGCTGGCCAGGACCCATGGCGGCGGCGCGGAGCGGATCGAGGCCTTGCTCGACCAGGTCGGCCTCGCCAAGGACGCCAGGCGCAAGGTGAAGAGCTATTCCACCGGCATGCGCCAGCGGCTCGGCGTGGCCGCGGCGTTGCTGGGCGATCCCGAGATCGTCATCCTCGACGAGCCGGTGAACGGCCTCGACGTCGCCGGCATCCAGGAGATGCGCCGGCTGATCCGCAGCCTCGCCGCGGACCATAAGAAGGCGGTGTTCCTGTCCAGCCACCTGCTCAGCGAGGTCCAGCAGGTCTGCGACCGCGTCGCGATCATCCACAAGGGGGAGGTGGTTCGCGAATCGACGGTTTCGGGCCTTCTCGATCAGGAGGCGACGAGCCTCAGGGTCGAGGCGGTCCCTATCGATGCGGCGGAAGCGGCGCTTCGCGAGCATTGGCCGGTGGAACGGGAGGGCGCGGCCCTCGCCGTCGCCGCCGCCAGAGCCGAGGCGCCGGAGGTGGCGCGCCGGCTGATCGAGGCGGGAGTCGCCTTGTTCGGCCTGACCCCGGTGCAGCGCAACCTGGAGGACGTCTTCCTGGCCCTCACCCAGGAGGATCCGGCCGATGATTGACGCGATCTCGGCCGAGGCGCTGAAGTTCCGCCGGCACCGCGCCACCTGGGGCCTGGTCTGGATCTGGCCGATCGGCGTCGTCCTGCTCTGGCTGCTCGCCATTGCGATCGACCTGGCCAAAGGGGGCCCGTCCGGGGACGGCCCGGCCAGCGCCGCCGGCTGGATCGCCAACTCGGTCGACTTCTGGTCGCTTCCCGCCCAGCCGATCGGCCGCTACCTGCTCGGCGCCTTCGTCGCGGTGGTGTTCGCCGGCGAATATGGCTGGAACACCTGGAAGCTCATCGTCCCGCACCGCGCCCGCAGCACCCTCATCGCCGCCAAATATGTCGTCGCGCTGGCTTTGCTCGCCTGCGGCTTCACGCTCGCTGCCATCATGTTCAACCTGTTCGGCTGGATCGAGGATCTCGCCACCGGCGATCGCATTCCCGCGGGCATCGCCGCCGGCGCGTTGCTCCAGGCCCATGCCCTCGCCGCGCTCGCGGCGGTCGGTCCGGTGCTCCTCACCACCGCTTATGTGAGCCTCGCCGCGATCCTCACGCGCTCGACCGTCGCCGCGCTCGTGATCGGCCTCGTCGTCACCACGTTGGAGCAGCTCTTCCGCGTCTATGCGCCGGTGCTCGCATTCCAGGCGCCGGGCCTGGTCGGCGCGCTCTATCAAGCGCTGCCCGGCTATCATCTCGCCAATCTGGGCAGCTGGATCGGCGAAGGCCAAGCTTTGGTCGTCGCCTTCCCCTCCGGTCCCTTCTCGATGGCGCCGACCGCCTCGCTCGCCATCCTCGCCGCCTGGATCCTCGGCCTGACCGCCCTCACCTTCCGCGTCTTCCGCCGCCAGGACATCAATTAGGCCGGGAACGACCGATCAATCCTCCTTCGGCTTCAGCCAGGGCAGGATCGGGCGCAGATTGTAGCCGGCGCGGGCCGCATTGCCGAGCAGGGCCTCGGGCAGCGCGCCTTCGCGGGCGCGGGCGAGCGCCCACAAATAGGCCGAGCGAGTCCCCGACCGGCAGCAGAGCAAAGCGAGACCTTCGGCCCGTTCCAGCGCCGCGCCCAACGCGTCGACCTTGTCGCCCGAGAGTTCGGCCACGATCGGGATGTGCACATAAGCGAGCCCCGCCGCCTTGGCCGCCGCTTCGAGATCGGCCGCAGCCGGCTGGCCCGGCTCCTCGCCGTCCGGCCGGTTGTTGACGATCGTCGTGACGCCGCGTTCCACCGCCGCCGCCATGTCGGCGGCCTGGAGCTGGCCGTCCGCGACCAAAGTCTTCCTGTCCAATTCCCTGAACATCATGGCGGCCTCCTAAAGCGCGGCGGCGTGCGCGTCGATCACTTCGACGAAGGCCGCGCCGTACCGTTCGAGCTTGGCCTCGCCGACCCCGGAGACGCGCGAAAGGGCGCCGAGCGTGGTCGGCTTCAGTTCGGCCATCTCGCGCAGGGTCGAATCATGGAAGATGACGTAGGGCGGCACGCCCGCCGCGGCGGCGAGCTCCCGCCGGCGCGCGCGCAGCGCCTCGAACAGCGGATCGTGGGGATAATCCTGGGCGGCCTTGCGGTCGCGGCGGCGTGTGCGCTTCGGCGGCAGCACGATCTCGACCTTGTCGCCGCCCTTCAGGATCGGCCTGGCGCCGGGGCCGAAGGAAAGGCCGCCGAAATCGTCGGCGCGCAGCGCGTCGCGGGCCATCAATGCGCGGGCGACCGGCTTGACCAGCGCCAATTCCTCCTCGTCGGCAATGCCGAACACGCTCAGGCGCTGATGGCCGAAATTCAGCACCTTGTCGGTTTCGCGCCCGGCGAGCACGTCGGTCAGATGCTGGACGCCGAAGCGCATCTCGGTGCGGAAGGCGGCCGACAGCAGTTTCCGGGCGACCGTGGTGGCGTCGATCGCCACTGGCGGGGCGAGGCAATTGTCGCAATTGCCGCAGGTTTCGGGCGGATCCTCGCCGAAATGGCGGAGCAGGATCGCGCGCCGGCAGCCCGCGGTCTCGACCAAAGTGGCGAGCGCGTTCAGCCGCTCGCGCTCGCCGGCGCGGCGGCTTTCCTCGACCTCGGTCTCGATCCGGCGGCGCGCGCGCGAGAAATCCTCGGCGCCCCAGAACAGCCAGGCCTCGGCCGGCTCGCCGTCGCGCCCGGCGCGGCCGGTTTCCTGATAATAAGCCTCGATCGATTTTGGGATTCCGGCGTGGGCGACGAAGCGGACGTCGGGCTTGTCGATGCCCATGCCGAAGGCGATGGTCGCGACCATCACCATCTCCTCCGAAGTGACGAAGGCCGCCTGGTTGCGCGCCCTGACCTGGGGCTCGAGCCCGGCATGATAAGGCAAAGCCGGCCGCTCCGCCCCGCCAAGCTGCTCGGCGAGCTTGTCGGTACGGTCGCGGCTGGTCGCGTAGACGATGCCCGGGCCCGGCTGCTCGGCGAGCAGCCCCTTGAGCTGGGCGGGAAGGCCGTCGCGCGGACGGACATGATAGCGGATATTGGGCCGGTCGAAGCCGGCGACGACGAGGCCGTCGGCGGGAATGCCGAGCTGGCGCAAGATATCCTCGCGCGTCCTTTTGTCGGCGGTCGCGGTCAGCGCGAGCCGCGGCACCGGCGCGAAGGCCTCGAGCAGGGGCAGGAGCAGCCGGTAATCGGGCCTGAAGTCATGGCCCCATTCGGAGACGCAATGGGCCTCGTCGATGGCGATCAGCGCCAGGGGAATGCGCGAAATCAAATTGCGGAAGCTCTCCCCCGTCGCCCGCTCCGGCGCGACGTAGAGAAGGTCGAGCTCGCCGCGCCTGAGCCTGTCGATCGTCTGCTCGCGATTGGTGTCGACCGAGGTCAGCGCCGCCGCGCGCAGCCCGAACGCCTCGGCGGCGCGGATCTGGTCGTGCATCAGCGCGATCAGCGGCGAGACGACCAGGGCCGTGCCTTGGCGGGCGAGGGCCGGCACCTGATAGCAAAGCGACTTGCCAGCGCCGGTCGGCATCACCGCCAGCGTATGGGCGCCGGCCATGACGCGGCCGATCACCTCTTCCTGGACGCCGCGAAAGCCCTGGAAGCCGAACGTGTTGCGGAGAATCTGAAGGGGTGTGGTCAAGAAGCCCGGTCCGTCATTCCGGCGAAAGCCGGAATCTCCCTTCTTCCTAGCATCAGAACAAAATGAGATTCCAGCTTTCGCTGGAATGACGGGGAGAATTCCTCGTTATGCGCGCAAATGGTCAGGCGGCGTCGCTCAGTCCGCGCAATTCGCTCGGCGCGGCCGTGCCGTTGCTCGGCGCCGTCATGGTCACCGGCGAGGGGCCGGGGTAGCCGAGCAGGAAGCCCTGAACCTCGTCGCAGCCTTCGCGGATGAGGACGTTGAGCTGGTCGTGCGTTTCGATGCCCTCGGCGAGTATAGGGATCGACAAGCTCCTGCCGAGAGCGAGGACGGCACGGATGATCGCGGTCGCCTGCGGACTCCCCTCGAGCTCGGAGACGAAGACGCGATCGAGCTTGATCTTGTCGAACGGGAAGGTGCGCAGCGTTTCGAGCGAGGAATAGCCTGTTCCGAAATCATCGAGAGCGACGCCGACGCCGAGCGCCTTGATCTGGCGCAGCACATGCAGCGCGCGGTCGCGATTGGCCATGATCGCGCTTTCGGTCAGCTCGACCTCGAGCCGACGGGGCGGCAAGCCGGTTTCGAGCATGACCTGCTGGAACAGCCGAGGCAGGTCGGCATGGGCGAGCTGGAGCGCCGAGACGTTCACCGCCACCTTCGATTGGTGATCCCAACCGGCGGCATCGGTGCAGGCCTTGCGCAGGACCCACTCGCCGAGCGCCAGGATCAGGCCGTTCTCCTCGGCGATCGGCACGAAGACCGCCGGCCCGATGGGCCCGCGCTCCGGATGGGTCCAGCGGAGCAGCGCCTCATAGCCTGTTATCTCCCGCGTCACGACGGAGGCCTGCAGCTGGTAGTGCATTTCGAGCTGGTTTCCGTCGATCGCCGCGCGGAGGTCGTTCGCCAGGTCGCGCCGCTCGCGTATGGCTTCGTCGAGTTCGGAATCGTAATAGCAAGGCGCTGACAACCCTTCGCATTTGGCCCGATACATCGCCAGATCGGCATTGTTGGCGAGCATCCCGGCATCGGTTGCGTCGCGCGGATAGACCGCGACGCCGATACAGGCCCCGACCCGCACGATGAAGGACCCGAAGTCCAGCGGCGCTTTCAGGGCGGCGTCGATGCGGTCGGCGAGAGAGACCAGTTGGCAGGGCTCGTCGAAATTCGTGATCGCCACGAATTCGTCGCCACCAAGGCGCGCCACCAAGTCGTTGGGGCCCAGCGCCCCGCGCATCCGCGAGGCCAGCATGATCAGCACGTCGTCGCCGACCTTGTGGCCGTGAACGTCGTTGATCTCCTTGAAGCGGTCGAGGTCGATTGCGCACAGGCCGATCTGCGTTCCGGTGGCGCGCGCGACGTTGAACCGGTGCGCAAGCTCGCTTTGGAATCCGGCGCGGTTCGGCAGGCCGGTCAGCCCGTCGTTGGTCGCCATGTGGTGAAGCCTGCGCATCGCATCGGACTTGGTGTGGCGGTCGATCAGTGCCGCGAACACGCCCGCCGCGATCACGACGAGCCCGACCATGGCGGTCGCCAGCGCAAGCGCGCGCATCTCCTGCGGCGCGAGCGGGGTCTCGCTGAAAACGAGAGGCGTGATGTGCATGGCGGTCATCGCGACGAAATGGAGCGTGGCGATCGCGACGACGATCAGCCCGGTTCCGAGCACGATCCGGCTGCGCTCGCTTTTCATCGAGCAGAGGATCGTCAAGGCGATGCCGGAAAAGACCGCTGCGCAAAGCACCGCCGCGACGACATAGGTCCAGTCCCAGGTTACGATGCCGTCGACGCGATAGGCAACCATCCCGGTGAAATGCATCGCCGATATGGCGCCGCCGAAAATGACGCCTCCGGTCGCGGCGTAGATGCGGCCGGGCCGCAATGCCGCGATGGAGAAGCCGGCGAGCGAGCCGACCACCGCGATGATCAGCGAAGCGATCGTCAGCACGGGGTCGAGATGGACCGGCGCCTGGGCTTCGAACGCCAGCATCGCCACGAAATGGGTGGACCAGATCGTGGCGCCGGCGGCCACCGAGGTCAGAAAGGCCCAGCCGAGGCGCTGCACGCCGGCCGTGCCGCGTGTGCGCTCGAACATCTGAACGAGGGAAAACGCGCCCGCGCAGCAGATGAGCACGGCGAGGGCGACCAGCCATGGATCGTGCTCGGTCGCGATGCAAAGGGCGACGTCGATCATTGCGGCTCCGAATCCAGGCGAGGGGGCGTCGCGATCGACGCGTGCCGCCTATGGCGCAGGACCGGTTACGATGCCGTAAATGATCGAATCTGATGGGAGGGGCGGGCGGGGCCGGGTTGCTATTCGCGCAAATAGCCGTGCGCGGCGAGAAAGGCGCGCAGCCGCCGCGGGAAGGGCCCGCGCTCGTCGCCGTCGCCGTCGCGGTCATAGGCCTGCAGCATCTCGGCCCAGGCCCGGTCGGCCTCGCCGAGCCGCGCCGCCGCGGCGATGAAGGCCGCGCAGGCGCCGTTGCGCTCGCCGTCCTGCCGCTCGAGGCAGATCGGCCGCGTCTCCGCCATCGCCTCGACGAACAGAGCGCGGTAGCGGGGCGCCGCCGAGACGTTGACGGCGCGGCCGCCCTCAACGTTCCAGATCTGCGGCGGCGCGAAGCTCCCCGCGAAGCTCGCGAAGGCGTAGAGGAAGTCATTGTCGCGCAGCACGAAGTCCGTCCGCCCGTCGCCGTCGACGTCGGCGGGAATGTCGCTCATCATCTCCATGTCGAAAGCGCCGAGCGAGACCAGGCCGCGCTCCGGCCCGTCCGGCAGGATGAGCTGGATGTCGAAGCAGCAATGGGCGCCGCCCGTATAGGCCTGCCACATCACGAAGCGGTGGCCTTCGGGGTCGAGCCGGCCGACGCTGAGCCCGTGCTCATACACTGGCGAGGTGGCGACGGATCTGAACGTCAGCGGCGGCGGCGCGGGCCGCTGCGGCCCTTGCATGACCGGCCTTGGCTGCGAGACGGTGACTTCCGGCACGATCAGCCCGTCCCGCGCGCGGCGCGCCCGGATCGAGATCAGCAGGTCGTCCCACCGGTACAGCAAGGGTCGCGGCTGGGCCCGATGGGCCCAGGGCAGCACCCGGTCCGCCGGCAGCGTCAACGCCGGGATCATCGCCCGCGCCTCGCCGCCCGCGAGCGCGGCGATCAGGATCGCCAGGGTGACCAGCGCATTGTGCATCGCTCCAGCCTAGCCGCGCCCCATTGCCGCCGCAATGTCAGGCCAGCTTCATCGCCCTGTAAGCGTGGAGGTGCGTATGACGACCCGACGGCATGGCCTGGCTCTGCTCGCGCTCCTGGCCTCGATTGCCGCCGCGCCGGCGCGCGCGCAGGCCGACGAGCTGGTCGTCAGCGGCGACGGCGTCGTGCCGGTGACGGTGAACGGCGTGCCGGCCCGGATCCGCATCGATCCCGCCGTGCCGGCGCTGCCGATGCTGACGGCGGATTATGCGGCGCGCGCCCGGTTGCGGCCGGGGCCGTTCGCCTTCGGCTATATGGTCGGGCCCGAAATGGTGAGCGGGCGCAGCGCGGTCGCCCGCATCGCGGTCGGCGCCGGCGCGCGGCCGCGCAAGCGCCGGGTCGGCTGGACCGGGCGTGCCTTCGCGGCGGGCGTGGACGGCGTCGTCGGGCCCGGCGGCCTGCCGCAGCAAATCGTCCGTTTCGTGCTGGGCCCGTCCCGCCCCGGTGAGCGCACGGTCGCGCTGCCGATGGCGGACGAAGGCGGCCTGTTCGGCGGCTGGGGGCACAGCTATGCGGTGATCGATCTCGGCGGGGCGCCGCTGCGCGTCCGCTTCGATCCCCATCATCCGCGCACTTTGGCCACCGCCGGCGCCGGCGTCCGCCTCGCCGCCGCCAACGATGCGCGGATCGGCGGCGAGGTCGAATCGGAGGAGATCGCCTTCGGCATTTCCCGCCCGGTGCGGACCTTGCGCCTCGGCACGCCGCTCCGGGTCGGCCCGCTGACCATCGAGCGGCTCGGCGTGCGCACCGCCGATTTCGGCAACGCCGCCTCGATCCGCGAGGAGGACGGCGATCCGGACGAGATCATCGTCACCGCCCGACGCCGCGACCACCGCCGCGATCGCATCGCCATCGGCGCCGATCTGCTCGCGCGCTGCTCCGCGCTCGTCTTCGACAAGCGCGCGCGGGAGATCCGGCTGACCTGCGCCTGATCAGCACCTCATTCGCAGGTCGGCATCCGGCCCGGCGCCCAGGCGATGAAGCGGAAGTCCGAAAGCTCCAGCCGCTCGATCGGGTGGGCCCAATGCTCGTAGCTGGGCAGGCGCGGGAGGACGATGCAGACGTCGGTGTGCCGGGCCTGCCCGTCCACGGTCATGCGGGCCCGATAAGCGAGCGCCCGGCCCTGTCCGTTCTCGACGACCAGCAACACATGTTGGCCGGCGATCGACAGGAAGCGGACGCGCACTTCGTTCGGCGGGATCGGGTCGGGCCTGCTTCCGTCGGCCGGGCTGGCGACCGGCATCGCTTCGCGCATCGGCGCGTCGGGCGGCGTCATCCCCGCCAATTGGCGCGCTGCGACAAGGTCGAAGCGGTTCCATTCCGCGCGGCCGCGCTGCGGTTCGCCGATCCGGCCGCCATCGTCGAAGCGGACGGTCACCGCCTCGCCCGGCGCCAGGGTGATGTCCGGAATCTCCTGCGCCGCCGCCGCCGCCGGCACAGCGAGCAAGCCGAGCAGCATATGGACGAATTTCATGGCTTCCCCCTGTCTTGCCGCCCAAGGAAAACACCGGATCGGACGGCGGATCAATCGCTTATTCGGCCGCCGCCCGGGCCTCGGCCCCGTTTCCCTTTCTGCTCTGCCGGTCGAGCCGGCTTTCAGCCAGCAGGCCGGCTATCGGCGATTCGGCTTGAACTGCGCCGATAACAAGCGCCTGAATTGCGGCGGACAGCAGCCATGAAGGGGGATCGTCATGCACCGCTCTCGCCGTCGCTTCGGGCTCGCGCTCCTGGCCTTGCCCGTCTCGATCCCGGCAATCGCCCAAGCGCAACACGAACCCATGCGCGATCAGTCTCCGATCGACATCGCCAGGACCAATACGTGCGTGACGACCCTCCCGCGCCTCGTCGCAACGCGCCGGCCTCCGGTCAGGGAAGTGTGGAGCAACACCGGCTCGCCAGACGAAGAGGCGACCATCCGCATTGCTTCGACGCCGCCCGAGGGAGAGCTCGCGCTGGGCGGCAAAGCCTATCATCTTCGTCAATATCACTTCCATGCGCCGGCGGAGCATAAGATAGAAGGAAGCCTTGCCGCGATGGAGATCCACTACGTCTTCGAAGCCGATGACGGATATCTGGCCGTGATCGCCCAATTGGTGACCGAGGGTGCGTACAATTCGGCTTTCAACCCCCTCCTCGCCGCGATGCCCGATTCGAAGAGCCTCTCGGTCACCATCGAATCCTCCGATCCGCTGGGCCATTTTCTGCGGCCGTGGCTGGAGCAGCCAAGGTCGTTCCGCTACACCGGGTCGCTGACCACGCCGCCGTTCACCACCGGGGTCAGCTGGGTCGTGCTGGCCCAGCCGATCGCCTTTTCGACCGACCAGATGGCGCGGTTCAGAAGGATTTTCCCCCACGGAAACTCGCGGGAAGTGCAGAATATCGACGGCCGGACCGTGCGGACGGACGTGGCGGATTTCTCGCGGCGCTGCTGACCGGGTCTTCGGACGCCCTGCCCGGAACTCGGTGACAGGTACGTACCTGTCACCGCTATGCTCGCTATGCCTGCGAGAATAATGCCCTTTCCTACAGTGTACTGTTTATGTTCCAAGCTGGCCGATGGACGACCTCACCGATTCGCGCCTCGAATTCACTCCGGTGCCGCTGCGCGCGCGCCGCGACGGCTGCACGCAGGAGCGGCAGGCGGCGCTCATCCATTATCTGCGACAGGGCTGTTCCGTCCTCGAGGCCTGCCGCCGCGTCGGCCTATCGAGCGAGAGTGTTTATCGCCTGCTTCGCCGCCCCGGCGCGGAGAGCTTCCGTCGGGCTTGGCGCGCCGCGCTTTCCGGGCCGCGCCTGCGGCCGGCGCCGTCAACTTCCGCCCCGAGCCGGCCGGAAACGCATGGCACCTGTCGGAATCGTCAGGATCATCAACTTCCGGCTGGCCGGCAAGGGAGTCCGCGCCCGCCTTACTCGCTGGAAGCCTTCGTACGCATGGCGCGCGCAGGGCGGAGACAATTGCCCGGCCGGCAGTCGTCAACTTCCGGCCGGGAGCCGGACGGAAACGAATGGGATGTGTAACCGTCGTCATGATCGTCAACTTCCGCCGACCGTCAACTTCCGCGGCGGCGCGCGCTCATTCCGCCGCCTGGGCCTCCGCCTCCTCGTCCTTCTCGCTCTGCTGCCTTGCCCACATGTCGGCGTAGAGGCCGTTCGCGCGCAGCAATTGGGCGTGGGTGCCGCGTTCGGCGACCCGGCCCGCGTCGAGCACGACGATCTGGTCGGCGTCGACCACGGTCGACAGGCGGTGGGCGATGACGAGGCTGGTGCGGCGCTGGGTGACGTCGTGCAGCGTCTCCTGGATCGCCGCCTCGGTGCGGCTGTCGAGCGCGCTGGTCGCCTCGTCGAGGATCAGGATCGGCGGGTCCTTGAGGAGCGTGCGGGCAATGGCGACGCGCTGTTTCTCGCCGCCCGAAAGCTTGAGCCCGCGCTCGCCGACCATCGCTTCATAGCCGTCGGGAAGGCTGGCGACGAAATCGTGGATCGCCGCGCCTCTGGCGGCGCCCTCGATCTCGGCCTGGGTCGCGCCTTCCTTGCCGTAGCCGATATTGTAGCCGATCGTGTCGTTGAAGAGCACGGTGTCCTGCGGCACGATGCCGAGCGCCGCGCGCAGGCTCGCCTGGGTGACCTTGCCGATGTCCTGCCCGTCGATGGTGATCCGGCCCGATTGCGGCTCGTAGAAACGGAAGAGCAGCCGCGACAGAGTCGATTTGCCCGCGCCCGACGGGCCGACGATGGCGGTCGTCGAGCCGGGCTTCACCTCGAGGTCGACGCCCGTCAGGATCGTGCGCTCGGGATCGTAGCCGAAATGGACGTCCTCGAAGCGGACCAGGCCGGCCTCGACCCGCAGCGCCGGCGCATCGGGCATGTCGACGACCTCGGCGGGCGTGTCGATCAGGGCGAACATCGCGTCCATGTCGATCAAACCTTGCCGGATCGTGCGGTAGACCATGCCGAGCAGGTCCAATGGCCGGAAGAGCTGGGCGAGCAAGGTGTTGACGACGACGACGTCGCCGACGCTGAACCGGCTCTGGCTCCAGCCCCAGACGACGAAGCCCATCGCGCCCGCCATCATCATATTGGTGATCAGCGACTGGCCGATATTGAGCCAGGCCAGGCTGGTCTCGTTCTTGACCGCGGCGTCGGCATAGCGGCCGACGGCGCGACCGTAGCGCTGCGCCTCGCGCTCCTCGGCGCCGAAATATTTGACCGTCTCGTAATTGAGCAGGCTGTCGACCGCCCGCGCCACCGCGCCGGTGTCGAGGTCGTTCATCTGGACGCGCAGCTTGGTCCGCCAGTCGGTGACCATGCGCGTGTAACGGATATAGACCGCGACCATGATCGCGGTCGCCGCGACCAGGCCGAGGCCGAACTTCACCCAGAACAGGACCAAAACGATGGCGAGCTGAAGGATGGTCGGCGCGATGTTGAAGAGGAGGAAATAAAGCATCATGTCGATGCTCTTGGTGCCGCGCTCGACGATCTTGGTGACCGCGCCGGTGCGCCGCTCGAGGTGGAAGCGCAGCGACAAATTGTGGAGGTGGCGGAAGGTGGTCTCGGCGAGCCGCCGGGTCGCATCCTGGCCGACCCGCTCGAAGACGCCGTTCCTGAGATTGTCCATGAGCACGCCGCCAAAGCGCGCGCCCGCATAAGCGCAGACCAAAGCGATCGCGACCGCGACGGCGGGCTCCATGCCGGCGGTCATCCGGTTGACCGCGGCCCCGAAGGCCAAAGGCATGACGAGCGTGGTGACGCAGATCGAGACCAGCACCAGCAGCAGCGACAGCAATACGCGCAGCTTCAGCCCCGGCGCGCCCTTCGGCCAGAGAAAGGGCAGGAACCGCTCGAGGACCTTCAGGCCCGGCTCGGCCTTGCGCGGGCCTACTCTGGGCGCCTCCGTCGCTTGGTTCGTCATATTCGTCGCTAGATAGGCGAGCGGCGGCGATATCCCAAGTAACGGCGGCGGAACGTTGGGAACTGGAGGGGATGCCGGCGCATTTGGCCCCCTTGAAGGAGCGGGACATGCAGAGCTTGTTATTCGTGATGGCGATCATGGGCTGCGGCGAAAGCGACGCCGCCTGCCGCGAGGTGCGCATCGACCAGCAGCGCTTCCAGAGCGTCGCCGCCTGCCAGGCCGCGACCGAATCCGCTTTGATCCGCCACAGCGACCTCGAATTCCCGACCATCGTCGCGAACTGCCGCCCGGCCAATGCCCGCGCCCAGCTGCTGCGCGGCAGCGAGGTGCTGCTGCCGGGCCCCAATCCGGCCCGCGCGCTGCCGCGCTTCGCCGCCCGGTCGACGCGCTAGCTCGGTCCGGTCACCCCCACTCCGTTCGCCCTGAGCCTGTCGAAGGGCTTCCTTCTTTATGGCACTGGACGGAGGAAAGTGAGGGCTTCGACAGGCTCAGCCCGAACGGTGAGGGTGGCTGCGCCTGCCCGAACCCGCTAGATCGTCCCGCTGATCGTCAGCGTGAAGATCGGGCCGTAGAAGCGGTCGCGGTCCTCGGTGAACAAGATGTTGCTGTTGGTGGCGTTGCGATTGCCGTCGAAGAAGGTCCGGCCGAAGCTCTCATTGGTGCCGAGCAGGTTGTCGACGCTGCCGCGCACGGTCAGGCCGAGCACGTTCTTGTGCTCGAGATAGACGCCGAGGCTGCCCGGCGTGTCGAGGAAGCGGAAGCGCTGGTCGAGCCGGAAGCCGGCCGATTGGCGATATTGCTGGAAGCCCGCGCCATAGGCCCATTGGGTGCGCGGAATGTCGTGGCGGAAATTGATCTCGACCTGGCGGGTCATGTTCTCGTTGATCGGGCGCCGCACGCCGGTCAGCGGGTCGGTCAGCCGGGTTTGCTGGAATTGCAGGTTCATGTCGAGCTTGGCGCCGGGGATGCCGATCGGATCCATGTTGAACGTGCTCGTCCATTGCAGGCCGTAGACCGTGGCGGTCCCGTCGATATTGCCGGGCGACTGGCCGCCCGCGATCGGGATGACGTCGACGATGTCGGTGATCAGCCGGCCGTAGAGCCGCGCCGTCACCGTGCCCCAGCGGCCGAGGTTGCGGGTCGCCTGGATCTGCCCGTTCCAGCTTTGCGGCGGCACCAGATTGGCGTTGCCGGCATTGGCGGTGCCGCCCGAGACGTTGGCCGAAGCGACGAAATCGAAGAAGTTCAATTGGCCGACGACGCGCTCGATCCGCGCCGAAATGTCGAAGCCGGGCCGCGGCGTCCAGGCCAGGTTGAGGAAGCCCTTGGGCCGGTAGAAGGTCCGGGTCAGGCCGCCGGCGCCCTCCTGGCTGAGCTGGGAATATTCCCCGCCCAGCGAGGCCTGGAGCGTCAGGTTCGAGGTCAGCGGGCGGCCATAGGTCAGCATCGCCTCGGCGCGCCTTTCCTGCACGGTCGCGGCGCTGTTGGGGAAGGGGATGTCGACGAAGGTGCCGAGCGGGTTCAGCTCGAACAGCGCATTGACGATGTCGAGCCGGTTGAGCGCGCCCTCGACGCTGACCTGCCAGTCGGCGCCGCCGCCGCGCCAGCGATATTCCGCGCGCGCGATCGTCTCGGTCTCGTCGGCGACCTGGGTGAAGCGCTGGCCGAAGGTCGGGCGCCCGTCGGCGAAGGTCTCGATCAAATTCTGGCTGTAGGGGCTGTGCTCGAAGCGGCGCAGGCCGATCAGCTTGAGCCGGCCGCCGCCGAGGCCGAATTCGTAATCGCCGCCGAGCTCGTAATTATATTCGCGCTCCTGCTCGTGGAAATCTCGCAGCCGGGTCGGGTTGGAGCGCGGCGAGATCTCGTCGGCGTTGAAGTGGTTGAGGCCGAAGGCGCCCTTGAGGTTGAGGATCGAGCCGTCGCCGAAATTGCGGCGCAATGTGCCGGAGAGGCGCGGTTGCTCGCCGTTGACGCTGAGCACTTCGTCGCGCAGGTCGAGGATGGTGCCGTCGGGCCTGTAGACCGTCTCCAGGCCGGCATTGCCGTTGCGGAAGCTGTCGTTCCTGAAGCTCAAACTATAGGTGGTGCCGCCGAGCGCGCCGCTGATCGAGACCTCGCCGTTGAGCAGCCGCGCTGGAGTCCGGCGCGCGCGGATCTGCGGCCGCCAGACGTAATTGCCCGAAAGGCCGCGGTTGGTCGTGACGATGTTGGCGACCTGGCCGGTCAGGCCCGAAATGTTGAGCGTGGCCGCGTCCACGATCTCGATGCGGGTGACGTTGGCGGCGCTGATTTGCCTCAATTCGGTGAAGATGTCGGTCGATTTGCCCGAGAAGCGCTCGCCGTTGATCAGCACATTGCCGGTCGCCTGGCCGAGGCCGCGGCGTTCGGTATCGGAAGATTCGATCGAAAAGCCCGGCACCTGGCTCAGCATGTCGAGCGCGTTGCGCGGCGCGAAGCGGGCGAAGTCGGCAGGGGTGTAGGTGCGCGGGCCCTGCGGCGCGGCGGGATCGGGCGCGACCGGCGGCGGCGTGTCGCCGGGCGGCGGAGCGACGGCGGGCTGGGCGAAGGCGGGCACGGCCGACGACAGCAAGGCGACAAGCAGCGCGGCACGCGCACCGGACGGCGTCATATAGTTCCTCCCTCTATCGCCGCCGTCCCCTGCGGCATCGAGCAGTTTCTCTGCTACGTTTGTAACACTAGTCTGGCCGCGTCAACCTGAATGCTGCCCTAACGGCGCGGATGGACGGCGGCGACCGGAACGGCTTTTCGACCAAGATGTTCTTCCATTCGATCAGCGACCTATGAGGAAGCGCAAGCCATGTCCGAGACCGACACGATCGAAATGATCCATGAAGACGATCTGCCCGGCCATGAGAGCGCGCTTGAGCCCAAGCCCGATTGGGAGCCTTTCTATCCCGGCTCGGGCCGGCTCGAGGGCAAGGTCGCTCTGGTCACCGGCGCCGACAGCGGCATCGGCCGCGCCGTCGCCGCTCTGTTCGCGCGCGAGGGCGCCGACGTCGCCATCCTCTATCTGTGCGAGCATGACGACGCCGCCAAGACCAGGGAGATCGTCGAGGCCGAGGGGCGCAAGGCGATCGCCATCGCCGGCGACCTCGGCGACAAGGACTTTTGCGACGAGGCGGTGGCCGAGGTGGTGAAGACGCTCGGCGGGCTCGACATCCTGATCAACAATGCCGGCGAGCAGCATCCCGACCAGGACATAACCGACATCAGCGAGGCGCAGCTGAAGCGCACCTTCCAGACCAACATCTTCTCGATGTTCTTCCTGACCCAGGCCGCCCGCCCCCACCTCAAGAAGGGCGCCGCGATCGTCAATTGCACCTCGATCACCGCCTATCAGGGCTCAAAGGAGCTTCTCGATTACAGCGCGACCAAGGGCGCGATCACCGCTTTCACCCGCTCGCTGTCCGAAAATCTCGTCGGCGACGGCATCCGCGTCAACGCGGTCGCGCCGGGGCCGATCTGGACCCCGCTCAACCCTTGCGGCGGCTCGACGCCGGAGAAGATGAAGACGTTCGGCGAGGACACGCCGATGGGCCGGGCGGGCCAGCCCAACGAGGTCGCCCCATCCTTCCTGTTCCTCGCCTGCGAGGATTCGCGCTACATGTCGGGCCAGGTCCTCCACCCCAATGGCGGCACCATCGTCAACGGCTGACCCCTGCTTCCCTCGTCTCGCGCTGATGGTATAGTATAGCGGGATCGAGGACCGGAACATGCGCATCGCGATCGGGATCATCATCGGCCTGGCTTTGGCGCTCGGGCTGCAGACCGGCTGCGAGTTCCTGTCCAGCCAGCTCTTCCCCTACGCCTCGTGCGATGCCTTCGACCGGGCCTGCAACGCGGCCGTCCTTGGCGACCGCCCGGCCGCCGCCAACGCGATCGGCATATTCGGCTATCTCGTGGCCGCCTTCGCCGGCGGCTTCGTCGCGCGGCGGATCGCCCATGTCGGCTGGACAGCCTGGGTGCCGCCGGGCTTCCTCGCTTTCCAGGCGGCGGTGCTCGCTTTGGGCTATTCGCTGACCGGCTGGGGCCAGGCCGGCGCCTTCGTCGCGGCCCTGGTCGGCGGCATGATCGCCCACAATCTCGGCGATGGCGGAAATGGAGCGAGCGATTCGGAAAGTGCCGAGGCCCGAGTCGACGCGTAGGGCAAAGATTTCCCACGTCTAACGCTGAATCGTTCCGGCGTTTCCTTGATAAGCGTGTCTAAAAACTCCATAACAGCGTTTGCTCAATTTATTAAACTATGTAAGCTTTCGCCATTCAATTGGGAGAAATCCGGATGGCTCAGGGCGCACATGGTCTTTCACTGCTTTTCCAGACGATCGGCCCGGCGGAAGGCAGCCCGGGGGCCAGCAACCCGGCCGCTCATCTTGCCGAGGCCCTCCAGCCGACCGCGGGCGTCGGGCCGCTAATCCTCCATTATGCCTGGGTCGTCGAATTGACGGGCAAATTCCCGCCAATCTATCCAATCGACTCCAAGATCGCGATCAGGACGTTTCTGCTCACAACGGTCTATGACGAGGATTTCGCCGATTATATCGCCGATCTCGTCGCGGCGAATCCGGAAGCGTTCAATGCGGCGGCGGCCTCGATTCTCGGGCTGCAGAACCTGATTCCCGTGCAGACCCCGGAGAATCTGCCGAAGTTCATTCAGTTCGTGCTCGATCACGATCTCAATAACGGCGGCAACAACCCGAGCTTCTTCGAGGCCTATCCGCAGTCCGTGCTTGAGATCCTCCAGGCCTTCCCTCCGGCCTCCTGATGACCGGGACCGCGCCGGGGCCCGCCCCGATCGATCCGGAAAAGGTCCAGGGGATCGTTCTCCGGGGCTATAGGATGCCGTTCGCGCGTCACTTCGCGCTGTCGGTGAACGATGTCGGTGCGGCGCGGACATTCCTCGCCGGGCTGGTCGGCGACGACCCCGATTGGCCCCATATCACCAGCGCCGCTTTCTGGGGGCCGGTAAAGCCGGATTATTGCGTCAACGTCGGCTTCACCTATCCGGGCCTGCAGGCGCTCGGCGTGCCGAGCGCTTCGCTCGCCGGCTTCAACACCTACCACCACCTTCCTTTCCTGAACGGCTCGGCGGCGAGCAGCGCGACCGTCGGCGACATCGGCGCCAGCGCCCCGACGACGCCGTGGAAGGTCGACGACCGCGACTTCCACGTCATGCTGTCGCTGTTCGCCCACAGCTTTCCGATATTGGAGCTTCAGTCCGGGCGGCTGGAGCATCGGTTCGGCGCGGCCTTCGACGGCGGCGCCCCGACGTTCGACTGCCAGGCCCTCCCGGACGATGAGGTCTATTTCGGCTATCGCGACAATATCGCCCAGCCGATCATCGCCGGCATGCAGCTCTTCTCGCGCAACCAGCAGGGAAGCCAGCCCCTGACCGACCCTGGCGCGTTCATGCTCGGCACCGCCACCACCACCTATTTCCAGATGGTGCCGGTGCCCGATCCGCCCGCATTCGGCCTCTACGGCTGCTTCGGCGCCTTCCGGATGCTCGAGCAGGACGTGGATGGATTCGCCGCCGAGGTCGACCACCTCAAGGGCCAGATGGCGCAGGCGCCGTTCAACGTCACCGATCCGGAGGTGCAGCGCCTCGCCCTGAAGGCGAAAATGTGCGGGCGCTGGCCGAACGGCCAGCCGCTGGCGCGCTATCCGGTCAACGGCAACACGCCGGCGCCCGCCGTCCTGCGCCCGGAGGAGCTCAACGACTTCAACTACGTCCTGCCGGACGGCGACCCCACGCAGCCTCCCGCCACCGATCCCGACACCGGCACCAACGTCCCGATCGGCTGCCACATCCGACGCGGCAACAGCCGCGACTTTCCCTACGCCAACCCGTCGGAAAACCACCGAATCATGCGCCGGGCCATGCCCTATCAATTTCCCTACACGCCCGAGACCCCGGACGGCGGCGAGCGGGGGCTGATGGGCTTCTTTCTCAGCGCGACCCTGAAGGGGCAGTTCGAGTTCGTGCAGAAGAACTGGATCAACAACGGCGTGAACGGGAGCGGTTTTTCCAGCGTCAGCGATCCGGCAGACCCGCTGATGGCCGCCACCAACCCCACTTACGAGACGGTGCCGCTCGCCACGACCGGCGCGCCATCGCGGAACCGGATCCAGCCGATGTCGAGCTTCGTGACGACGCGCGGCAGCGCCTATGTCTTCTTCCCCGGCCTGGACGGCATCCGTTTCATCGCGACGCCGCCCGCGGCCGAAGCGACGCACTTGGCCGCGGGCTGATCCGGCCCCGGCCAGGCCGCGGCCTGTCCGGCGCGGACGCCTTGGCCGGATACGGACACCAAATATTGGCGTGACGTACCGAACTTTGGCGGCCGCAAATTGCGGACGCGAACTCCCAAATTCAAAAAATGACGGATTTCCGCCAATTTCCTCAGTTTGGCACGGCGCCTGCTATACTCCCGATATGATCGTCGGATGGTCCGGCGGTCGATTTGAGGAGACTTAAAATGACGCTTTCGATCAACCTGCAGAAGCTGGCCGTTTCGGTGTTCGGCGCCCTTGTCGCCAGCAGCCTGTTCCTTTCCGCGGCAATTGGCCCGGTCCAGATCGTCTGACCCTGCTTTCGCAGGGGCAGGCCTGGCCGGCCCTCCGGCCTTCCTTGACGCCACCATCCAGGACCAAGACGATGACCACCCGCAATTACGCCCTCGACAAAAGCAACGCGAAGATCCTCGGCGTCTGCGCCGGCCTCGCCCGCAGCGCCGGCTGGGACCCGACGCTCGTTCGCATCGGCGCCGTCGCTCTGACGCTTTTCCTGCTCGGCCCGCTGATGATCCTCTTCTACGTCATCGTCGGCGCGCTCGCCGCCAGCCGCTAAGCAATCGCCGCGCGCCCTTTGAACAGAGCCTGATCCACGCTTTCAGCGATCAGGCTCTAGGCCGCGACCACCAGCCCGGCGGCCGAGCCGCCGGGGATCCACAGGAACAGATCCGCGATCAAGGCGCCGCTCGGGCGTCCCGACGCCCGCCCCGCCGCAGCGGCGGCCTCGTGGACGTCGGCGCCGCCGGGCCCGATCGCCTCCAGCCAAAAGTGCAGCCAGGGCTCCAGCGCGTGGAGCCGCACCCGCCAGCCGCTCCGCGCCACCGCGACCCGCGTCTCGCGCGCCTCCGGCACCACCGCCTTGCCGCCGCGCTCGCTCGCCTCGATCAAAGGGGCGAGGTCGAAGCCGAGCGTCAGCAGCCTGACGCTGTCCGGCAGCTTCAGCCGCAGCCCGGGCCGCATCGCCGCATCGGCGGGCAGAGGCGGCCGACCTTCCCGTTCGATCCCTTCCGCGCGCGAAACCTCGGCGCGCGCCCGCTCCAGCCGGACCACCGCGGCGGGCAGCGCCGCCAGCGGCCCGCCATTCGCCGGCCGGGTCGCCTCGAGATGATCGGCAAAGCCCGCGCCATAATCGTAGAGGCTGAAATCGCGCGAGGGGTGAGCTGCGATGTAGGAAGAGGCGAACAGGTCGAAGACGGTCGCGCCGACGAGCAGGCGCAGGGCCGGATAATCGTCGCGCAGCGTCTCCAGCAAACGGGTCCTATAGCCGCCGGCATAGAGCGCGAAGCGGCCCTCGGCGTCCAGTTTGCCGTCGCCCGCGATCCGCGCCACCACCGCCTCGCGCCGCGCCGCGCCGACGATGATGCCGTCGAGCAGCCAGGATTGCAGCGCGGCCAGCGCCTCAGGCATGGGCGCCCTCGCCGGCCAGCGCGACCGGACGGTGCGCGCGGGCCTTGCCGAGCTCGGCGAGAAGCTCTTCGTAGGGCGGGATGTCGGCATCCCATTCGAGCAAAGTGGAAACGCCGCCCGTGCGCCGCATCGCCAGCGCGTAGAGCGCCCAGACCGGCGCCAGCACCGGGCTGTCATGGGTGTCGAGCAAATGCGTCCCGCAGTCGCGCGGGCCGGCGAGATGGATCTGGACGATGCGCTCCGCCGGCAGCGCCTCGATATAATAAGCGGCGTCGAAGCCGTGATTGAAGGCGCTGACATGGACGTTGTTGACGTCGAGCAGCAGCCCGCAACCGGCCTCTTCCGCGAGCCGGCCGAGATACTCCCATTCCGGCATCTGCGCGCCGGTGAATTGCAAATAGGTGCTGGGATTTTCGAGGATCAGCGGCCGCCCGAGCCGGTCCTGGACCTGATGTACCCGCGCGATCACATGGGTAAGGCTCGCCTCGGTCAGTGGCATCGGCAGCAGATCGTGGCTGTTCACCCCGGCAATTCCGGTCCAGCACAGATGATCGGAGATCCACACCGGCTTCACCCGCTCGGCGAGCGCGGCGAGCTGGTCGAGATAGTCCGTATCGAGCGGCGCGGCGCTGCCGATCGACAGCGACACGCCGTGCATCACCACCGGCCGGTGCGCGGCGACATGGTCGAGCACGAGCGCGGCATAGCCGCGATGGCCGAGGAAGTTCTCGCTCAATATCTCGAACCAGTCGACGCCCCAGGCGGCGGGGTCGGTGGCCATCAGATGCGCGAAATGGGGATCGCGCAGGCCGATTCCGTCGCCAAGGTCGGGCAGGCCGAGCCTCGGCGCTCGGCCGCCTTTCGGGTCCTCGCGCGCCATTAGGTCGACGGCGGGAAGGCGAGCCTGAGGTCGCTCGGCTTGGGCTTCGGCTCGGCCGGCATCTGCTTATAGTTCATCACCTCCTCGAACGCCTTGTAGGCGACGTCGTGCACGGCTTCGCCCTTCTTGTAGCGCATGCGGCAGATCGGGTCCGAGGTGATCGCCTTCGTCTTCGGGTCGGTTTCGAAGTCGAAAATCTGCATCACGCCTTCGGTCGGATAGAGCTGCGAGGCTGAAATCGGCACCGCGCAGCCGCCCAGGGTCGCGCATTTGTTGTCGCTCGGCGCCGAATAGAAGGTGCTGGGCGGCGGCGGCGGCCAGCCGCAGGTGCCGCCGAACTTGCGGGTCGAAAGCACGGTGCCGCAATTGCCGCCGCCGCCGCAGCTGGCGGGCGCGCTGCCGCTGGCGGGCGCGCTACCGCTGCAATTGCCGCCGCCGGTGGTCACCTGGACGAAGCCGCAGCCGCCCTGGGCGTGGCATTTGTTGGAGCCCTTGCAGCTATGGTAGATTGCGGGCGGGGCGCAGACGTTCTTGCCGCCGGTCTCGAAGTCGAGGCCTTGGCAGGCGTGCTTGAGCGTGTTGGGCACGGGCGGATCGATGCCGATCGACAGATCCGGGCACTGGCCGGTCACCGCCCAGGCGATCGCCATCCGGTCGCCGGAGCCGGCCATCGAGGGATAGGGGAAGAGCACCGTCTGCCCGGCCGGCGGCGACCAATAATCGTTGAGCACGGTGGTGACGCCAGCGATCGCTCCGATCGCGGCCTCGCTGAGGGATTTGTGGGTGCCCTCCTGCGCGAACAGGCGGTTGAGCGCGCCGGCAATGTCGTCGGCGCTTGGCAGGACGTCGTTATATTCGTTGCTCTCATAGTCCTTTTCGTCGGTCTTGAGATCGCTCGCCGTCCAGTGGCCGACCTTTGGATTCTTGTCCCAAGTCGTGATCGCGCCGGCCGCGATCAGCTTCTCGACTTCCTTGAAGCGCTCATAATGGTCGAGATGGTCGTTGCCGAACCGGGCTTCGGCGTCCGCCGAGTCGATCAGCCCGCCGCGATTGTCGTAGCTCGGATAGTCGGATTCCAGCGCCTTCCGGTCAGAGCAGTAGCGCGGCTTCACCGCCTCGAGCATTGCCGGCTTCTTCTTGAGCTCGCTGCCTTCACCCTGGTCGGTGATCGCGTCCATCATGTCGACCATCTGCTGGTAGGCGATGTCCGGATAGGTCAGCGCGACGATGGTGTTGAAGCCCATGAACTCGCGCATCGGATGGCCGCCCGAGGCGGCGTTGAACAGGTCGTTCTGGACGGGCGGGCTCTTCGCCGCCTGGTTGAACACGTGCTGCCAGAGCGTCGAGCCGTCGTCGTAGCTGAGGCTCAGATAGTCGTAATAGCATTGGTACATCCAGCCGATCGTCCCGAACATCGGCAGCGGGTCGCCGATCTTCCAGCCGACGAAGGAGGCCTCCGGGAAATAGGTGCCGCTCTTGATCGCCTTCTTCGCGTCCTCCTCCGGCTGTTCGATGGCGAGGAACAGGCGGATTCGGTCGCTGTCGAGCGCGCCGACATTGACCGGTACGTCCTCGTTCGTCGTGTCCTTGAGGTCGATGATGTTGGGGATGACGCTCTTCTTCGGACCGTAGCAGGTCCAGCCGTGGCGATCGTCCTGCAGTGCCGGACTGGTGAAATCGGGCTTGGCGCCGACCACGCTCGCCATGTTCGCCGCCATCTGCAGGTGAAGCATCTCCTGGATGAACACCGAAAAGACGCTGTTGAAGGCGGTTTCGTTGGCATTGGCCGGCACGGCTTTGCTCTTGGCGCCGGGCCACAGCCGGCCGAGATAGAGCGCCTTGTTGGCGCTGTTGATCTCATGCACGCCGTGGATCGAATAGAGGCTCGTCATGTAGAGCGGTATGGTGAACAGCTCGACGTCAATCGCCGCCTGGGCAATCGCCTTCAGCGCGGCGAGATCGGTCGTCAGGGTCGATTTCGGGCGGCTGGCTTGGGCGCTGGCGCTGAGCGTGCGAGTCATTGAGGTCCTCCTCTTGCGAATGGCGGAGGCTAGGCCCGTACCGAGGCGAGTCAACCGGCCAGGTTACCGATTGTCTTGCGGCTGAAGAACTGAGGCGCCGCTCACCAGTAAAAGCGATGATTCAAGCCGGCGCTTTGACTGAATAGCGCTCAGCGCAGCGGCAGGAACAGGCCGAGTACCGAAAGCGCGAGCGCGATCGCCGAGACGAGCAGCGCCACCCGCGCCAGCTGCTCGCCGCCGCCGCCATTCATCCGCCGACCCGCTCGCGCCGCCGCTCATGGCGGATTGCGAGCCCCCGCATCGCCAGCCGGATCTCGTAGAGGAACAGGATCAGGCCGAGGATCAGCAGCAGCATCGCCAGGATGAACAGCATCGCGATCGGCTTGGCGAAGGCGATCCGGGCGAGATCGGCGACGAACAGGATCGCCACCACCACACAGACGAAGAGCGCGCTCGCGGTGCACAGGCTGATCGCCCAATTGACCACCTTCATCCGCCGCTCGAGCAGGCAGAGCTCGGCGGCATAAGCGGCGCGCGCGGCGGCGCTTTCCCCGGGCGCCTCCGCCTCGAGCTGGCGCGACCGCTCGACGACGCGGGCGAGCCGCTGCGCGAGCACGTTGATGATCCCGCCAATCCCGGCCAGCAGGAAGACCGGCGCGACCGCCAGCTGGATCTGGTGGGCGATGGTGGTGACGGCGACGGTCTCGTCCATGGGGCTATGCTAAGCCCCAGCCGGCGGCGAAGATCAATGGCCTGACATCGCGCCCCGCCCCGCCTATCAATGTTCGAAACAAGCGAGCGGAGGGGATATGGCCGAGAAACGCCGGCCGTTCTGGCGGAGCCTCTATGTCTGGGTGCTGGTGGCGATCGCCGCCGGGGCGCTGCTCGGCTGGCTGTCGCCCGCCGCCGGCCAGGCGATGCAGCCGCTCGGCGACGGCTTCATCAAGCTCGTCAAGATGATCATCACGCCGGTCATCTTCCTCACCGTCTCGACCGGCATTGCCGGCATGGCGGATTTGAAGGCGTTCGGCCGCGTCGGCGCCAAGGCGATGGCCTATTTCCTGGCCGTCTCGACGCTGGCACTCGCGGTCGGCCTGATCGTCGCCAATTTCGTCAGGCCGGGCGCCGGGCTCAACGTCGATCCGGCCTCGCTCAACGCCCGGGCGATCGCCTCCTACGTCAACCAGGCACATGAGCAGAGCGTCACCGGCTTCGTAATGAACATCATCCCGGACACATTGATCAGCGCCTTCACCCAAGGGCAGATCCTCCAGGTCCTGCTGGTCGCGATCCTGTTCGGCATCGCGCTCGCGTTGATCGGCGACAAGGGCGCGCGGCTGCAGGAGACGTTGAAGACGCTGACCGCGATCGTCTTTCGAATCGTCCACATCTTGATGTACGCGGCGCCGATCGGCGCGTTCGGCGCGATGGCCTTCACCATCGGCAAATATGGGATCGGCACGCTCGCCAATCTCGGCATGCTTGTCGGCACCTTCTACGCGACGTCGCTGCTGTTCGTCATATTCGTGCTCGGCGCGATCGCGCGAGCGGCCGGCTTCTCGCTGCTGCGGCTGCTCGCCTATATCAAGGACGAGCTGCTGCTGGTGCTCGGCACCTCCTCGTCGGAAAGCGCGATGCCGCTGCTGATGGAGAAGCTCGAGCGCGCCGGCTGCCCCAAGCCGATCGTCGGCCTGGTCGTGCCGACCGGCTATTCGTTCAACCTCGACGGCACCTGCATCTACATGTCGCTCGCCGCTCTGTTCATCGCCCAGGCCTGCAACATCCCCTTGAGCTTCGGCGACCAATTGCTGTTGATGGCGGTCGCCATGCTCTCGTCCAAGGGCGCGGCCGGGGTCACCGGCTCGGGCTTCATCACATTGGCGGCGACTCTCTCCGTGGTGCCCTCCATCCCGGTCGCCGGCATGGCGCTGATCCTCGGCGTGGACCGGTTCCTGAGCGAATGCCGCGCGCTCACCAATTTCACCGGCAATGCGGTCGCGACCATAGTCGTCGCCCGCTGGGAGCGCGCCGTCGCGCCGGCCCGATTGGCCGCCGCCTTCCGCGGCGAGGGCGGCGATTTCAGCGAGGCGGAAAGCGACGCTCTGCAGATCGAGGGGCGGAGCGACCTGCCGGCCTGACGCTCGTCCCTGCTCAGTGGCGGAAATGGCGCATGCCGGTGAAGACCATGGCGAGGCCGGCCTCGTCGGCGGCCGCGACCACTTCGGCGTCGCGGATAGAGCCGCCCGGCTGGATCACCGCCGTCGCGCCGGCCTCCGCCGCGGCGAGCAGCCCGTCGGCGAAGGGGAAGAAGGCGTCGGACGCCACTGCCGATCCGATCGTCCGGGGCCCGGCCCAGCCCGCTTTGTCCGCCGCGTCCCTGGCCTTCCAGGCGGCGATGCGCGCCGATTCGAGCCGATTCATCTGGCCGGCGCCGATCCCCGCGGTGGCGCCGTCCTTGGCATAGACGATGGCGTTCGACTTGACGTGCTTGGCTACCGTCCAGGCGAACAGGCAATCGGCCAGCTCCTGATCGCTGGGCGCGCGCTTGGTCACCACTTTGAGGTCGCCCGCCGCGACGCGGCCATTGTCGCGAAACTGGAGCAGCCAGCCGCCCGTGATCGATTTCGCCATCAGCCCGCCCCGCGCCGGATCCGGCAGGGCGCCGGTGAGAAGCAGCCGCAGGTTCTTCTTCGCCGCGAACACCGCCTTCGCGGCCTCATCGGCTTCGGGCGCGATCACGACTTCGGTGAAGATCGCGGCGATCGCTTCGGCGGTCGCCCCGTCGAGCGGCCGGTTCAGCGCGACGATGCCGCCGAAAGCCGAAACGCTGTCGCACGCAAATGCGGCTTCATAAGCGGACTTGAGGTCGGACGCCGTGGCGACGCCACAGGGATTTGCATGCTTCACGATCACGCAGGTCGGCTCGGCGTCGCGGAACTCCGAGACCAGCTCCAGCGCCGCGTCGCCGTCATTGTAATTGTTGTAGCTGAGCGCCTTGCCCTGGACCTGCTCCGCCTGGCCGATCCCCGGACTCGCGGGACCGGCATGCGCGTAGAAGGCCGCCTGCTGGTGGGGATTCTCGCCATAGCGCAGCGCGCCGCCCAGCTTCAGCACAAAAGGCAGCGTCTCCGGGAAGAGTTGGCCCTGGTCGATGAAGCCGAACCAGCTGGCGATCATCGCATCGTAGGTGGCGGTGGCGGCGAAGGCCTTTGCCGCCAACCGCTTGCGCAGATCGAGCGACGTCATGCCGTCACTTTCGTCGAGCGCCGCGATCATCTCCGCATAGTCGCCCGGATCGGTGACGATGGCGACGAAGGCATGGTTCTTGGCGGCCGAACGCACCATCGCGGGGCCGCCAATGTCGATGTTCTCGATGATCTCGGGCCGCGCCGCGCCCTTCATCACGGTTTCGAGGAAGGGATAGAGATTGACCACGACGAGATCGATGGCGCCGATACCGTGCTCGGCCATGGCGGCGGCGTGGGCGGGATCGTCGCGCACGCCGAGCAGTCCGCCATGGACCTTGGGGTGGAGCGTCTTGACCCGCCCGTCCATCATCTCGGGAAAGCCGGTCAGCTCGGCAATGTCCTGTACGGCGAGCCCCGCCTCGCGCAGCGCTTTGGCGGTGCCGCCAGTCGAAACCAGCTCGACCCCGTGCCGCACCAGCGCCTGGCCGAGCTCAGCAAGGCCGGTCTTGTCCGAAACGGACAGCAAGGCCCGGGCGATCTTCACGTCCGTCATATCGGGTCCCTTCGCGGAGGAATCGCCGCCTCCCTAACGTCATGCTGAACTTGTTTCAGCATCCAATTTGGAGCCGCTGCGGGAGTTGCGACATGGACCCTGAAACAAGTTCAGGTGACGTGCGGTTGAGTCACGGACTCAGCTCGCCCGCTTGAGCTCCCAGCTGATCGTCATGCCCTCGGCCGGCGTCTCGCCGGCGACGACGAGCTGGAGCGTGGCATGGGGCCGCGCCTCGCCGTCGATCCAGAGGCTGTCCTCGACCGAGAGCTGCCCGCCCCGGCAGCGGAACTGCCAGACCGCGCCGCCCTTCAGGCGCAGCAGCGCGCCCTGGCCATCGGCGGTGCTGGTCACTTCGACCGCGGGCGCGAGATGGAAACGCGCGGCGAAGGGGACGGGCTCGTGCCTTTTCCTGCGGCCAGCCGGGATCAGCCGGTCCTCGCCGCCGAGCAAGCGGCCGTCGCCGGAGAGGTTGAGGCGGCGCTCGTGGATCAGGCCGTAGCGGCGGACATAGCCGTCATGGCTCGCCTCGATGCGGCCGATGCCGGCGGTTTCGTCGCGAACCATCTCAACCTCGGCGACGCCCTTGCCGAGGCTGCCATCCTCGTGAATCGCGGTCGAGTTGCGGTCGCCCAATGTCAGCGTCGAATGGGCGGCGGTGGTGCGCAAAGCGTGGCAGAGCCCCGCCGGCAGCGCACCTTTGGCCTGGCCGGCGCCGCCGCAATTGACGATCAGCCGCGCCGCGCCGTCGCTATATTCGAAGGCGAGCGTCGAGGCGCAGGCACCGGCAAGCGAGCGGGGCGGCGGCGGCGGCGCGGCGTCGAAGACGAGCACGCTGGCCTTGGACTGCAGCCGCTGATAGCCCCAGCCGCGCGCCTGGCGGAGCGGGCGGACGGCGAGGCCGGCGCCGTCGATGGCGGCGGCGACGCGGCGGCGGCTCGCCATATTGCCGCCCTGCCAGCTCGACAGCGCCTCGTCGCCCAGAGTGACCGAGAGCAAGGCGGCGACCGAGGCGGAGAGCGCGTCGGTCAGCCATTCGGGAACGTCGCGCCGGGCCGCGATGAAGACGGCGCGCAGCTGGCCCAATATCTCGACCGCGGCAACCTGCTCGGCGGGCGAGCGACTGACCAGCCCGCCTTCGTCGTGCAGCGAGGCGCCGAGCGCCCGGGCAAGGCCGGCCTCGCCCGATTTTAACCGCGCCGGCCCGCCCTGGACGACCAAGGCGGCGGCGATCACGCCGCTCCAGGCGGTGATCCGGGCAAGCCCGAGCGGCGTCCTGTCGGCCGCGCGCTCGAGATGGCGGGCCCCCCGGGCAAGCGTGTAGAGGACCGACGAGCGGTAGACCGGATCGGCGCTGGAGAGGATGTAGGGGGCATAAGCGGTCCAGAACAGGATGCGCCGGCCCCACAGGTCGGCGCGCCAGGCGGGCTCGGAGACCTGCTCGGCATGGACGGCGAGCCATTTGCGCATCACGGCTTCCGCCCTTTTGGCGCCGCGCTCGCGGGTGGCGGCGGCGGAAAGGTCGCGGAGCCAGGCGAAGCTCTGCAGATAGTCGCTAATGTCCGCCGGCAGCCCGATCGTGCCGAAATCGAAGCTGTCGAGCGCGAGCTCGGTGCCGCCGTGGCGCACCAGGCCGGCGAGCAAGGCCTCGCCCGCCGTCTTGTCGCCGGCGATCGGATCCTTGGGCACGGCGACCAGCTTCAGCGGCACCCGGCCGCGCAGCCGCAGCGCGTGGAGCGGCGTCCGCCAGGCGAACAAATGAAGCCGGTAGCCAAGCCGCTCGAACAAGGAGAGGCCGCGGTCGTCGCCGACCCGGATCAGCCTCTTGCCCGGCTCGATCTCGCTCTCGCCCGTGTCGCTCTCCACCCGCCCGAGGAGGCTCATCCGCGCAGCCCCCTGATATTGTCCGCATAAGCGTCCGGCCCGCCGCGGAAGGTCGCCGTGCCCGCGACCAGCACGTCGGCGCCGGCTTCGATCGCTCGCCTTGCATTATCCTGGTCGATGCCGCCGTCGACTTCCAGGTCGATATCGAGCCCTCCCGCGTCGATGCGCTTGCGGATCGCCTCGATCTTCCTGAGCTGGCCGGTGATGAAGCTCTGCCCGCCGAAGCCGGGATTGACGCTCATCACCAGGACGAGATCCACCGTTTCGAGCACATAATCCAGCGCCTTGGCGGGAGTCGCCGGATTGAGCGAGACTCCGGCACGCTTGCCGAGCGATTTGATCCGCTGGATCGTGCGGTGAAGATGCGGGCCCGCTTCGGGATGGACCGTGAGGATATCGGCCCCAGCTTCTGCGAACGCCTCCAGATAGGGATCGGCCGGCGCGATCATCAGATGGACGTCGAGCGGCTTGGCGGTGTGCGGCCTCAGCGCCTTGACGACCATCGGGCCGATGGTGAGATTGGGCACGAAATGGCCGTCCATCACGTCGACATGGATCCAGTCGGCGCCGGCCGCGTCGAGCGCGCGGACCTCCTCGCCCAGCCGCGCGAAATCGGCGGAGAGGATCGAGGGCGCGATGCGGACCGGCTGCTGCACGATAAAAACCTTAGATTGCCGCGAGTCGCGGGGCAAGGAAGCGGCCCGACTTATCCCCCGTTATCCGCCCCGGGCGAAACGGGCGATGAAGAAGCTGTCCGCCCCGCCCTGATCGGCATAAGCGCCGGGCAGGATGCGATGCTCCTCCTCCAGCGCATAATCCTCATGCCCCGCGAGGAAATCGGCGGCGACCTGCTCGCCCTCCTGCCGCTCCAGCGAGCAAACCGAATAGATGAGGGCGCCGCCGGGCTTCAGCCAGCCGGCGGCGCGGGCCAGCATCGCCCGCTGGACCTGCGCCAGCTCGGCGATGGCCTTGGGCCGGACGCGGTGGAGCACGTCGGGATGGCGGCGGAAGATGCCGGTCGCCGTGCAGGGCGCATCGAGCAGGATGGCGTCGACCTTGGCTGGCGGCGACCATTTCATGACGTCGGCGGCGACGATCCTGGCCTCGAGGCCGGTGCGTTCCAGATTCTCGGAAAGTCGCGCCAGACGACTCTGCGAGACATCCACCGCGGTGACGTCCCAGCCGGCGGTGGCGAGCTGCATGGTCTTGCCGCCCGGCGCGGCGCAGAGGTCGAGCACCGTGCGCCCCTCCCCCTCACCCAGCAAGGAAGCGGGCAGAGCGGCGGAGATGTCCTGCACCCACCATTTGCCCTCGCCATAGCCGGAAAGGCCCGCCACCGCGGCGCCGCGCGCGAGGCGCAAATGGCCGGGCATCAGGCTGATCCCCTCGAGGTCGGCGGGCGGCGCGCCGATCAGGTCGATCGGCGGCGGCGTCGCGATCGAGAGCGCCGCCGCGGCGACCACGCGCGCGCCCCATTGCTCGCGCCAGCGCTCCGCGACGGCTTCGGGCAAGGTCGGCACGTCGGGCAAGGCCCATTTCTCGCGCATCACCGTGCTGAACACGCCGTGGACCAGCTTGCGCGGGCCGCCGTCGACTAGGGGCAGGACGGTCGAGATGGCGGCATGATGCGGCGTCGCCATGGCCAGCGCCTGGACGAGCGCGATGCGCAAAGCGAAGCGGGCCTTGGCGTCGTCGGGCAGGCGCTTCCTCGTGGCGCGGTCGATCAGGGTATCGAGATCGGCGAGGCGGCGGAGCGCCTCGGCGGCGATGGCGTGGGCGAAGGCGCGGTCGTCGGCGCGGTCGAGCTCGCGCGCCGCCGCATCCAATGCGGATTCGAGCGGCAGGCCCTTGCGCAGCACCGCGTCGAGCAGGCGCAGGGCGGCGCGGCGCGAAGCCGTGCCCGGCGGGTCCTGGGGTCGGTCCTGGTCCATCTTGCCTTTCGCGCCGCGGCGGCCGAAATGCCGCGCAGCGACACTCCATCCGATCGGACACCCCCATGGCCGAGCGCCCGCCTCATGTGAAGCCGCCCGTCTATCTCTCGCCGAGCCCGCCCGTGCCCGAGCCTGGCGAGGCCAAGGCGGGAGAGGAGTCCGGCGGCCCCAAGGGCAAAGAACCGACGCGCTACGGCGACTGGGAGAATAAGGGGATCGCCTGGGACTTTTGACCCATCAGTGTCCGGAACTAGACCCCCTCGCTCCGCAAAGGCCGCGACAGCAGCCTCCCGACCACCTCGTCCACCGATTCCTCTTCCGCCAGCAGCGCGCAGACCGCCGCGACGATCGGCATGTCGACGCCGAGCGCCTCGGCGGCGCGCTTCAGCACCGGCGCGGTGAAGGCGCCCTCGGCGACGGTGCGGCGGTCTGCGAGGAGGTCGGCGGGCCGGGCCCCCTCGCCAATGCCCTTGCCGAGGCTGAAATTGCGCGAGCTGGTCGATGAGCAGGTCAGGACGAGGTCGCCGAGCCCGGCGAGGCCGGCCAAGGTCTCGGCGCGCGCGCTTTTGGCGAGGCCGAAGCGGGTCATCTCGGCGAAGCCGCGCGAGATCAGGGCCGCGCGGGCATTCTGGCCGAGCCTTTTCCCCTCGACGACGCCGCAGGCGATGGCGAGCACGTTCTTGACCGCGCCGCCGACCTCGGCCCCGGCGACATCCTCGGTCAGATAGGGCCTGAAATGCGGGCGGGCGAGGCGCAGGGCCAGCCGCTCGCCAAGCGTCTTGTCCTCGATCGCCAGCGTCACCGCCGTCGGCAGGCCGGCCGCTACTTCATGGGCGAAAGTGGGCCCGGAAAGGACCGCGATCGGCGAGTCCGGCTGCACCTGGCGGGCGACCTCGTGCATGAGCAGGCCGGTGCCGTCCTCAATGCCCTTGGCGCACAGGATGAGCGGCTGTCCGGACACAAACAACCCGCCGATAACCGAACGCAAATGTTGCGCCGGACTAACAATTAGGAGGGCTTCGCAGTCGCCCAGATCGGCGAGATCGCCGGTCGCGCGGATCGCCGGGCTCAGCTTCTGGCCCTTGAGAAACAGCTTGTTTTCATGAGCGCCGTTGACGGCCTCGACGACCTCGGGCTCGCGCGCCCAGAGCAGGACCTCCTCGCCCCCCGCCGCCGCGACCTGGGCGAGCGCCGTCCCCCAGGCGCCGGCGCCGGCCACCCCGATCCTCATGCCTTCACCCCCGCGCCGCGCGCCTTTTCGGCTTCCGGATCCAGGGGCCAGCGCGCCCGCGCCGGCGCGTCGAGCCCGTCGGTCAGCCCCGCCTCGAAGCGCAAAGCCCCGGCCCAGGCGATCATCGCCGCATTGTCGGTGCACAGCCACAAAGGCGGGGCGACGAAGGGCAGCTCATGCGCGGCCGCCAGCGCGGTGAGCGCGGCGCGGACGCTTTCGTTCGCGGCGACGCCGCCGGCGACGACGAGCGCGGTCGCGCCCGGCGCCGCCGCGATCGCGCGCCGCGTCCGGTCGACGAAGCAATCGACCACCGCCTGCTGGAAGGAGGCGGCGATGTCCGCGTCGGCATGGAGGCCGCTCTGCTTGGCGCGCAGCACCGCGCTCTTGAGGCCGGCGAAGGAGAAATGGGGCTCATCGGAGCCGACCAGCGGCCTCGGCAGCTTCACCGCGGCCGGATCGCCGGCTTTCGCGGCCCGCTCGACCGCCGGCCCGCCCGGAAAGCCCAGGCCGAGCAATTTGGCGGTCTTGTCGAACGCCTCGCCGGCGGCGTCGTCGATCGTGGTGGCGAGGCGGCGGTAGCGGCCGACGCCCTCGACCAGCAGCAACTGGCAATGGCCGCCCGAGACGAGCAGCAGCAGATAAGGGAAATGAAGGTCGGACTCGCTCAGCATCGGCGAGAGCGCATGCCCTTCGAGATGGTTGACCGCAATGAGCGGCTTGCCCGCCGCCAGCGCCAGCCCCTTGGCGGTGACCAGGCCGACCATCACCCCGCCGATCAGGCCCGGGCCCGCCGTCGCCGCGATCGCGTCCACTTCGTCCAGATCGATCCCCGCCTCGGCGAGGACCTGCTCGATCAAAGCCGGCAGGATCTCGACATGGGCGCGGGCGGCGATTTCGGGGACAACCCCGCCAAAGGGCCGGTGCGCGGCCTCCTGCCCCGCCAGAGCGTGGGCGAGGATGCGCCGGTCCGACGCGACCAAGGCGGCCGCAGTCTCGTCGCAGCTCGATTCGATGCCGAGGATCAGGCTCATCGCAGCTTCCCTGCCACCTGAGGAGCCGCTAGCACAAGCGCGCTATGCCAGCCCCCCTTCGCATTGGCCCCCTTCGCATTGGCCCCCTTCGCATCGGTACCCGCGGATCGCCGCTGGCGCTCGCCCAAGCGCGCTTGGTCTCCGAGGCGCTGCGCGCCGCGCACGGCTGGGACGAGGCGGCGATCGAGCTCGTCCCGATTACCACCTCGGGCGACTGGATCCAGGACCGCCCGCTCGCCGAGGTCGGCGGCAAGGCCTTGTGGACCAAGGAACTCGACGCCTGTCTGATCGACGGCCGTACCGAAATGTCGGTCCATTCGATGAAAGATGTCGAGACGATCCGGCCCGAGGCGCTGGCGATCGCGGCGACGCTGGAGCGGGCGGACACGCGCGACCGGCTGGTCGGCGCCGAGAGCATCGCGGCGTTGCCGCAAGGCGCCCGAGTCGGCACGTCGTCGCCGCGAAGGACCGCGCAATTGCTGGCGCGGCGGCCCGATCTCCGCTGCGTCACCATCCGCGGCAACGTCCAGACCAGGCTGGCCAAGGTCGACTCCGGCGAATTCGACGCCACCTTGCTGGCGGCGGCGGGCCTCGACCGGCTCGGGATCGCGGCCGGCGCCCCGCTCGACCTGCTGCCGGCGCCCGCGCAGGGGGCGATCGGCGTCGAGATCCTCGCGGACCGCGACGATCTTCGCGCCTTGCTGGGCGCCATCGATCACGCGCCGACCCACGAAGCGGTGGACGCCGAGCGCGCCTTCCTCGCGACCCTGGGCGGCGACTGCCATTCCGCCGTCGCGGCGCTCGCTTCGGGAGGCCGGCTGAGGGCCGAGATCCTCAGCGCCGACGGGCGGGAAATACAGGCGGGCGAAGGCGAACCCGCCGCACTCGCCCGCGATCTGCTGGCGCGGGCCAGCCCCGCCTTGCGCGCGATGTTCGGGACATGAAGGTGCTGGTCCTGCGCCCACAGCCCGGCGCCGACGAGACCGCCGCGCGGGCCCGCGCGCTCGGGCTCGAGGTGGTGGTGGCGCCCTTGTTCGCAGTGCGGCCGCTCGCCTGGACGCCGCCCGACCCGGCCGGCTTCGACGCGGTCATGCTGACCAGCGCCAGCGCCGCGCGCCAGGCGGCCGACGGCTTGACGCCATTCGAGGCGCTGCCCTGCTATGCGGTCGGCGAGGCGACCGCAACCGCCGCGCGGGAGGCCGGCTTCGCCGATATCAGGGTCGGGCCCGAGGACGGCGCCGCCTTGCTGCTGATGATGGCCGAGGACGGCGTCCGCGCCGCCTTCCACGCCTGCGGCGAGGACCATCTCGCGCTCGGCCACCCCGGAATCGCGATCACCCGGGTGCCGGTCTATGCCGCCGAGGCGGCACCCGGCCTCCCCGTCGCCGCCGAGGGCGCCCTCGCCTTGCTCCATTCCCCGTGCGCGGCCGCCTTGTTCGCCGGGCTCGCCGGCGACCGCGCGCGCATCATCATCGCCGCGATCAGCGCGCGGACGGCGCGGGCGGCGGGCGACGGCTGGCAGCAGGTCGTCGTCGCGGCGCGCCCGCGCGACGACGCCTTGCTGGAGCTTGCCGTCAAGCTGTGCCAGAGTGCGGCGCGATGAACGGCGATTACGATCCCATCGACAGCGGCCCGCCGCCGCAGCGGCGCACATTCTGGCGCCGGCTCGCCATCCCCGGCATCGCCTTCCTGCTCGGGCTCGGCCTGATGGGCTATCTGCTTGCCCATTGGGACGCGGGCGCGCGCATGCTCGGAGTGACTCCGGAGGCGCCGGCAGCGGCGGCGCCCGCGCCACGCCCCGCCGCCGCTTTGCCGCAGGTCCAGGCGGCGCCGGCAGCGCCGCCGGTCGCACCCGGCACGCCGCTCACCGACGTCGAGCTCGCCCGCCGCCTCGCCGCGCTCGAGCAAAGGTTCGGCCAGATCGACAGCTCTTCGCGGGTCGCGGTCGGCAGCGCCGACCGCACCGAGGCCTTGCTCGTCGCCTTCGCCGCCCGCCGCGCGATCGACCGCGGCGTGCAATTGGGATTCCTCGAGCCGATGCTGCGGCAGCGCTTCGCAGCGACGCAGGGGCCCGCCGTGGGCACGATCATCGCCGCCGGGCGGCAGCCGGTGACGCTGACCCAGCTCCAGGCCGAGCTCGAGCAGCTCGGCCCGCAATTGATGGGAGCGCCGCCCAATCAGAGCTGGTGGGGCGCGATGCGCAGCGAGCTTGGCAGCCTGGTCGTGGTGCGCCGCGCCGACACGCCCTCCTCCGAGCCGAGCGAGCGGCTCGACCGGGCCAGGCGCTGGCTGCAGGCCGGCGAGGTCGGTGCGGCGGTGGCCGAGGTGCAGCGCATGCCCGGCCAGGATTATGGCGCGGACTGGGTGGTCAAGGCGCGCCGCTATGCAGTCGCTCATCTGGCGCTCGACGCAATCGAAACGGCCGCCCTGCTCGAGCCGCACGCGCCGCCGCAGCCACCGCCGCAGCCCGCTCCGGCCCGGGCCCGGGCCCGTCCCGCCGCGGCGCCGGCGCGGCAGGCGGCTCGGACGCCGGCGCGGCAAGCGGCGCGGGCGCCGGCGCGCCAGCCGCCGCGCGCCCAGCCGGCCCGGCCCGCCGCTACACCTCGATAAGCGCGTAGGGCCGGCCCTTGGCCGCCTGGACCACCATCTGCGCGCAATTGTACACCGGCGTGCCGCGCGGCGTCCTGCCCTCATAGGTGCCGCGATGGGCGTGGCCATGGACCACCGCCGAGACATGGTCGAAGCGGTCGATCGCGTCGGCGAGCCGCGAGCAGCCCAGGAAGGGATAGATTTCGAGCGGCTCGCCGACCACGGTATCGGCCACCGGCGCATAATGGAGGACGGCGACGCTGCGCTCGGTCTTCAGCGACCGCAAGGCATTTTCCAGCTTGCGCGCCTCGTCGAGGGCGGCGTCGACGAAGGCCTTGATCGGGCTTTCCCCGAATGCGCCCAATTCGCCGCGGCCGAACCCGCCCAGAAAGCCCTTCACCCCGGCAAAGCCGACGCCGGAGATCACCACCGCCTGCTCGGCGAGGATGGTGACGCCGGCGCCCTGGAGGATGCGCGCGACCTCCTCGGCCTGGCCGCATTCATAATCGTGATTGCCGAGCACGGCGACGATCGGGATCGTGACATGGCGCAGATCCTCGGCAAGGATTTCGGCCTCGCGGGTCTTGCCGAAATTGGTGAGGTCGCCGCACAGAGCGAGGGCGTCCGCGGCCTCCGATATTTCGACGAAGAGCTCGCGATATCGATGCTCGCTGGTTTCGGTGACGTGAAGGTCGCCGATCGCGGCCAATGTGATCGTCTGGCCCCGAAGCGTACCGTTACTTTCGCTCATGCCGTTCTTCGATTCCCTTGCCGACGAGGTCGGCGAAGCCCCATTCGGTGATGTCCTCGATATAGTCGCGCGGCGAGAACAGCCGGCCGCGGCAGACCCGCATGCGCGCCGGCGGCATCTCCGCCTGCGCCTGCAGCCGCGAGATCAATTCGTCGAACAGCCAGCGCGGGATGCGCTCGCGCTCGGTGGGGTAGATGAAGCGGAAATTGAGGACGTGGATCGCCAGCACCTCCCAATAGAGCTCCAGCGTGTCGAGCAGATAATGCCAGTCGATCTCGTCATGCTTCTTGAGGATGACATGGGCGACGTCGGCGCCGTCATAGCGGTAGCGGTCCTGGAGGAAGAGCTTGGAGAGCAGGAACTCGGTCGGCGGGGTGATGCGGACGTTGGTGCCGTAGACCTCGACCTCATAGGGTTCGCGGAACCAATGGTCGGTGACCGGCATGCCGGCGGTCGACATATTGTAGATGACGTCGAAGAAATGCGCGCCTTTCCAGACCTTGCCGATCCAGCGCTCGTCCTCGATGTCGATCCGGTAGCCGCGCGCCTTGAAGAAGCTGAGGATGCGGGGCGCGTCCGAGGGCTTGCAGAAGACGTCGAGATCCTTCGTCGGCCGGGTGATGCCGGTATAGCAGGAGAGCGCGTAGGTGCCCGAGAGCAGGAACGGCAGGCCGGATGAGGCGAGCAGCTTCAGGCACTCTACGTAGAAATCGACCGCCTCCGCAGGCGGCTCGAACGCCGAGGCGTCGAGCGTTGGCAGCTGGGTGCTCATGGCGCGTAAGAGAACGGCGCCCGCGGGCAAAGCGTTCCCGTTCAGCGGATGCGGCGCAGCGGGGCTCTCTGGATGCGGTTCAGGGTCAGGGTGAAGACGAGCTCGGCATCGGGCGGAACGCTGCCGGGAATTCCCTGCGCGCCATAGCCGAGGGCCGGAGGCACCCAGAAGCGGTAGCGGCCGCCCTGGTTCATCAGCAACAGCGCTTCGGTAAAGCCCGCGATCATCCCGGTAACGGGCAAGGTCTCCGGCCGCGGCGTCGATTCTACGATTCGGCCGTCGGCGAGCCGGACCTCATAGGTCACCTGGACGGTGTCCCGCGGCCGCGGCCGCTGCCCGCGGCCCGGCGCCAACACCTGGAAACGGAGCCCGGACCGGGTAGTGACGACGGCCGGCTGCTCGGCCGCCGGCGCGGGCGGCGGCGCGGACGCCTGAAGCGCGATCAGGGCAAGCAGCAGCATAGCCGCATCAACGCGTCTTGCCCACTTCGTCCATGGTACGGTTCAGCTGCCGGGTCTGCGCCCGATCCAGGGCCTGGCGCTGTTCGCGCTGGCCGGCGGCCCATTGCTCGCGCGTCCGGCAGACGCGCCTGTGCGCCAGCCGCGAGCCGGTGTCGCTGGTGCTGCGGCAGATCAAAGCGTTGCTGCTGCGCGGCGCCTGCGCAACCACGGCCGAAGCGGACGACACAATCGCGCCCAGCGCCAACAGGATCTTCATCGCCCATTCTCACCTTCGTCGCCGTCATCAATGACTTAGGACGTCAAGGAGTCAAGACTGCGGCGGTCTCGAAAATGGAGCGGGCGAAGGGATTCGAACCAGCGCGCGGCCCGGCAGGGCGGAGCGCTACGAAAAACTCGAGGGTTCGAGGCGCTGGGATTGAAAATGGAGCGGGCGAAGGGATTCGAACCCTCGACCCCAACCTTGGCAAGGTTGTGCTCTACCCCTGAGCTACGCCCGCTCTGAGCGGAACCGGTGACCCGGTCCGGGTAAGGCGGCGGCTGCTAGCATGGGCCTTTGAGCCCGGCAACCCCCGTCATACGGGCTTGGCAGATCGGCCCGCAATCCCACATAGGAGCGCAAGATAAGCGATTTTCGGAGAGATTGACGTGGCCACCCTGGGATTGAGCGAAGCCGAACGCGAGGCCGTCGAACGCTTCCGCCGCGACGTGGTCGAGCCGAGCATGACCTCGCTGATCATCCTGGATTTCTGGGCGGAGTGGTGCGGGCCGTGCAAGCAGCTGACGCCCTTGCTCGAAAAGGTCGCCGCCGATTATGCCGATCGCGGCGTCCAGTTGGTCAAGCTCGATGTCGACGAAGAGAAGCTGATCGCGGCGCAGTTCCGCGTCCAGCAGATCCCCACCGTCTATGCCTTTTTCCAGGGCCAGCCGGTCGCCGACCTTTCGACCGCGCGCACCGAAGGCCAGCTCAAGGCGGCGCTCGACCAGATCCTCGCCAAGCTTCCCGTCGAAGGCGAGGCCCAGGCCAAGGAGGCCGAGGTCGAGCCTTTGATCGCCATGGGCGAGCAGGTGCTGGCCGAGGGTGACGCGGCGCGCGCCGCCAACATCTTCGAGCAGATCGTCGAGATGGCGCCCGAGCATGCCGAGGCGATTGCCGGCCTCGCCCGCGCTTTGGTCGCCGGCGGCCGCCTCGACGAGGCGCGCGCCCGGCTTCAGACTTTGCCCGAAAAGGCCGACAAGGACCCCGCAATCGCCCGCGCCCGCTCCGCGCTGGCGCTCGCCGAGGCGGCGCCCGCCGGCGAAACCGCCGAGCTGGAGGCGCGGATCGCGCGCGACGGCGACGACCATGAAGCGCGGATCGACCTCGCCGGCGCGTTGATGGCCGCGGGCGACCGCGACGGCGCCGCCGACCAGCTCTTCGAAAGCATCGCGCGCGATCGCGACTGGAACGAGGGCGCGGCGCGGAAGAGGTTGCTGCAGATCCTCGAGGCGGTGGGGCTCGAGGACCCCTGGGCCGGCGCGCAACGGCGCAGATTGTCGGCGATCCTGTTCAGCTGATGGACAGCGCGCTCCTTCGCGTGCCGATCTTCCCGCTTGCCGGCGCCCTGCTCTTTCCGCGCAGCCAGCTCCCCCTGCACATTTTCGAGCCGCGCTACCGGGCGATGATCCGCGACGCGCTGGCCAGCGACCGGCTCATCGCCATGGTCCAGCCCATGGATGCCGACGAACCCCCTTCTTTGTTCGAGATCGGCTGCATCGGGCGGATCGCCGCCTGCGACGAGCTCGACGACGGCCGCTTCAACCTCGTGCTCGAAGGGCTGAGCCGCTTCCGCATCGCCCGCGAGGCCGAGGTCGACACTCCCTATCGCCAGGTCGACGCCGACCGCAACGGGTTCGAGGAGGATCCCGATCCGATGCTCGGCCTCGCCCAGCGCGCCGAGGTCGAGCGCGAGGCGCGGCGCTATGCCGACGCGCTCGGCTATATGGTCGAATGGGAGTCGGTTTCGCGCCTCGACGACGAGATGCTGGTCAACGGCATCGCCCAGATCGCGCCATTGGACGTCGGCTCCAAGCAGGCGCTGCTCGAAGCCACCGACCTCGCCGACCGCGCCGATTTGCTCGTCCAGTTCATGCAGTTCCAGCGCATGGCCCCGGGGGGCGCGGACGGGCCCGAGACGATGCAATAGAGCGTCGACGGCTCAACAACCGTTCGGGCTGAGCTTGTCGAAGCCCTGTCCTTGTCTTCGGCGGCAAAGGACAGGAAGGCCCTTCGACAGGCTCAGGGCGAACGGTGGTGGGGGTCGTCCACCGAGCTAGATCGGCAAGCCCCTGAGCAGCAGCGGCATCTCCCCCGATTCCCCCCGCGCTTCGGCCATCAGCCGCTCCTTCAAGGGCCCGATCCTCTGCACCGCGCCCATGCCGAAGCGGCGCAGCGCCGAGGCCGCTTTCCCCGGCACGCCGTAGAGCCGGGTCAGCGTGTCGGTCGCCATTGCCACCATGAAGGTATCGAGGCTGCGCCAGCGTTCGTAGCGGGCGAGCAATTGCGCGTCGCCGAGGTCCATGCCGAGTCGCGCGCCCTCGACCAGCACCTCGGCCAGAGCGGCGGCGTCGCGGAAGCCCAGATTGAGGCCCTGGCCGGCGATCGGATGGATGCCGTGGGCGGCGTCGCCGATGAGGGCGAGGCGCTCGGCCGTGATCGTCGCCGCATGGTGGAAGCCGAGCGGATAGTTCCAGCGCGGCCCGGCCAGGGCGACCGCCCCGAGGAACCCGCCCATCCTTTTTTCGATCTCATGCGCGAGCGCGCGGTCGGGCAGGCCGAGCATCGCCTCGGCATCGCGCGCTTTGACCGACCAGACGATCGCCGAGCGCGGCCGCCGGTCCGGCCCCGCCAGCATCGGCAGGATCGCGAACGGCCCCTCGGGGTAGAAGATCTCGTAGGCGGTGGCCTCGTGCGACCGTTCATGGGTGACGGTGGCGACGATCGCGACATGGTCGTAGCGCCATTGGGCGATCGGGATTCCGGCCGCCTCGCGCATCGGCGAATTGCGGCCCTCGGCGCCGACCAGCAGGGGCGCGGTCAGCAGCCGGCCGTCCGCCAGCGCGACCCGGACCCCATTGCCGTCGCGCACCGCCTCGGCCGGGCGGGCCGGCATCAGTAAATCGAGCCTTTCCGCGTCGAGCGCCGTGTCGCGCAATGCCGCGCGCAGCAGCCTATTCTCGACCATGATGCCGAGCGGGTCGTCCCCGGCCCCGGGCTCGAAGGCGATGCCGCCACTTTTCAGCCCCTCGCTGACCCGGATCGCGCGGATCGCGCAGGTGACCCCGTCGAGCCGATCCGCGACGCCGATCGCCTCGAGCATCCGCCAGGAGGAGCTGGATATTGCGGTGGCGCGGCCGTCATAGCTCGGCGCCACCTGCTTTTCCGGATCGGCGGGATCGACGACGAGGGTCGTGAGGCCATGCCGGTCGAGCGCGATCGCCAGGGTCAGCCCGACCAGGCCGCCGCCCAGGATGATGACGTCCGCGCGTTCCATTTCCTCCCCCTAACGTTGCAGCGATGCAACGCCAAGCGCTTGACCCGGGAGTCCGCACGGGCGCATTAGGGATAAGGGAACATTTGGGGCACATCAGATGGCGGCACCGCCAGCGCAAAATGTCAGGCCCGGCCGCCTCGATCAATGGCGGGACGGATCCAGGCGGATCGCCCGGCGCTCGGGGGGGCTCCTCGCCGGGATCGGCCTCACCTTGTTCGTTCTGTTCATATTGGTCGCCCTGGTGTCCTATCATCAGAGCGATCCCTCGCCGAACACAAGCGCGGGCGGGCCGCCGCTCAACTGGATGGGGGGCGCCGGCGCCTGGACCGCCGATCTGCTGCTGATGGCGGCAGGGCCGCCCATCGCCTTGTTGCTGCCGATCCTGCTCATCATCGGCCTCAGGCTCGCGCGCGGCACCGAGGCCGGGCGCTGGCTGCGCGCTTTGATCATCACCTTTTGCGGCATTGCCCTGCTCGGCCTCGCCGGCGCGCTGTTCGCGGGCGGCGAGGTCTGGGGGCTGCCGGCGGGCTGGGGCGGCGGCATCGGCCTCGCCTTCGCCAAGCTCGTCGACGCCGCCTTGATGCTGCTCGGCGACGCCAGCATCATCGCTCCGTTCCGGATCGCGATCATCGCCATCGCCGCGGTCGCGGGTCTCGCGCTCGCTCTCCTGGGCCTCGGTCTCACCGCCGAGGAACGGCGCTGGATCGCCGAACGGCGGCTGCGCAATGCTGGCGCCGCCGCCGGCGAGAACGATCTGCCGGTGCCGGCCGGCCGGCCGGCGCGCGCGCCCGTCGTCGCCGCGCCGCCGTCGCGCGGCCCGGTCATCTCCGAGCCGGCCAAGGCGCGCGATGGCGGCCGCCGGCCGTTGCGGGAACGCCAACCCTCGCTCGCGCTCGGCGACGCTTACACTCTGCCCTCGGTCGATCTGCTCAGCCCGCCGCCGCCGCGCCCCAATATCGCGATCGACAAGGCCGCGCTCGAGCGCAACGCCCGCCTGCTCGAATCGGTGCTCGACGATTTCTCGGTCAAGGGCGAGATCGTCGAGGTCCGCCCCGGCCCGGTCGTCACCATGTACGAGCTCGAGCCGGCGAGCGGCATCAAGGCGAGCCGGGTCATCCAATTGGCCGACGACATCGCCCGCAACATGTCGGCTTTGTCGGCGCGCGTCGCCACCATCCCCGGCCGCTCGGTGATCGGCATCGAGCTGCCCAACGCCAAGCGCGAGCTGGTGACGCTCTCCGAGCTGGTCTCGAGCCCGGCCTTCGAGGACCAGGTCGCCCAGCTGCCGATCATCCTCGGCAAGAACATCGCCGGCGATCCGGTCGTCGCCGATCTCGCGCCGATGCCCCACCTGCTCGTCGCCGGCACCACCGGCTCGGGCAAGTCGGTCGGCCTCAACTGCATGATCCTCTCCTTGCTCTACCGGCTGACGCCGGAGCAGTGCAAAATGATCCTGATCGACCCCAAGATGCTGGAGCTCAGCGTCTATGACGACATCCCGCATCTCCTCGCCCCCGTCGTCACCGAGCCCGCCAAGGCGATCCGCGCGCTGAAATGGACGGTCGAGCAGATGGAGGAGCGCTACCGGATGATGGCGTCGGTCGGCGTCAGGCAGCTCTCCAGCTTCAACGCCAAGGTCCGCGAGGCCAAGATGAAGGGCCAGCCGCTCGGCCGCCGCGTCCAGACCGGCTACGACCCCGAGACCGGCCAGCCGCGCTACGAGATGGAGGAGCTCGATTACGAGGTCCTGCCCCAGGTCGTGGTCGTGGTCGACGAGCTCGCCGATTTGATGATGACCGCTGGCAAGGAGGTCGAGTTCCTGATCCAGCGCCTCGCCCAGAAGGCGCGCGCGGCCGGCATCCACCTGATCATGGCGACCCAGCGCCCCTCGGTCGACGTCATCACCGGCGTCATCAAGGCGAACCTTCCGACCCGCATCTCCTTCTCGGTCACCTCGAAGATCGATTCGCGCACCATCCTCGGCGAGCAGGGCGCCGAGCAGCTGCTCGGCAAGGGCGATATGCTTTACATGCCAGGCGGCAAGCAGATCGCCCGCGTCCACGGGCCGCTCGTTTCCGACGAGGAGGTCCGTGCGGTCGCCGATTTCTGGCGCGCGCAGGGCCGGCCCGATTATGTCCAGGCGGTCACCGAGGAACCCGAGGACGGCGGCTATATGTTCGAGGGCCAGCCGATCGGCGAGGACGACGCCGAGACCCAGCTCTTCCGCAAGGCGGTCCAGGTCGTGGCGGAAAGCCAGAAGGCTTCGACTTCCTACCTCCAGCGCCAGCTCCGCGTCGGCTATAACAATGCCGCGCGCCTGATCGAGCGGATGGAGAAGGAAGGCGTGGTCAGCGCCCCCGACCATGTCGGCCGCCGCGAGGTGCTGGTCGACCCGGAGGGGCGGCCTTTGGTCTAGCCGCGGGCGGCGGCGGCGTCTTCCTTGGAACCGGCGGGTTCACTGGACATTCAAGCGGCGGGCGCGATAGGCCCGGCCCAACCCCCATGTTCTCGCCGAAAAGGAATATCCATGCTGCGTCTTCGCGCCCTCGCTTTCCTCGCGGTCCCGCTCGGCGCGGTCGCCGCGGCGCCGGCAGCGCTCCACGCGCAGCCCGCGGCCGGCCTCGCCCAAGTCCAGGCGCATCTGCGCGCCGTGCAGACGATGACCGCGAGCTTCACCCAGACCGACCAGCGCGGCCGCACCCTCGCGGGAACGCTGACCATCAAGCGGCCCGGCCGGATTCGCTTCGATTACGGCCGCAGCGCCAACATGCTGATCGTCGGCGACGGCCGGGCGCTGACCTTCCTCGATTATGAGGTCGGCCAGCAGCAGCGCTGGCCGATCAACGATTCGCCGCTGTCGGTGCTCCTGAACCCGAACCAGGATCTCGCCCGCTTCGCCCGTGTCGTCCAGGACGACCGGGCGCTGCTGCTGATCGAGGCGCGCGACCCGCGCCGCCGCGAGTTCGGCACCATCACCGTGCGCTTCGCCAAGTCCGCGGGCGCGCCCGGCGGGCTGATCCTGCAGGGCTGGAGCACGCGCGACGCGCAGAACCACCAGACCAACGTCCGGCTCGCCGGCCAGCGCTTCAACGTGCCCGTCGCGAACAGCGTCTTCACCTATCGCAGACCGACGCGGCGCGGCCCGCGCGGCTGAGCGATCGGCGGCCCCGGACTCGCGCCGAGCCGGGGACCTTTTGTTCATCTGGGCGACAGGTCCGAAGTCCTAAACCCAAGACTGCAATTGCGGATGTCCGCTTCGGGTTTTCCCCCTGTTGCCCGGACGGGAATCCGCGATTGACCTCGCGTAACAACGCTTGGTGGCCCTCGCTCCACGCCCCCGGAGCGGGGGCCTTCCATTTTGGAGGCCCTTCCATTTTCCGGGCCTCCCGCTAAGCCCGGCGCCATGTCCTCGTCTCTGAAAATCGCCTCCTGGAACATCAATTCGATCCGTGCCCGCGCCGGCATCGTCGAGAAGTTCCTGACCGCCGAAGCGCCCGACATCCTCTGCCTGCAGGAAACCAAGGTCCGCGACAGCGAATTCCCGCATGCCATGTTCCACAAGCTCGGCTACGATCACATCATCATCTGCGGCCAGCCGATGCACCATGGCGTCGCCATTGCCTCCAGGGTGCCGATGCGCGAGGACGATAGGCTCGACTGGCAGGCCAATGGCGAGGCGCGCCATGTCGGTGTCCGGCTCGACTGCGGAATCCGGCTCGAAAACGTCTACGTACCCGCCGGCGGCGACATTCCCGACCGCGACGTCAATCCCAAGTTCGGCCAGAAGCTCGACTTCATCGAGCGGATGACGCGCTGGTCCGAGACGCTCGATTGCCCGACGATCATGGTCGGCGACTTCAACGTCGCGCCGCTCGAATGCGACGTGTGGAGCCACAAACAGCTCCTCAATGTCGTCAGCCACACCCCGGTCGAGGTCGAGGCGCTGACCCGGCTCCAGGGCAGCAACGACTGGGTCGATCTCGGCCGCCATTTCCACCCCGCGCCGAAGCGCCTCCACACCTGGTGGAGCTACCGCTCGCCCGACTGGACCGTGAACGACCGCGGCCGCCGGCTCGACCATATGTGGGCGACCGCGGACGTCGCCAGGCTGGCGACCTCCCACATCGTCCACGAGCCCTGCCGCAACTGGGAGCGGCCCAGCGACCATGTGCCCCTGATGACGGAATTCGCGCTCTGATGGGCGCGCGGGACGTCGCCCGCGCGATCGACGCCTTGCGCCGCGGCTGGCCGGTGGCGATCGGCGACATCTCGTTCCTCGCCATCGAAACGGCCGACGCCGACGGGCTGGCGGCGTTCGACGGCCCAGAAAACGGCGATGCCGCGCCCGCCGCCTTGCTGATCTCGGGCAACCGAGCGGCGACGCTGAAGCTCACCAACCAGCGCGAGGCGCAGCCGGCTTTGCCGGTGCTGGTCCGCCGCGCACCTTGGATCGACCTCGACGCCGCCACCGCGATCGCCGACCCGGCGCTCGATCTCGCCACCCCGCTCAAGGGGCCCTTCCAGACCGCGCCGCTCTGCTCGCCGCCGACCGCCGAAGCGGCGCTGAGGCTGGCGCGGCTCGCCGGGCTGCTGCCCGCATTGTTCACCCGGCGCGACGGTCCGGCCGAGGCGAAGGTCCGCGCCGATGACGTCATGACGTTCGGGACCGGCGCCGACCTCCGCATCGTCTCGCGCGCGCGTCTGCCGAGCCGCTTCGCCGAGAAAGGCGAGATCGTCGCTTTCCGCTCGGACGGCGATACGATCGAGCATGTCGCGCTGATCGTCGGGGACCCGAACGGGGATCCGCCGCTGGTGCGGATGCACAGCGAATGCCTGACCGGCGATGCCCTGGGCTCGCTCAAGTGCGATTGCGGGCCGCAGCTCGAGGCCGCGCTCGCCGCCATCGCCGCTTCGGGCTGGGGCATCCTCCTCTATCTGCGCCAGGAGGGGCGCAGCATCGGCCTGGTCAACAAGCTCAGGGCCTATGCGCTCCAGGACCAGGGCTATGACACGGTCGACGCCAATCTGCGCCTGGGCTTCGCCGACGACGAGCGCGACTTCGCGGTCGCGGCGCGGATGTTGGCGAAATTGTCGCGCAACGTGATCCGGTTGCTCACCAACAATCCCCGCAAGGTGGCCGCACTGGAGGCGGAGGGGATAAAAGTGGTCGAAACAGTGCCGCTGAAAGTTGGCGCAAGCGCGCACAATAAGGCCTATCTCGACACCAAGCGCGACCGCAGCGGCCACCAGCTCTAGGCGAGCAAGGCGGCCAGTTCCTCGAAATCGCGGGCGATTTGGGTGACGCCGAGCGCGCGCAGCCGCTCTTCATGGCCGGGCAGGCAGTGGCGGCCGGCGATGAGGCCGATCACCTCGGCGCCCGAGGCGAGCGCGCCCTGCACGCCGACCGGGCTATCCTCGATGATCGCGGTCCGGGCGATGTCGGCGCCCAGCGCGGCGGCGGCGTGGAGATAGAGGTCCGGCGCCGGCTTGCCGCGCGCGACATGCTCTCTCCCCGAGAAGATCCTGTCGCCGAACGCGCCTTCGAGGCCGAGATTGGCGAGATGGCTCTCGATCCAGCGGCTGGAGCTGGACGAGCAGATCGCCTTGGGCAGATCGGGCGGGAGGGCGCGGATGAAGGCGACCGCGCCGGCCACCGCCTCGACGCCTTCGGCGATCGCGCGTTCGTCCTCCTCGGCGCGGGCAGCATGGAAATCGTCGGGCACCGCCCGGCCGATCCAGCGCTCGATCGCGCCGATGAAATCGAGGCCGGCAAGGCCCATGAATTCGCGCATCGACTCCTCGACGCTGGTCGGATGGCCGATTCCCGTCAGCCAGTCGGCGATCTGCTTGTTGCCCGCATATTCGCTCTCGAGCAGCACGCCGTCGAAATCGAAGATCAGCGCCTCGAAACGCATGCGTCAAACGACCCCGGCCAGCTTCAGCACGACGCCGACGATCACGGCGACGAGGATCAGCGCGCCGAGGACGACCGACAGGATCAGCCGGACCAGGCCCCGGGCCGGCAAGCGCGTCGCCGGGAAGTCGGCGGCCTTGCGGACCGCGTGCCAGCCGGCCTGCCCGCATTTCGGGCAGGTGAGGCGCAGGCGCGGGCTGCCGGCCGCCTTGTAGCGTATGCCGCCAAGCTCCCAGATCGAGCGCTCGTGCCCGCAATTCGGGCATAAGACGAGCCAGGCGCGCGAATGCGCCTCCATCGCCGCCGCCGTCTCCGCCCCGGCCAAGCGGGTGAGGAGGCGCTGGCCGCGGCTCATCGTCCTTCCCTCCATAAGCGAGTCCTTCATTGCCGCTCGAAACTATAGCCTTCCACGCGCCAGCGATCGTCGATCTGGCCCATGGTCAGCCGGACGCTGCCATTGGCCCCGTTCTGGTAGGTGACGCTGCCCGACACCCGGCCGATGCCGTTGCGGATGCTGCGCTGCGACCAGCTCCAGGTGGCGGGGCGGTAGACACCGATCCCGCGCGCGAAGCCCTCGGCGCCGCCCGTCTCGCGCTGCAGCGCCGGCGTCGTGTGGCTGGACGCGCGGCCGAAATCGCCGTCCCGCAGCGCGGCCATGAATGCGTCGGCGGTGTCGACCACGGGCCGGGTGAGCGAGACGACCAGAAAGACGATACCCGCCGCCAGCAGCCCGACGCCCACCACGCCGATCAGGATGAAATGCCAGACCCGCCAGCGCCTCTTCGGCCCGCTCGCATCCGCTGCCTCCATACGTCCTCCGTCTCAGCGCGCGCGCGGGCCGAACAAGGCGGTGCCGACGCGGACGTGGCTGGCCCCGATCATCACCGCGCTCTCATAGTCGGCCGACATGCCCATGCTCAAGCCGGCGACGCCATGACGCCGGGCGAGCTTGGCGAGCAAGGCGAAATAGGGCGCCGCCTCCACTCCCTCCGGCGGAATGCACATCAGGCCGCCGAGCGGCAGGCCCGCGGCGCGGGCGGCCTCGAGCAAGGCGGGCAGATCGGCAAGAGCGCAGCCGCCTTTCTGCGGCTCGTCGCCGATATTGACTTGGACGAAGCAATCGGGGCGCCGCCCGCTTTTGGCGATCGCCGAAGCGAGCGCTGCGACCAGCGACTCCCGGTCGACCGAGTGGATCGCATCGAATAGGGCGACGGCGTCCACCGCCTTGTTCGACTGGAGCGTGCCGATCAGGTGCAGGCGCAGGCCGGCATGGCGGGCGAGCAGCGCCGGCCATTTCGCCGCGGCCTCCTGCACGCGATTCTCGCCAAAATCGCGCTGGCCCGCGGCGATCAGCGTCTCGATCGCTTCGACGGGCTGGGTCTTGGACACCGCGATCAGGGTCACGTCGTCGCTTTTGCGACCCGCCAGCGCCGCCGCCTTGCCGATCCGGGCCCGGACCTCACCGAGGGATGAAAGCGCCATGGCGGCTGCTATAGGAAGGGCGATGCGCGCAAGCCAGCTTCTCCCGCGCCTGTGGCTGATGACCGACGAACGGCAAGGCGCCGGCCTGCTCGACGCGGTCCGGCGGCTGCCCGATGGCGCGGGGATCGTCTTTCGCCATTACCGGCTCGAGGAGACGGCGCGGCGGGCCCTGTTCGACCGCGTGCGCGAGGCGGCTTCGAACGCGTTGCTGCTGCTCGCCGGCCCGGCCGATCAAGCCCGCTCATGGGGCGCCGACGGCAGCCATGGCCCCGGGCGCGGCGAGGGCCTGCGCAGCGCGCCGGCCCACGACCAGGGCGCGATCCGCGCCGCCGAGCGCGCCGGCGCCGCCTTGGTCTTCCTGTCGCCGGTCTACGCCACCCGCTCCCACCCGGAGGCGCGCCCGCTCGGCCTCGCCCGCTTCGCCTGGCTGGCGCGGCGGACCGCCTTGCCGGTGATCGCGCTCGGCGGCATGGACCCCGCACGGGGGCGCAGGCTGGCTTCGTTCGGCGCTTATGGCTGGGCGGCGATCGACGCCTGGGGGGCGCCTTCGGCTTAGCCTTCGCTTCAGTTTTTTGCATCTCCCAGCCGTTCGGGCTGAGCCTGTCGAAGCCCTGTCCTCCTCCATTCCTGAAAGAAGGACAGCCCTTCGACAAGCTCAGGGCGAACGGAGCTTGCTTCAACCCTGCCGTATAAATTTTTAGAAGCGGAAAGCCGTGCCCACATAGACAGCCTGGCTGTCGCGGCGGTCGTCGCGGGAGAGGGGGTCGAGGCGGTCGCGGGAGATGCGGTAGCGGGCGCCGGCGGTGAGATCGACGTTGCGCGCGATCGAATAGGCGCCGCCGACGTCGAGCGAATAAGCCTGGTCCTCGGCGATGATGCGCTGGCCGCCCTGGGCGCGCTCGGCGGCGACCGCGACCCGGCCGGTGAGACGGCGGGTGGCGCGATAGGACATGCCGACCTGCGCCGATTCGCGGATGCCGGCGATGAGGCCGTTATCGGCCTGGCCGACGTCGCCCGAAACGGCGAAACGCCGCCAGCCGACCGAGACGCCGAGATTGTAGGAGCTGGGCGTGATCGCGGTGACCGCCGAGCTCGATACCGGCCCGGCATCGCGCGTCGCCTGAACCGGCGTCGAGGCGCGGGCGCGCACGGCGACGCGCAGGCCGCGGCTGCGGTCGCCGAAGGCCGAGGTCGGCGTGAAACGGAATTCGCTGCCGACCGTCGGGCGCCGGCGCGCCAGAGTGGCGGCGAGGCGCGGATCGGAGACGGCCGGGGTGAAGGAGCCGAGCGGGCGGCCGGCGAAGGAGACGCTGGCCCGGGCCGGCTGTACCTGGTCGCGCTGCCCGGTCGCGGCCAAAGCAGGCGCAAGCAACAGCGCGATCGCGATCAGCGATGCGCCTGCTGCCGTCCCGATGGCACGCGGCTTCCTCAAGAGACTCACTCCCCTCCTCGAAAGACTTAGTACGGCTTGAACGCCTTTCCTAGCAAAGCGCCGCCGGCCGGACCTGAATCATTCGCTCATGTTGCATCATTCACACAATAAGCCTTTCCCGCACATGAAGCGTTCATTAGGCGCGGCGCAAATCGCCGCGTCCGCGCGGCGGTTCGCCGCCGCCTTGGAAGACGCTTGCCGCTGGCGCGGCGATATCTATAACGACGCTCGACCCCTTCCGTTTCAAGGATCAGATATGGCTCGCGTACTTTCCATCGGCCTGGCTGTTGCCGGCGCCCTCACTTTGGCCGGCTGCCAGTTCATCCGGGACGACATCAACCGGACGCTGGGCCGCAGCCCCGAGGACAATGCGCGCCGGATCGACCAGGCGGCGAGCCAGGTCACCACGATCGGCGTCAACGCCTATCTGTGGCGCGCCTCGCTCGACACCCTGGCCTTCGCGCCGCTCGCGCAGAGCGATTCGAGCGGCGGCGTCATCGTCACCGAATGGTATACCAATCCGCAAAACCCGTCCGAACGGGCCAAGGTCAGCGTCGCCATCCTCGACCGCGACCTCAGGGCCGATGCGCTGCGCGTCACCGCCTCGCGCCAGACGCTGCAGAACGGGCAGTGGGTCGAGGCGCCGGTGACCGCGGCGACGGTGCAGCGGCTCGAGGAGATCATCCTCACCCGCGCCCGCGACCTCCGCCGCGCCGCGATCGCCGGATAAACCCGTATCGAAAGAGCTTAGGCGATGGCATCGCGCTTCAATCCGTTAAAAGCCGATGCGCATTGGCAGAAGGTCTGGGACGAGGGCGGCACCTTCCGCGCCCGGGACGATAGCGCGCGGCCAAAATCCTACGTGCTGGAGATGTTCCCTTATCCTTCGGGGCGCATCCACATGGGCCATGTCCGCAATTATACGATGGGGGACGTGCTCGCCCGCTACCGGCGCATGAAGGGTTTCGAAGTGCTCCACCCGATGGGCTGGGACGCCTTCGGCATGCCGGCCGAAAATGCGGCGATGGAGCGGAACGTCCATCCGGGCGAATGGACCCGGGCCAATATTGTGACGATGCGGGCGCAGCTGAAGCGCCTTGGCTTCGCGCTCGACTGGAGCCGCGAGCTCGCCACCTGCGAGCCCGATTATTATGGCCACGAGCAGGCGCTGTTCCTCGATCTGTTCGCGGCGGGCCTGGTCTACAGGAAGCAGAGCGAGGTCAATTGGGACCCGGTCGACATGACCGTGCTCGCCAACGAGCAGGTGATCGACGGGCGCGGCTGGCGCTCGGGCGCCCTGGTGGAGCGGCGCAAGCTCAATCAGTGGTTCCTCAAGATCACCGATTTCGCCGAGGAATTGCTCGACGGGCTGGCGGACCTCGACCAATGGCCGGACAAGGTCCGGCTGATGCAGGAGAATTGGATCGGCAAGAGCCGGGGGATGAAGTTCCGGTTCGACCTGGCGCCGGAAGGGAAGGACAGCCCTTCGACAGGCTCAGGGCGAACGGAGGATGGCAATGAGACCCAGCCCGTTCGGCCCCGGACTGGATCCGGGGCTGTCGAAGCCCTCCCTTCCTCCTTCGAGGTCTTCACGACGCGGCCGGACACGATTTTCGGCTCGAGCTTCGCCGCGCTTTCACCCGATCATCCGATCGCTGCCGCGCTCGCCGAGGCGCGGCCGGAAGTCGCCGCCTTCATCGCCGAGTGCAAGAAGGGTGGCACCACCGCGGCCGAGCTGGAGACTGCCGAGAAAATGGGCTTCGACACCGGCCTTACGGTGGTCCACCCCCTCGATCCCGACTGGCGGCTGCCGGTCTACATCGCCAATTTCGTGCTGATGGATTACGGCACCGGCGCCATTTTCGGCGTGCCCGGCCATGACCAGCGCGACTTCGAGTTCGCCACCAAATACGGGCTGCCGATCCGCCGCGTCGTCGCCGCCGCGCCCGACGACAAGAACGAACCGGTCGCCGGCGAGGCCGAGAGCGGCGAGGGCGTGCTGGTCAATTCACATTTCCTCGACGGGATGGACGTGGAGAGCGCCAAGGCGGCGATCATCGCGCGCGCCGAGGCCGAAGGCTGGGGCGAGGGCACGACGGTCTGGCGGCTGCGCGACTGGGGCGTGTCGCGCCAGCGCTACTGGGGGACGCCGATCCCGATCATCCATTGCGACGCCTGCGGCGCCGTGCCGGTGCCCAGGGACCAATTGCCGGTGGTGCTGCCCGAAGACATCGCCTTCGACAGCCCCGGCAATCCGCTGGATCGTCATCCGACCTGGAAGCGCATCGCCTGCCCCGCTTGCGGCGGCGATGCACGGCGCGAAACGGACACGCTCGACACCTTCGTCGATTCCTCCTGGTATTTCATTCGTTTCGCCAGCCAGCCGGGCAATCGGCCCTTCGACAAAAAGGTGGCGGAAAGCTGGCTGCCGGTCGACCAATATATTGGCGGCGTCGAACATGCGATCCTGCACCTGCTCTACGCCCGCTTCTGGACGCGCGCGTTGCAGCATATCGGGCGGCTCGACATCGAGGAGCCGTTCAGGGGCCTCTTCACCCAGGGCATGGTGACCCACGAAACCTATCAGGCGCCGGATGGACGCTGGCTGTCGCCCGACGAGGTCGAGCAGCGCAGCGGCGCCTATGTCGTCGCGGCGACTGGAGAGCCGGCGACCGTCGGCCGCGCCCAGGCGATGTCGAAGTCGAAGAGGAATGGCGTCGATCCGGAGCCGATCGTCGACCAATATGGCGCCGACGCGGTGCGCTGGTTCATGCTTTCCGATTCACCGCCGGAGCGCGACCTCGCCTGGAACGAATCGGGTATCGAGGGCGCCTGGCGTTTCGTCCAGCGGCTGTGGCGCCTGGCAACCGACGACAGCGCCGGCGCGGGCGAGGATAAGGCGCTCGAGCGCAAGCTCCATCAGACGATCGCCTCGGTCGGCGCCAATATCGAGGCGCTGGCGTTCAACAAGGCGGTGGCGAACATCTACGAGCTGGCCAATGCGATCGAGAAGGCCCGGCCTTCGGCGTCGAGCGCCGAGGCGGCGGCAGCGATGATCCGCCTGGTCGCGCCGATGGTGCCGCATATGGCCGAGGAGGCGTGGGCGGCCGCCGGCAATCGGGGCCTGATCGCCGACGCCGCCTGGCCCGAGGCCGATCCCGCTTTGCTGGTCGAGGACGAGGTGACCATCGCTATCCAGGTCAACGGCAAGCTGCGCGACACGGTCCGCGCCGCCAAGGGCGCGGCGAAGGAGGATTTGGAGGCCATGGCCGTCGAGAATGCCGCCGTGCAGCGCATCCTCGCCGGCGCCGCGCCGCGCAAGGTGATCGTGGTCCCCGACCGGCTGGTCAACGTCGTCGCATGAGGGCGCGGTTCGCCTTGCTCGCTCTGACGTTTGCGCTCTGCGGATGCAATTTGCGGCCGCTTTACGCGGGCGGCGCCTCGGGGCCGGTGGTGCAAACGTTGCGCGGCGTCGCGGTCGCGCCGATCCCCGGGCAGACCGGCTGGCTGGTGCGCACGGCCCTGGTCGACCGGCTCGGCAGCGGCGATGCGGGCGCCGCGCTCTACCGGCTCGAGGTCGAGCTCGACGACGACATCACCGGCTTCGGCATCCGCTCCGACAATGCGGTGACGCGCGAGCGGCGGACCTTGCGCGCGCGCTACCGGCTGATCGACGCCGGGCGCGGCACGATCCTCCTCGACGCCACCGCCGGGTCGGACGCCGGCATCGACGTCGTCTCTAGCGAATATGCCACCGTCGCCGCGGAGCAGACCGCGCTCGAGCGGCTCTCGGTCGAGGTCGCCGACCAGATCGTGTCGCGGATCGCGCTCTATGCGTCGCGCAACCGCCCGGTCCGATGAAGGCCAATAAGGCCCAGATCGACAAGGCGCTGAAGGCGCCGGCCGACACCCGCTTCTTCCTTCTGCACGGCCCCGACGATTCGGGGAGCCGCGCCATCGCCCGGGCGCTCGGCCAGGCGATGGGCGCCGAAGCCGAGCGGGTCGACCTCAGCGGCGCTGAGCTGAAGGCCGATCCGGCGCGGCTCGCCGACGAGGCGGCGTCGATCTCGATGTTCGGCGGCGCGCGCTGGATCCTGGTCGAACCGGCCGGCGACGAGATCGTGCCGGCGCTCGAGGCGTTGCTCGAGGCGCCGGCGGCGGGCAATCCGGTGGCGGTGGTGGCGGGAAGCCTCAAGCCCGCCTCCAAATTGCTCAAGCTCGCGCTCGCCGCGCCCGCCGCGCTCGCTTTCGCCTCGTACGTGCCCGACGCGCGCGATGCCGACCGGCTGGCCCAGGAAATGGCGCGCGCCGAGGGACTGACCGTCCGCCCCGACGTCGCCCGGCGGATCGCCGAATCCTGCGCCGGCAACCGGGCGCTGATCGGCCAGGAGCTGGCCAAGTTCGCGCTCTATGCCGGCGCCTCGCCCGAGGCGCCCCGAACGATCGACCATGACGTGATCGATGCGCTCGGCGCGGGCAGCGACGGGGGCGACCTCTCCCGGCTCGTCGACAGCGTCGCCGGCGGCGACGCGGCGGGGCTCGCCGCCGAGCTGGCGCGGCTCCACGCCGAGGGGGTGGAGGGGATCACCCTCATTCGCGCGATGCTGCGGCGGATCGCGCTGCTCGCCCGGCTCCGCGCCGAGGTCGACCGCGGCAGCACCGCGTCCGCCGTCATGGCGTCATCCGGCAAGTCGCTGTTCTGGAAGGAGAAAGACGAGGTCGGCCGGCAGCTTTCGCGATGGCGGGCGGCCCTGCTCGCCAAGGCGATGTCGCGGCTGCTGGAGGCCGAGCGCCAGGTCAAGGCTTCGGGCGGGATCGGGCCGCTCGCGGCCGACGAAGAGCTCTTCGCGATCTGCCGGCAGGCGGCGCGGCTGCGCTGATCGTCCGCGCCCCGCCCGTCATTCCAGCGAAAGCTGGAATCTCTTTTCCCTGACCACCTCGACAAAGAAGTGAGATTCCAGCTTTCTCTGGAATGACGAAGAAGTCAGAACTTCTCGCCGCTCAGCCGCTGGCAGATCATGTCGAGCTGGTCGAGACTGGTGTAAGCGAGCACGACCTGGCCGCCTTTGGGGCTGTGCTTGATCGCGACCTTGAGGCCGAGCAGGTCGCCCAATTGGCGCTCGAGCGCGGCAATGTCGGCGCCGGCGCCTTTATATTCGATCGGCAGCCGGCGCTGGCGCGGCGCCTTGCCCTCCTGGACCAGTTTCTCGGCCTCGCGCACCGACAGGCCGCGGCGGAGGATCTCCTCGGCCAGGCCTTCGGGGTCCTTGGCGGTGACCAAAGCGCGGGCGTGGCCCATGCTGAGCTGGCCGGTCCCGACCATGATCTGGACCTTGGCCGGAAGATCGAGCAATCTCAACAGGTTAGCGACATGGCTGCGCGACTTGTGGACGAGCGTGCCGAGCTCCTCCTGGGTATGGCCATAATCCTCGACCAGGCGCCGATAGGCCTGCGCCTCCTCGATCGCGTTCAGATCCTGGCGCTGGATATTCTCGATCAGGGCGACTTCGAGCGTCTCTTCGTCGCTGAACTCGCGGACGATGGCGGGGATTTCGTGAAGCTGCGCCTTTTGCGCCGCCCGCCAGCGCCGTTCGCCGGCGACGATCTGGAAGCGGTGGCCATAGGGCCGCACGATGATCGGCTGGATGACGCCGCGCGCCTGGATCGACGCCGCGAGCTCCGCCAATGCCTCCTCCTGGAAGATCCGCCGCGGCTGGCCCGGATGTGGCTCGATGCCGGCGACCGGGATCATCTGGACCGCGCCCGTCGTGCCTTCGCCGCCCGCACGCACCGGCGCCTCCTGCTGGACCTCGCCGAGCAGAGAGGAAAGGCCGCGGCCGAGCCCCGAGGGGCGCTTCTTCGGGAAGGGATCGCTCATGCGGCCTCGGCTTTCTGCGGCAGGCGGTCGATCAGTTCGCGTGCAAGCGCCATATAGGCTTCCGAGCCCGGGCAGCGATGGTCGTAGATCAACGCCGGCATGCCGTGGCTCGGCGCCTCGGAGAGCCGGACGTTGCGCGGAATCACCGTCTCGAACACCAGCTTGCCGAGGCAGGCGCGGACATCGGCCGAAACCTGCGAGGAGAGGTTGTTGCGCCGATCGAACATGGTCAAGGCGACGCCGAGGATGGAGAGCTCGGGGTTGAAGCGGGCGCGGATGCGCTCGACCGTCTGGAGCAATTGGCTGAGGCCCTCCAGCGCGAAGAATTCCGTTTGCAGCGGCACCAGGATCGAATTTGCAGCGATCAGGGCATTGACCGTGAGCAGGCCGAGCGAGGGCGGGCAATCGATCAGGCAGACATCCCACCGGGCATCGGCGGCGCCCTCCAGCGCCGTATCGAGGCGGTGAGTTCTTCCTTGTAATTCAATGAGTTCGATCTCGGCACCGGAGAGATCGACGGTCGCCGGGATGATGTCGAGCCGGGGCACTTTGGTAGCGACGATCGCTTCCTCGAGCGTGCACTGGCCGGTCAGCAATTCGTAGCTCGACCGAGCCCGGGCATTCTGGGCAATGCCCATTCCGGTCGAGGCGTTGCCTTGCGGGTCGAGGTCGATGAGCAAAGTGCGGCAGCCGGTGGCGGCCAAAGCGGTGGCGAGGTTGATCGCGGTGGTCGTCTTTCCGACCCCGCCCTTCTGATTGGCGACCGCGATCCGGATCATCGACGCTTTCCTTTACCGTGGCGCTTCGCCGCCCTGCGCTGGACCCTTTCCGCGACGATGATACCGGCATCGGGGTCGGTGACGCTCGCTTCGATCCGGAAGTCACCCTGCCACGAAGCATCGAGCGCCGCCAGTTCCGTCTCAGCATTTCGGCCCTTGGGAAGCACCCAGAGCGTCTTTGTTGTGGACAAGCCTGTGCCCAAGTCGAGCAGACGCGGCAGCGGGGCGAAGGCGCGGGCGCTGATTACGTCGAACGGCCGTGGCGGCAGCCGCTCCGCTTTGGCGCCGAGGATCTCGACAGCGACGCCGAGCGTCGCGGCTGCGCGGTGGAGGAAGTCGAGTCTGAGGCGGCGCTCCTCGACGAGAGTGACGGGGCCGTGGTGGAGGAGCGCGACGACCAGGCCCGGGAAGCCGGCGCCGCTGCCGAGATCGACCCAGCTCGCCTCGGGGTACGGCGCGAAGGCGACGAGCTGCGCCGAGTCGGCGAAATGCCGCAGCCAAAGATGGTCGAGGCTCGCCTTCGACACCAGATTTTGGCGCCCGCTTTCCTGCCGGATTAAAGCGGCGAAGGCGTCGAGCCGCTCCATTGTTTCACGTGGAACATCGAATCGCCGCTCGACCCAGGCCCGCGCGTCGCTCTCGTCCATTCAAGCGGCCTTACGCCGCCGGGCGTGGACCAGGATCGCCCCCAGCGCCGCCGGGGTGAGTCCGCGGATGCGACCGGCGGCTCCGAGCGTCGCGGGACGCGCTCGCTCGAGGCGCTCGACCATCTCTTTGGAAAGGCCGGGGACGGCGCCATAATCGATATCGGGCGGGAGCCGAACGGCGTCGTCAGCGCGCAACCGGTCGATCTCTCCCTGCTGGCGCGCCACATAAGGGGCGTAGCGATGGTCCTGGATGGCTTCCTCTAGCGCGTCGGGTGCCGTGTCGCCCAGCTCCGGCGCCAGCGCGACGAGGGCTGCGGCGTCGGTCTCGGGAAAACGCAGCCGCTCGCCCAGCGTCAGCTTGCCGTGGCGCTGCGCGAAAATGGCCTCGACGCGCGCCCGCTCCGCCCGCGCCGCTTCGAAATGACACTGGCGCTCGTGCGAGACGCAGCCGGCGACGATTGCCTTGGGCGTCAGCCGCGCGGCGGCATTATCTGCGCGCAACCGCAGCCGGTATTCGGCGCGAGCGGTGAGCATTCGATAGGGTTCGGTGACTCCCTGCAGGACGAGGTCGTCGACCATTACGCCGATATAAGAGTCGGCGCGGTCGAACAGAACCGGCGCCGCGCCTTTCGCCCAGGCGGCCGCGTTGAGGCCGGCGACGAGGCCTTGGGCAGCCGCCTCCTCATAGCCGGTGGTGCCGTTGATCTGGCCGGCGAGATAGAGGCCCTCGACGTCGCGCACCCCCAAAGTGGGCTCGAGGATACGTGGATCGACATGGTCATATTCGACCGCATAGCCGGCCTGCAGGATCTCGGCGCGTTCGAGGCCGGCCATCGAGCGAACCATCGCCAGCTGGACGTCCTCGGGCAGGGAGGTGGAGATGCCGTTGGGATAGATTGCGGGATCGTCCAGCCCCTCGGGCTCGAGGAAGACCTGGTGGCCGTCACGGTCGGCGAAGCGGTGGACCTTATCTTCGATCGACGGGCAGTAACGCGGGCCGACCCCGCTGATTGCGCCAGCGAAGAGCGGCGAGCGATCGAGATTGGCGCGGATGATCGCGTGGGTGCGTTCATTGGTGCGCGTGATCGCGCAGAAGAGCTGCGGCGCGGCCCTCCCCGCGCTCATCGGCGACATCGTCCAGACGCCAGCGTCCGAGTCCTGTCGCTCTAGGCCCGCCCAGTCGATGGTGCGGCCATCAAGGCGGGGCGGCGTGCCGGTCTTGAGCCGCGCCAGCGGCAGATCGAGCGCGCGGAGCTGGTCCGCGAGCGCCGTCGCGGCCTGCTCGCCGACCCGGCCGCCCGCTTGGCTGGCCATGCCGAAATGGAGCTTGCCGCCGAGGAAGGTCCCGGTCGCCAGGATCACAGCTTTGGCACCGAGGCCGCGGCCGTCGCCGAGGACCAGGCCGGTGACGCGGCGGCCCGCCAAGCGCAGCGCGCTCGCCTCGCCCTCGACGATTTCGAGCCCCGACTGGGCTTCGATCAGCGCGTGGATCGCCTCCTTGTAGCGGCGGCGGTCCGCCTGAATGCGCGGGCCGCGCACGGCCGCGCCCTTTGAGGCGTTGAGCATGCGATAATGGATGGCGGCATGATCGGAGGCGCGGGCGATCAGCCCGTCGAAGGCGTCGACCTCGCGGATGAGATGGCCCTTGCCGAGCCCGCCCATGGCCGGGTTGCACGACATGGCGCCGATCTGTGCGCGCGCGAAGCTGACCAGGGCCACCGACGCGCCCATGCGTGCGGCCGCCGCGGCCGCCTCGGTCCCGGCATGGCCGCCGCCGACCACGATGATGTCATATTCGTCGCTCACGGCGGCCCTCTAGCCTATTGTTCCACGTGAAACATCATTTTCCGATGCAGAAGCGTCCGAACAAGGCGTCGAGCATATCCTCGACTCCTGCCTTGCCGGTGACCCTGTCGAGCGCCTCGCGGACCGAGCGCAGGTATTCGGCCGCGATCAGAGGATCGGCGGCCTTGACCTCGTTGAGGGCCTCACACGCCTCGCGCAGCGCCGACCAATGGCGCTCATGCAGCGCGACTTCACCGCCGGCAGGCAGCAATGCCGTTGAACGTTGAATCAGCAATCGGGTAAGCGCGTCGAGACCTTCCCCCGTCATTACGGAGACGGAAACATCCGGCGCTCCCGGGGCGGGGCCTAGATCGGCCTTGGCGTGGACCAGGAGCGCGCGCTCGGGCGCGTCCTGCGGGTCGCCGAGCCACAGAACGATGTCCGCGGCGGCAACGGAAGCTTGGGCCCGGGCAATCCCGATCGATTCCACTGGATCGCCGGAGTCGCGCAGGCCCGCCGAGTCGATCAGCAGGAAAGGAATCCCGCCGATCGCCGTCGGCGCCTCGACCAGGTCGCGCGTCGTTCCGGGAATGGCGGAGGTGATCGCGGCATCGCGGCCAGCCAAGGCATTGAGAAGGCTGGACTTACCAGCATTGGGCGGGCCGGCGATGGCGACGCGGATGCCATCCTTGAGCCGCTCGGCGCGGGGCCGGGCGAGGGCCGCGGCCAGCTCGTCCCGGATCGCCTCGATCTTTCCGCCGAAATCGGGCGGCAGCGGCGCGACGTCGTCCTCGTCGGAGAAATCGAGCGCGGCCTCGACCTGCGCCGACAAGGCCAGAATGCGCTCCTGCCACGCCGCGACCTGCCCGCTGAGCGCGCCGCCGGCCAGAGCCAGCGCCGCGCGCCGCTGCGATTCGGTTTCGGCCTCGAGCAGATCGGCCAATCCTTCCGCTTCGGCGAGGTCGATGCGGCCGTTCTCGAACGCGCGGCGGGTGAACTCGCCCGGCTGCGCCGGCCGCAGTCCCTCGATCCCGCCCAGCACGGCCAGTGCCCTGGCGACGACCGCGCGGCCGCCATGGAGATGCAGCTCGCTAATGTCCTCCCCGGTCGCGCTATTGGGCCCGGGAAAACGGACTATTACCGTGTTATCAAGCACTTCATCGCCGACCCGCAGCCGCCGGAAGGTCGCTATGCGGGGCTCCGGCAAGCGCCCCGCCAGCGTCGCCAGCGCGGCATCGGCGCCGGGCCCGCTGATCCGGATCAGGGCGACCGCGGCCGGCGGCGCTCCCGAGGACAAAGCGAAGATCGTGTCGGTCATTCGTGCGCGTGGCCGTTCAGCGGCCGGCCTTGCCGCCGCCCATCTGGCCCAGCATCTGCGTCCACATCTGCATGCCGGCCTCGTTCATCGGGCCCCAGGCCTTCATCATCTCGCCGAACATTTCGGGGCTGGGGCCTTCGGTCACCGCCGCCTTCATCTTCTCGACATAGGCGTCGTGGACCGTGCTCAGGTCCGGCAGCCCGAGGAAGCGGCGCGCCTCCTCCGGCGTGCAATCGACGTCGACCGTGACTTTCATGGGCTTCGCTCCTCTCGCCATCTGTTGGCTGCGCGCGGTTATGGCTTTAGAGGCTAAGCGGACAAATGAGGAGGATTTCATGGCGACGGTCGCGATCGAAACCCTGAGCGGCGACGGCGGCTTTGCCGCCTATCTCGCCGCGCCGGAAGGCACCCCCAAAGGGGCGGTCGTGGTGATCCAGGAGATATTCGGCGTCAACGAAGGCATACGCCGCAAATGCGATCATTGGGCGCGCCTGGGCTATGTCGGCGTCGCCCCCGATCTGTTCTGGCGGATCGAGGCCGGCGTCGAGCTCGATCCCGACCTGCCCGAGCAGTTTCAGCAGGCGCTCGGCCTGATGCAGAAGCTCGACCAGGATAAGGCCATCGCCGACATCGAGGCCTGCATCCGCGACGCCCGCGCCCGGCTCCCCGAAGGCGGCCGGGTCGGCTGCGTCGGCTATTGCCTTGGCGGGCGCCTCGCCTTCATGTGCGCGGCCCGGACCGACGTCGACGCCTCGGTCGGCTATTATGGCGTCGGCCTCGAAGGGCTGCTCGGCGAAAAGCACGCCATTGCCCGCCCGCACATGCAGCATATCGCCGGCGCCGACCATTTCGTCACGCCCGACAAGCAAAAGCTGATCCACGAGGGGCTGGACGACCATCCCAAGGTCGTTCTCCACGACTATCCCGGCGAGGATCACGGCTTCGCGGCGGAAATGGGCAACCGGCGGAGCGAGGCGGCCGCCAGGCTCGCCGACGGCCGCACCGAGGCCTTCTTCGCCGCGCATCTCGGCTGAGATGCCGCGCAACCCCTGGCTCGTCGCGGGCGGCTCGCTGAGCGCGGCGGCCGCCGTCCTGCACCTCGCCATCATCGCCGGCGGGCCCGGATGGTACCGTTTCTTCGGCGCCGGCGAGGGCATGGCACGGATGGCGGAGCGCGGGATGGCCCGACCGGCGCTGATGGCGGCCGGGATCGCCGCGATCCTGGCGATCTGGGCGGCCTACGCCTTCGCCGGGGCCGGCCTGATCCGCCGCCTGCCGCTGATGCGGGCGGCCCTGGCGGCGATCAGCGCGGTCTATCTGCTGCGCGCCCTGGCGCCCTTGCCGATGCTGCTGCTCCGCCCGAGCCTGGTCGACGCCTTCCTGCTGTGGAGCTCGGCAATCGTCCTCGTCTACGGCCTCTGCTACGCGATCGGCACCCGGCGCGCCTGGGCCGCGCTCTAGCTATTGGTTCATCGAGGCGAAGAAGTCCTCGTTGGTCTTCGAATCCTTCATCTTGTCGAGCAGGAACTGCATCGCGTCGACCGTGCCCATCTGCATGAGGATGCGGCGAAGGACCCACATCTTGGAGAGCTTGCCCTGGTCGACCAGCAGCTCCTCCTTGCGGGTGCCGGACTTGCCGACGTCGAGCGCGGGGAAGATGCGCTTGTCGGAGACCTTGCGGTCGAGGACGATCTCGGAATTGCCGGTGCCCTTGAACTCCTCGAAGATGACCTCGTCCATCTTGGAGCCGGTATCGATGAGCGCGGTGGCGATGATCGACAGCGAGCCGCCCTCCTCGATGTTGCGGGCGGCGCCGAAGAAGCGCTTGGGGCGCTGCAGCGCGTTGGCGTCGACGCCGCCGGTCAGGACCTTGCCCGATGAAGGCACGACGGTGTTGTAGGCGCGGCCGAGCCTCGTGATCGAATCGAGCAGGATGACGACGTCCTTCTTGTGCTCGACCAGGCGCTTGGCCTTCTCGATCACCATCTCGGCGACCTGGACGTGGCGGCTGGCGGGCTCGTCGAAGGTCGAGGAGATGACCTCGCCCTTCACCGAGCGCTGCATGTCCGTCACCTCCTCGGGCCGCTCGTCGATCAGCAGCACGATCAGGAAGACCTCGGGATGGTTGTCGGTGATCGCCCGGGCGATGTTTTGGAGGAGCACGGTCTTGCCGGTACGCGGCGGCGCGACGATCAAGGCGCGCTGGCCCTTGCCCTGCGGCGAGATGATGTCGATGACGCGGGCCGATTTGTCCTTGATCGTCGGATCGGCGGAATCGAGCGTCAGCTTCTCGTCGGGATAGAGCGGGGTCAGATTGTCGAAATTGACGCGGTGGCGAACGGCGTCGGGATCGTCATAATTGACCTGGACGACGCGGACGAGGCTGAAATAGCGCTCGCCTTCCTTGGGGCCGCGGATCTCGCCCTCGACCGTGTCGCCGGTCCTGAGGCCGAACTTGCGGACCTGGTTGGGCGAGACGTAAATGTCGTCTGGGCCGGCCAGATAATTGGATTCGGCCGAGCGCAGGAAGCCGAAGCCGTCCTGCAGCACCTCGATCGTGCCTTGGCCCATGATCTCGTTGCCGGTCTCGGCGCGGACCTTGAGGATCGCGAACATCAGCTCCTGCTTGCGCAGGGTCGACGCGCCTTCGACTCCGAGCTCCTCGGCCATGGCGACGAGGTCGGCGGGGGTTTTCTGCTTGAGGTCGTTCAGATGCATTGGGAGTCTCTTTGGGAAACGGATTCCGGGCGGGGCCTCGGAATGTCATGGAATGTGGAGCGGCTTGAACACCCGCGCGGACGGCAGGCTAACGACTGACGTCGCCGTTATGCTCCGCTCTCGGGCGAGTCAAGCCGAGCGACGAGGGAAGGCCAGTCAGGAGAAAGGCTTGACGATGACCAGGACCACGATCAGCACGACCGCGATGCCGGGCACTTCGTTCATCAGCCTGAGCGCCTTGCCGCTGACCGGGCGCTGGCCCTTTTCGAGCTTCTTGCCATAATCGATCATCCAGCCGTGATAGCCCGAAAGCGCGACGACGATGGCGAACTTGGCGAGAAACCAGGGATGCGTCCAGGCGGCGGTGATGTGGGCGAGCAGCAGGCCGAAGACCCAGACCAGGATCATCGCCGGCGTGATGATGATCGAGCGCAACTTCTTCTCGCGCTCGATCCACCTTTTCTCTTCGTCGGAGCCCGGCGCGCTCTCCTGGTGGTAGATGTAGTAGCGCGGCAGCATGAACAGCCCCGCGACCCAGAAGATCACGAAGATCAGGTGACCGGCCTTGAGCCATTCATAGAGCAAGATCAGGACCGATCCGAAGCCGGAGCTCACCGCCGCACCAGGCCAAGCAATTGCTCGACATGGGCGATCGGCGTCTCCTTGACGATGCCGTGGCCGAGATTGAAGATGTGCGGCCTCCCCGACAGGCTAGATAGGATGCGCCCTACCGCGCTTTCAAGCGCCGCGCCGCCGGCGAGCAGCGCCAGAGGGTCGAGATTGCCCTGCAGCGGCAGATTTTGGGGCAAGGTCCGCGCCGCCCATTCGGGGTCGATCGTCTCGTCGAGGCCGAGCGCGTCGATGCCGGTCTCGCGCGCATAAGCGTCGAGCTTCGTTCCGGCACCCTTGGGGAAGCCGATCACCGGCACGTGCGGATGCCGCGCCTTGAGGCCGGCGACGATCCGCGCGGTCGGCGCGATCACCCAGGCTTCGAACTGCGCCGGCGACAGGCTGCCCGCCCAGCTGTCGAACAATTGCACGGCCTCGACCCCGGCCGCGATCTGGCCGGAGAGATAGTCGATCGTCATTTCCTCGATCGCCGCGATGATGGCGGCGAAGCCTTGCGGGTCGGCATAGGCCTTGAGCCGCGCCTCGGCCTGGTCGCGGCTGCCCTGGCCCGCCACCATATAGGTCGCCACCGTCCACGGGCTGCCCGCGAAGCCGAGAAAGGTCGTTTCGGAGGCAAGCTGCGATTTCACTTTCTCCACAGTCCGGTAGATCGGCGCGAGCCGGGCCGGCACGGCGGCGAGCGCGGCGAGCGACGCATCGACCAAAGGCGGCGAAAGCCGCGGCCCGTCGCCCGCCTCGAAGCGCAGTTCCTGGCCGAGCGCATGCGGCACGATCAAAATGTCGGAGAACAGGATCGCGCCGTCAAAGCCAAAGCGGCGGATCGGCTGAAGCGTCACCTCGGCCGCGGCCTCGGCGTCGAAGACCAGTTCGAGGAAGCCGCCCTTGGCCGCCCTGAGCGCGCGATATTCGGGAAGGTAGCGCCCCGCCTGACGCATCAGCCAGATCGGAACTTTCCCCGGATTTCCACCGCTTAGGACGCTCAGCAAGGGCTTGGTCGGCTGGCACGTCAAGGCAGGGTGGCTCCGCTCTCTTCTCTCTATATTGATTCTAAAGAGAGTCTGTTGAGGTTAGTAGGGGCTGGATGACCGGGGCTTATTGCTTCGCACAAATTTTGCCAACAGCTTGACTCCTCATATCCCGCGGCTTTCCGCGGATTCGCGAGGACCGTCCCCATGATCCACAGTCTGGGGACAGAAATTTTCCCCTGTTCGCGCCGCTGTGGGCGATTTAGCGCGGGCCGGGGACGAAACCCGTCCTTGAGTTTGCCCCGAGGCTTAAGCTAGCCCTTTCCCCATGGTTTTCCACAGGCTGGTCCGGCAGTGAAACAACTTCACTTGCATCTCCTCTCGGACTCGACCGGCGAGACGCTGGACATGGTCGCCAAGGCCTGCCTCGCCCAATTCGACAATGTCGAGGCGCTCCATCATCTGTGGCCGATGGTGCGCTCCGAAGGCCATCTCGACCGCGTTCTCGACGATGTCGAGCGGAGGCCAGGCCTCGTCCTCTATACCGTGGTCAACCAGGCGATCCGCCGCGAGCTCGAGCGCAAGTGCCGGCAGCGCAAGATCCACGCCGTGCCGGTGCTCGATCCGGTGATCGACGCTCTGTCCGCGGTCAGCGGCGAGGAGGCCAAGGGCCGCGCCGGCCGCCAGCACGCGCTGGACGCCGCTTATTTCGCCCGCGTCGACGCGATCCAGTTCACCATCGCCCATGACGACGGCGTCGGCTCGGAGAATTGGGAGGAAGCCGACATCATCCTCGCCGGCGTCTCGCGCACCTCCAAGACGCCGACCTCGATCTATCTCGCCAATCGCGGCTTCAAGGTCGCCAATATCCCGCTCGTCCCCGAATCGCCGCCGCCGGCGAGCCTGTTCTCGCTGCGCCACCCGATGGTGGTCGGCCTGACCACCAATATCGAGCGGCTGATCCAGATCCGCCGCAACCGGCTGATCTCGCTCAACCAGGCGCCCGAAACCGATTATGTCGACGTCGAGGCGGTCAATGCCGAGCTCGCCTTCGCCCGGCGGATGTTCGCCGACAATGACTGGCCGGTGATCGACGTCACCCGCCGCTCGATCGAGGAAAGCGCGCTCGCCATCGTCAAGCTTTGCGCCGAGCGCGACGAACGGGCGGCCGGATGAAGCTGTTACTCGCCTCGCACAGCGCGACCCGCCGGCGCATGCTCGAAGCGGCCGGCGTGCCGTTCGAGACGGTGGCGGCCGCCTTCGACGAGGAGGACGCAAAAACCGGGCTGGTCGAAACCGGCTTCGAGCCGCGCGACCTCGCCGAGATGCTCGCCGAAATGAAGGCGAAGAGCGTCGTCGCGCCCGCCGACACGCTGGTGATTGGCGCCGACCAGGTGCTCGAGCTCGACGATGGCGCCATGCTCAGCAAGCCGGGCTCGCGCGCGGAAGCGCTGGCCCAATTGCGCAGCTTGAGCGGCGGCACCCATTATCTCCATTCGGCCGCGGTGGTCGTCGAGCGGGGCGAGCGCGTTTGGGGTGAGACCGAGACGGTGGCGATGGACGTCCGCCCGCTCGGCGAGGAGTTCCTGCAAGCCTATCTCGACACCGAATATGAAGCAGTCCGCCACAATGTCGGCGGCTACCGGATCGAGGGGATGGGCGCGCAATTGTTCGAAGAGGTCGAAGGCAGCCATTTCGCCATTCTCGGCCTGCCGCTGCTTCCCCTGCTCGATTATCTGCGTGAGCGCGGGGTTCTGAGAAGCTGATGGGCATCCCTTATGCCGAAGTGATCGGCGACCCGGTCGCCCACAGCAAATCGCCGCTGATTCACAAATTCTGGCTGGAGACGCTCGGCCTCGAGGGCGATTATCGCGCCGAGCGGATTCGCGCGGGCGAGCTCAGGGCCCATCTGGCTCGGCGCCGCGCCGATCCCTTCTGGCGCGGCTGCAACGTCACCGCGCCGCTCAAGGCGCGCGCGGCGTCCCTGGTCAGCGATCCGACCGGGATCTGCGCGCGGATCGGGGCGATGAACGCGATCTTCCGGTCGCCGCTCGGGTGCAGCCTCGGCGCCAATACCGATCTGCTCGGCATCGCCGACGCGCTCGGCGACGCGCCCGGGCCGGAAAGCCGGGCTTGCGTCATCGGCGCCGGCGCCGCGGCGCGCGCGGCGCTCGAATATCTGCGGCTGCGGGGGACGCGCGACATTCACCTGATCGCGCGCAATGTCGCGCGCGGCCGCCTCGTTCACGGGACGCTCGCGACCGGCGGCGCAGTCCACCCGCTCAGTGATTGCGCGGGTGCGATCGCCGGCGCGCAATGGGTGATCAACGCGAGCCCGCTCGGCATGGCGGGGAGGGCGCCGATGCCGCGCGCGATCCTCGATGCGCTCGCAGCGATGGACGATCGGGGCATCGTCTTCGACATGGTCTATGCGCCCGTGGAAACCGCGTTGCTGGAGCGGGCCGGGGCGCTCGGCCGGGGCACCGTCGACGGCCTCGACATGCTGGTCGGCCAGGCCGCGCCCGCTTTCGCCTTGTTCTTCGGCGCGCCGGCGCCGCGCGACTGCGATGCCGAGCTTCGCTGGCTGCTGACGTCATGACGCTTGTCCTCGGCCTCACCGGCTCGATCGGCATGGGCAAATCGACCGTAGCGCGGATGTTCGCCGACGAAGGCGTGCCGGTGTTCGACGCCGACGCGGCGGTGCACCGGCTGCAGGGGCCGGCGGGCGCCCTGGTCGCCGGGATCGAGGCGGCGTTCCCAGGCACGACCGGGCCTGAGGGCGTGAACCGCTCGACTCTCGCCGAGCGGGTGCTCGCCGAGCCGGCGGCGCTGCGGCGGCTGGAAGCGCTCGTCCACCCCGCAGTGGCGCGCGAGCGGGCGGAATTCCTTGCCGCGCATGCCGGAGCGCCCGTGGCCGTGCTCGACATCCCTTTGCTGTTCGAGAAAGGCGGCGCCGAGCTGGTCGACAAGATCGCGGTCGTGTCCGCGGATCCGGACGTGCAACGGATCCGAACGCTGGCGCGGCCCGGCATGACGCCGGAGAAATATCTGCGCATCCTCGCCCACCAGCTGCCGGACGCCGAGAAGCGCGCGCGCGCCGATTTCGTCATCCCGACCGATTGTTCGCTCGACGAAACAAGGGCTTCGGTCCGCCGCATCCTCGCTTGCCTCGCCGCGCCGGGCGATTCATAGAGGTTCGATGCGCGAGATCGTTTTCGACACCGAGACCACGGGCCTCAGCCCCCAAAGCGGCGACCGGATCGTCGAGATCGGCTGCGTCGAGATGGTCAACCGGTGCGAAACCGGCCGCTTCTTCCATTCCTATTTCAATCCGGGCCGGCCGATGCCGACCGAGGCCGAGAATGTCCATGGCCTCTCCGACCGCTTCCTTTCCGACAAGCCGGCCTTCGCCGACGTCTGCGAGGAATTGCTGACCTTCGTCGGCGAGGCGCCGATGATCGCGCACAATGCCGCCTTCGATTTCGGCTTCGTCAATCATGAGCTCGGCGCCTGCGGCCGGCCGAGCGTCGCCATGTCGCGGATGATCTGCACGCTTGTTCTCGCCCGCCAGAAATTCCCGGGCGCTAAGCACAGCCTCGACGCGCTCTGCACCCGCTTCGGCGTCGACCGTTCGCAGCGGATCAAGCATGGCGCCCTGCTCGACGCGCAATTGCTCGCCCAGGTCTATGTCGAGCTGACCGGCGGCCGCCAGATCGGCCTCGGCCTGGTCGCCGAGCTGGCCGGAGGCGTTGCCGCCCCCCCCGATTCGGCCATTGGCCGCCTGGCGCCGCTCACGATCACCGTCCGTCCTGCGCGCCCGCACGCCGCCAGCGCCGACGAGCTGGCGCGCCACGCCGCCTTCCTGGCCAGGATCAAGGACCCGATCTGGAACCGGCTCTGAGAGCGGAATCCGGACCCAGTTGACCAAAAGCTCCGGCGCGCCCACATGCGCGCGGTGAGGCATTGGAGACGATGATGGACATCCGGGTCTCCGGTCATCAGATCGATACCGGCGAGGCGCTCAGGCAGCAGGTGGACGAACGGCTCCACGCCATCGCCGACAAATATTTCTCCCGCGCCATCTCCGCCAACGTCACCTTCGGCAAGGGCCCCTACGACCACAGCTTCACCTGCGACATCGTCGCTTATGTGCCGCAGGGCGTGGTGCTGAAAGGCTCGGCCGGCGCCGCGCTGGCGCCCGCCGCGTTCGAGCTCGCCGCCGACCGGATCGAGAAGCAGCTCAGGCGCTACAAGAGGCGGCTCAAGGACCGCCACGCCCAGGCCGCGCATAGCGAGGCGCTCGCCGAGGCGGCGCCCGAGGCCGGCTATACCGTCTTCTTCGCACCGCCCGAGGATGAGGAGCCGGCCGACAACCCGCCGGTGATCGCCGAAACCAGGGTGGACATTCCGGTCGCCTCGGTGTCGGACGCGGTGATGCTGCTCGATCTTCGCAACACCAACGCCTTGATGTTCCGCAACAGCGGCACCGGCGCCTTCAACATGGTCTACCGGCGCGGCGACGGCACGATTGGCTGGGTTGAGCCCGAGCGGGGCAGCCGCTAGCGGTCCGCCCCCTTTCCCCCTCATTCATGGAAGCAATCGCTTCCCATCCGGTGCAGCTATGAGCGATCTTTCCGACATATTGAGCGACAAGGCGGTCGACGCCGACCTCGTCACGGCCAACAAGAAAGGGCTGTTCCAGCAGCTTGGCTCGGCGGCGGCGCGGCTCACCGGCCTGCCCGCCAAGACCATCGTCGCCAGCCTCAACGCGCGCGAGAAGGTCGGGTCGACCGGCTTCGGCGCCGGCGCCGCCATCCCGCACGGCAAGATCGAGGGGCTGCCGGCGGTGTTCGGCTATTTCGCGCGGCTGGAGACGCCGGTCGATTTCCAGTCGATCGACGGGCTGCCGGTCGACCTGGTCTTCCTGCTGCTGTCGCCGCCCGATGCGGGCGCCGACCATTTGAAGGCGCTGGCCCGGGTCAGCCGCGTCTTCCGCGACCCCCAGATGGTCGCCAAGCTGCGGGGCGCGCGGTCCAAGGACGCGCTCTACGCCCTCCTCGCCGGCGCGGAAGCCAGGGATGCCGCCTGAGCCGCGCGCCGGCGGGGGCGAGGCCGCGCATTTCCGCGCGCTCGAATCGCTCTATCGCGCCGCGGCGATCAACGCCTTGTTCGATTCGGAGATCGAGATCGCCGAACCCGGCCGCGCCCGGATCCGCTTCGAGGTGACGCAAGCGACCTATCATGCGGCGGGCGCGGCCCATGGCACGCTCTATTTCAAGATGATGGACGACGCCGCCTTCTACGCCTGCAATTCGATGGTCAGCGACCGCTTCCTCCTGACCACCGCCTTCACCCTCGTCTTCACCCGTCCGCTCAAGGCCGGCCCGGTCGTCGCCGAGGGGCGCTGGGTGAGCGGCAGGCGCCGGGTCTTCGTCGGCGAGACGCGGCTCGTCCTGCCCGACGGCGAGGAAGCGGCGCGCGGCACCGGCACGTTCATGCGCTCGCACATCCCTTTGTCCAGCCTCGACGGCTATCGACCGGCGTGAGCGGCCGCCTGGCAAGCTCCGTGCTGGTTTCGGCCCTGCTCCGGCGCGCCCAGGACGAAGGCGGGTTCGGCGCGGTCCTCGCCAAGGGCGATCCGACCGCCGGCGCGGTCGCGGTGATCCTCGCCGAGCGCGGAATCAGGGCCAGCCTGCTCGAGCGCCTGCTCCAGCCGGACGGCTCCTACGCCTGGCAGGCGTCGGCGGGGCCGCTGGAGAGCGACCGCGAATTCCAGGCTCTGCTCGACCGGCGCCGCAAATATGATCCCGATTTGTGGATCCTCGAGCTGGACGTCGCGTCCGCCGAACGGTTCGCCGCTGAAATGAACGCCGCAGGTTGACCCCGCCCATTTCGGCTCCGCATGTCGGGGAACGTTCGGGGCCAGGGGGAAATCGGATGCGCGGCGGATTTGTGCTGGGGCTGTGCGCCGCTTTGGTCCTCGCCACGCCCGCGCTCGCCGCCGAGACGCCGACCGTCCTGACCGCCGCCAGCCTTGGCCTCGATCGTCTGACCGATCCCGCGCCGGCGCCCGAGCAGCAGGCGCAGCCGGCCAGCGTTCTCGCCGATCTGGTCGCCGGCTATGCCGTCAGCGAGACCGCCGATGCCGAAAGCGAATGCCTTGCGCGCGCCGTCTATTGGGAATCGCGCGGCGAGCCGCTCGCGGGCCAGCTCGCCGTCGCCGAGGTGGTCATCAACCGCGCCCGCTCCGGCCGGTTCGCGCCGACTTTGTGCGGCGTCGTCCGCCAGCCCTACCAATTCTCCTTCGTCCGCCGAGGCGCCATCCCGCAGCCCCCGTCGCGCTCGCGCGACTGGCACATCGCCGTCGCCATCGCCCGCATCGCCACCGAGCGGCGCGCCGAGGGCGGCGCCCCGCGCGCGCTCTTCTTCCACGCGCGGCGGATCAACCCCGGCTGGCGGCTGACCCGGGTGGCCACCGTCGGCAACCACGTCTTCTACCGCTGAGTTCCCCGGCGAAAGCCGTGGCCCAGTTGCATTGAGGAACGGGCTGGATCCCGGCCTGCGCCGGGGAGCACTTTTATTCGTTCCCGTTTCATTCTAGTCTCGCGGCCATGGCTTCGCTGCCCGAGTCGCCGCAACCCGATTGCTTCGCCGACGCGCCTTTGATCGCGCAGGACGTGGCGCGCGGCGTCACGCGTTTGTTCTTTCGCGGCGACATGTTCGCTTTGTGCGAGGTGCCCCTTCCCAACGGCCGGCGCGCCGACATGGTCGCGATCGACGCCAAGGGACAGCTGGTCATCGTCGAGATCAAGGTGTCGCGCGCCGATCTCTTCGGCGACCAGAAATGGGTGGACTATCTCGATTATTGCGACCTCTTCTACTGGGCGGTGCCGGCCGGGTTCGGCCTCGAGCCGTTCGACAGCGACGGCTTCGGCCTCGGCTGCGCCGGGCTGATCGTCGCCGACCGCTACGATGCGGAGGTGGTCCGCGAAGCGCCGTGCCGGCCGCTCGCCGCCGCCCGCCGCAAGGCCGAAACCCTGCGCTTCGCCCGCCGCGCCGCGCGGCGGCTGGCCGGCGACCTCGATCCGGGTCTGGCCGGGCTCGACTAGTTTCGCGGCGGGCTGGCGACGGCGGGGGCGGGGCGCGCGCGGACCTGCTCCAGCTCGCGCAGGATCGCGGCCGAGCGGCTGTCCTGGCGGGCATAATCGATCGCCGAATTGCCCGACGAATTGTCGGTCTGGTTGGGATCGGCGCGGCGCGACAGGAGCAGCCGCACGATCTGCAGGTCGCGGCGCTGGACCGCCACGATCAGCGGCGTCATGCCGCTGCGGTCGCCGAGATTGGGGTTGGCGCCGCGCGCCAGCAGCGACCGGGCTCCGTCGACCCAGCCGATCTGGGCGGCGAGGATCAAGGGCGTCGTGCCGTCATTCATCGCCGCGTCGGGACGGGCGCCGCGGCCGAGCATATAATTGAGCCAGCCGGAGTCGCGGCCGCGCACCAATATGTGAAGCGCGCTTTCGCCGGTCGAGGGATCGCGGATGTTGATCGCGGTCGAGCTCGGATTGGACAGGATCCGCTCGGCGGTGGCGCCGTCGCGCTCGCGCACTGCCTTCAGGAAGGTGAAGCCCTCGGAATAGCTCTGCGCCACGACCGGCGCCGCGCCCGCCGCCATCAGCGCCCCCCAGAGCAAAAGCCTGTTCGTCCTGGCCATGAGCCTCGTCGTCCCCATTCCATTGCACTTGATCGCAGGGCTTTAGCAAAGCAAGGCTGAGGCTGTCATGAACGAATGCGCCCTCCGCCGTCCCGCGGCCCTGATTTCCCTGCTGCTGGCGGTGCTGCTCGGCGCCTGCGCGCCCGAGCCGGCCGGGGATCCGCCGCTCAAGGGCGCGCCCATGGGCGGTCCGCTCGCCTTGACCGACCAGAATGGCCGCCGGGTCGGCGACCGCGATTTCGCCGACAAATACCGGCTGGTCTATTTCGGCTACACCTTCTGCCCGGACGTCTGCCCGGTCGATCTCCAGGTGATCGGCGCGGGGCTGAGGCGGTTCGAGACCAGCGACGCGGCCCGCGCCGCGCGGGTCCAGCCCATCTTCATCACTATCGATCCGGAGCGCGACACGCCGGCCGTGCTCCGCCGCTATGTCGCCGCCTTTCATCCGCGCCTGATCGGCCTGACCGGCAGCGCGGACGAGATTGCCGCCGTCGCGCGCGCCTATCGCATCAATTACGGGCGCGGTCCGGGGCCGGCGGGCGGCTATCTGATGAACCACACCCGAATCGCCGTGCTCTACGGGCCGGACCGCCTGCCGCTCGCGATCATTCCCCACGACAAGGGCCCGGACGGAGTCGCGGCCGAGCTCGACCGGTGGGTGCGATGAGGGAGCGCTTCTGGGAAGAGCCGATCGAAAGCCTCAACCGCGAGGAATGGGAGGCTTTGTGCGACGGCTGCGGCAAATGCTGCCTGCACAAGCTCGAGGACCAAAAGACGGGCGCGCTCCACGCCACCAACGTCGCCTGCCGCCTGCTCGACCGGGCCAGCTGCCGTTGCTCCAACTACAAATTGCGCCGCGTTTTCGTGCCCGATTGCGTGCGGCTCGACGCGGCCAAGATGCGCGAGATAGACTGGCTGCCCCAAACCTGCGCCTACCGGCTGCGCGGCGAGGGCAAGCCATTGGCGGACTGGCATTATCTGGTCAGCGGCAGCCGTGAGACCGTGCACGAGGCGGGCATATCGGTGCGCGGCTGGACGATATCGGAGGATGACGCTGGCGATCTGGACCATCATCTCGTCGACCGCATCCTCTGATCACCTGATCGGGGAGACGCCGGTCAGGCTCAAGGTGTCGCCGCGCGCGCGGCGAATGAGGCTCAGCGTCGATCCGCGCACGCGCTCGGTGCTGCTCACCGTGCCGCGCCGCGTCTCGCAGCGCCGCGCCCTGGCCTGGGCGAGCGGCCATCGCGCCTGGATCGAGAAGGCGCTCGCCGACATCCCGCCGCCGCTGGCCTTCGCGCCGGGCGCGGCGGTGCCGTTGCTCGGCGAACCCCATCTGATCGACTGGGACGCCGCCCGGCCGCGGCGGATCGAGCGGATTGAGGGACGGCTGATGGCGGGCGGCCCGCTCGACGGGCTGGAGCGGCGGATCCTGCGCTGGCTGAAGGCCGAGGCGCTCGCTTTGCTCAAGCGCGACACCGCCGAATTCGCCGCCAAAGCGGGCGTGACGGTGGCGCGAATCGGTATTGGCGATCCGGTGTCGCGCTGGGGCAGCTGCTCGAGCGGCGGCGCGATCCGCTACAGCTGGCGGCTGATCCTCGCGCCCGATTTCGTCCGCCGCGCCACCGTCGCGCACGAGGTCGCGCACCGCGTCCATCTCAACCATGGCCCGGCATTCCACGCCTTCCTGGCGGACCTGCTCGGCGCCGACCCCCGCCCCGCCCGCGCCTGGCTGAAGCGCGAAGGCGCCGCCTTGCACCGCGTCGGGCCGCGGTGAGACCTGCGGGGACGGAAGTGCCGTCATTCCGGCGAAAGCTGGAATCTCACTTTTTGGATGCGCCGGTAGGGAAAAGAGATTCCGGCTTTCGCTGGAATGACGTCTCGGTCTGATCGACCCGACTCCTAAGCCGCGTAGGTGTCGCCCCGGCGGTCGTCGCGTCCGCGTCCGCGATCGTCCTCGTCGTCGGGCTGGAGCCCTTCATCCTCGGGCTGAACGGCCTCGTCGGGCCCGCGCCGGCGCGGCTCGTCTTCGGGCGCCGGCCCGGGCTCGATCGGATTGCCGTCGGCGTCGACCAAAGGCTGGTCGTCGGGCGGGGCGAGGAAGATCTGGTTATCGCCCTCGTCGACCTGCCATTCGGGGCCGTTGACGTCGGTGGCGAATTGCTCGACCGGCCGGTTGGCGACGGCGCGCGTCATATAATCGTGGAAGGCGGCGGCCGGCGCGCGGCCGCCGGAAAGGCCGGGCAAAGCGCGATTGTCGTCGCGGCCCATCCACACGCCGGTGGTGAGCCCGCTCGAAAAGCCGATGAACCAGCCGTCCTTGTTCGAGGTCGTCGTCCCGGTCTTGCCGGCGGTCGGCCGGCCGAGCTGGGCGGCGCGGCCGGTGCCGACCTGGACGACGCCCTGGAGCAATTCGGTCATCTGCGCCGCCACCCAGGGCGCGACCAGGGTGCGCGGCTCGTCGGCCGGGTGCTGGTAGAGGATGGTGTTGTCGGTCGTCGTCACCCGGCGGATGCCATAGGGTGAGACCGAGATGCCGCCGCGCCCGATCGCGGCATAGGCCCGGGTCATGTCGATCAGGCGGACCTCGGACGAACCCAGGGCCATGCTCGGATTGGTGGCGATCCTGGTGGTGATGCCGAGCCGCTGCGCCATGTCGGCGACCGCGCGCGTGCCGACCTGCTGGGCGAGGCGGACCGCGACCGTGTTCACCGAATAAGCGAAGGCAATCCTCAAGGCGATCGGCCCGGCATGGCGGCCATTGTCGTTGCGCGGGGTCCAGCCGTTGATCGTGATCGGCTCGTCCTGGACGATCGTTTCGGGCCGGTAGCCGGCCTCCAGAGCGGCCAGATAGACGAACAATTTGAACGAGGAGCCGGGCTGGCGATTGGCCTGGGTGGCGCGGTTGTAGTTCGAGCCGACATAATCGCGCCCGCCGACCATCGCCCTGACCGCGCCGTCGCGGTCGAGCGAAACCAGCGCCCCTTGCGCGCCGCGCGGCGCATTGGCGTTGATCGCGGCGTCGGCGGCGCGTTGCATATTGGGGTCGATCGTCGTCCACACGTCGAGCGGCGCCCGGGTTTCGTCGATCAGGGTGTCGAGCTGGGGCAGCACCCAATCGATGAAATAGCGGTTGCTGTTCTGCCGCTGGGTGACTCGGGCGAGTTGGATGGAATCGAGATCGGCGGCGTCGGCCTGGGCCTGGGTGATCGCGCCATTCTCGACCATCAGTTCGAGCGCGACCCGGCCGCGGTCGCGCGCCGCGGCGACATCGGCGGTCGGCGAATAGTTGGAGGGCGCCTTGACCAGGCCGGCGATGATCGCCGCTTCGCCGACGCTGAGCCTCGTCGCGCTATGGCCGAAGAAGCGGCGCGCGGCGGCGTCGATGCCATAGGCGCCGCCGCCGAAATAGACGCGGTTCAGATAGAGTTCGAGGATCTGGTCCTTGGAGAAGCGCCATTCCAGCGCCAGCGCCAGCACGCCCTCGCGCATCTTGCGGGCGAAGGTGCGGTCGTTGTTCAAGAAGATGTTGCGGGCGAGCTGCTGGGTGATGGTCGATCCGCCCTGGCGCCAGTTCCCCTCCTGGAAGCGGACGCCGATGGCGCGGAACAGGCCGATCGGGTCGACGCCGGGATGCGAGCGGAAGCGCCGGTCCTCGACCGCGACGATGGCGTCGCGCATCACCGGCGGGATCCGCTCATAGGGGATCCATTCGCCGAAGCTTGGCCCCATCGTATGGATGATCTGGCCGTTGGCGGCGCGGATCCGGATCATCTGCCCGAGATCGCCGCGGCGGACGAGCTCGCCATAAGAGGGCAGCTGGCTGACCGCGACGGAGACGGCGATGCCGAGCGCGATCAGGCCGATCACGGTCAGATAGGCGAACACCTTGAGGCCGGCGCCGAGGATTCGCCGGAAGCGCGAACGCGGGCGCGGGGAGGGGTCTTCGGCGGCGGTGGCCATGGCGCGGCTAGGGATAGAGTCGGCGAGTCATCGCGGCAAGCAGAAGCGCGCGCCGTATTAACACGGCCTTAGCTGGCGCCTTCCGTTGGGCCGTCCCGTTCGTCGAAATCGAGGGCGGCCGAGTTGATGCAGTAGCGCAGCCCCTCCGGGCCGGGGCCGTCCGGGAAGACGTGGCCGAGATGGCCGCCGCATTTGGCGCAGCGCACCTCGGTGCGGACCATGCCGTGGCTGCTATCGTCGTGGAGCGTGACATGGTCCTTCGCCGCCGGGCCGGTGAAGCTCGGCCAGCCGCTGCCGCTCTCGAACTTGGTGCCGCTGTCGAACAACTGATTGCCGCAGGCCGCGCAGCGATAGGCGCCGTCGGCGTGATTGTCGTAGAGCACCCCGGTGAAGGCGCGCTCGGTGCCGCCCTCGCGCAGCACGTGATATTGCTCGGCGGTCAGGCGTCTGCGCCACTCCTCCTCGGGAAGGTCCAACTTGTCCATGGCGGCGATGTGGTGCGGGCCACGGGCGCGGTCAAGGCGAAGTCGTCTGGCGCTCAACTCGCGAGCCGAGGCGGGCGGCTGACGGCGTCCAAACATCGACCAGCGGATAGAGCTCGCTCTCTTCGAGGGCCATACGACGGTGGAGCAGCTGCACCATAGCGTGCGTCTCTTCTCGAAAGCCGGGCCAATCTTTGGAGATTCCGCCGCTCGTCCATCGACGTCCATAGCTGCCGAACGCCTCTTCGAACGAGCCAAGCTCGGAGCAGAGGCGCGCTGCAATCTCTCGAAGCTCGGATCGGCTGCTCGCCTTCAGCCGAGGATAGATCAACCAATCCTCTTTCTTGAGGTGCCGGATCAGCGTGCGCCCGAACTCCCGCCGGAAATACAAGAATTCCACCGGATCCGGCGGCGTGCTCCGGGCAATGAATTCATTCAGGCGAGCGGCCAGAATCCTGATTTGACGATGTTCGGCGCAAAGCGTTTCAACCCGGTCCATGAGACTCTCCTATCGGATGAAGACCCATTGGCGCGCGCGGCTGAATCGGTCGCTAGCCGGTGCTACCGTAGTGCTACGCCTCGGGCGCCGAGCAGCCCGCTCCCATGGCGGCCTTTCCTCACCCGACGCTTAGGGGATGGATATGTCGTCCCCGCGCAGCGCTGCCGCCGCGCCCCGCTCGATGGTCAGGTCGCGGAAGAACACCTGGAGGCCGCTCGGGATGGGACGAATATTGACTTTGAACCATCGGGCCAGATCCGGGTGAAAGAAATCGAACCTCACCGATTTTCGTTGGCCCGCCGCGGCGCGCAGAAAGGCGGCTGCCCGAGTTTCCTCGGTGCGGGGGAATGCATTCCAGAGATTCGATCCGACCAGCTCGCGGCCGCCAGCAATCGCTGCCACAGCGTTGCTGTTGAAGTACGTGAAGTTAAAATCGCGATCGAGCAGGAAGACACAGTCGGTCGTTCCCTCCAGGGCGTCCAGAACGGGCGGAAGGAGAGCCGCCAGCGAGGTGCCCTGGTTGCTTGGCGAACGGCGGGCCGGTTTGATCGGGGGAGGCGGCCGCAAGGCTTCGGCGGTGGGCGCGCCGCAAGCGCCGCTTTGCTCCAGCGGGTCCAATTCCGCTTCGATGGCCAGACGAATGGCTTCGGCCAGGGACGAAAGCGCGAGGTCGGCCATCATATTGGCTCGATGCATCTCCACGGTCCGCGGACTGACATCCAGGCGCTTGGCGATCGCCTTATTGCTCATCCCGGCAAGCAGGCCGCGCAGAATCTGCCGCTCACGCGGCGACAGGGCCTCCAACCGGACCCGCGCTGTGGCTTGCGCGGCATTCCGGCACGCCTCTTTGCTGCCGCCATCGATGGCGCGCTCAATGGCGCCGATCAAATCGGACTCGCTCACGGGTTTGGGCAGGAAGTCGGCCGCGCCTCCCTTCATCGCGTTGACTGCCGTGACCACGTCGCATCCGGCGCTCATCCCAATTAGCGGCATCGCGATTCCGCGCCGGCTCATTTCGTCCCGCACGTCGCAACATGCCGCGGAGCCATTGCCGACGCTCAGCAAGATGCAAGCGGAGTCGCGACGATCGTGGAGCCTGACGGAGCTCAGGAACTCGCCAACGCTACCATAGATCCGGGGCGAATAGCCTTGGCTCGCGAGAAAGAAACTCGTTGCGCCGCGCGCCGCGGCATCCTCATCAATGATATGGATAAAAATGGACACGGACATTATGACGTTGAGGTGAATAACTATTCTCCTAGATAGATACTGCAATGCCGGAGTGCGAGGGCTGTTCCTACCGTAGGGTTCCGGTAGGCCGGCACCGCGCGTCGCCGCTCAGGTCGGGATGAAGTCGTCTGGCGCGACTTTGCGGGACAGGCTAGGAGGCGGACATGTCCGAAATCGCCCGCCTGAAGCCCCGCGAGGCCGATGCCCAGGAGGATTTGAGCCTGCCGGGCTGGGTCTATCACGACCCCGAATATTTCCGGGTCGAGATGGCGCGGCTGATCCGGCCCGCCTGGCAGATAGTCTGCCACGCCAACGACATCGCCAAGGCGGGCGAATGGCGCACGCTCGAAATCCTGAACGAGAGCATCCTCGTGATCCGGGGGGATGACGGCGCCGTGCGCGCTTTCGCCAATGTCTGCCGCCACCGCGGCTCGCGGCTGGTCGACGGTGAGGCGGGCTGCGCGAAGCGGCTGACCTGCCCCTATCACGCCTGGACCTATGCCTCGGACGGCCGCCTCGTCGGCGTGCCGCAGCGCGAGGATTATCCGGGGCTCGATCCCGCCACGCACGGCCTCGCGCCGGTGGCGCTGGAAAATTGGCGCGGCTTCCTCTTCGTCCGGCTCGAGGGCGGCGGCCCCAGCGTCGCCGAGATGATGGCGCCCTACGATTCCGAAGCCGCCCCCCACCGCCTCGAGGACTTGCAGGCGATCGGCCGGATCACGATGCGGCCGCGCGACGTCAACTGGAAGAACGTCGCCGACAATTATTCGGACGGGCTCCACATCAGGGTCGCCCATCCCGGCCTGACCCGCCTGTTCGGCGGCGATTATAGGATCGAGGCCGGGCCGCATGTCGACCGGATGTCCGGCGAGCTCGTCGAGCGGCCTTCCGCGAACCTCTCCGAGCGCGCCTATCAGGCGCTGCTGCCGGCCGAGGCGGGCCGCACGTGGCTCTATTTCAAGCTCTGGCCAAACGTCGCCATCGACATCTATCCCGACCAGGTCGATTTCATGCATTTCGTGCCGGTCGGCCCGACCGAAACGATGATCCGCGAGATCAGCTACGCCTTGCCCGGCGCCGGCCGCGCGCTGAAGGCGGCGCGCTACCTCAACTGGCGGATCAACCGCCGCGTCAATGACGAGGACACCGTTCTCATTCGGCGCGTCCAGCAGGGCATGGCCTCGTCGCTCTACGCGCCGGGGCCGCTCGGCCGCAGCGAGGTCTGCCTGAGGAGCTTCGCGAAGAAGCTCAGGCGGTTGATTCCTGAGACTCGGCTCGACGCGCCGCCGGCGCCGGGCTGGAGCGGTTTGCCCGGCGCATGAGCAGGTAGACCGGAAGCGCCACCGCGGTCATGCCGAGGCTCCACAGGCTCTCCTTCACGCCGGCGCCGTAAAAGGCCCAAAGGCAATAGGCGACGGCGGCAAGGCCGATCAGGACGAAGCCCGCCGATCCCTGCATCCGCCCCTTCGCCCTGAGCCACAAGGCGGCCAGCGTGCCGACCAGATAGAAGATGAGCGAGACCGACGTCGTCACCAGCACCATGAAGGTGAACAAGGTCGCGAGGCTCTGCGTGTAATTGGCGATCAGCAGCAAAGTCGCCAGCCCGCTGGAGATGATGTGGATCCGCCAGGGAATCTCCCATCGGTTGAAGCGGGCCAATGATTGCGGGAGCAGGCCTTCGCGGGCGAGCGCCAGAGGCATTTCCGCCTGCACCAGGATGATGCCGTTGAGGGCGCCGAGCGCGGCGATCGCGACGAAGGCTGCGACGACCGGACCCAGGGCCGGATGGACCAGGGTCGAGAAGAAGAGGGCGAAGGGCGATTGAGTCTGCGCGACCGCCTCATGCGGCAGCAGCAGCGACACGGCCGACGAGCAGAGCAGATAGATGAGGCCCGCGATCAACGTGCCCCACATGGTCGCGCGCGGCACGTTGCGTTCCGGATTCTCGACCCGGTCGCCGACGACCATCGCGCTTTCGAAGCTCAGCATGGCGAACAGCGCCAGCGTCGCCGCCGCCTGGATGCTCCCCGCCGCGATCGGGACCGACTCCTGCTGCACCGGCACCGCTCCGCCCCGCGCGAGGAACCAGCAAGCGACGAGGATCGCGCCGGCCAGCGGCAGCAGCTTCAGCACGGAGGTCAGCACCTGCACCTTGCCCGCCTCGCGCACGCCCAGGCAATTGACGAAGGTGAACAGCCACAGGATGGCGAGCGCCGCGGGGGCGGCGATTCCGGGGGCCGCGAGCCCCGGCCAGATGAACGCCAGATTCTGTACGACGGCGACGGCGAGCGTCGCATTCACGGTCCAGCAGGAGATCCAGTAGGACCAGGCGACGACGAAGCCCGTCCCGGGCCCGAAGGCCGCCGCCGGATAAGCATAAGGGCCGCAGCCGTCCGCCCGTCCCCGCGCCAGCCGGAGCAGAACGACGGCGAGGCAGAGCGTGCCGGCGATCGTCGCCAGCCAGCCGAAGACGCTGTTCCAGCCCATCGGCGCGAGATTGCGCGGCAGCTGGAAGATGCCGGTGCCGATCATGTTGCCGACGACGAGCGCGATGCACATCACGAACCCGAGCTTCCGCTTCGGGCTGATGCGCGTGTCGATGGGGGCCCCCGCCATCAGGCGGTGATGCCCTCATCGTCATGGATTGTAAAATGGTGCGGTCGAGATGCACGAAATCGCCATCCCGACTCTCTCGTCCCTTCTCATAGTGACCCTGTCTGGAAGCGCAGAAAGCGCCATTTGACCCAGGGCAAGGGGATCCGGCATCAAGGTTGATCATCCGCCGAAGCTGCGGGTTGAGGTCTCAACATCCGGCCCGTCCAAGCTCGGACGAGCCCAGCAAGACGCCATAAGCCAATTCCCAGTGAGACGGTTGAGACCAGGAGGATTGCGGCAAACAGAAAGATCCCGAGGAAGACGGTATCATCGAGTATCATGAACCGCTGGAAGACCTGGGACAGACTCCCACAGCCAGCAAATGGCTCCACAATCGCATGCGCGCCATGCCTGAATTCCAGGGCCCAGCCCGTACTCCCCACTAATGTCAGGCGGCCGGCTCCATGCGCGGTGCGCATTCCAGACACCGCCTGACCCAATGCCGCGAGAGGTTCTTGTGCCGCCATCGGTCTATCCTCCGCTTGAATTCAAAATCGCCGTTGCGTGGAAAATCGTCGGCGGTGATGATTTTCTTGCGCTCGCAGACCCGAATCTTTTTTTCCGTTCAGCGTCAGAAAATGTGGGCTGCGTACGATCTACCAGAAAAGAGCACGACCAACTCCAGCCAGGGCGACTTCGCCATGACGAATGCGAAAAGGGATGAGTGGGAATTCTACCGGCGGCTCACGGCACGCCTGCTCGCGCGAGCGAGGGCATTTCAGAATACAAAAGTCCGGCTCAATTGCGAGCCCGAGGATCTGGTGCAAGAAGTTGTCTCGCGCATCGCGGACTTTTTTCAGCAGCACACGGATGGGCCGGACTTATCGGTGTTTTATCGAGACGAGGAGTTCCGCGCGGGTGCGGAACGATGGTGCAAGGCGGTGCTGCGCAACGTTTATATCGATGAATGCCGACGCGCCCGCGCTCGCTGCGAAGACTACAGGATCGTGCCGAGGGCACGTTATCCAGACGAGCCTGGCTCGGATCCGTTAGACGCGATCGCCGATCCGTATCCGGGAGTGGACGAGAGGCTCTTCTGGGAGGATGTTCTGCAAAGGATCGCTACCCTGCCTGTCCCTCACGCCACAACCGTAGCGCAAGGTCTCAGGGCGATGGATGTAACCACCCGGGACGAAAAGTTCACGATGACGACCCTGTCCAAAATCACAGGGCTTTCCTACCGCCAGCTCCATCGCTTCGCGGCCGAAGTTCGCGACCGAGGGATTTTGGGGCTCTCCAACGAGAGGGATCTTGATGATGAGCAAGTTTGAAGATGAACCCGACAGCGAGGGGCCGACGAAGGTGTTCTTCGTTCCTGATGAGGAAGCTGAGGCACTCGCCGACGAAGTCATCGGCGAACTGTTTGATGAGGTCGCGGATGCGTTCGACAACGTCAGCGACGAAGATATCGTCCTTTATCTTCGTGCATCAGCGCACGTCCGGCCGGTTATGCGCTTTGGCAGACCGGCTTCCCGCAACACCCTCGCCGAATTGGATATGATCAAATTCCAAGAGGATAGGGATGATGACTGTTGGTAATCGCGGAAAAGATGATCGGAGCAGGGCGGTATCCGGAAGGACGCATTGCGATGGATGAGTAGCCTTGGCGAGCCTTGGCCTTTTTCGTTCCCATAGTGGAGCAAGGGGCTAGCTCTTAGAGCTGAAAATGGTGCGGTCGAGAAGACTCGAACTTCCACGGCCTTGCGGCCACAGCGACCTCAACGCTGCGCGTCTACCAGTTCCGCCACGACCGCACGTCATGCCCCCGGGCGATGCCGCCAGGGTCGGTAGGAGCGGCGCCTCTAGCAAAGCCGATGATGGGGCGCAATCCGCCTTTCCGCGATAGGGTCTGGCCTTTCGGGTTCAGTTCGAATCTCGTCATTCCAGCGCAAGCTGGAATCTCACTTCTTCATTGCGAAGGAAAAGAGATTCCAGCTTTCGCTGGAATGACGGGGGTTTGGAGCCAACCGCGCCGAGCCTAGTCGACGGGGGCGCCCTGGAACAAAGCGGTGAGCTCGCGGCGCTCCTGTTCGCTGAGCTCGGGCCGCCAGATGTCGAAGATCAGCACCACGCGGTCCTGCGCGCTGCCGTTCCAGGCTTCATGCTCGATCGAATCGTCGAAGACGAGGAGCTTGCCCTCCTCCCATTGCCGAACCTCGTTGCCGACGCGAAAGCCGCAATCGGGGGGGACGATCAGCGGCAAATGGCAGGTGAGCCGGGCATTGTGGACGCCGCTATGCGGGTTGATCCGAGCGCCCGGGCGCAGCAACGAGAACATCACCGTCGGCGAGGATTTCGGGATAAGCGGCAGCGGCGCCACCTGCACCGCCTCCCAGGTCGCGGGAAAGCGCCCGACTACCTCGTCGTCCACTTTCGAATTCTCGCAGAGGAAGAGCGTGCTCCAGTCCGCATTGTCCAGCAGCGGATTGTCGTCGAGGCGGGTCCGATTGGCCTCGGACTGGATATAGGGGCGGAAGCCCTGTCTGCCCACGGCCAGCGCCGCCTCGATCTCCGCGCGGATGGCGCGCCACGCCGCCTCGACGCCGGGAACCCAGTCGAACGCTTCGGTGTCGTAATACTGGATCTGCGGCAGGCCGGGGAAGTAGAAGACGGTCGGCTCCTGGAGGAAGATCTGCTTGTGGCCCGCGCTGATGTCGAGCGCCTGCTGGAAGCGGGCGCTGCGTCGGCCCTGCGGGAAGCCCAAAGCGGCCAGATTCTCCTCCCTCTTGGCGGTCAATTTCGCGCTGATCGCGGTCATCGCCGCCTCGGCGCGGCGGAGCTCGGCGAGCAGGTCGTCCGGGACCCTTTGGCCCTCGGCGCTGTGGAGCGCGCTTCGGTAATAATGCTGGGCGGACCGGTCGTCGCCCGCCTTCAGCCGGCAATCGGCCTTCATGATATGCGCGCGCACCGTGCGCGGCTCGATCTCGAGCGCCCGGTCCAGCGCGGCCTCCTCGGCGGCCGAATCGCCCAAAGCGCGGCAGGCGGTGGCGAGGAGCAGCCAGATCTGGATAGTGGCGCGCCCGCTCATCGTCACCTGCTCGAAGCGGCTGCGCGCCTGGGCCGCGCGTCCGCTACGGAGCGCCTCGACGCCTTCCCTGGCGATTCGTTCAACGTCCGCGCCTTGCATCGTGCCTCCGTGGACTGGGGGACAGTTACTTTTCCGCACCGCCTCGCCAATCCGGCGCGACCGTGCGGAAAAGTAACTGTCCCCTAGCCTCCCCTCAATACAGGAACATCGGCATGCCCTCGACCCGCATCAAGCGCGCGCGATAGGCCGCCTTGTCGTAGAGCGCGCTGACATCGACCGACTTGCGCCCCTTGAGCAACGTATCGATCGGAACATGGCTGTAATTGCCGTCGGAGAGCGTCACCATCCGCGCTTTCTCGCCGCGCTCGAGCAATTGCACGGCGAGGCCGCCAAAAGCGAAGCCGACCATCCGGTCCATCGCGTCGGGCTCCCCCGAGCGCATCAGATAAGCAAGCTCCTGGATGACGACGCCGTCGCCGAGCCGGCTGGTGATCGCCCGGCCGAGCCTTTGACCGACGCCGCCTTCCGCGCGCTCGCTCGCCGGCTTGGCGATGTCGCCGTCGCCGCCAGTCGCGTCCTCGCCGGCGATCCTCGACCCCTCGGAGATCACGCACATCGCATAATTGGCGGGATTGCTGGCCTTGTCCTCGGCAAGCAAGGGCAGCAGCACGTCGAGATCGGCCGGCACCTCGGCGATCACGGTGCGGTCGACCTGGGCGAGGAAGCCGGCGAGGAGAGCGGTCTCGCCGCTGCGCCGCCCGAACAATTCGACGACGCCGATCCGCTCGTGGCTCTCGACCGTGGTCCGAAGCGCGTTGATCGCCTCGACCGAGCGGCTGACCGCGGTCGAGAAACCGATGCAATAATCGGTGCCGTAAACGTCATTGTCCATCGTCTTGGGCACCGAGATCACGGCCATGCCCTGCGCGGCGAGATGGGCGGAGAAGCGCAAGGTCCCGTCGCCGCCGAGGGTGATCATGGCGCCGATGCCGAGCGCCTCCAGGACCTCCAGCACATGGCCGGTCCGGTCGCCTTCCTTCGCGGTCCTGGGGTCGCGCCGCGACGTGTGGAGGATGGTGCCGCCGGTCCGGTCGATGCCGCGCACGCCCTCGCGGGTGAGCGGCAGGCTGTGCGTCTTTATGCTGGTCGAATCGGCGGGGTCGATCGCCATCACCCCCTCCCAGCCGCGCCGGAAGCCCGTCACCTCCCAGCCGAGCGCGTCGGCCGACAGCACGACCGAGCGGATGCAGGCATTCAAGCCCGGCACGTCGCCTCCGCCCGTCAGTATTCCGATCCGCATGGGGACCGTCTATCGGCGGCGGCGATGGACGACAACCGGGCAGACTCGATGATGGAGGCCAGGCGCATCTTGCGCCTGGCCTGGCCGATCATGCTGACCAGCCTCAACTGGACGTTGATGCACCTGATCGACGTCGTCGTGGTCGGCCATTATGGCACGGCCGAGTTGGCGGCGCTGGCGGCGAGCCGGATCCTGACCTTCCTCGCCATCGTCATCGGCTTTGCCGGGCTGACCGGAGTGCTCGTCCACGCCGCGCGCGCCGACGGCGGCGGCCGGCTCGCCGAAACCGGCGACATCTTCCGCTCGGGCCTGGTCCTCGGCCTCGCCGTCGGCCTCAGCGTGACGGCGGCGCTGGCGACCTGGGCGTTCGACCTGCTCTCGCTGGCCGGGGTCGAGCCGGGTTTGCGCGCCCCGGGCGCCGCCGTCGTGCAGGCGATGGCGCTCGCTTTCCCGTTCCAGTTCGTGCTCGCGGCCTCTTCTTATTTCCTCGAGGGGATCAGCCGGCCGCGCCGGGTGATGGCGGTCAATCTCACCATGCTGCCGGTCAACGGCCTGCTCGCCTGGGCCTGGGTCGGCGGCCATTTCGGATTGCCGGCCCTGGGCGCGGTCGGTGCGGCTTATGCGACCGCGAGCGTGTCCGCGGCCGGCGCGCTGTTCATGCTGGTCCTGATCTGGCGGCTGCCGCGCTCGCGCGAGCGCGGCGTGCGCGATTGGTCGGCGGCGGCGCTCAAGCGCGCTCTGGCCGGTGTGCCGCGCCTCGCCGGCTTCGGGCTGATGCCGGCGATCGGCGCCGCGCTGGAGCTTGCCGGCTTCGCCTGGCTGATGGTGCTCTCGACCCAACTCGGCCTCGCCGCCGCCGCCGCTTTCCAGGCGATGCTGGCGGTCCACAATATCGCTTTCGCTTTGTCGATGGGTTTCGGCTCGGCGGCCGGCGTGCGCGTCGGCAACGCGATCGGCGCCGGCGAGCGCGATCAGGCCTGGCCGCGGGCGCTGATCGCCGCCGCGCTCGCCGGCCTGCTGCTTGGCGCCGTCTCGCTCCTGCTCGTCTTCTTCGCACCCTCCCTGGTCTGGCCGTTCTCGGACGATCCCGAGGTGCGCGCGCTCGCCGCAGCGATGCTGTCGGTGATGGGCGCGTTCCTGATGTTCGACGGCCTCCAATATGTGTTCGGGGCGGCTTTGCGCTCGCTCGGCGAGCAGGTCTGGGCGAGCCTCAACGGCATCATCGCCTTCTTCCTCGTCACCGGCGGTCTCGGCTGGCTGCTGGTCCGGAGCGGCTGGGGCGCGGCCGGCCTCGCTTATGCGGCCGGCATCGGCATGCTGGTCTGCGCCCTGCTGCAATTCAGCCGATTCGCCTGGGTGCTCAGGAGATCGGGCCGAAGCTCAAGGTGAGGTTGCGGCCGCCGCGGGGCACGCCGCGCTCGGCGCTGTCGAAACGAATGCGTCCGCGCGGGCCGATTTCGGGGGCCGGCGGCGCGATCTGCCAGGCATGGACGACCCGGTCCTGCGCGTCGCGCAGCTCGGCGCGGATCTGCGGGATGCGCTGGACCTCGTCGCTGCGGTTGACGATCTCGCCGCGCAAAGTGAGCATGTCCTGGCCGCTCTCGAGCCGGGTCGGCTCGACCTGGCCGCTGATGGTGAGCGCGCTGGCGTTGCGCACCGGCAGCCAGAAGCGCTGGGCGAAATCGGGCAGGCCGAAGACCTGGAGCGCCACCACGGCGCCGACCATCAGCAGGCCCGCGGCGAGCGCGACGATGGTCCAGAGCCGGGCACGGTTGCGCCGCGGCCGGTAAAAAGGCCGCTCGTCGGTCGCCTCCGGCTCAGGCGGAAGCCAGGAGGGCGGCGGCGCCGGCTCCTCGCGCGGCGGCGCCGGCGCCGGCGCTGCGGCGGCGGGCGCGGCCTCCGACGCGGCAGGCGCGGCGGTCTTGAGGTCGAGCGGCGGCGGATCCTGCACCCAGGAAAAGCGGCAGGCGGCGCAGCGCACCTTCCTGCCGGTGGGCCCGATCGCGCTGTCCGGCACGACGTAGCGGGTCTTGCAGGACGGGCAGGACAGGATCATCGGCGGCGCGCACTCCAACGAGGTGCCACGGACTCTAAGCACGCCGTGGACGGGCGATGCAAGCCGCGCTCTCTGGCAAAGGGGCGGCGAGACGCTTGAAGCCGACGCCGCCGCCATGCCATGGCGTCAGACGTGGATTCATGCCGGGGAGGCAGACACTGAGCGGGATGGGTTCGATCGTTCAGTTCGAAAATGTCGGGCTGCGCTACGGCACCGGCGCCGAGACGCTGTCCGATCTCGCTTTCTCGCTGAAGGAAGGCGGCTTCTACTTCCTGACCGGGCCGTCGGGCGCCGGCAAGACAAGCTTGCTCAAATTGCTCTATCTCGCGCTCCGGCCGAGCCGCGGCCTGATCCGGCTGTTCGGCGAGGACATCGTCACCATGCCGCGCGCGCGCCTGCCGGGCTTTCGCCGGCGGATCGGCGTCGTCTTTCAGGATTTCCGGCTGGTTCCGCATCTCTCCACCTTCGACAACGTCGCGCTGCCGCTTCGGGTTGCGGGCGTCGAGGACAGGGATCTGGAAACGCCGGTCCGCGAGATGCTCGCCTGGGTCGGGCTCGCCGACCGCGCCAGCGCCCGCCCGGCGACGCTTTCGGGCGGCGAGCAGCAGCGCGTCGCCATCGCCCGCGCGGTGATCGGCCGGCCCGAATTGCTCGTCGCCGACGAGCCCACGGGCAATGTCGATCCGGAAATGGCGCACCGGCTGCTCCATCTCTTCGACAGCCTGAACAAGCTCGGCACCACCGTCGTCGTCGCCACTCACGATCTCCACCTCCTCTCGCGCATCCAGCGCTCCGAGATGCTGCGGCTCGACCGCGGCCAGATCGCCGATCCGACCGGGGCGCTGCGCCATCCGCCGAAGCGGGCCGACACGTGAAGGGCCCGGCATGAAAGGCGGCGTCCGCAAATTCGGCCGGGCCGAGCGCGGCCTGCTTCCGGAGGGGCGGCTGTCGGGGCCGATGCCCTGGGTGATCGCGATCATGATGTTCCTGACCGTGCTCGCCGCCGCCGCCGGCATGGGCCTGGCCAGCGCCGCCTCCCGGCTCGACGACCAGATTGGCGGCCGCGTCACCATCCAGATCGTCGAGGCCAATCCCGCCCGGCGCCAGGCCCAGGCCGCCGCGGCCGCGCGCGCGATCGAAAATCTGCCCGGCGTGATCGCGGTCCGCCCGGTGCCGGAAGAGGAGATTCACCGGCTGCTCGAGCCCTGGCTTGGCACCGGCGGGCTCGAAAGCGACATCCCCGTCCCCGCCTTGATCGACGTCGATCTGACCCCCGAGGGCCATCAGGCGCTTGCCGCCTTGGAGCGCGCCGTCGCCGCCGCCGCGCCGGCCGCCCGGGTCGACGATAACGGCCAGTGGCTGGCGCCGCTGGCTTCGCTGATCGGCGCCCTGAAATGGCTCGCAGCGGGTCTCGTCCTGCTCATGGTCGCCGCCACCGCCGCCACCGTCGTGCTCGCCGCGCGGGCCGCGCTCGACATGCACCGCTCGACGATCGAGGTGCTCCACTTGATGGGCGCGACGGACGTCCAGGTCGCCCGCCTGTTCCAGCGGCGGATCGCGCTCGACGCCTTGTTCGGCGGCTTGGTCGGCTTCATCCTCGCCGCGCTCGTGCTGATCGGCATCGGCCAGAGGGTCCAGGCGCTCGGCTCCGAGCTGCTCGGCTCGGCCAGCGTGCCGGCGCCCGCCTGGGGGATATTGATCGGTCTGCCTTTGTTCGGCGTTCTGCTCGCCATGCTGGTCGCGCGCCTCACCATCCTCAGGGCCTTGGGGCGGATGCTGTGATCCGCTGGACCTTCCGCATCCTCGCGCTCGTCGCCGCGGCCTATGTCATCGGCTACGGCGCCTTCGCCTTGACGCTGCCCAGACCGGCCGGCGACGAGCGCACCGACGCTATCGTCGTGCTCACCGGCGGCCCCGGCCGGCTCGAGCGCGGCTTCGAGCGGATGGAGCGGGGGCTCGCCCAGACGATGCTGATCTCGGGCGTCCCGCGCACCGTGCGGCCGCAGGATTATGCCGCCGAATATCATGTCGATCCGGGCCTGTTCCCGGGCCGGATCGCGCTCGGCCAGGATTCGGTCGACACCCGCTCCAACGCCGAGGAGGTCGCGCGCTGGCTGGCGCGACGGCGCTACCGCTCGATCCGCCTCGTCACCAGCGACGTCCATATGCGCCGCGCCCGTTACGAGATCGGCCGCAGGGTCGGGTCCGGGATCAGCATCGTGACCGATGCCGTCGCCACCAGCCCCGATCTGCGCCAGAGCTTCGCGGAATATAACAAGCTGCTGCTCGGCTGGGCCGCCGGCCTGCTCGGCCTCTAGCATGGCTGCCCTGCGTTCGCTCCTCTTCGTCCTGGTCTTTTACGGCGGCACCGTGCCGGCGGTGCTGCTGTCCTTCCCGATCAGCCTGTTCGGCACGCGGGCGCTGCGGCGCTGGGCCTATGTCTGGGTGCGCTTCCACCGCTGGTGCGCGCGCGTCCTGCTCGGCATCCGTACGCGGGTCGAGGGCACGCCACCCGCCGGCGCCTGCCTGGTCCCGGTCAAGCACCAGTCGATGTTCGAGACGTTCGAGATCATCCTGATGCTCGACCAGCCGGCAATGGTGCTGAAGCGCGAGCTGATCGACATCCCGCTCTGGGGCTGGGTGGTCAATCGCTACGGCGTCATCCCGATCGACCGCAAGGGCGGCGCGGCGGCGCTGAGGCGGATGATGCGCGCCGCCGAGGCCGCCATCGCCGAGGGCCGTCCGATCGTGATCTTCCCGGAAGGGACGCGGGTGAAGCCGGGCGAGCGGCCGCCGGTCAAATCGGGCTTTGCCGGCCTCTATCGGGCGCTGAAGCTCCCCGTCGTGCCGGTCGCGGTGAACAGCGGCCGGCTGTGGCCGCGCGGCCGCTTCGTCAAGCGCGCCGGCATCGTCACCATGCGCTTCATGGCGCCGATCCCGCCCGGCCTGCCGAGGGCGGAGATCGAGACGGCGGTGAACGAGGCGATCAACGACCTGGAGCGGGACGATGGCGCCTGAGCTCGGCCTGATCGAGGGCTTTTTCGGCCGGCCGTGGTCCTGGGCCGACCGCGCCGAGGCGGTAAGGGTGCTTCGGCCGCACGGTTTCTCTTTCTATCTCTACGCGCCCAAGGCCGATGCTTACCTCCGCCGCCGCTGGAAGGAGCCGCATCCCGAGCCCGAGCTCGAGGCGCTCGCCCGGTTCCGCGACATCTGCCGCGCCGAGCATGTCCGCTTCGGCATCGGCCTCAGCCCGTTCGAGCTCCATCTCTACCCCGATCGCGGCTGGCGCGACGCGCTGGCCGCCAAGCTCGCCCGGCTCGCTTTGCTCAAGCCCGACGATCTCGCCATCCTCTTCGACGACATGCGCGGCGACGTCCCCGATCTCGCCGTCCGCCAGGCCGCCATCGTCCATCATGCGGCCGAGCGCAGCGGCGCCGCGCGGATCCTCGCCTGCCCCTCTTATTATTCGGACGATCCGATCCTCGACGTCGCCTTCGGCCAGCGCCCGCCTTTCTATCTGGAGCAGCTCGGCCGCCTGCTCGATCCGGCGATCCGCATCTTCTGGACCGGCGCCGAGGTCTGCGCCGGCGAATATTCGCCCGGCCACCTCGCCCGCGTCGCCGACCAGCTCGGCCGCAAGCCGATGCTGTGGGACAATTATCCGGTCAATGACGGCGCCCGCATGTCGCAGCACCTCCATCTGCGCGCCTTCACCGGCCGATCCGCCGCGATCGCGCCGCTCATCGCCGGCCATGGCATCAACCCCGCCTCGCAGCCCGTGCTCAGCCGCATCCCCGCTTTGACCCTCGCCGAAAGCTACGCGAAGGGCGATTCCTACGATTACGGCGCCGCCTTCGAGCGCGCCGCGCGCGCCATATTGGGCGAGGATCTCGCCGCCCGGATCGCGAGGGACCTGCTCACGCTCCAGGATCGCGGTCTCGACCGGCTTGGCGAGCGCCGCGCCGCCTTGCGCGCCCGCTATGCCGCCTTCGATCACCCGGCGGCGCGGGAAATCTGTTGCTGGCTGGACGGTTACTGGAACGTCACCGACGAACTGGTGCAAACGCAATAATTACGGATTCCCAACAATTAGGATGGCTAATTGCCGGTTAACCATGTCAGCTTGCGGCCATGCGGATGGGTCCAGGCGAGCAATAGATCGTCGCCGGGCCAGGTCCGCAGCCTGAGCGAATAAATGTCCGCGTCCGGCTCCTTCTCGAAGCGCAGCCAGGCGAGCGGCGCGCCCGCATGAGCCGCCGATCCGGCCGCCTCGATATGCCGCGCGATCCGCGCCTGCGCGGCCGGGCCGAAATATTGGAAGGCGACCGAGTGCATCGCCACCCGAGTCACTCCGGGCTCGGGCGCGAGCGCGAGACTGGCGTGGATCCAGTCGGCGGCGTCGGCCTGGTCGACCCGCGGCGGATGATCGGCGGCGATGGCGAGCGCCGCTTCGAGCATGGCGAGGCGCTCGGGCTGGTCGGGCCAGATATAAGCCGGGAGCCGCGCCGCATCTTGCGGCAGGCGGGCCGGCTTGAGGTCGGCGCCGGCGCGGCCGGCGATTGTCACCGTCGCGGCGGGCGGCGGCGGACCCTGCCATTCGGGCTTCAGCAGGATCCTCGACCCGCCATCGCCCACCGCCAACCCGCCGAGATCGTAACGATAAAAATCGAGCAGCAGGTTGAGGCCCGCGCTCGCGCCGAGCTCGTAAAGCCGGAGCGGCAGGCCGAAGCGGGCCGCCACGACGAGCAGCCCGCTCATCAGCACCGCCGAACGCCCGACCTCGTTGGTCTGCGGGGCGGAGTCGAGCCAGGACTCCAGCCTCTTATCGTCGAGCAGCGGCGCGACCTTCGCCCACAGCGCCGCTTCGCTTGGCAGCGGCGCGGGCGGATAAAGCGGCGCCAGGCCCGGCGCCCGGCCTTCGCGGACCATGAAATGCAGCCCGGCGCAGAGTCTCAGCGCCAGCGCATCGGCCAAAGCGCGCGGATCGCCCGGCCAGTCCAGCGCGCGCCGCCCGACCGCGCTGCGCCGGTCGAGCCTTGGGCCCAGGGTTTCGCAGAGGCGCGCGGTGAAAAGCGAGCCGAGCCGGCCGCACCAAAAGGCCTGCTCCAAGAACGAAGCCCGGACCTTGTCTTCCGTCGCCATGTCAGGCCCTTAGCGTCGCGCCCAGCTTCGCCGCGGCGGCCGTGATCCGCTCGGAGATCGCTTTCAGCGCCTCGTCGGTGAAGCTCTTCTCGCTCGGCTGCAGCAGAACCTCGATCGCCAGCGACACCTGCCCCTCGGGCACGCCGGCGCCGGTGAACCGGTCGAACAGGCTCGCGCCCGCGATCCTCTCCTTGTCGGCGCCCCTGACCGCGCGCAGCAGCCGATCGGCATCGAGGTCGGCCGGCACCAGGAAGGCGAAGTCGCGCCTCACCGCCTGCAGCGGCGGCGGCGCATAAGCGCTGCGCCTGTGCCCGGCGGCGCCGCGCTTGGCCGGGATGGCGTCGAGGAAGATCTCGGCGGCCATCACCGGCCCCGAAAGGTCGAACGTCCTGGCGATGCGCGGGTGGAGCGCGCCGAACTCGGCCAGCACCGTCTTGGGGCCGAGGCAAAGCCGCCCGGACTGGCCGGGATGATAGACGCCCGACGCCTCGCCGAGCACCTGGAGGCTGTCGACCGGCGCGCCGGCGGCGGCGAGGATCGCCAGGGCCTCGGCCTTGGCGTCGAACGCGTCGAAATCGCCGCCTTCGCCGCGCCAGTGACGCGGCCCGCGCGGCCCCGCCAGGACCAGGCCCAAAGTCGGCCGCTCGCTCTCCGCCAGATAACGCCGCCCGATCTCGAACAGAGCGATGCTGTCGGCCCCGCGCGCGGCGTTGCGCGCGGCGGCGCCGAGCAGGCCGGGAAGAAGCGAGGGCCGCATCGCCTTCATCTCCTCGCTGATCGGATTGGCGAGGATCCAGGCCGAGCCGCCGAATGCCGCGGCCTCGCTTTCCGGGATGAAGCTCCAGGTCACCGCCTCGTTGAGGCCACGCGCCGCCGCGATGCGCCGCGCCTTGCGCTCGATCAGCTGGTCGGCGGTCGCGGTCGGCCTCGCCACGCCCGGTGCGCGCGGCAAAGGCGTCGAGGGGACTTGGTCCATCCCCTCGATGCGGACGACCTCCTCGACCAGATCGGCGGCGCCGTCCACGTCGCGACGCCATGACGGCACGGCGACGCGCCAGATTTCGTCGCGCGTCACGGTGAAGCCGAGCCGCTGCAATATCGCCGCCTGCCGGTCCTCGGGCACGGCGATGCCCGCAAGCCGCGCGCAGCGGCCCGGATCATAGTCGATGACCTTGTCGGGCGCCGGCGGCGTCCCGGCGCGCACGATCTGCGACGGCTCGCCCCCGGCCAGCGCGACCGCCATCGCCGTCGCCAGCTCCAGCCCCGGCCCGACGAAGGCGGGATCGACGCCGCGCTCGAAGCGGCTGCGCGCGTCGGAGACGAGGCCGAGCTTCTGTCCGGTGAGCGCGATATGCTCGGGCGTGAAAAAAGCGCATTCGATGAGGATGTCGGTGGTCGCCTCGGTGACTGCGCTCTGCTCGCCGCCCATGATGCCGCCGATATCGTGGACCTCTACATCGTCGGCGATCACCGTCATCGACGGGTCGAGCCGGTAGGTCTTGCCGTTGAGCGCGACCACCACCTCGCCGTCTTGCGCCCGCCGCGCGCTGATTGCGCCTTCCAGCCTGGCGAGATCGTAGACGTGCAAGGGCCGCCCATAGCCCAGCATGATATAATTGGTGATGTCGACGAGCGCGCTGATCGGGCGCTGGCCGACCGCCTTCAGCCGGCGCTGCAGCCAGTCGGGCGACGGGCCGTTGCGGACGCCCCGGATCACCCGCCCGTAGAAAGCCGGGCAGCCCTCGGGATCGTCGGTGCGGATCTCGATCGGGCAGGGATAAGTGCCCGGGATCGCTTCCACGTCGACGGGCTTCAGGGTTCCCAGCCCCGCCGCCGCTAGGTCGCGGGCGACGCCGTGCACGCCCATCGCGTCCTGCCGGTTGGGGGTGACGGCGACGTCGATCACCGGATCGTCCAGCCCCGCCCAGCTGGCGTAATTCGCCCCCACCGGCGCGTCTTCGGCCAGCTCGATGATCCCCTCATGCGCCTCGCCGAGCTGGAGCTCCCGGACCGAGCACATCATGCCGCGGCTCTCGACGCCCCGGATCGCCGCCACCTTCAGCGTGAGGTCGCTGCCGGGGATATAGGCGCCGGGCGCCCCGAACACGCCCTTCAGCCCCTTGCGCGCATTGGGCGCGCCGCAGACGACCTGGATCGGTTCGCCGCCATTATGATCGGGCCCGGCATCGACGGTCAGCACCTGGAGTTTGTCCGCCTGCGGGTGCGGCGCCGCGCTCAGCACCTCGGCGACGACGAAGGGCTTGAGCGCTTCGGCGGCATTCTCGACGCCCTCGACCTCGAGCCCGATCCGGGTCAGCGTCTCGACGATCGTCTCGAGATCCGCCTCCGTCTCGAGATGCTCCTTGAGCCACGAGAGGGTGAACTTCATCGCCGCGCCTCCCAAGCTGTTCCCCGGCGAAGGCCGTGGCCCAGCGGCGCTGGCCGGGGAGACTGGACCCCGGCCTTCGCCGGGGTACGGGAACGCGCGAACCTCATACGCCGACGCCCCCGCTCAGCGTCGGCACGTCGAGCGCTCGGAAACCGTAATGGCGCAGCCATCTGAGATCGCCGTCGAAGAAGGCGCGCAAATCGTCCATGCCATATTTGAGCATCGCCAGCCGGTCGATGCCGCAGCCGAAGGCGAAGCCCTGCCAGATGTCGGGATCGAGCCCGCAATTGGCGATCACTTTGGGGTGGACCATGCCCGAGCCGAGCAATTCCATCCAATGCTCGCTGCCGCCGAGCACGCGCCGGCCCTGCTCCATGTGGAAGCCGACATCGATCTCGGCCGAAGGCTCGGTGAAGGGGAAGTAAGAGGGCCGCATCCTCAGCACGATGTCGTCGCGCTCGAAAAAGGCCCTGAGGAAGGTCTCCAGAGTCCATTTGAGATGGCCCAATGTGATGCCGCGGTCGATCACCAGCCCCTCGACCTGGTGGAACATCGGCGTATGGGTCGCATCCGACTCCCAGCGGTAGGTGCGGCCCGGCGCGATGATGTAGATGGGCGGCTCCTGGCTCTGCATCGTGCGGATCTGCACCGGCGAGGTATGCGTCCGAAGCAGCATCGGATGGCCGTCGGCATCCTTGCGGTCGAAATAGAAGGTGTCGTGCATCGCCCGGGCCGGATGGGTTTCGGGGATGTTGAGCGCGGTGAAATTGCGCCAGTCGTCCTCGATCTCGGGGCCGGTCGCCACCGCAAAGCCGAGATCGGCGAAAATCTCGGCGAGCTCGTCCATCACCTGGCTGACCGGATGGACGCTGCCCTCCCTAAGCGGCGCGACGGGCAGAGTCATGTCGAGCCCCTCGCTCGCCAGCCGCCGGTCGAGCGCCTCTTCCTCGAGCGCCGCCTTGCGCGCCGCGACAGCCCCGGTCACGGCCTCGCGCAGGCCGTGGATGCGCGGCCCCTCGCTCTGCCTTTCCTCCGGCGACATCCCGCCCAGCGTCTTGAGCAGCGAGGTTATTGCGCCCTGCTTGCCCAGAGCGGCGACTCGCACCGCCTCCAGCGCCGGCAGGTCCGCCGCCGCGCCGATCCGGCCGAGCCAGTCCGCTTTCGCCTGTTCGAGGTCGCTGCCCATCGCCCGCCCCTAAAGGAGAAAGGCGGCGGATGAAAACCCCTTGCGCTTGCGGTAGAAGGGGGTGGGACAAGACGGGAGGCATTGATGAAAGCATGGCGCACGCTCTCGATCCTGGCGCTGGCCTTGCCCTTGGCCGCCGCCGCCGCGCCGGAGCGGCCCGGCGCGCCCGCCGTCCGCCAGGCACAGGGCGATTGTCCGCCGCAGTCAGGCGAGAGCGACGGCGTGCCGCGTTTCGCCGATTATCCCGCCCAGCGCCGGGTGCGGACGTGGGCGGCGCCGGTGCTCGCCTCGCGCGAGGCCCGGCTCTATCGCAGCACTTTGGGCGCCGAGGTCGCCAACGGCCCCAATTTCGCCGGCGATTACACGCTCGCCGCCTGGGGCTGCGGCAACAGCTGCACCGCCGCCGCGATCGTCGCGGCGCAGAGCGGCCGCGTCTTCTTCCCAGCCCAGCTGCGCAGGATCGGCACCGATCATATCGGCACTTGGGACGGCGGCCGGGCGCTACGCTATCGCGGCCTGCGCTTCTGCCGCGACAGCCGGCTGCTCGCCGTGGTCGGCCGGCGCGGCGACAGCGACGGCGCCGCTTATTTCGAGTGGACGGGCACGGCCTTGCGCGAAGTTTCCGTGACGCCGGGCGCGTCCCACCACCGATGAGCAGCACCGCCGCATGGCCCGTGCTCTCGGCGGCCCGCGACCGGCCGACCATCGTCGCGCTGCACCTTTTCTCGCAGGTGGTCGGCAAGGTGCCGACGGCCCTCCTGCCCTGGCGCAACCATGGCTGGCATCTCACCCTCCACGTCACCCCGCGCGGCCTTGTCACCGAGCCGATATACGCGCCGGCCGGGGCGTTCGCGCTGGCGCTCGACCTGGTCGGCAATGAAGTCGTCCTCGAGAGCGCGGCGGGGCGGCGCACGCTGCCGCTTGGGCCGATGGCGGTCGCCGATTTCCACCGTGACGTCATGGCGATGCTCGCCGCGGCCGGCCACGCCATCCGCATTCACGACGCGCCCAACGAGATCGATCCCGCCATCCCCTTTGCCGAGGATCGGGAGATGCGCGTCTACGATCCGGACAGCGCCGGGCGCCTCCATCGGGCCTTGCTGGCGGCCGACCGCGTCTTCCGCCTGTTCCGCTCGGGCTTCCTCGGCAAGGCGAGCCCGGTCCATTTCTTCTGGGGCAGCTTCGATCTCGCGGTCACCCGCTTTTCGGGGCGGACGGCGCCGCTCCACCCGGGCGGCATCCCCAATCTGCCCGACGCGGTCACCCGCGAAGCCTATAGCCACGAAGTCTCCAGCGCCGGCTTCTGGCCCGGCGGCGCCGGCGGCGATGGCGGTCCGTTCTTCTATTCCTACGCTTATCCGACGCCCGGCGGCTTCGCGGACGCGCCGGTGGTGCCGTCCCCCGCCCGCTTCGACGCAACGCTCGGCGAGTTCGTCCTCGATTACGAAGCGGTCCGCGCCGCGCCCGACCCGGACGGCGCCCTGCTCGCCTTCCTCGAATCGACCTACGCCCCCGCCGTGGACCTCGGCGGCTGGGACCGGGCCGCGCTCGAATGCGCTTTCGGCCAGGCCGGCGTGCCGCGCCCGGTCGGCGAGGACGGCCGATGAGCGTCGCCTTCCGCCGCGACAGCGACGAGGAGCATAAGGAGCCCCGCTTCGAGCGGCCGATCCCGGTCGGCCCCAATCTCGTCACCGCCGCCGGCCTCGCGCAGGCCGAGGCTCGGGTCGCCGCGCTCATCGCCGAGGTCGAGGCCGAGCGGGACGAGGCCCGCCTCGCCGAGGCGCAGCGCGCTTTGCGCTACTGGCGCACGCGCCTCGCCACCGCCGAGCTCGCGCCGCCGCCGCCCGAGGGCGAAGCCGGCTTCGGCAGCCGTGTCACCTTCCGCCTGAACGGCCGGGAACGGACCATCGACATCATCGGCGACGACGAGGCCGATCCCGCTGCCGGCCGCATCGCCTTCTCCGCCCCCCTCGCCCGCGCCCTGATCGGCGCCGGCCCCGGCGATTTTTCGGACTTCGCCGGCAAGCCGGACGCGATCGAGATCGTGGTGGTCGGGGCGATCGACAGCTGACGTCGCGCCCCCCCCCCCGCCTCGTGCTATTGCTGAAGCAAGCCCCAGATGCGCGACGACGGGGCCGCGGTCGCGATCACCATGGCAGGGGCAAGCCGTCCAATATCCAGCGCGTGGCGATCGGTGCCCATCACGACTTCGCCAGGAACGTGGTGAACCGGGCGGTCGGCGAATGCCAATTGGCCGTCAGCCCCGCGCGGGGTCACCGCCGGCCGCTGCTTTGAATTGATTGCACATGTCGACCAGCTCCGCGACAATTGCGTCGGTGCTGATGTTGGCGGTGTTGAGAGCGAGGCGGCCGGCCAGCGACGGAGCATATTTCGCGACATCGTCCTGTGTCAGCCGATGCCAAATCGGGAGCAGTCGACCCTGTTGCGACAGGTCTTTCTGGATCAACCCATCCAATTCGTAATTAGGCCAGGGTCGTGTGAAAAAGTTCGGTGAGAGAACGACCACTCCGAAATATGAACCTGCCAAGCCGGAGTCGATCTTTTGGCGTATGGGGTCGCCCCAACGTATCGCAAAATCATCGTACCACACTTTCAGCCCGGCGGCGCGCGCCTTCTCCACCAATCCGTCGACAAAATCCGCCTTGTCCTTCTGTGCGTGCGAAACGAAAACGTCGTAAATCTCCTTCTCCCCCGCGGCGACGGTCGGCGTGAAAGGCGCGGTGGCGGCCACCTGCGCCCTGATCTGGCTTTCCAGCTCGTTGACGCGCCACTCATAGTCGCGTTGCCGTCGAGCGTCCGCCGCCGCCGCCGCCTTGCGGGCCTTCTCGTCCTCCTTGCGGCGCTTGTCGTCGGCAGCGGCCGCAGTCCTGCGCTCGGCTTCTTCGGCTTTGCTGATCCGTTCCTGCAGCCTCGCGACTTCCCCGCTCTTTCTCGCGATTTCGTTGGAGTGTCGGGAGCGGCGGGCCTGAGCGTCTTCAATATTCTTCGATTCCCGGAGCGCATTGTTGGCGTACATCGATCGTAGGCCAGGGCTCGATGCTCTGCGCGCCTGATCGTTCGCTGCATTCATCTTCTTGTTCGAATCAGCTTCCTTCTTGACCTCCGAGGCGTCTTTGCCCCGCAGATCGGCAATTTCCCTGGTCAGTCGATTGACGGTGCTGCGGTCGGAGCTGATCGACATGACAGGATCTTTCCCAGTTTGACGGCTGCTTAGAAGATTAGGAGCGCCCTTATACCACGGCACCGTTCCTGTCATGTTCCAGCTTGCGGACGATGGCAGGCGCGCGCGCGCCGGAGCATCGCGCCCTAGCCGCCCAGAAACGGAAAGGGAGAGATCGTCTTCCTGGTCTCATCCACGGTCAGCGTCCGCCCCGCCGGCGCGGCCGCGCGCTGGGGGCAACGGACGCGCGGGCAGATCGCGCAGGCCGGGCCGATGGGCGTGATCTGGGGCTGGGCCAGATCCAGGCCGTCGGCATAAGCGATGCGCCCAGCATGCTTGACGTCGCAGCCGAGGCCGATGGCGAGCTGGCTGTCCTCGCGCGGGTCGAGCCGGACCGAGCGCGGCGCGGTGCGGCCGATGGTGAAGAAGCGCTGGCCGTCGGGCGTCTCGACGATCTGGGTGACGACGCGCCCCGGCGTCTGGAATGCCGAATGCAGATTCCAGCGCGGGCAGGTCCCGCCGAAGCGCGAGAAAGGGAAGGCCTCGCCGGCGAAGCGCTTGGAGATGTTGCCGGCGGCGTCCACGCGCAGCATGAAGAAGGGGATGCCGCGCGCATTGTTGCGATTGAGCGTGGTCAGCCGGTGGGCAACCTGCTCGACGCTGGCGCCGAACAGGGCGCAGAGCCGGTCGACGTCGTAGCGGTGCCGCTCCGCCGCTTCGAGGAAGGGCGCGTAGGGCATCATGATCGCGCCGGCGGCATAATTGGCGAGGCTCATGTGGAGCAGCCGCCGGGTCGGCGCGTCGGGCGGCGCCGCGGCCGCGACCATCTTCTCGAGCAGCGGCCGGAACTCGATCAAGGCGAGCTGATAGGCGAGGCCGAAGGTGCGGCTTTCGGGCCTGAGCAGGGCCGAGAGCATCAGCCTTTTTCGGTGCAGATCGTAATGCTGGCTGGCGCCGTCCAGCATTTCCGGGGGCATGATCCGGGCCTCGATCCCGAACCCCTCCTTGAGCCGCCGCCTGAGCGGCTCGTCGATGCCGAGCGGGTCGGCCAATGCCCCCGCTTGGGTCTCGGCCGCCTCCTCGAGATAGGCGAAATGGTTGCGCTCGGCCTGGATATGGTCGCGCACCCAGCTTTGCGGCGGGATTGCCGGGCCTTCCTCCTCGGTCGCGGGCTGGCGGCGCAGCTCGACCAAAGCGGCATAGAGGCGGGAGACCGCATCCGCGAAAGCGGGCGCGTTGTCCGCGACCTCGACCAGCTCGTAGCGCGGCACGGCGAGCGCGCCGAACATCGGATCGGCGACGATCTCGGCGAGCTGGGCGGCGCCGGTGCCTTCGCCGCCCTCCGCCGCGAAGCTCCTGAGGTCGATGTCGAACGTCTCGGCGAGCCGGAGCAGCACCTGCGCCGTCACCGGCCGCTGGTTGCGCTCGAGATGGTTGAGATAGGAGGGCGAGACGCCGATCTCGCCGGCCATCGCGCTCTGGTTCAGCCCGAGCTCACGCCTCAGCCTCCTGAGCCGCCGCCCGAGATACAGCTTCCGCTCCGCAGTCATTCGGTCATATTGTCAAATATTCACAAAAGTCGCAAGTCGTCTCGCGACAAGGCGACCCTTTTCGGACTGCCCGAACCCCGGCTTCGATGCTTCTACGGGGGATAGCTTGCATAATTCCGAGGCTCTCATGACCGATTTCGCCGCCATCGTTTCGACCCTGCCCGGCCGCTTCGACGGCATCGCCCGACCCTATACGGTCGCCGAGGTCGAGCGGCTGCGCGGCTCGGTCCGGGTCGAGCACAGCCTCGCCCGCCGGGGCGCCGAGCGGCTCTGGCATCTCCTCCACAGCGAGGATTATGTGAACGCGCTCGGCGCCGTCACCGGCAACCAGGCGATGCAGATGGTCCGCGCCGGATTGAAGGCCATCTACCTCTCCGGCTGGCAGGTCGCCGCCGACGCCAACACCGCCGGCGCCATGTATCCCGATCAGTCGCTCTACCCCGCCAATGCCGGGCCCGAGCTCTGCCGCCGCATCAACCGCACCCTCCAGCGCGCCGACCAGATCGAGCATATGGAAGGGGGCGCCAAAAGGGACTGGCTGGCGCCGATCCTCGCCGACGCCGAGGCCGGCTTTGGCGGGCCGCTCAACTGCTTCGAGATCATGAAGGCCTATATCGAGGCGGGCGCCGCCGGCGTCCATTTCGAAGACCAGCTCGCGGCCGAGAAGAAGTGCGGCCATCTCGGCGGCAAGGTGCTGATCCCCACTTTGGCCCACATCCGCAATCTCGACGCCGCCCGGCTCGCCGCCGACGTCTGCGGCGTGCCGACTCTGCTCGTCGCCCGCACCGACGCCGAGAGCGCGAAGCTGATCACCTCCGACGTCGACGAGCGCGACCGTGAGTTCCTCACGGGCGAGCGCACCGGCGAAGGCTTCTTCCGCCTGAAGGACGGTACCGGCCTCGCCCATTGCATCAAGCGCGGCCTCGCCTTCGCCGAACATGCCGATCTCATCTGGTGGGAGACCAGCCATCCCGATCTCGGCGAGGCGCGCGCCTTCGCCGAGGCGATCCAGCGCCGCCACCCCGGCAAGCTCATGGCCTATAATTGCTCGCCGAGCTTCAACTGGGCGGCCAAGCTCGACGCTGCGACGATCGCCCGCTTCCAGCGCGAATTGGGCGCGATGGGCTACAAGTTCCAGTTCGTCACTTTGGCCGGCTTCCACAGCCTCAACCACGGCATGTTCGAGCTGGCCTCGGGCTATCGGACGCGCGGCATGGCCGCTTATTCCGAGCTCCAGCAGGCCGAGTTCGCCAGCGAGGCGGCCGGCTATTCCGCCACCCGCCACCAGCGCGAGGTCGGCACCGGCTATTTCGATCTGGTCGCGCAGACCCTGGCCGGCGGCCTCTCCTCGACTGCGGCGCTCGCCGAATCGACCGAAGCCGCCCAGTTTACCGCCAAGGCCGCTTGAGGAGAAGAATCATGACCATGCGTTACTGGATCGTCGGCGGCGATTATGAGGATCCCGACTTCCGCGCCCTCGTCCCGGGCACCGAGAAGATGGTCGGCCCGTTCGAGGACGAGCGCAAGGCGCGCAACGAATGGATCCGCCTGACCTATTGCCCCAGCGGCGGCGCCACCACCCGTTACTCGATCGCGACGGAAAGCGTGCACTGACCTGAGCCGCGCTGTCGGAGCGGGCTGGAACGAGAGCGCCAAGTCAGCACCCACTCGTCATGCCGGGCCCGACCCGGCATCCACCTTCTATTTCGAGCTGGCCCGGAAGAAGGTGGACCCCGGGTCAAGCCCGGGGTGACGATCCGGCAAAGAAAAAGGCGCGGAGAATCTCCCCTCCGCGCCTTCCTCTGATTCGCTGCTTGCGGCTCAGGCTTGCGCGGGCAAGGCCGCCTTCGCCTGGGCGACGATCGCGGTGAACGCCGCGCCTTCGTGCATCGCGATGTCGGCCAGGACCTTGCGGTCGAGATCGACGCCGGCGAGCTTGAGGCCGTGCATGAACTGGCCGTAGGTGAGCCCTTCGACGCGGACCGCGGCGTTGATGCGCTGGATCCAGAGCGCCCGGAACGAGCGCTTCTTCACCTTGCGGTCGCGATAGGCATATTGGCCGGCCTTCTCGACGGCCTGGCGGGCGATCCGGATCGTGTTCTTGCGGCGGCCGTAATAGCCCTTCGCCTGATCGAGGAGGCGCTTGTGCTTGGTGCGGGTGGTTACACCCCGTTTGACGCGTGCCATGCTTCCATCCCTCCTAGTTCAGGCCGTAAGGCGCCCAGAGCTTCACCCGGCCGGTGTCGGCCTTGGCGAGAACTTCGGTGCCGCGGTTCTGGCGGATGTACTTGGCATTGTGGCTGATCAGGCGGTGGCGCTTGCCGGCGACGCCGTGCTTCACCTTGCCGGTGGCGGTGAGCTTGAAGCGCTTCTTCACCCCGCTCTTGGTCTTCAATTTGGGCATTTTCGTCTCCTTGCCACCATGAGGCGGACGTTTGGGAACAGCCACGGCAGCCCTTTCGGCCGGGCGGTTCGATTCTTCCAAAGCTGGAAAGAGTGGCGCGTCTACCGGCACGGGCCGTGAAAATCAAGCCGAGCCCGGCTAAAGCGGGCCAGGGGAGACTCGCCATGACCGTGAAGCCCGCCATCATCCCCTGCCTGCGCTACGTGGATGCGCCGGCAGCGATCGACTTCCTCTGCACCGCCTTCGGCTTCGAACGCCACGCCGTCTATGCGGACGACAAGGACCCGAGCATCATCCACCATGCCCAGCTGGTCGATCGCGGCTGCATGATCATGGTCTCGAGCCTGCGCGAATCGGAATGGGCCGACAAGGCCGGCTGGAAGACGGTGGCCGAGGCCGGCGGCAACACTCAGGCGCCCTATGTGGTGATCGACGATGTCGACGGCCATCATGCCCGCGCCAGGGCGGCCGGCGCCGAGATCGTCAGCGCGCCCGAAGACCAGGATTATGGCGGCAGCGTCTATTCCGCGCGCGACCCGGAAGGCAATCTGTGGAGCTTCGGCAGCTACGACCCCTGGGCGGACGCCAAGAGCTAGTCGAACAGGCTGGAGACCGAGGACTCGTCCGCGATCCGCCGGATCGCCTCGGCGAGCAAAGGCGCGATGGTGAGCAGGCGGATCTTGGAGCTCGCCTTGGCGGCCTCGTAGGCGGCGATCGAGTCGGTGATGACGAGCTCGGAGAGGACCGAGGAATCGACCCGCGCCGCCGCCGCGCCGGAGAGCACGCCGTGGGTGCAATAAGCGACGACGTCCTCAGCCCCCGCTTCCTTGAGCGCGGCCGCGGCGTTGCACAGGGTGCCGGCCGAATCGACGATGTCGTCGATGAGGACGCAAAAGCGCCCGGAAACGTCGCCGATGATGTTCATCACCTCCGATTCGCCCGGCTTCTCGCGGCGCTTGTCGACGATGGCGAGCGGGGCGTTGTCGAGTCGCTTGGCGAGGGCGCGGGTGCGCACGACGCCGCCGACGTCGGGCGAGACCATGGTGATGGCGCGGCCCGAAAAGCGCGCCTTGATGTCCTCCGACATGACCGGCGCGGCGTAGAGATTGTCGGTCGGGATGTCGAAGAAGCCCTGGATCTGGCCGGCATGGAGGTCGATCGAAAGGACTCGGTTGGCGCCGGCGACGGTGATCAGGTTGGCGACCAATTTGGCCGAGATCGGAGTCCGGGGCCCGGGCTTGCGGTCCTGCCGGGCATAGCCGAAATAGGGGACGACGGCGGTGATCCGCTTGGCCGAAGCGCGCCTCAGCGCGTCGATGCAGATCAGCAGCTCCATCAGATGGTCGTTGGCCGGATAAGCGGTCGACTGGACCACGAACACGTCCTCGCCGCGGACATTCTCGTTGATCTCGACGAAGATCTCCTCGTCGGCGAAGCGCCGCACGCTCGCCTCGGTGATCGGCATTTCGAGATATTGGGCGATCGCCTGCACCAGCGGCACATTCGAATTGCCGGTCATCAGCTTCATGGCGCCTCCTTTAGGGGCAAGGCCGATGAAGGCAAGGGCGTTGCCGGGCCGCCCGGCTCTGCCTAGAGCCGCACCATGAACGTGGTCACCCGCTTCGCCCCATCGCCGACCGGCCGGCTTCATGTCGGCAATATCCGCGCGGCGCTGCACAATTGGCTGTGGGCGCGCAGGAACGGAGGCCGCTTCATCCTCAGGCTCGACGACACCGACAAGGAGCGCAGCAGCGAGGAATACGCCGAAGCGATCCGCACGGACCTCGCCTGGCTCGGCCTCGAGCCTGACGCGCATTATCGCCAGTCCGACCGGTTCGGCCTCTACGAGGCGGCGCTCGAGCGGCTGGCCGCGGCGGGGCGGGCTTATCCGGCTTACGAGACCGCCCAGGAGCTCGAGCTCAAGCGCAAGATCCAGCTCGGCCGCGGCAAGCCGCCGGTCTACGACCGCGCCGCGCTGGCGCTGACCGATGCCGAGCGGGCCGGGCTTGAGGCGGACGGGCGGCGGCCGCACTGGCGCTTCAAGCTCGATCATGACGCGCCGATCACGTGGGAGGATCTCATCCGCGGGCCCCAGCATCTCGATCCCAGGCTGCTCAGCGACCCGGTGATCCGCCGCGAGGACGGCTCCTGGCTCTACATGCTGCCGAGCGTGGTCGACGACGTGGAGATGGGCGTGACGCACGTCGTGCGCGGCGAGGATCATGTCACCAATACCGGGCTGCAGCTGCAGATGTTCGAGGCCCTCGGCGGGCCGCCGCCGGCCTTTGCGCATGAGGCTTTGCTGACTGGGGCCGAGGGCAAGCTCGCCAAAAGGCTGGGCTCGACCGGCGTCGAGGCGATGCGCGAGGCGGGGATCGAGCCCGCCGCTCTGGTCGCCAAGCTGGCGCGGATCGGCACCAGCCTCGCCGTCGAGCCCTTCGCCGATCCGGCGCCGCTGATCGAGAGCTTCGACTTCGCGGCGTTCGGCCGGGCGCCGGCGCGCTTCGACATGGACGAGCTCGCTGCATTGAACGCCCGCATCGTCCACCAGCTCGATTTCGGCGCCGTCGCCGAGCGCCTGCCCGCGGGCATGGCCGAGGCCGACTGGGCGGCGATCCGGCCCAATCTCAGGACTGTCGCCGAGGCCGCCGACTGGTGGGACATCCTCCACGGCCATGTCGAGCAGCGCGCGGCGCCGGAGGATCGCGATTTTCTCGCCGCCGCGGCGCGGGCGGCCGAAACCATCGACTGGAGCGAATCGCCCTGGCCGCAGCTCGTCGCCCGGCTCAAGGAGACGAGCGGCCGCGCCGGCAAGGCGCTCTTCCACCCGCTCCGCAGCGCGCTGACCGGGCGCGACAGCGGCCCCGAAATGGCCGCCCTTCTCCCTCTGATCGGCCCCGACGAAACCCTCGCCCGCCTCCGCTCCGCTTCCGCCTGACGCCGCCATTTTCCATCCGGGAGGCACGGGAACAAAGGGTATAGTATATCATTACGATATATTGTATCATGCCATGGCTGGCGCGGCAGGGCCGGGCCGGCGTGAGAGGATTAGGAGAGGCCCCATGTACGCAAATGGCTTTTTCGAGCAGCAGCAGCGCCGCAGCCCCACCAGCTTCGCCCTCGTCGTCGCGCTCCATGCCGCCGGACTCGGTGCCGTGATCCTGGCCGGGAGCACGCAGTTCATTCAGCAGGAGCGCGACCCGCTGGTCGTCAGGAACATCCCCATCCTGCCCGATCCGCAGCCGATCGTGCAGGACGAGCCTGTCGACACACCCCGCCCGGAACGGCGCGACACCGTCGTTACGCCGACCCGGCCCGAGGGCCCGGCCAACGACAACACTGCAACGACCGGACAGAGCGAACCGACGCAGCCCACCGGCCCGATCGGCGAGCGCAACGTCGAGCCCGCCCGCGATCCGCCACGTGACCCGCCGCCGCCGGTGCGCCGTGAGGCCCAGCTCGATCCGCGCTACGCCCGCGATCTCCAGCCGCCTTATCCGGCGCCCGAGCTGCGCGCCGAACGCGACGGCGTCGTCCGAATCCGCCTCACCATCGCGCCCAACGGCCGGGTGACCGCGGTCGAGCGGCTGTCGGCGACCAGCGAGCATTTCTGGCGGGCAACCCAGCAGCAGGCGCTCAACCGCTGGCGCTTCCGCCCGGCCACGCTCGACGGCCGGCCGGTCCAGGGGGTCAAGGTGATGACGGTCAATTTCCGGATCCAGGACGCCTGAGCCTGGATCCCGCACGAGCGGGCTGGCGAAGGGGCTCGGGCATGACTATCTTGGCCGCCATGCCCCTTCCCCGGCCCTCCTCGCCCCGCGCCCTCTGGGCCGACCTGCGTCTGTTCTGGAGCGGGCGCTCCCGGACCCAGTGGGTCGCGGCCGTGATCGCGATCCTCATCCCGATCGGCATCCTCGGCGCCTTCTATCTCGACGCCAAGACCAATATCGCGCCGGGCCCGCAGCTCATCTTCGTCGAAAGCTGGCCGCTGACCCGCACCGACGCCGAGATCAGGGAAAAGCAGCAGCGCGACCGCGTCGCCCGCGAAGCGCGCGAGCGCGAACGCCAGCGCCAGTTCCAGGAGCTCGACAACGGCCTGCGCCGGTACGGGATTTGACCGACTCGCGCTGGATGGCGGCGGCGATCGCGCTTGGCGAACGCGGCCGCGGCCGGACCGCGCCCAACCCCCATGTCGGCTGCGTGATCGTGCGGGGCGAGGCCGTCATCGGCCGTGGCTGGACCCAGGCGGGCGGGCGCCCCCATGCCGAAGCGGTGGCGCTCGCCGAGGCCGGCGCCGCCGCCGCGGGCGCGACCGTCTACGTGACGCTCGAGCCCTGCGCCCATGACAGCGCGCGCGGGCCGGCCTGCGCCGACCTGCTGGCGGCGGCCGGGCCCGCGCGGGTGGTGATCGCGCTCGCCGACCCCGATCCGCGCACCGACGGCGCCGGCATCGCGCGCCTGGAGGCGTCGGGGATCGCGGTCGAGCTCGGCGCCGGGGCCGAGGCCGCCGGCCGGTCGATGGCGGGCTTCCTGAGTCGCGTGCGGCGCGGCCGTCCCTTCGTCACCCTGAAGCTGGCCATGTCGATCGACGGCCGGATCGCCTTGCCCTCCGGCGAAAGCAAATGGATCACCGGCGAGGAGGCGCGCGCCCACGTTCATATGGAGCGCGCGCTGAGCGACATGATCCTGGTCGGCCGCGGCACCTATGACGCCGATTCGCCCCGCCTCGACGTGCGCCTGCCGGGGCTCGAGGACCGCGCGCCGCGCCGCGCTTTGCTCAGCACCGGCCCGTCCGTGGACGGGTGGACGCGGCTCGGCGGCCCGCAGGAGATCCGCACCCTCGCCGACGTCAACGATTTGCTGGTCGAAGGCGGCGCCGAGGCGGCGTCCTCCTTCCTCCGCGACGATCTGGTCGACCGGCTGCTCATCTACCGCGCGCCGATCCTGATCGGCGCCGGCAAGGCGGCGCTGGCGGACATCGGCCTCGAATCGCTCGCGGACGCCGACGGCCGCTGGCGGCTCGCGGAAACGCGCCAGCTTGGCAGCGACAGGCTCGAAGTCTACGAGCGCACACGCTGATGTTTACAGGGATCATCACCGACAAGGGCCGGATCGAGGCCGTCGAGGCGCGCGGCGACCTGCGCGTCCGCATCGCCTGCGGCTACGACATGGCCGGGATCGACCTCGGCGCCTCGATCGCCTGTTCGGGAGTCTGCCTGACATTGGTCGACAAGGGAGAAGGCTGGTTCGCGGTCGACGTTTCCGGCGAGACGCAGAGCCGGACCGCGCCCGGCCTGTGGTGCGAAGGCCGGACGCTCAACCTCGAGCGCGCGCTGAAAGTGGGCGACGAGCTCGGCGGCCATATCGTCACCGGCCATGTCGACGGCCTGGGCGAGCTCGCGGCGGTGGAGCCGACCGGCGATTCGGTCCGGCTCGGCATCGTCGCCGGGGCCGCGGTCGCGCCTTATGTCGCGGCCAAGGGCTCGATCGCGCTCGACGGCGTGTCGCTGACCGTCAACGAGATCGAATCGCTGCCCGGCGGCGATGTCGCTTTCTCGGTCAACATCATCCCCCATACCGCCGCCATGACCGGCTTCGGCGATGTGAAGCCGGGCGACAAAGTGAATATCGAGATCGATATATTGGCGCGCTATCTCGGCCGCATGCTCGACGCGCGCAATAGCGCAGTGTGATTTTAGCAATAGCGCATCACATTGGAGTGTGATATTCGGCCCGAATGAGCACGATCCTTATCGACCGCCTTTGCGACATCGTCGCCGCCGGCGAGATGAGCCGCGCCGGCCTCGCCCGCGCCGCCGGCCTTCACCCAAACAGCTTGCGCAAGCTCGGCGACGAGGATTGGAACCCGACCGCCGACACGCTCGGCAAGCTCGAGAAATTCCTCGCCAGCGGCAGTCGCGGGGTGATGGCCACCCCCGAGCAGATCATCGACGAAGCGCGCAACGGCCGCATGTTCATCCTGGTCGACGACGAGGACCGCGAGAATGAGGGCGATCTCGTCATCCCCGCCCAGATGGCGACGCCCGACGCGATCAACTTCATGGCCAAGCACGGCCGCGGCCTGATCTGCCTGGCGCTCGCCAAGGAGCGCGTCGACCGGCTCGGCCTCGAGCCGATGAGCCGGACCAACGGCATGCGGCTCGGCACCGCCTTCACCGCCTCGATCGAGGCCCGCGAGGGCGTCACCACCGGCATCTCCGCCGCCGACCGCGCCCGCACCATCTCGATCGCGATCGACGCGGCCAAGGGCCCCGAGCACATCGTCTCGCCGGGCCACGTCTTCCCGCTGATCGCGCGCGAGGGCGGCGTCCTGGTCCGCGCCGGCCATACCGAGGCGGCGGTCGACGTCGCCCGGCTGGCCGGGCTCAATCCTTCCGGCGTGATCTGCGAGATCATGTCCGACGACGGCTCGATGGCGCGGATGGACGATCTCTTCGCCTTCGCCCAGCTCCACTCCTTGCGCATCGGCACGATCCGCGACCTCATCGCCTATCGCCTGCGCAAGGACCGGCTCGTCGAGCAGACCGCCGAGGCCCAGTTCGAAAGCCGCTGGGGCGGCACCTGGACCGCGCGGACCTTCCTCAACAAGGCGTCGGGGATGGAGCAGATCGCTTTGGTCAAGGGCCGGGTCGATCCCGAAAAGCCGACTTTGGTCAGGATGCACGGCCTTTCCATCCTCTCCGACGCCTTCGCCGAGGAAGGCGGGCGCGGCGGCCTGCTCGAAGGCGCGATGAAGGCGATCGCGGCCGAGGGCGCCGGTGTGATCGTGGTGATCAACCGGCCGATGCCCGATGCCTTGTCGCAGGCGCTCAAGGTCCGCGCCGGCGCCGCCGGTCCGGTCGATTCGGAGCAGCTCCGCGATTATGGCGTCGGCGCCCAGATCCTCGCCGAATTGGGCGTGCACGACATGGTCCTGCTCACCAACAGCCACCACACGCCGGTCGCCTTGGGCGGCTACGGCCTCGCCATCGTCGGCGAGCGGCCGATCCTCGCGGCGGGCGCCTGACATGGCCAGGATCCTGATCGTCGAGGCGCGCTTCTACGCCCGTCTGAACGATCTGCTGCTCGCCGGCGCCCGCGCCGCGATCGAAGCGGCGGGCCACGCTCATGAGACGATCACCGTCCCGGGCGCGCTCGAAGTGCCCGGCGCGATTGCTCTGGCGGCGGAAAGCGGCGCCTATGACGGCTTCGTCGCATTGGGCGTGGTGATCCGCGGGGAGACCTATCATTTCGAGATCGTCGCCGGCGAGAGCGCCCGCGCTTTGATGGCGCTGACTCTCGACGGCCTCGCCATCGGCAACGGCATCCTCACCGTCGAAAACGAAGCCCAGGCGCTGGCCCGCGCCGATCCGGCCGACAAGGACAAAGGCGGCGAGGCGGCCAAGGCGGCGCTGGCGATGCTGGGGCTGAAAGCGCGCTTCGGCGGCTAGGCGTCCCCGGCCGCCAACGCCGGATAATCGACATAACCTTCCGGACCCTGGCTGTACCAGGTCGCCATGACGTCCGGATTGAGCGCCGCGCCCGCCTTGAAGCGCGCGACCAAATCGGGATTGGCGAGGAAGGTGCGGCCGAAGGTGATCGCGTCCGCCTCGCCGGCATCGAGCGCCGCCTGGCCGCGGGTGAAGTCATAATCGGAATTGAGCACCAAAGGCCCCGCGAACGCCTTGCGGATGTGCGGGTGGACCGGCGCCACCTCGGCCCTGCCGAACGTGCCGTCGCTCGACGGCTCGCGCAGCTCCAGGAAGGCGATGCCGATCTCGGACAAGGCCGCCGCCGCGGCCGGGAACAGGCCGTAGGGGTTGCTATCGTTGACGCCCTGCGACTCGCCGTTGGGCGAGAGCCGGACCGCGGTCCGGTCCGCGCCGACCGTGTCCGCGACGGCCTGGGTCACCTGGCGGAGCAGGCGGATCCGGTTTTCGACCGGGCCGCCATAATCGTCGTCGCGCAAATTGCTGCCGCCGCGCAGGAACTGGTCGATCAGATAGCCATTGGCGGCGTGGATCTGGACGCCGTCGAAGCCCGCGGTGATCGCATTGGCGGCGGCATCGGCATAATCGCCGATCAGATCGGGGATCTCGTCGAGCCGGAGCGCGCGGGCCTCGTCATAAGGCTGGCGGCCGTCATAGCTATGGGCCTTGTGGGGCGCGGTCGTCGCCGAGGCCGAGACCGGCCGGGCGCCGCCCAGGAAGCTCGAATGGACGAGCCGGCCCATATGCCAGAGCTGGGCGAAGATGCGGCCGCCCGCCTCGTGCACCGCCGCGGTAACCGGCTTCCAGCCCTCGACCTGCTCGCTCGTCCACAGGCCCGGCGCGTAGGGCCAGCCCAGGCCCTGGCGGCTGATCCCGGTGGCTTCGCTGAGGATCAGGCCGGCGGCGGCGCGCTGGGCGTAATAGGTCCGCATCAATTCGGTCGGGACATGCTCGCGCGTGGCGCGGCCGCGGGTGAGCGGCGCCATCAGCACGCGATTGGGAGCGTCGACGGCGCCGAGCTTGATCGGGTCGAACAGGGAGGGCATTGCGGGCCTTTCGAATGCTGCGTTGCGGCAATATAAGGGTTGCAAAGTGAAATGCACCAGCCCGCGACTCCACGCCTCGCTTTTCCCGCGCTGATCCTCGCCAATCTGTTCCTGGCGGCGGGCCCGTGGCTGGTCCGGCTCTCCCAGGACGTGTCGCAGATCGGCCCGGTGGCGGCGGGATTCTGGCGGCTGGCGCTGGCCGTTCCCTTCCTTGCCGTCCTCGCGCTCCGTCAGGGCAAAGGGCAACCTTTGCCGCGCTGGGCGATCGTCGCCGCGATCGCCGCCGGCGGCCTGTTCTTCGCCGCCGACCTCGCCGCCTGGCACGCCGGCATCCTCATCACCAAGCTCGCCAACGCCACCTTGTTCGGCAATTTCGCGAGCTTCCTGTTCGCGATCTACGGCTTCATCCTGCTTCGCCGGCTCCCGCGCGCGCCGCAAGGGCTGGCATTGCTGCTCGCGGCGGCGGGCACGGTGCTCCTGCTCGGCAGCAGCTACGAGCTCTCGCAAGACCATTTCGACGGCGATCTGCTCGCCTTGCTCGCCGGCCTTTTCTACACTTTCTACCTGGTCGCGGTGGACCGGGCGCGCCGCACCATGAAGCCCTGGCCGGTGCTCGCCATCGCCACCGCCGCCGGGGCGCTGCCCTTGCTCGCTTTCGCGCTGGCGCTCGGCGAATCGGTGATGCCCGCCGACTGGACCCCGGTGGTCCTGCTCTCGCTGTCAAGCCAGCTCGTCGGCCAGGGCCTGCTCGTTTACGCCATGGGCCATCTCTCGCCCGTGCTGGTCGGCCTGTGCTTCCTCACCCAGCCGATCGCGTCGGCGGCGATCGGCTGGGCCGTTTATGGCGAGCGCCTGTCGGCCGCCGACGGCGTTGGCGCGCTCCTCGTCTGCGCCGCCTTGGTGCTGATCCGCCTGCCCGACCGAAAGCTTGCAACCGGCGAGGCCGCGGCTCATTGAAGACGGCGTGACCGAGCCCATCGACATGAACCTCGACGAGCTGCGCGACGCGCTGGCCCCGCTCATCCCGCCCCATGCCGCGTTCGACGGCTGGGGCGAAGCGGCGCTGGCCGCCGCCGCCGCGGAGCTCGGCGTGCCCGCCGGCCGCGCCCGCTTGGCCTTCCCGGACGGCGCCGCGCGGATGGTCGACGCCTGGTTCGACTGGGTCGACAAGGCGATGCTCGAGGCCTTCCCGCCCGAAAAGGTCGCGGCGATGAAGATGCGCGACCGCATCAGGACCCTGCTCCTGTTCCGTTTCCAGACCCTGGCGCCCTATCGCGAGGCGCTGCGCCGCGCGCTCGCCTTGCTGGCGCTGCCGGGCAACGCTCTGACCGGCGCCCGCTTGGCCTGGCGCAGCGCCGACCGGATCTGGCGCCTCGCCGGCGACACGGCGACCGACTTCAACCATTATTCCAAGCGCGCCATCCTGATCGGCGTCTACGGCTCGACGACCTTGGTCTTCCTCGACGACGCCGGCGAGGACATGGCCGAAACCCGCGCCTTCCTCGACCGCCGCATCGACGGCGTGATGCGCTTCGAAAAGGCGAAGGCGCGATGGAAGGGGGGCGCCCGGCCCTTCTCGCTGAGCCGCTTCCTGGGACGGCTGCGCTACCCAGCGCTGTGAGGCTCGGCCTTCGAATCCGGAATCTTCCGGCGAAAATGCTCGCGTAGCCGAGCAAGACGGGTTGGAATGCGGGTGGGCTAGGCGCCCAGGTCATTGTATCATCCGCGGCCGTGCCAAAAGCAGGAATGTCCAATGGGCGATGAACATGAGTCCCGGGGCGCGCAAGCGGTCGCGGACAGGATCGGACGGAATCTGCTCGCCTTGCCGGATCCGATCCAGACGGGATTCTGGAAAGCTGCAGGTCGGCTTGTCGGCGGCGCCCTTGCGACGCCGGGGGCGTGGCTCCGCCGGCCGGCCCAATCGATCGAGGACAAGACCGATGCCAGCTCTCTCGTCACGCGCAGAGTAGCGGAGGCGGCCGCGGAAAGGGCCGCAGCGGATCCGGAGATCGTAGAGCGCGCGATGGAAAGCCTTTTGAGGGAGGAGTTTCGAAAGCAGTCCAACAAGGAGCGGGTGATCGATGCCGCAGCCGAGGAGCTTACGCGCGACCCGGATTCCGCACCTCATGACGAGACGGCCACAGAAGTGGACGATGACTGGATGAATGTCTTCGTCCGCTATGCCGAGGACGCATCGTCGGAGCGGATGCAAAGCCTCTGGGGACGGGTACTCGCCGGCAAAATCAGAAATCAATCCTGCTATTCGCTGCGCACCATCCGCTTCCTGTCGGAGCTCGACACCGAAATAGCCCGGGAATTCGAACGCATCGCCCCGTGCGTGATCAACGACTTCATGCTCTACGATAAGGACAGGGATTCATCGCTCTTCCGCGAATTCCTGAAGCTGGAGGATGCCGGGCTGCTCAACGTGGGCACCGGACTGCTCAGCAAATCCTATACGATCCCAAAGGAAGGCAGATGCCATCTCATCGGGAATGAATATGGGCTCGAGCTGGAGGCCGGGCCCGGCTACAAATTCTCGATCCCGATCATTGCCGTTACCCTCCTGGGCTGCGAGATCCTCACCCTGATCAAGCTTCGCGACGAACAGGCAAGCCTGAAGAAAATCGTCGCCTATCTCCTGTCAAAGCATGAGGCGAACTTCGCCAAGATATCGCTGGGCAAGCTGATCACCAGAAACGGAAATACCTTTTTTCATCAGATGGCTGTTCTCCACCAACGCTCGTCCGGCGGGGATTAGGTCGGCGGGCGGAAACGCCGGACGGCTCGCCCGTCACCCGCCGGCCTCGGCCGCTCTCGCTATTGATAATCAGTCGCAACGCGGCTAGTCCGGCCACTGATCTTGCCCGCGGGGGACCATGTCTTTCTTCCTGTCCAGCCTCAGGCGGGCGTTCCTGCCGCTGCTCTTCCTTACAGTCCTGGCCTTGCCGACCGCCGCGCGGGCGGACGATGCGGCGGTGCAGACGGCGTGGCGGCTGCTCGATTATGTCGCGGTCGATTATCGCGGCGCGGTCGCCGACGGGCGGGTCGTCAGCGTGGCCGAATATGCCGAAATGCGCGAATTTTCGGCTTCGGTGACGCAGCGGCTGAGCGCGCTGCCCGCTCACCAGGCCAAAGCGGCGCTGGTCGCCGACGCCCGAGCGCTCGAAGCCGCGGTCGCGCGCATGGCCGCGCCCGGCGATGTCGACCGCATGGCAAGGGGGCTCGGGACGCGGCTGCTCGCCGCTTATCCGGTGCCGCTCGCGCCCGGCGCCGCGCCCGATCTCGCCCGCGGCGCGCAGCTTTATGCGCAGCAATGCGCCTCGTGCCACGGCGCCACCGGCCGGGCCGACAGCGATATGGCGCGCCGGCTCGATCCGCCGCCAATCGCCTTCGCCGACCGCGTCCGCGCCCGCGACCGCAGCCTGTTCGGCCTCTACCAGGTGATCGGCCAGGGCCTCGAAGGCACGGCGATGGCGAGCTTCGCCAGCCTTTCGCCCGAGGACCGCTGGGCGCTCGCTTTCCATGTGGGAACGCTCGCTTATCCCGAAGCGCTCGCGCGCGCCGGCGAGGCGGACTGGAGCGCCAATCCGGCCTTGCGCGCGCGCATCCCCGATCTCGAGCGGCTGGTCTCGATCACCCCGGCGGCGTTGGCGAGCGCGCTCGGCGAGGACCGGGCGGCCGCGCTCACCGCCTATCTGCGCGCCCATCCCGAGGCTTTGGCCGCGGCCGGCGGATCGCAGGCGCTGGCGGTCGCGCATGAATTGCTTCGCCAGAGTCTCGCCGCTTACCGGGCCGGCGATCGGGCGCGGGCGAGCGAGCTCGCTTTGGCCGCCTATCTCGACGGCTTCGAGCCGGTCGAGGCGGTGCTGAGCGCGCGCGACGGCGGCCTCGTCGTCGAGGTCGAAGGCGCGATGGGGCGGCTGCGCGCCGCCATCGCGCGCGGCGCGCCGGCCGAAGAGGTCGCGGCCGAAGCCGAGCGCATCCAGGCCCTCTACGCGCGCGCCGAGGCCGCGCTTGCGCCGGAGGCGGGCAGCGCCGCTTCGACCTTCCTCGGCGCGCTCGCCATCCTGCTGCGCGAGGGGCTGGAGGCGCTGCTGATCGTGGTCGCGATGATCGGCTTCCTGAGGAAAGCCGAGCGCCGCGACATGCTGCGTTGGGTGCATATCGGCTGGATCGGCGCTCTCGTCGCCGGCGTCGCGACCTGGTGGGCGGCGAACCAGTTCATCACCATCAGCGGCGCCGGCCGCGAGCTGACCGAGGGCTTCGGCTCGCTGCTCGCCGCCATCATCCTGCTCTTCGTCGGCGTGTGGATGCACGGCAAGGCGCAGGCCGGCGCCTGGCAGGCCTATGTCCGCGACAAGCTCGACAAGGCTTTGACCAGGGGATCCGCCTGGTTCCTCGCTTTTCTCGCCTTCATCGCCGTCTATCGCGAGGTGTTCGAGACGATCATCTTCTTCGCGTCGATGGGCGGAGAGGGCAATGGCGGCGCGCTCTTTGGCGGCATCGCGGTCGGCATCGCCCTGCTCGCGCTGATCGCCTGGGCGATGCTGCGGCTGTCGGCGCGGCTGCCGATCGGCAAGTTCTTCCAATATTCCTCGGCTTTGATCGCCGTCCTGGCGGTGGTGCTCGCCGGCAAGGGTGTGGCGGCATTGCAGGAAGCCGGCATGCTCGGCGTCAACCCGCTGGCGGGCTTCCCGCGCAGCCCGATGCTGGGCGTCTATCCGGCGCTCGAGCCGCTGCTCGCGCAAGCGGCGACGATCATCCTGCTCGTCGCCGGCTTCCTCCGGGCCAACCGCAAGGCGCCGGCCGCCGCCTGACGCCTTGGCGGGCGGACCGGCTTGGCCTATTGCCCCGAGTCTCGATTCTTCGGAGGACGAAATGGCGGGCGTGAACAAGGTGATCCTGGTCGGCAATCTGGGCGACGATCCGGAGGTCCGCAGCCTCAACAATGGCGGCGAAGTGGTGAACATGCGCGTCGCCACGTCGGAAAGCTGGAAGGACCGCGACGGCAACAAGCAGGAGCGGACCGAGTGGCACCGGGTCGTCATCTTCAACGAGAATCTCGGCCGGGTCGCCAAATCCTATCTGAAGAAGGGCTCCAAGGTTTACCTCGAGGGCCAGATCCAGACCCGCAAATGGCAGGACCAGTCGGGCGCCGACCGCTATTCGACCGAGGTGGTGCTGCAGCGCTTCCGGGGCGAATTGGTCCTGCTCGACAGCCGCGGCTCGGGCGGCGGGGGCGGCGGCTATGGCGGCGGCGGCGACGATTATGGCGATGCCGGCGGCGGTGATTTCGGCGGCGGCGCCCCGCGCCAGCAGCCCAAGCCGCAGCCCGCCTTCGACACCGACCTGGACGACGACGTTCCGTTCTGAGCGGGACCGGGTCGAACGGGGACAGTCACTTTCCGCACGTCATTGCCGGATTTCCGCCGCCGTGCGGAAAAGTGACTGTCCCCCACTCCGCAGCTATTTCTTCAATTTGTCCCTGAGTCCCGCGAGCGCGCCGAACGGGCCCGCCTCGGCCTCGCTCTTCACCCCGGCCGCCTTGAGCGCGTCGTCGGCGCCCGGCGCGCGCGGATAGGGGTCGAGCGCGAGCGCCAGCGTCTCGGCGACCGCCTCGCCGACGTCGATCTCGGCGCCCGAGAGGAAGACGACGTCCATCTCGCCCTCGCTCAACTCCACCTCCTCCTCCGCGGCCACGGGATCGGGCTGCGGGCGGAACAGGATATCGAAGGGCGCCTTCACCTCGGATGAGACCGGCTCGGCGGTGGCGACGCAGGCCTGGGTGACGGTGGCCGCGAGGGTACCGTGGACCGCGATCTCCTCGCCGCGGCGGCTCAGCGTCAGCGCCGCTTCGAGCCTGGCGAGCCCGAGCAGGCCGAAGCGACCGGCCAGCGCCGCCCGCTCGTCCTCTTCGGCCGCAATGTCCATCGGCTTCGGCTGCTCGCCGATCGTGTCGATGCGGACGACGCGGCTGAATTCCGGCGCGGTCATGGCAGCTTGCCGGCGAGCAGGTCGTCGAAGCCGGCCCCGTCCAGGCCCGCCGCGAATCGCTCGAGCCCGGCCGCGACCACCGCTACCGCTGCCTCCGACGGCGGCGCCTCGTGGAAGATGTTGCGCGCGACGGCGTCGCCAAAGCCCGGCTCCCGGCCCGCGCGGAAGGCGGCGATGCGACCGCCGAGCGCGCTCATCATCCGTCCGACATGCTTGCCGACGACATAGTCGCCAATGCCGATCTGGCGCAAAGTGCCGTCCATGTCGTCGATGAAGATCTCGGTGAGCAGGACCGAGGGGCCGCGGCCGGCCGCGCCCTCCGCCTCGAAGCGGAGCAGGACCAGAGCGAGGATCGCGGCGATCATGTCGAAGCGGCCGTCGATCGTGTCGGGCACCCTGCCCTCGCGATACCAGGCCGGGTCGCGGCCGCGCGCGACGATCGCGCGGTAGAGCGGCTCCAGCGGCGCGCGCTGCTTCGCCTCGCCGAAGATGGATTTGAGAAGGGACAAAGGACTTCCCGGGAATGTCGCGCCGCTTGCGCCGGTTAGCCGATGTTCATATTGGAGGGGCTAGTCAAGTCCGGCGCCACGGCTCTATGGGGTCGCCCGACGTTCAGGAGTCCCGTTCCAATGACCTTCCTTTTCGGATCGCGCGCCCTGCCCGCGCTCCCCGCGCTCGTCTTGGGTGCCGCGCTCAGCGCCGGCTGCGCCTCGATCCGCGACCATCAGGGCTATATGCTCGAAGAGCCGCTGATCACGGCGATCCAGCCCGGCATCGACAATAAGGATTCGGTGGCGGGCACGCTTGGCCGGCCGAGCTTCACCGGCCAGTTCGACCAGGCGCAGCGCGACTGGTATTATGTCTCGCGCGACACCAGGCAGGCGGCGTTCACGACGCCGCGGCCGAGCGCGCAGACCGTGCTCCGAGTCCGCTTCGACGCGGCCGGCAATGTCGAATCGGTCCAGCGCACCGGCGTCGAGCTCGCCGTCAACATCAATCCCGACAATCGCCAGACGCCGACGCTCGGCCGCGACCGCAGCCTGCTGCAGGAGCTGTTCGGCAATATCGGCGCCGTCGGCCAGCGCGGCCAGAGCGCGCCGACCGCCGACAATCCGAACTGATCGTTCCCCGGCGAAGGCCGGAGTCAAACGGAGCAGGCGGTAGGACTGGCCCCGGCTTTCGCCGGGGACCAGGCAATTACCTGACGATCCGACCCGCCGCGAGGACGGCCAAAGTCACCAGATCCGACGCGGTCGCGCTCATCGCCGCAATCTGCACCTGCTTCTCCATGCCGACCAGCATCGGCCCGATCACCGCGTCGCCGGCAAGCTCGCGCAGCAATTTGGCGGAGATGTTGGCGGTCTGCAGGCCGGGCATGATCAGCACGTTGGCGGGCCCGGTCAGCCGCATGAACGGATAGAGCTTCTGGAGGTCCGGATCGAGCGCGGTGTCGGGCGACATCTCGCCTTCATATTCGAAGTCGACGTCGTCGCGCCGATCCATGATCTTCACGGCGTCGCGAATCCGGTCGAGGAAGCTGCCCTCCGGATTGCCGAAATTGGAATAAGAAAGGAAGGCCACGCGCGGTTCGTGGCCCATCCGGCGCGCCACCTGCGCGGTCTGGATGGCGATCTCGGCGAGCTGCTCGCCGGTCGGCCGCTCGGTGACCGTGGTGTCGGCGATGAAGACGGTGTGCGACTGGCCGACCATCAGATGGATGCCGAACGGGGTGACGCCCTCCTGCGGGTCGAGCACCCGGCGGATCTGGCGGTAGCTTTGCGCATAAGGCCGGGTGATGCCGGTGATCATCACGTCGGCCTCGCCCATGGCGAGGAGGAGGGCGGCGAAGATGTTGCGGTCCTGGTTGACGGTCCGTTCGAGCTCGCGGTGCATGTAGCCGCGCCGCTGCAGGCGCTGGTACAGGAAATCGGCCATCTCGGCTGTGCGCGGATGGTTGCGGCTGTTGTGGACCTCGAAGCTTTGCGGATCCTCGACGCCGAGCGCCTTCAGCCGGTCGTAGACGTCGTCGCGGCCGACCAGGACGGGGATGCCGTAGCCGCCGTCGCGGAAGGCGATCGCGGCGCGCAGCACGACATCCTCCTCGCCCTCCGCGAAAAGGACACGGCGCGGATTGGCGCGCGCCGCCTCATAAGCGAGGGTCAGGACCGAGGTGGTCGGGTTGAGCCTTGACCGAAGCTCGGTGCGATAGGCGTTCATGTCGGCGATCGGCTTGCGCGCGACGCCCGAATCCATCGCCGCCTGGGCGACCGCGGAGGGGACGATCTCCATCAGCCGCGGATCGAAGGGCGCGGGGATGATATAGTCCGGACCGAAGCTGTGCGCCCGCCCGCCATAGGCCGCCGCGACCTCTTCGGGCACCTGCTGGCGCGCGAGCTCGGCGAGCGCATTGGCGGCCGCGATCTTCATTTCGTTGTTGATGGTGGTCGCGCGCACGTCGAGCGCGCCGCGGAAGATGAAGGGGAAGCCGAGCACATTGTTGACCTGATTGGGATAGTCCGAACGCCCCGTGGCGACGATCGCATCGGGCCGCGCCGCCTTGGCGTCGGGCGGGGTGATTTCGGGGTCGGGATTGGCCATTGCGAAGATGATCGGCTTTTTCGCCATCTCCATCACCATTTCGGGCTTGAGCGCACCCGCGGCGGAGAGGCCGAGGAAGACGTCGGCGCCCTTCAGCGCTTCCTCGAGCGTGCGCGTTTCGGTCTTGGCCGCATGGGCGGACTTCCACTGGTCGAGCCCCTCGCGGCCCTGGTAAATCACGCCCTTGCGGTCGCACAGGATGACATTGTCATGCGGCACGCCCATCGCCTTGATCAATTCGGTGCAGGCGATGGCGGCGGCGCCGGCGCCGTTCACGACGACCTTGATGTCCTTCATCCTGCGCCCGGTCAGGTGGCAGGCGTTGATCAGGCCGGCGGCCGAGATGATCGCGGTGCCGTGCTGGTCGTCGTGCATGATCGGGATGTTCATGCGCTCGCGCAGCGTCTGCTCGATGATGAAGCATTCGGGCGCGGCGATGTCTTCGAGGTTGATGCCGCCGAAGCTCGGCTCCATCAGGGCGACCGCCTCGATGAACTTGTCGGGATCCTCGGTGTCCAATTCGATGTCGATCGAATCGACGTCGGCGAAGCGTTTGAACAGCACCGCCTTGCCCTCCATCACCGGCTTGGCGGCGAGCGCGCCGAGATTGCCGAGGCCGAGGATGGCGGTGCCGTTGGAGATGACGGCGACGAGATTGCCCTTGGCGGTATAATCGTAGGCGCGCTCGGGATTCTCGGCGATCGCGCGGACCGGCACGGCGACTCCGGGCGAATAAGCGAGGCTGAGGTCGCGCTGGGTCGCCATCGGCTTGGAGGCGATGATCTCGATCTTGCCCGGCCGGCCCATCGAATGGAATTCGAGCGCCTCGGCCTCCGAGAATTTGACGTTGCTGCCCTCGCTCACGTGGCGATCTCCTCAATTTCTGGCGAAGCTGTAGGCCGCGTTTCCCTGCCTTCGCAAGGCCGGCGCCCGGATGAATGGGTTTTCGACGCAATCGCCGCGAGCGGAAGAGCATCCGGCCCCGGGACCATATCAACTGTCCGCCAAATAATATATTGACGGAGCCGGCTCATGCCCTCGCGGAATGCGGACATTTTCTTGGGAGTGGAAGACATGCCCTTTACGAAGACCGAAAACGTCGCGATGTTCGAGGGCGCCGACTGGAGCGGCTACAAGAAAACGGTGTCGAATTGCTCGCCGGAGCAGGCACGGCGAATCGCCATGCTCGATCCGGCCATCAGTTTCTTCTTCTTCGCGCGGGAATATATGGTGCTGACCAATGCGGCCTGGGCCGGACCGCGGACCTTCAACCCCCGCGACGCGGTCTTCTTCAGCGGCGAGCCCTGGTGGGGGAGCGCGCCGCAATGCGACGCCTATCAGAAGGACGGGGTCAGCACCGCCTATATCGGCAGCCTCGGCGCCGACCCCACCTCGCCGCTCGTCGCCGCCGATTATGTGACGAGCCAGGGCCTCAATGCGGTCGACATCGTCTGCCTGTTCGCGGCCAATATCAACGTTACCGCCACCGGCGACTATGTCCGGCTGGCGCCGGACGTGGTCGTGCCGGCCGGCGGCTCGCTCGCCGTCGCCCATCAGGATTATATCCCGGTCTTCCAGCAATCGGTGGCGGCGCTGCAGCAAAAGGGCATCGCCGTCCTGCTCAGCTTCCTCAACAATTGGGACGCCGCCGGCTGGTCGGAATTCGCAACGCCGGCGGACGCCACCAGCTTCGCCGCGCAGCTCCAATATGTCGTCGACACCTACGGCTTCGATGGCATCGACATCGACGACGAATATTCGTCGGGAACGCCCCAGCCCAATTCTCTGGCGATGGTGACGGCGATGATCCGGCAGGTGCTGCCCGACATGATCCTCTCCAAGGCGCTGTGGCAAGACATCGACGATTTCGACGAGAATTATGACGGCTCCGACCTCCAGCAAACGCTGACCTACGGCTGGGAGATGAGCTACGGCAATGATCCCCAGGGCATCCTCCCGGTCTATGTGGGCAGGGCGGGATTGGCCCCGCGGACCCTTTCCTACGGCTTCCAGGCTCCGTCCGGCGATCCGAGCGGATCGATCGCCTGGCTCAAGGACAATGGCTATGCCGGCTTCATGGTCTATGCGTTCGAGAGCAGCGACAATCAGGATTTGATGGGCGTGCTGGTCAACGAATGGATGGGCCCGGGCAATTGGAACAAGTCGGGCTGAGCGGGCGCGAATAGCCGTTCCACCCCGGCCTCGGAACCTTTAGGCTCCGGCCATGGCCACACAGGCGAGGACAAGCGGGGAGCCGACCCCGATGATGGCGCAATATCTGGCGCTGAAGGCGGAGGCCGAGGGGTCGCTGCTCTTCTACCGGATGGGCGACTTCTTCGAATTGTTCTTCGACGACGCCAGGGTGGCGGCGGCCGACCTCGACATCGCCTTGACCGCGCGCGGCGAGCATGACGGCGCGCCGATCCCGATGTGCGGCGTGCCCATCCACGCCGCCGAGGCCTATCTCGCCCGGCTGATCCGGGCCGGGCACCGCGTCGCCATCGCCGAGCAGGTCGAAAGCCCGGCCGAAGCCAAGAAGCGCGGCGCCAAATCGGTGGTCAACCGCGCCATCGTGCGGGTGGTGACGGCAGGGACGCTGACCGAGGAGGCCCTGCTCGATTCGCGCAGCGCCAATTGGCTGGTCGCGGTGGCGAAGGTCGGCGCGCTCTACGGCATCGCCGCCGCCGACGTCTCGACCGGGCGGTTCGAGCTCGCCGCGGTGCCGCCCGGCGCGCTCGACGCCGAGCTTGCGCGGCTGAATGCGGCCGAGACCATCGCCAACATCGCCCTGGACGGCGCCGAGCTGTGGCATGCGGGTTTCGACAGCATCGCGGCCGAGCGCCGGCTCAAGGAACGGTTCGAGGTCGCCACGCTCGACGGTTTCGGCAGCTTCGATCGCGCCGCTCTGTGCGCGGCGGGCGGTCTGCTCTCCTATCTCGACGGGGTCGCCCGCGAGTCGCTGCCCTTCCTGCGCCCGCCGGTCGCCTTGTCCTCGGGCGATCATATGATGATCGACGCGGCGACGCGCGAAAGCCTGGAGCTGACCGTCTCGGCCTCGGGCACCCGCGCTGGTAGCCTGCTCGCCGCGGTCGACCGCAGCGTCACCGGCGCCGGCGCGCGGCTGCTCGCCGCCGATCTCGGCGCGCCTTTGCTCGACCGCGCCCGGATCGAGGCGCGGCTCGACCTCGTCGCCTTGTTCGAGGGCGATGCGGGCCTCCGCGACTGGCTGCGCCGGCAGCTGCGAGCGCTGCCCGACATTGGCCGCGCGCTCGGGCGCCTGGTGGCGGCGCGCGGCAGCCCGCGCGACCTCGGCCAGCTCCGCGACGGGCTCGACGAGGCGCGGCGCCTCCACGACCGGCTGGCCCGGGCCGAGGCGCCGCCGCCCCTGCTCGCCGATCTGCTGCCGGCGCTGATCGGCCATGGCGCCCTGGTCGACCTGCTGTCGCGCGCTCTGGTGCCGACGCCGCCGATCGATACCGCTCAGGGCGGCTATATCGCGGAAGGCTATGACGCGGCGCTCGATGCGTTGCGCGCGACGGGCGGCGAGGGGCGCCGGGCGATCGCCGGCCTCGAGGCGCGTTACCGGGCCCAGACCGGCATCGCCACATTGAAGATCCGTCACAACAACGTGCTGGGCTTCCACATCGAGGTGCCGGCGAAGAATGCCGACCGGCTGATGGCCGCCGATTCGGGCTTCACCCACCGCCAGACCCTGGCCGGTGTCGTCCGCTTCAACGCGCCCGATCTGCACGAGCAGGCGCTCAGGGTCGGCGAGGCCGGCAATCGCGCTCTCGCCGCCGAGGCCGAGCATTTCGAGGCTCTGGTAGCCGAGACCCTGGCCCGCGCCGAGGCGATCGCCGCGGCGGCGGACGCGCTGGCCCGGCTCGACGTCGCCGCGGCGCTCGCCGAGCGGGCCGCCGAAGGCGGCTGGTGCCGGCCGCGCTTCGAGGATCATGGCTGCTTCGAAGTTGAGGCTGGCCGCCATCCGGTGGTCGAGGACGCGCTGAAGGCTGGCGGCGCCAGATTCGTGGCGAACGACTGCAAGCTTTCCGAAGACTCGCGGCTGTGGCTGGTCACCGGCCCGAACATGGGCGGCAAATCGACCTTCCTCCGGCAGAACGCCTTGATCATCCTGCTCGCCCAGGCCGGCTCCTACGTGCCCGCCGCGAGCGCCACTCTTGGCTTGGTCGACCGCCTGTTCAGCCGGGTCGGCGCGTCGGACAATCTGGCGCGCGGCCGCTCGACCTTCATGGTCGAGATGGTCGAGACCGCGGCCATCCTCGCCCAGGCGACATCGCGCAGCTTCGTCATCCTCGACGAGGTCGGCCGCGGCACCTCGACCTATGACGGGCTCGCCATCGCCTGGGCGGTGATCGAGGCGATCCACGACCGCAGCCAGTGCCGCTGCCTGTTCGCCACCCATTATCATGAGCTGACCCGCCTCGCCGAGCGCCTCGACGCGCTCTCGCTCCACCATGTCCGCGCCCGCGAATGGAAGGGCGACTTGGTCCTGCTCCACGAGCTCGCCGACGGCCCCGCCGACCGCAGCTACGGCATCGCCGTCGCCAAGCTCGCCGGCCTGCCGCCGCCGGTGCTGGCGCGCGCCAAGTCCGTCCTCGCCAAGCTGGAGGAAGGCCGCGCCGCCACCGGCGGCATCGCCGCGGGTCTCGACGATCTCCCCCTGTTCGCCGCCGCGCCGCGGGAGCCGGCGGCGCCGGACCCGGTGCGGGCCGCTCTCGCCGAGATACAGCCCGACACGCTCTCGCCGCGCGAGGCGCTGGAACTGATCTATCGGCTGAAGGCGCTGAGCCCCGAGCCATGACCGAGGGGCTGGCCGGCGAGATCGAGACCCGGGGCTTTGCCGTCATCCCCGGCCATCTCGATCGCCAGACGCTCCACGACACGCGCGAGTGGCACGAGGCCTCGCTCGCCGCCGCCGATCCAGCCGCCGTGTCGCTCTCCGCTTCGGGTAGCAACACCCGCGTCCATCTCACCCGCAATCATCGCGGGCTCGACCATCTTCATCTCGATCCGCTTTTGCTCGCGCTTGGCGCGCATGTGCTGGGCGGGCCGGTTCGGCTTGGCGCCTTCCTGTCGCGCACCGTTCATCCGGGCGCGGCTGCGCAGGGGCTGCATAGCGATTGCCCCGGTGACGGAGGCAGGCCGGGGATGCTCGGCTTCATCTATGCGCTCGACGATTTTCGCGTGGACAATGGCGCGACGCGCTTCCTTCCCGGCTCGCACAGCGGGCTTACGCAAGGTGCGTGCGTGCCGGCGACGGCGCCCGCCGGAAGCCTGATCGTCTATGACGGGGCGGTCCATCACGGCTTCTCGGCCAACACCTCCCGCGATGATCGTCGCTCGATCGAGGGCAGCCTCGTTCCCGTGCGACCCTGAACGACCGCCCGCCAGCCGGCTCGTCGAAACCGTTTCGGTCGGCGGCCCTATCTGCGCTAGAAACGGCGGCGATGATCCAGGCCGTCCCTCATCAGCGCGAGATCGTCGATCGGCGGGCGTTCACCGAGCGGCTCGACGCCGCCGACCGCAAGGCGGCGGCGGCGATTCTCAAGGAGGCGCTGGCGACGGGCCGCGCCGAGATCGCCCGGCGGCTCGACGAACGGCCTTATGCCGGCACCGAGGCGGCGGCCGCCTATGCCTTCCTCACCGACCAGATCCTGCGCCTCGCCTACGATTTCGTCACCACGCGCCTCCATCCGCTCGCCAACCCGACCACCTCGGAGCGGCTGCTGCTGATGGCGGTGGGCGGCTATGGGCGCGGCGAGATGGCGCTATATTCGGACGTCGACATCGCCTTCGTGACGCCGTGGAAGGCGACCGGCTGGACCGAGACGGTGGTCGAGGCGATCCTCTATCTGCTCTGGGACCTGGGCCTCAAGGTCGGCCATTCCACGCGTAGTGTTGACGAGCTGTTGCGGGTTGCCACCGCCGACCAGACGGTGCGGACCGCGATCCTCGAGGCGCGCTATATCTGGGGCGACGAGGCGCTCCACGACCTCGTCGCCGGACGCTTCTGGAAGGAGGTGGTGGCGGGCAAGGTCGCCGGTTTCGTCAAGGAGAAGCTCGACGAGCGCGACGCGCGCCACAAGCGGATGGGCGACAGCCGCTACGTGGTCGAGCCCAACGTCAAGGAGGGGAAGGGCGGGCTGCGCGACCTCCACGCTTTGTTCTGGATCGGCAAATATGCCTATCGCCTGCGCTCGGTCGCGGAGCTGGTCGACGTCGGCCTGTTCTCAGCCGTCGAATTGCGGCAGTTCCAGCGCGCCGAGCGCTTCCTGTGGGCGGTGCGCTGCCACCTTCACCGCGCCGCCGGCCGGGCTGAGGAAAGGCTGACCTTCGACTATCAGCGCGAGATCGCGGCGCGGATGAATTATGCGGACCGGCCCGGCAAATCGCCGGTCGAGCGGTTCATGCGCCACTATTTCCTGCACGCGAAGACGGTCGGCGACCTGACCGGGGTCTTTCTCGCCCATCTCGACGAGAAGTTCGCGGGCCGCGGCCGCCGCATGGGCTTTGCCGCCTTCCGGCGCCGGCCGCGCAAGCTCGAAGGCTTCCTGCTCGACCGCGGCCGGCTCGCTTTGCCCGACGAGGGCGATTTTCTGGCCAAGGATCCGGTGCGCCTGATCCGCCTGTTCGCGCTCGCCGACCGGCACGGGCTCGAAATCCACCCGCTGGCGATGCGCGCCGCCGCCCGCCACGCCAAATTGATCGACGCCAAGGTGCGCGCCGATCCGGAAGCGAACGCCCTCTTTCTGGACGTGCTGACCAGCAGGCGCGACCCGGAGACGGTGCTGCGCTGGATGAACGAGGCCGGCATATTCGGCCGCTTCATTCCCGATTTCGGCCGCGTCGTCGCCCAGATGCAGTTCGACATGTACCATCATTACACGGTCGACGAGCATTCGATCCGGGCGATCGGCCTGCTGGCGCGGATCGAGCGCGGCGAATTGGAGGAGGAGCACAAGCTCTCCACCGCTTTGTTCAAGCTGATCGCGTCGCGCCGCGTGCTCTACGTCGCGGTCTTGCTCCACGACATCGCCAAGGGCCGCGGCGGCGATCATAGCCTGCTCGGCGCCGAGGTCGCGCTGGCGCTCTGCCCGCGGCTCGGGCTGACGCCGGCCGAGACCGAGACTGTCGCCTGGCTGGTGCGCTGGCATCTCTTCATGTCGGCGACCGCCTTCAAGCGCGACCTCGCCGACCCCAAGACGATCCAGGATTTCGTCAGCCAGGTGAAGAGCCTGGAGCGGCTGCGCCTGCTCTTCCTGCTCACCGTCGTCGACATCCGCGCGGTCGGGCCGGGCACCTGGAACAGCTGGAAGAGCCAGCTGCTGCGCGCCTTGTTCGACGCCGGCGAGGAGATGCTGCGCCTCGGCCACAAGCAGAAAGGCCGGCGCGAGCGGATCGCGGCGATCCAGGAGGAGCTGGCCCGGCGGCTGGGCTGGGACGAGAGCCGCTTCGCCCGCTTCACCTGGCGGCTGCCCGACAGCTACTGGCTGGCCGAGCCGATCGAGGTGATCGAGCGCAACGCCCGCTTCCTCGACGCCGACGACCGCAACGCCGAGGGCGCCGGCGCGGTCGAGACCCTGGTCCAGGCCGAGCGCGGCGCCACTTTGGTGTCGATCTACGCCAAGGACCAGCCCGGCCTCTTCTACCGGGTCGCCGGCGCAATCAGCCTGGTCGGCGGCAATATCATCGACGCGCGCATTCACACCACCGACGACGGCATGGCGCTCGACAATTTCCTGGTTCAGAACCTTGCTCGAGCGCCGGTCGCCGACTCCGGCCAGCTCGGGCGCCTCAGGGAGGAGGTGGCGCGGGCGCTGGCCGGGCACGAGCCCTCGGCCGAACGGCTCGCGGCGCGGGCGCTGCCGCTGAGGCGCGCCGAGGCGTTCCGAATCCAGGCCGCGGCCTTCGTCGATAACAAGGCGTCGAACCGTTACACGGTGATCGAGATCAACGCCCGCGACCGCGCCGCTTTATTGTTCGAGCTGGCGCGGGCGATCTACGTGTCGCGGGCGCTCATCCACAGCGCTCATATCGCCACTTATGGCGAGCGCGCCGTCGACGTCTTCTATCTGACCGACCTTGGCGGCGCCAAGATCGAAAGCCCGGCGCGGCTCAGGGCGCTGCAGGCCCGCTTGGTCAAGGCCGCCTCCCCCTCAGCCCCGGTGCCCGCGAACCGCAGGGCCGCCTGATCCCGCAAAAGAAAAGGGCCCCCGCCGTCGCCGGCGAGGGCCCTGTTCGTCCCGGTGCTTCGCTCAGAAGCGGAAGCGGCCGGTGATTCCGAAGGTGCGGGGCTCGGCCAGGAAGCTCGAGAAGAGCTGGTTTGCCGTGGCGAAGCTCGGCGCGCCGAAACCCGGCGAGGTGATGTGGGCGACCGAGTTCGAGCCCTGGAACGGGGTGTTGAACGCGACCTGCTGATAATCCTGGTCGAGCAGGTTCTGCGCCCACAATTCGACCGACCAGCGCCGGTCCGGCCCGCGCAGGCCAAGGCGTGCGTTGACCACGGCGAAGCTGTCCTGCTCCTTTTCGGGGAACAGGTCGGAGCCGGTGTTGAAATCGCCGGTCAGGCGGGTATCGGCATAGACCAGCAGCGATAGGCCGCTATTGCCGATGTCCGGCGTCCAGGTGATCGAGGCGGTCGCGGTATATTTGGGCGCGTTGGAGAGATTGTCGCCGGGCAACAGGAACAGAGCCGGGTCGAGCGGGGTGCCGGTGTCGCGGCCGATCAGGTCGTTGCGATAGCTGGTGTCGACATAGGTGAAGCCCGCGGTGACCTGGAGATCGGGGTGCGGATAGAGCGCCGCCTCGATCTCGATGCCGGTCGAAACCACGCCCGCGCGGACATTGTCCGCCGCGCAGCCGCCGGAGCCGGCCGGGTTGATTCCGCCGACCGGATCCTGGTCGGTCGTGCTGCCGCCATTGAGGCTCGAGCAGCCGTTGATGTTCTGGACCAGGAAGACCGAGCCGTTGAACGTGTTCAGCTGGAAATTGCTGAACGACTGGCGGAACGCCGCCACGTTGAGGATGAAGCTGCGGTTGGTCCATTTGAAGCCGGCTTCCCAGGCGTTTACCGTTTCCGGGTCGAACTGGAGGTTGGCCGTGTTGAAGCCGGCGCCGCGGCCGCCGGATTGGCGGGGATCGCCGGGCGCGAAGATCGGCAGGCCGAGCGCCGAGCGATCGAGGTTGAAGCCGCCCGCTTTATAACCGCGCGAATAGCTGGCGTAGAGGAGCAGCGAGCTGACCGGCTTGAACGAGAGCACGCCGGTGCCGGTCCATTCGCCCTCGCTGCGCGAGTCGGAAAGGTTGAGCGCATTCAGCGCGCTCGACGAATTGCCCTGGCAGGTGAGGTTGACGATGCCCTGGAAGAAGGGCTGTGCCGTGGCCGGCACCAGCCCGGCGGCGGGCCCGCCGGTCAGGAAGTTCGAAAAGGCCGCCTGCTGGGTCGGGCAGATGGTGTTGGTGTTGTTGAAATCGGCCGAGAAATCCTTGTTCTCGTGCGTGTAGCGCAGGCCGACCGTTAGGCTCAGATTGTCGGTGATGTTGAAGATGTTGTGGGTGAACACTGCCCAGTTGGTGCTGTCCTGGAAATAATTGGCATCGTCGTCGCCGACATTGTTGACCGTGCTGAGGCGATCGAGGCCGCTCAGCACAAGCGGACCGAAGCCTGCCCCCCCGCCGAACGCGGTGTTGATCGTCGCGCGGCCGGCCGCGCTCATGCAGCCCGGCGCGGTCGGGGTGCGCAAAGCGGGGTTGGGACTGATTGTCGCGACCAGGCGGCAGGCGGCGAAGGCGCCATATTGGCTGCCGAAGCGAAGGTTGTCGCGGACGTGAAGATCCTCGTTCGCGTAATAGCCGCCGACCAGCCAGTCGAGGAAGCCGCCGAAGGCCGAACCCTGCAGCCGAACTTCCTGGGTAAAGGTCTGGAAGTCGCGGAAGGCCTGGTCGTCGTCGTCGCGGCGCAGGATGTCGACGTTCGTATAATCGGTGTCGGACGGCGCGGTCGACTTGTAGTTGCGGAAGGCGGTGATCGAGGTCAGGTTGGCGCCGCCCAGATCCCAGTCGACCTGCAGCGAGACGCCCCAATCGGTGGTGCGGCCTTCATAGGTGGTGCCCGGCGTCAGCGAGAGGTCGCGCCGGAACGGGTCGCCGCGCGATGGGAAGGTGCCGCCGAGGCTGGTCAGCACGTCGACGATGCGGTTGCCGTCCGGCGATCCGCCGGCGCCCGGCTGGCGCACGCTGAAATCGCCCGGCACGCCCGGGGTCGGGTCGAACGTCTCGAGGAGGCCGACATAGACGGCGCCGCAGCAGGATTCGTTGCGCTGCGAATAATCGCCGATCAGGCGGAACGACAAAGCGTCGTTGGGTTCGAACAGCAATTGGCCGCGGGTGAAGAAGCGGTTGCGGTCGTTGACGTCCGATTCGGTGCCGCCCGCCGCGTTGACGACGTCGTAAAAGCCGTCGCGGCGCGTGTAGATGGCGTCGACCCGGAAGGCGAGCTGCTCGGAGATCGGCCCGGTGACGCCGATCTGGCCGCGAACATAATTGTAATTGCCGTAGGAGAGCTCGGCCGAGCCGCCGAAATCGAATTCGGGCCGGCGGGTGATGACGTGGATGAGGCCGGCCGAGGCGTTGCGGCCGAACAGCGTGCCCTGCGGGCCGCGCAGCACCTCGATGCGCTCGACCTCGCCGAGCTCGTTGAGGCCGATGCCAGAGCGCGAGCGGTAGACGCCGTCGACGAAGACCGCGACCGAGCTTTCGAGGCCGGGATTGTCGCCGACCGTGCCGATGCCGCGGATACGGGCCGAGCCGTTGGCCTCGGTACCGGTCGAGGAGACGAGCAGCGACGGGGCGAGCTGGTTGAGCTGGCGGATGTCGCTGGCGCCCGAATTCTGCAGCGCCTCGCCGCCGACGGCGGTGACGGCCAGAGGCACGTCCTGAAGGATCTGGCGGCGGCCGGTGGCGGTGACGACGATATTGTTGTCGTCGCCTTCGCCGGCATTCTGGACGGCGGCGGATTCGGTGCCGCCGGACGTGGTCGGCTGGGCTTCGTCCTGCGCATAGGCAAAGCTCGGCGTGACGAGCGCCGCGAAGCTCGCGGACAGCAGCCAGGTGTTCTTGGACATGTAGACCTCCCCAGAATTTTATCGTTGTTTGGCCGGGAAGCTAACGTGGACGGAAACCTTTCGCCAGCGGAAAAGCCCCGGTTTCCCGTTGGTTTGGGGGCCTTATGGCAAATCCGCAACAGAACAGTTTCATGCTGCAACGGACCGATTCCGCTGCCGTTACGGAAAGCCCGCTTTTCTCTGCCGCGCCTGAGGCGCCGCGCCGACGCAAATGCGCCGCCGGCACCGCGCGCGGCACCGCTTTTCATCCCGGCAGAGCGCTTAAGGGCCGGTTGCGGCCTATTTGGGGGCGAGCACCATCAGCATCTGGCGGCCTTCCATGCGCGGATGCTGCTCGACCTTGGCGGTTGCGGCGACGTCGGCCTGGACGCGCTGGAGCAGGCGCATGCCGAGCTCGCCATGGGCGAGCTCGCGGCCGCGGAAGCGGAGCGTCAGCTTCACCTTGTCGCCCTCGGCAATGAAGGAATTCACCTTCTTCATCTTGGTGTCGTAATCGTGGTCGTCGATGTTCGGACGCATCTTGATCTCCTTGATCTCCTGCGTCTTTTGCGACTTGCGGGCGAGGTTGGCCTTTTTCTGGGCCTCATATTTATATTTGCCGACGTCGAGGAACTTGGCGACGGGCGGATCGGCGTTCGGGGAAACCTCGACGAGGTCGAGGCCGAGGTCGTTCGCCTGCTCCATGGCTTCGGCGGTCAGCATGACGCCCAGATTCTCGCCATTCTCATCGATCACGCGCACCTTGGGCGAGACGATATATTCGTTGAAGCGAGGGCCGTTCATAGGCGGCGCCTGCGGGCGCCGGACGAGAGGGGGACGTATAGCAGTTTCTCCTAAAGCGGAACGTTCACCCTCCACCTAGTGAAGGGCGGGCACAATTGGAAGACTGCCCGCGCCGGGCAGGGCCGATTTCGCGGTGCCTGTGGCGATTCAGGCGCGCAAGTCGGGCGGCAGGGCTTCGGTCGCCAGCCGGTCCGCCACCGAGTCGAGCGACAGCACCTCCTGCCGCGCGTCGGGCCCGAGCGGGCGCAGGGCGACGCTGCCCTCCTCGGCCTCGCGCTTGCCGACGACGAGCAGATAGGGGACGTGGGCGAGGCTGTGCTCGCGCACCTTGTAGTTGATCTTCTCGTTCCTGAGGTCCGCCTCGACGCGCAGCCCCTTCGCCGCCAGCGCCGCCACGACCTGGCGGGCATAATCGTCGGCGTCGGAGACGATCGTCGCCACCACCGCCTGGACCGGCGCCAGCCACAGCGGGAAACGGCCGGCATGATGCTCGATGAGAATGCCCAGGAAGCGCTCGAACGTGCCCAGGATCGCGCGATGGAGCATCACCGGGCAGTGCTTCTCGCCATCCTCGCCGATATAGGAGGCTCCGAGCCGGTCGGGCATGACATAATCAAGCTGCAATGTGCCGCATTGCCAAGTCCGGCCGATCGCGTCGGTAAGGTGGAATTCGAGCTTGGGCGAGTAGAAAGCGCCCTCGCCGGGAAGTTCCGCCCAGCCATATTCGGGCCCGGCACGCCCCGCCAGAGTCACTGCCTCGCGGAGATCCTCTTCCGCACGATCCCACATTTCATCGCTCCCGAAACGCTTGTCGGGACGCAATGCCAGCTTGATCGCATAGCTTTCGAAACCGAGGTCCTTGTAGATCGTGTCGAGCAAGTCGCAGAACGCGCGAGTCTCGTCGACGATCTGATCCTCACGGCAAAAGATATGGCCGTCGTCCTGGGTGAACTGGCGCACCCGCAGGATGCCGTGCAGCGCGCCGTGCGGCTCATTGCGGTGGCAGCAGCCATATTCGGCGAGCCGGATCGGCAGGTCGCGATAGGATTTGATGCCTTGGCGGAAGATCAGGATGTGCGCCGGGCAGTTCATCGGCTTCAGCGCCATCAGATTGGCCGCGCCCGACAGGATCGGCGCGTTGTCGTCGGTGCCTGGCACCTCGTCCGGCACGACGAACATATTCTCGCGATATTTGCCCCAATGGCCCGATTGCTCCCACTGGCGCGCGTCCATCAGCTGCGGCGTCTTGACCTCGCGATAGTCGGCGGCGTCCAGCCGCCGGCGCAGATAAGCCTCGAGCTGGCGCCAGATGATATAGCCCTTCGGGTGCCAGAAGACCGAGCCGTGCGCCTCGGCCTGGAGGTGGAAGAGGTCCATCTCCTGGCCGATCTTGCGATGGTCGCGCTTGGCCGCCTCCTCGAGCCGCACCAGATGCGCCTCGAGCTGCTTGCGGTTGAGCCAGCCCGTGCCGTAGATGCGCGACAGCTGCGGGTTGTTCTGGTCGCCGCGCCAATAGGCGCCCGAGACGCGCGTCAGCCTGAACGCCTGCGGGTCGAGCTTGCCGGTCGAGGCCAGATGCGGCCCGCGGCACAAATCGAGCCAGCCGCCGGACCGGTACATGGTGATCGCCTCGTCCTGGGGCAGCTCCATCACCCATTCCGCCTTGAACGTCTCGCCCTGCTTCTCGAAGAAGGCGCGGACCTCCTCGCGCGTCCAGACCTCGCGCACCAGCGCCTCGTCCGCGGCGATGATGCGGCGCATCTCCGCCTCGATCGCGGGCAGGTCCTCCTCGGTGAAGGGGCCGCGCTCCGGCGTCGGCGCGAAATCGTAATAGAAGCCGTCCTCGGTGGCGGGGCCGAAGGTGATCTGAGTGCCCGGAAAGAGGTTCTGCACCGCCTCGGCGAGGACATGGGCGAAATCGTGCCGCGCCAGCTCGAGCGCGTCCGCCTCGTCGCGCGCGGTGATCAAGGCGAGCTCGCTGTCCTCCTCGAACGGCCGGGCGAGATCGCGCACCTCGCCATTGACCCGCGCCGCCAGCGCCGCCTTGGCGAGGCCCGGCCCGATCGCCGCCGCCACGTCCGCCGGGGTCGCCCCGCGCTCAACCTCGCGGACCGAACCGTCGGGCAGCTTGATCGAGAACATTTCGGACATTGGGGCCGTGCTCCTGCGGACGTTGGTGGAGAGCGCCATAGATGGGCGCCGAGGGCGGTTCAAGGAAAGCGCGCACCAGGCAAGCCGCCGATGGGCAAGATTTTCACGCAGGAGCGAGGTGCGGGGTGCTGGCTAACAATTCCGACCGGCAAATTATTGCCATTGCTAATGATCGCGCTCCGCCGCGCGCAAAGTCGTTCCGCGAGCGCCACGGACATGCTATGGAGCGGGCGCCGCGTCGCGACGGGCGCGGCGGTATGGAAGGGGGAGTGAATATGGTGAGGAAGCTCGTTTCCGCGACCGTCTCGGCCGCCCTTTGCGCGATGAGCGTGGCGCCGGCTCTGGCCCAGGATCATCGTTTCACCGGCTTCGATGCGCCGCAGGGCGCGACGGCGACCGTCAATCTGCGCATCCCGTTCGGCGGCCGCGCCGGGCCGTCGCGGACGACCTACGGTTTCACGCTCGGCTACGGCCAGACGATGGGCGGCCCGGCCTTTGACGGCCGCACCGTGACCCGCTCGGTCAACCTCGCCGACATTCGCTTCAACCAGCGCGGCGAGCTGCGCAACGCCAGGGTGGCGAGCTTCGATCTCGCCAATCTCGACCGCGACCGGCGCATGAACCTGACCGGCGGCGGCAGCACGACCTGGATCATCGTCGGCGTGATCGCCGGCGGCGTCGCGGTCTGCCTGCTCGCCGACTGCTTCGGCGGCGACGACGAGGCTATGCCGAACTAGGGTCCCAGAAGCGGCTTCAGGCCGGCGCGCCACCCTGCTAAGCGCGTCGGCATGATACGGATCGACTATCTCGCGGCGCGCGACGACGCGCTGCTCGCCTACCAGCACCGCCCCGGCCGCGGGCCGACCTTGGTCTTCCTGCCCGGCTATGGGTCCGACATGGAAGGGGGCAAGGCGGTGGCGCTCGACGCCTGGGCGGAAAGCCAGAGTCGGGCAATGTTGCGCTTCGATTATGGCGGCTGCGGCATCAGCGGCGGCGATTTCGAGGCGCAGACGCTGCGTATGTGGCTCGACGACGCATTGGCGATGATCGACCGGCTCGTCGAGGGGCCGGTCGTGCTGGTCGGCTCGTCGATGGGCGGCTGGCTGATGCTGCACGCGGCGCTGGCGCGGCCCGAGCGCGTCGCCGGCCTGGTCGGCATCGCCGCCGCGCCCGATTTCACCGCCTGGGGCTTTACCGAGACGCAAAAGCGCACCCTGCTCACGGAAGGCCGGCTGGTCGAGCCCAACCCTTATGGCGAGAAGCCTTTGGTCACCACCCGCGCTTTCTGGGAGAGCGGCGAGGCCTTGCGGGTGCTGCACGTCCAGCTGCCGATCGATTGCCCGGTCCGGCTGCTGCATGGGCTCGCCGATTCCGAAGTGCCCTATCAGCGCTCGTGGGAGCTGGCGCAGCAGCTGCGTTCAGCGGACGTGCAGCTCACTTACGTCAAGAAGGGCGATCATCGCCTGTCCCGCGACCAGGATATCGCCCTCCTGACCGCCACCGTCTCGACCCTGCTGGAGACTTTGTGATCCTGTCCCTGCTGGCGATCGCCGCCCTCCAGACCCCCCTTTCGGCAAGCGACACGGCGCGGCTGCGTGCCTGCACCGAGCTCGTCCGCACCGCGCCGCAGCAGGCGGCTGAGAGCGCCAATGCCTGGCTGGCCGAGCCGGGCGCGGCGCGCCTCTCCGCGCGGCGCTGCCTCGGCCTCGCTTATACCGCGCTCGAGCAATGGCCGGCGGCGGCGACGGTCTATCAGCAGGCGGCGCGCGAGGCCGACGCGGCGAACGACCCCGCCCGCGCCGATTTCCGCGTCCAGGAGGGCAATGCCTGGCTCGCCGCCGGCGAAGCAGGGCGCGCGCTGCAGGCGCTCGACGCCGTCCTCGCCATCCCGAACCTGACCCAGGCGCTGCGCGGCGAGGCCCATCTCGACCGCGCCCGCGCCCAGGTCGCGCTCGGCCAGGCCGATCGCGCCCGCCAGGATATCGACCGCGCGCTCCAGCTCGTCCCCGCGGACGGCTTCGCCTGGTATCTGTCGGCGGCGCTCGCCCGGCGCGCCAATGATCAGGGTCGCGCGCTGACGGACATCGCCCGCGCCCGCGCTCTCGCGCCCGACAATCCCGACGTGCTGCTGCTTGCCGGCACGATGGTGGGCGAGGCCGGCAATATGGCGGAGGCCGAGCGCCTCTACCGCCGCGTCGTCGAACTCTCCCCGGACAGCGAGGCCGGCCGCGCCGCCGCGGCCAGCCTCGCCACCGTCCGCGAGGTCGAGGTGCCGGCGCCGGCCACCCCTGCACCGGTGCAACCCGCCCCTACGCCCTCGACATCAACACCGCCCAGCCGCTCATCCTGAGTAGCCCCTTCGTGCCTGCCAAGGCAGGCGCTCAGGGTAAACTAAGAGCTTGTCGAAACGGCGTATCGAAGGACGCAGAGGTTTCCGCCGGGGTCCTTCGATACGGGCCTTCGGCTTCGCTCAGTCCCTCCTCAGGATGAGCGGGGTGGGGGTGGTCCGTCCCTCCCCGCGCACCTTCAGCTCAGGTAGAATTCGATCGTCGTCACGACGCGCACCTTCTGCAAGGGCGAATCGCCGCCGCCGCCGCCTTCCTCGGTGGCGGCGCCGTCGCGCGCGCCGATCGAGAAATAGCCCTGCGTCGCCGAGCGGATGCCGCCGACCGCGGTGCCCGAATCGCGGGCGAACTGCTCGGCGCCGCGGCGCGCGTCCTGGGTCGCGGTCGCGATCATCGCCGGCTTGATGCTGTTCAGCCTCGTGAAGCTGTACTGCATCGACGAGCCGTCCTGGATGGCGACGCCGCCCCGGATCAGCTCGACCTGGCGCGCATAGGCCCGGCGCGCGCGCATCACGTCGGTGGTGCGCAGCTGGATGCGGCGGGTGACGGTGACGCTGTTGGCGCCGCGATTGGTGTCGAAGAACTGGTTCACCGAGCCGCCGCCGTCGCTCACGGCCTCGGCGGGGAAGCCGGCGGAGCGGAAGAAGGCGATGATCGTGGCGGCGTCGCGGTCGCTCTCGGCCTGGACCTCGCCGAGCTCGCTGCCCTGGGCGTTGAAGCTGATCGTCCAGGTGGCGATGTCGGCGGTGACGTCGCGCTCGGCGAGGCCGCGCATGGTCACCGCGCGGTCGGCGAGCCGCGCGCGCCTCAGTCCGTCGCCGAGCAGGAAGCCGCCGGCGACGATGCCGATGGCGAGGACGGAGGCGGCGACGAGAAAGATCCGGCGATTGCCCTTGGAAACTTCGGACATGGCATTGCTCCCTGGCCGGCGCGAACCCAGTCGCGGCGGCACGGGGCCCCTATCTCACTTCATCGATGAACCGTGCATTTATAGCGACGAGTTGAGGCCAGGAATAATTTCGGACCGGTTCCGCGTGATCCAGGCGGCGAGGCTCTCGCGCCGCACAGAGGGATATTTGACCGCCGCGAAGGCCAAGAAGGCGTCGCGGTAGCGCAGCCAGGCGCGCTGGGCGTTTTGCAGGCTCGCCACCGAAATGCCGGGCGCGTCATATTGGCGCTCGTCCTCGAGCCTGGCGCGATAGGCCTGGTTCAACTGCAGATCCTCGGTGCCGAACTGGCCGGCGGTGAAGCGCGGCGCCCGCCCGTCCGACATGCGCTGGAGCATGTCGGCGAACTGGTCGCGCAGGCCCTGCTCGAGCCGGCCGCGGAGCGAGGCCGAGGCGAGGTCGCCCGCCGCCGAGGCCGCGACGAACTCCTCGAAGGCGCGTCGCAGCGGCTCGAACGCCTGCCTTTCCTCAGGCGTCCAGCGCGCGATCAGCGCCCTCAGCGCCGCCTCGCGCTGCGGCCGCGCCAGCGCCGCGCGGTGCGCCGAGCACAGGCCCTCGGCGAGACCCCCCCTGATGTCGTCGCAATAATGGAAGGCCGGCCCGCTGCGGGCCGCGCCGCGAAGCCGGGCCAGATGATTGACCCGCGCGTCATATTCGGCCGGCGCCAGCCCGGCGATGCCGCAGGCGAGGTGGATGGCGATGTCGAGGTCGCGCCGCGCCCCGGTGCCGTTGGCATAGATCGTCATCAGCATCGCCCGCCCGGCAAATGGCTCGAGCGCGGGATGGCCCGGCGCCTGGGTGAAGGCGCACGCCCGCGCCCGCGCCGGGTCGCGCCGGACGCCGATGCCATAATAGAGCGCTTCGGCGTCGCAGCCGCGCAAGGCGGCGGCGGCCTGCGCGTCGGGCCGGTCGGCGGCGGACGGCTCGCGCGTCCGCAATTGGCGGCACAAAGCCTGCGAGCCCGCATATTGGGGATCGCCCGCGCCCTCGCCGCCCGGATCGCCCCAGTCGAAGGCTGCGGGGCGCGGCGCCGGCGCCTGCGCGGCGGCGTTCTGGCCGTTCGCCTCGTTCGCAGGCGGAGAGCCGCCGCTGCACGATGCGAGCAGCGCCGACAAGATCAGGATCAGCTTGCGGTTGCCCCGCGCCCCTTCAGACATTTATGGTCCCCTTCGCCGCGCACGGCGGCGAGTCCATCAGCATGATGGAGATGAACCGTGCATTTATATCGGCGAGCTGAGGGAGCGGCAATGAAATATCTGCACACGATGATCCGCGTCTCGGACCCGGAGGATACGTTGCGCTTCTTCTCGCTCCTCGGTCTCGAGGAGGTGCGGCGGATGGAGAATGAGAAAGGCCGCTTCACCCTCATCTTCCTCGCTGCGCCGGGCGACCAGGACGCACAGATCGAGCTCACCCACAATTGGGACGAGGCCGGCTATGGCGAGGGCCGAAATTTCGGCCATGTCGCCTACGAGGTGGACGACGTTTACGAGACCTGCGCGCGGCTGATGGCGGGCGGCGTCACCATCAACCGGCCGCCGCGCGAGGGCCGCATGGCGTTCGTCCGCAGCCCCGACGGCATCTCGATCGAATTGCTGCAGAAAGGCGGCCATCTCCCGGTCGCCGAGCCTTGGGCCTCGATGCCGAATACGGGGCATTGGTGAGCGGCTGGACCGACCGGCGCTTCCTGACGCTGGGCGGCAGCCGCCTGCCAATCGTGCAGGCACCCATGGCCGGTGCCGGCGGCGTCGCGCTGGCGGCCGCGGCGAGCGAGGGCGGCGCCGTCGGCTCGCTGCCCTGCGCGATGCTGATGCCGGATGAGGCGAAGGCCCAGGCGGCCGAGGTCCGCGCCAAGGCGGAGGGGCCGCTCAATCTCAACTTCTTCTGCCACGTCACGCCCGACGCCGCCGACGACAGCGCCTGGCGCGCTTTACTTGCGCCGCTCTACGCAAAGGCCGGTGTCGCGGGGGGCGACGCGCCGCCATCGCGACGGCCCTTCGACGCGGCGATGTGCGCCGCCGTCGAAGAGATCCGGCCCGAACTGGTCAGCTTCCATTTCGGCCTGCCGGACGAGGCGCTGCTGGCGCGGGTGCGGGCGAGCGGCGCGCACATTCTGGGCAATGCGACCAATGTCGCCGAGGCGCGCTGGCTTGCCGCGCGCGGCGTCGACGCCATAATCGCCCAGGGCTGGGAGGCGGGCGGCCATTCCGGCGCCTTCCTCGGCGGCGATCCGGCCGAGCGGATCGGCCTTGTCGCGCTCGTGCCCCAGATCGCGGACGCCGTGGACGTGCCGGTGATCGCCGCCGGCGGGATCGGGGACGCGCGCGGCATCGCCGCGGCGCTGACGCTGGGCGCGGCGGCGGTCCAGCTGGGCACGGCCTATCTGCCCTGCCCGGAAAGCCTGATCGGCGCCGCCCATCGCGAGGGCCTGGCGGGCGATGCAGCGGCGCACACGGCCTTCACCAATGTCTATAGCGGCCGTCTTGGCCGTGGGCTGCCGGGGCCGCTGACCGACGCGCTCGGCCGGGTGCGCGAGGAGGTGCCGCCCTTCCCGCTGGCGAGCGCCGCGCTGGCGCCGCTCGGCCTGAAGCCGATGTGGGCGGGCCAGGCGGCTTCGCTCGGCCGGCCCGAACCGGCGCGCGCGCTTACCGAGCGGCTCGGCCGCGAGGCGCTGGCGCTGCTCGGCGGAAGGAGGTAATCGGCGGGCCATGATCGAGATCGTCCCGGTCGCCGTGCTGCGCGACAATTATGTCTGGCTGGTCCACGATCCGGCCTCGGGCGAGACGGTGGCGGTCGATCCCTCGCTGGCCGATCCGGTGCTGGAGGCGGCGGCGGCGCGGGGCTGGCGGATCACCCAGATCTGGAACACCCACTGGCATCCCGATCATACCGGCGGCAACGACGCGATCCGCGCCGCCACGGGCTGCACGATCACCGGCCCGGCCGAAGCGGAGCGGGTTTCGAAGATGGACCGCATCGTCGCCGGCGGCGATGCGGCGCGGATCGGCGATCTCGTTGCCGAGGTGATCGACATCCCCGCCCACACCGCCGGCCACATCGCCTTTCATCTGCCGGCCGTGCAGGTGGCATTCACCGGCGACACCCTGTTCGCGATGGGATGCGGCCGCCTCTTCGAGGGCAATGCCGCGCAGATGCATGCGAACATGCAGCGCCTCGCCGCATTGCCGCCCGAGACGCGCGTCTATTGCGGCCACGAATATACGCTCGCCAACGGCCTGTTCGCGCTCAGCGTGGAGCCGGACAATGGAGCGCTGGTCCGCCGCGTCGCGGAGGTGACGGAAGCGCGCGCCCGCGGCGAGGTCACGCTGCCGACGACGATCGCGCTGGAGCGCGCGACCAACCCGTTCATGCGGGCGAGGTCGGTCGAGGAGCTGGCCGAGCGGAGGGCGGCGAAGGACGCCCTCTGAGAACCTTCGTCATGCCGGACTTGATCCGGCATCCATCTTCTTGCGGCGGCTCCGGAAAGAAGGTGGACCCCGGATCAGGTCCGGGGTGACGGTTCCGGGGCGAACCCGCCCTCCTCAGCGCTTGTAAAGCGCGTCCAGCCGATCGCCGTAAATCCCCTTGATGACGTGGCGGCGAATCTTGATCGAGGGCGTCAGCTGCTCGTTCTCGACCGTGAACGGCTCGTCGGCGATGATGAAGCGGCGGACCTTCTCGATCACCGACAAATCCGCATTGACCCGGTCGACCGCGGCGCCGAGCGCCTTGACGTAATCGGGATCGTGGGCGAGCTCGGCGAAATCGCATTTGCGCCCCTGCCTGGCGCACCAGTCGGCCGTCCATTCGGGATCGGGCACGATCAGGCCGACGATATAGGGCCGCTTGTCGCCGGTCACCATCGCCTGGACGATCTCGGCCTGGAGGGTCAGCATCCCCTCGACCTTGGCCGGCGCGACATTGTCGCCCTTGTCGTTGACGATCAAATCCTTCTTGCGGTCGGTGATGACGATCCGCCCCTCGGGGTCGACATGGCCGACGTCGCCGGTGTGGAGCCAGCCGTCGACCACGGTCTTTTCGGAAAGCGCCTCGTTGCGCCAATAGCCCCGCATGACGAGCTCGCCCTTGCAGAGGATTTCGCCATCCTCCGCGATCCGGACCTCGGTATTCTTGAGCGGCGGGCCGACCGTGTCCATCTTGAGGCCGACGCTCGGCCGGTTGCAGCTCAAAACCGGCCCCGATTCGGTCTGGCCGTAGCCCTGGAGCAGGGTCAGGCCGAGCGAGTGGAAGAAGATGCCGACCTCGGGATTGAGCGGCGCTCCGCCCGAGACCATCGCCTTGATCCGGCCGCCGAACCGGGCCGCGATCCTGGGCCGGAGCGTGCGGCCGAGGAAGAAGTCCATCGGCCTGTCCCACAGGGGCACCGAGCCGGAATAGTCCTTGGCCCCGATCGAAAGCGCGCGGCCGAGCAGATAATTGGTCAGCTTGCCCTGCTTCTCGACCTGCTTGAGGATGCGCTGGCGAAGCACCTCGAACAGGCGCGGCACCACGATCATGATCGTCGGACGCACCTCCTCGATGTTGGAGGCGAGCTTCTCCAGCCCTTCCGAATAATAGATTTGCGCGCCGAGCCCGATCGGGAACATCTGGCCGCCGCTATGCTCATAAGCGTGGCTGGCCGGGAGGAAGGAGAGGAAAACCTCCTCGTCCCAGCCGAACTCCTCGGCGATCAAGGCCGTGCAGCCTTCGATATTATGGAGGATGGCGCCATGATGCTGCATCACCCCGCGCGGCGCCCCGCCCGTGCCCGACGTGTAGATGATGCAGGCGAGGTCGGCGCGGGCGAAATCGGCCTCGGCCGCGATCGCGTCGGGGGTGGCGCTCTCGGCGGCGATCAAGGCGTGCCAGTCGTGGAAGGCGACGTTGCCGGACTGGCCGCCGGGCAGCTTCTCCATGCCGATCACCGCCTCGCAGCTGTTCGAGCGGATCGCGGCGGGGAGCAGGTTCCGGGCCAGCTTCTGGGTCGAGACGATGACCGCGCGGGCGCCGCTGTCGTCGAGGATATGCTGATGGTCGCGCTCGGTATTGGTGATGTAGGTCGGCACGGTGACGCAGCCCGCGGCCATGATCGCGAGGTCGCAGATCAGCCATTCCGGCCGGTTCTCCGAGACCAGCATCACGCGGTCGCCGCGCTCGAGGCCGAGCCGCTTCAGCGCGGCGGCGAGCGCCGCGACCTTGCCGGCGGTTTCGGCCCAGCTGGCGGAGCGCCATTCGCCCCCCTGCTTGGCCCAGAGGAAGGGCTTGTCGCCCTGCTCCTTCGCCCGGGCGAAGAACATGGCGACGAGATTTTCGAAATGTTCGAGCTGGCGCATTCTCTCTCCCGCGCGGGTCTCTTGCCCGCGTCGCCGGTGCTTTCTAGCCGAAATGGGGACAGTTACTAGTAACTGTCCCCTGCCGCGCCGTAGCGGAAAGCGCCGACATCATTGCGCGACCCAGCTGCCTTCGCTCCTCGGATCGGCGGCGCCGACCCAGCGGCCGCCGACGCGCTCGATCGCATTGGCCTTGTAGCCGGGCTCGACGACGATCGTGTTCTGGCCGAGCGCCTGCAGCGCAGGCACCATCGCCTCGAGGCCGGTGCCGCGCTCGATGGTGACGCGGTCGCCGAGGCCCATGATCTGCGGCAGCGCGATCGCGTCCTGCGCGCTGAGGTCCCAGTCGATCACGCCGATGATCGCCTTGGCGACCTGGGCGATGATCGTGGTGCCGCCGGCCGCGCCGACGGCGAGCCGGACCTGCCCGTCGGGCCCGTAGACGATGGTCGGCGACATCGAGCTGCGCGGCCTTTTGCCGCCTTCGACGCGGTTGGCGATCGGAGCACCGTCGCGCTCGGGCACGAAGCTCAGATCGGTCAGCTCGTTGTTGAGAAACATGCCGTTCACCGTCAGGCCGGAGCCGAACACGCTTTCGATCGTCGAGGTGTAGGAGGCGACGTTGCCGGCGCCGTCGACCGCGACGAAATGCGATGTGCCCGCCTCGAGGTCGGCCGCCGCCGCCGCCCGCCGCCCGGCGCCGAGCGGTGTGCCGGCGGTGACGTGCGGGATGGTTCGCTCGGGCGAGATCAGCAGCGAGCGGGCGGCGAGATAGGCGGCGTCGGTGAGGCCAGCGACCGGCACGGACACGAATTCGGGGTCGGCGAGATATTGGTCGCGGTCGGCATAAGCGAGCCGCATGCTCTCGGCGATCAGATGCCAGGCGACCGGATTGTCGCGGCCGAGCGCGCGCAGGTCGAATCGTTCGACCTGCTTCAATATGGCGAAGACCGTGGTCGCCCCCGACGAGGGCGGGCCCATGCCGCAGATCCGGTAGCCGCGATAAGACCCGCAGACCGGGTCGCGCTCATGCGCCTGGTAGGTGGCGACATCGTCGGCCGTCATCGGCGAGGGATTGCGCTCGGCGGTGCGGGCCGTCTGCACCAAAGCCTGCGCGTCCGGGCCGGTGTAGAAGGCCTCGGGGCCGCGCGCGGCGATCCGCTCGAGCAAGGCGGCGAAATCGGGGTTGCGCAGCAGCGTCCCGACCGGCCTGGGCTGACCGTCCGGGCCGTAGAACTGGGCGCGGCCCCAAAGCGAGAGGCGGGCGAGCGAGCCGGGGCTGGACAGCATCCGGTGCATGCGCGGCGTGATCCGGAAGCCGTCGCGGGCGAGCCGGATGGCGGGCTGGAAAAGCCGCGCCCAGGCCAGCCGCCCGTGCCGTGCATGCGCCATCTCCATCAGCCGGATATTGCCGGGGACGCCGACGCTCAAGCCGCCGGGTATCGCCTCGCCGATCGGGCGGGGCTGGCCGTCGGGGCCGAGGAAATAAGCGGGCGTGGCGGCATGCGGCGCGGTTTCGCGACCGTCATAGGAGGAAAGATGGCCGGCACCCTGGTCGTGATAGAGAAGGAAGCCGCCGCCGCCGATCCCCGAGCTTTGCGGTTCGACCACGGTCAGCGCCACCATCGTCGCCAGCGCGGCGTCGGCGGCGGTGCCGCCTTCGCGCAGGATGACGGCGCCGGCTTCGGCCGCGCGCGGATCCGCGGCGGAAACGGCACCGGCCGCGGCGGCCGGAGCCTGCGTGCGCGTCGCGGGGGTCGTGCAGGCGCCGAGCAGAAGGGCGCAGGCGAGGAACAGGTTTCTGAGCATCATTGCGGCTTTTCAGTCCCAATGGCGTCCGTCAAGCGCTGGAAGCCGTCGCGGGCGAGCAGCCGCTTCAGGTCGCGGCCTATCTCCCGAGCCAGGCCGGGCCCGCGGTAGACGAGCGCGGTATAGAGCTGGACCAGGCTGGCGCCGGCGCGGATGCGCGCGAAGGCATCCGCGCCGGTCCCGATCCCGCCGGCCGCGATCAAAGGCAAAGCGCCGCCGCTCGCCCGCCGGAAATCGCGCAGACGCTGGAGTGCCAGCGCCTTCAGCGGCGCGCCGGAAAGTCCGCCCGCCTCGTCACGATGCTTCGAGGCCAGGATCGGGCGCGAGAGCGTGGTGTTGGCGACGATCACCGCGTCGATGCGGTGGTCGATCGCGGCGCGGACGATATTCTCCACTTCCGCCGGCTCCAGATCGGGCGCCACTTTGAGGAAGAGCGGCGGCCCGGCGCCGCGCGCCTCCGTCACCGCCGCGAGCAGCGCGTCCAGCGCGCCTTTGTCCTGAAGTGCGCGCAAACCCGGCGTGTTGGGCGAGGAGATATTGATCGTGAGATAGTCGGCGGCGCCGAGCATCGCCCGGACCCCCGCCGCATAATCGGCGATCCGGTCGGCGCTGTCCTTGTTGGCGCCGATATTGACGCCGACGATGCCGGCCCGCCGGTCGCGCCCGTCGAGCCGCGCCAGCGCCGCCGCCTGGCCTCGATTGTTGAAGCCGAGCCGGTTGATCACGGCCCGGTCCCGCGCGAGCCGGAACAGCCGCGGCTTCTCATTGCCCGCCTGGGGCAGGGGCGTCACCGTCCCCACCTCGACGAAGCCGAAGCCGAAGCCAAGCATCTGCCGGAACGCCTCCGCATCCTTGTCGAACCCCGCCGCCAGGCCGATAGGATTGGGGAATTGGAGCCCGGCGACTTCCACCGAAAGCGCCTCGTCGGCTGCCGCGGGCCGGCCCGGCGGCAGCCGCTTCAGCGCCGCGATCGTCAGCCGATGCGCCCGCTCCGCGTCGAGCGCGAAGGCGAGCGGGCGAAGGAGGGGGTAGAGCGCCATGCGCATCCCCCTTAACGTCATGCTGAACTTGTTTCAGCATCCATTCCGGAGACCGCTTAGCAGGCGGATGGATGGACCCTGAAACGAGTTCAGGGTGACGATTAGCGGTTGATTTGCTCTTCCTACGAGACCAAATGGCAATCGGAACGAATCAGTCCGATTGGAAATCATGCGCCTGTCCAGCCTCGCCGATTATGCCGTCGTGATGATGTCGGCCGCCGCGCGCCACTGTGGCCGCGCGAAGGTCAATGCGACGACGCTGGCGGCCGAGACCGGCATCCCGCTTCCCACCGCGCAGAAATTGGTCAGCCGGCTGTCGACCGCGGGCCTGCTCGAATCGAGCCGCGGCACCGGCGGCGGCGTCCGCCTCGCCCGTCCCCCCGCCTCGATCAGCCTCGCCGACATCGTCGAGGCGGTCGAGGGGCCGATCCAGATGACGACCTGCGTCGACACCGAACGCCACGAATGCGCATTGGAAGGCGCCTGCCAAGTCCGCCCGCACATGGGCGTGGTCAACGGCGCCGTGCGCGGCGCGCTCCAGGGGGTCAGCCTGTCCAGCCTCGCCTCCCTCCCCCCCGTTCGTCCTGAGCCTGTCGAAGGACGTTCCTTGTTTCCGGCGAAAGAAGGGAAAGGCTTCGACAGGCTCAGCCCGAACGGGTCGGGAGACAGTGCGCACGCATCGGATGCCCGGAGCGTGGCGCAATGAGCGAGGTCCGAAACCAGGAGGCGCAGGACGCGGTCGACCGCGCCTCGACCTACGAATGGGGCTTCACCTCCGACATCGCCCAGGATTTCGCGCCCAAGGGCCTCAACGAGGACACGGTCCGCTTCATCTCGGCCAAGAAAGGCGAGCCCGAGTGGATGCTGGACTGGCGGCTCAAGGCCTTTCGCGCCTGGCTGACCATGACGGAAGTGAGCTGGGCCAAGCTCGACATCCCGGCGATCGATTTCCAGGACGCTTATTATTATGCCGAGCCCAAGGCGAAGCCCAAGCTCGGCTCGCTCGATGAGGTCGATCCCGAGATCCTGCGCGTCTACGAGAAGCTCGGCATCCCGATCGAGGAGCAGAAGGTGCTCGCCGGCGTCGAGGGCGCGCGCAAGGTCGCGGTCGACGCGGTGTTCGACAGCGTCTCGGTCGCCACCACGTTCCGCGCCGAGCTGCTCCGCGCCGGCGTCATCTTCCTCTCCATCTCCGAGGCGATCCGCGAATATCCCGATCTCGTCCGCAAATATCTGGGCAGCGTGGTCCCGCAGCGCGACAATTATTTCGCCTGCCTCAACAGCGCGGTCTTCTCCGACGGCACCTTCGTCTACGTGCCCGAGGGCGTGCGCTGCCCGATGGAGCTCTCCACCTATTTCCGCATCAACGCCGAAAATACCGGCCAGTTCGAGCGCACGCTCATAGTGGCCGACAAGGGCAGCTACGTCTCCTATCTGGAGGGCTGCACCGCGCCGATGCGCGACGAGAACCAGCTCCACGCCGCCGTGGTCGAGCTCTACGCGCACGACGATGCCGAGATCAAATATTCGACCGTCCAGAACTGGTATCCCGGCGACGCCGAAGGCAAAGGCGGCATCTACAATTTCGTCACCAAGCGGGCGATGTGCGCCGGCAATCGCTCCAAGGTCTCCTGGACGCAGGTCGAGACCGGCTCGGCGATCACCTGGAAATACCCCTCCTGCATATTGAAGGGCGAATCCAGCGTCGGCGAATTCTATTCGGTCGCGCTCACCAACAACCGCCAGCAGGCCGACACCGGCACCAAGATGATCCACATCGGCGCCAACAGCCGCTCGACCATCGTCTCCAAGGGGATCAGCGCCGGCAAATCGAGCAACACCTATCGCGGCCTCGTCCGCGTCAACGGCGCCGCCGAGAACGTCCGCAACTTCACCCAGTGCGATTCGCTGCTTTTGGGCTCGGAATGCGGCGCCCACACCGTGCCCTATATCGAGGTCCGCAACCCGACCGCGCAGATCGAGCACGAGGCGACCACGTCCAAGATCAGCGACGACCAGCTCTTCTACGCCATGTCGCGCGGCCTCACCGCCGAGGATGCCGTCGCCCTGATCGTCAATGGCTTCGCCCGCGAAGTGCTCCAGCAGCTGCCGATGGAGTTCGCGGTCGAGGCGCAGAAATTGCTCGGGATCAGCCTTGAGGGGTCGGTGGGATGACATCCGAAGCGATCCAGACCTTCTTCGACCACTATGTCGATGCGTTTAGCCGGCGTGATATCGATGCGGTGATGAGTTTGTGGACTTTCCCGGCCACCATCACGACCCCCGCCGGATCCTTCGTCTTCGACGAGCCGGCCTTCCGGACAAACACCGAGGCGCTTTGCCGCTTCTATGATCGCCAAGGCACGGTCGAGGCGCGCAAGCGGGTTTCCGGCATTCATGAACTAAGCCCTGCTGTCGCCACCGTCACCACCGAGGACGAACTCTATGATGAGGAAGGCAGCCTGATCGCGGCATGGCGCCACGGCTATGTCCTGCGCGAAACCGCGCAGGGCATTCGTGCGATCGTCGCCGTCGCGGATGCCGAAATCGAGGGGTGGGCCGCGCGTGGCACGCCGCTGGGGAGCTGATTTGAAGTGCTGAAGATTGAAAACCTCCACGCCACCGTCGACGGCAAGGCCATCCTCAAGGGCATCAGCCTCACGCTGAACCCGGGCGAAATCCACGCGGTCATGGGCCCGAACGGCTCGGGCAAGTCGACTCTCGCTTATGTGCTGGCCGGACGGCCGGGCTATGAGGTCACGGAAGGCTTGGTGACTTTCACCCCGCCGTTCCCCGGCGAAGGCCGGGGTCCAGCCCTTGCTGAAAATGGCGGCGCGGCAGCGTCGCATCGGCGCGGCGCGCCGATCCTGGGCCCCGGCCTTCGCCGGGGAACGGACGCGATCGATCTGCTCGCGCTCGATCCGCACGAGCGCGCCGCCAGGGGCATGTTCCTCGGCTTCCAATATCCGGTCGAGATACCGGGCGTCTCCAACGTCCAGTTCCTGCGCACCGCCCTCAACGCCCAGCGCCGGGCGCGCGGCGAGGCCGAGCTTTCCGCCGGCGAATTCCTCAAGCTGGCGCGCGAGCAGGCCGATGCGCTGGACCTCTCCATGGACATGATGAAGCGCGCGGTGAACGTCGGCTTTTCGGGCGGCGAGAAGAAGCGCAACGAGATGGTGCAGATGGGGATCATCGATCCCCGGCTCGCCATCCTCGACGAGACCGATTCCGGCCTCGACATCGACGCGTTGCGGGTGATCGGCGCGGGCATCAACCGGATCATGCGGAAGCCCGACAAAGCGGTGCTGCTGATCACCCATTATCAGCGCCTGCTCGATCTGGTGAAGCCCGACTTCGTCCACGTGCTGGCCGGCGGCCGCATCGTCCGCTCGGGCGGGGCGGAGCTCGCGCACGAGCTCGAGCGCGAAGGCTATGGAGCGATGGCGGCGTGAAGAAGCGGATCGCCCGCGCCCTTTCCCGTCACCCCGGACGTGATCCGGGGTTCACCTTCCTTGCGGATGTTTTGGCTTTCCTACACCGGCATGGTCGTGCTCTGTTCCGAAGCATGACGCGTCGCCTGGCCTCGAACCCACCCCCCTCCGCCTTCGCAAATCGCCATTTTGACCCGGAAAAAGCGGACCTCTCGGCAACCCTCAACTTCCTCAACTTATTTCCGGTCGGGGCGTCGCGCTGATGCTGCTCGATCTTCCCTCGAATCGGACGGAGGCTTGGCGCTGGAGCGACCTTTCGGCGCTGCCGGGCTTGGCCGAGGCGGAGCCGACGGGGCGCGTGCCGGAGGATCTGCCGTGGCTCGATTGCGGCGAAGGGCCGCGCCTGCTGTTCGTCGACGGCGTGCTGCGCGAGGGCGAGATCGACATTGGCCGGCTGCAGATCGAAACCAGCCACCCGCTCGGCCGCCTCGCCGGCAAGTCAGGCTGGTCGCTCAGGCTCGGCCGCGATCACGCGCCGGCCGGGCTCGTCCAGATCGTCCATGTCTCGACCGGCGCCGCCGACCATCTCGCGGGCGAGATCATCCTCGACGATGATGCGCAGGCCTCGATCGTCGAGACTTTCGTCGGCGAAGGCTGGACCAATCGCCTGACCGATATGACGCTCGGCAAAAGCGCGCGGCTGATGCTCGGCCGGCGCGTGATGGGAAGTGTCGGCTTCGTCAGCTTTACCGACCGGGCCAGGCTCGGCGAAGGCGCCAGCCTGGTCGCGGCGACGCTCGCGTCGGGCGGGCGCGACACCCGGCTCGACGGCGAGATCGACCTGGTCGGCGAGGGCGCTTATGCCGAAGTGGCGGGCGCCCTGCTCGCCCGCGGCCGCCAGCGCCACGACGCCAATCTCGTCCTGCGCCATCTCGTCCCGCACGGGACCAGCCGCCAGATCTGGCGATCGGTTGCCGACGATAAGGCGGCCTGCTCGGTCGCCGCCCGGGTCGAGGTCGCGCGCGATGCGCAGAAGAGCGATGGCGAGCAGTCGCTCAAGGGGCTCTTGCTGGCCCGCTCGGCGACGATCAACGCTAAGCCCGAGCTCGAAATCTTCGCCGACGACGTCAAATGCGCGCATGGCGCCACCGTCGGCGAGCTCGACCGGGCCGCGCTCTTTTACATGGCAAGCCGCGGCATCTCGCCCGACGAGGCGCGCGGCCTGCTCACCCGCGCCTTCGTCGCCGACGCGCTCGACCGGATCGGGGCAGAGAAAGTGCGGGAAGCCTTTTACGCAGATGCGGAGCGCTGGTTTTCCCCTCTCCCACTTGGGGAGAGGGAGGGGCCCGCCGCCGAAGGCGGTGGGAGGGTGAGGGTATGAGCCTCCACCGCCCCGACCCTCACCCCCCCATTGCTGACGCAATGGGTCCCCCCCTCTCCCCAAATGGGAGAGGGACGGCGGCGCTCGACTGGCTCGCCGACTTCCCGGCGATCCCGCAAGGCTGGGCCTATCTCGACAGCGCCGCCACCGCGCAGAAGCCGAAGGCCGTGATCGATGCGATCACCCGCGGTTATGCCGAGACCTATGCGACCGTCCATCGCGGCGTCTACCAGCGCTCGGCCGAGATGACGGTGGCGTTCGAGGCGTCGCGGCGCCGCGTCGCCCGCTTCATCAACGCCGCCGCGCCCGAGGAGATAATCTTCGTCCGCGGCGCCACCGAGGGGATCAACCTGGTCGCGCAAAGCTGGGGCCGCGACAATCTCAAGGCAGGCGACCGCGTGCTGCTGTCGACGCTCGAGCATCACAGCAACATCGTCCCCTGGCAGCTCGCCGGCGCGGCCATCGATGTGGTGCCGCTGACCGCCGATCATTGCATCGACCTCGACGCGATGGCGGCGATGATCCGACCCGAGCACAAGCTCGTCGCGCTGGCCCATGTCTCCAACGTGCTCGGCTCGGTGCTCGACGCGAAGCGGGCGGCCGAGATCGCCCATTCGGCCGGCGCCAGGATCCTGCTCGACGGCTGCCAGGCGGTTCCGCGCATGCCGGTCGACGTCGCCGACCTCGATTGCGATTTCTACGTCTTCTCCGGCCACAAGCTCTACGGCCCGACGGGGATCGGCGTGCTCTGGGCGCGGGCCGAGATTCTCGACGCGATGCCGCCGTGGCAGGGCGGCGGTGCGATGATCGACAAGGTGACCTTCGAGAAAACCACCTATGCGCCGCCGCCCGCCCGCTTCGAGCCTGGAACGCCGCACGTCGTCGGCGTGATCGGGCTCCACGCCGCCATCGACTATGTCGACGCGATCGGCCTTCCCGCCATCGCCGCGCACGAAGCGGCTCTGGTGCGGGAGGCCCGCGACGCGCTCTCCAGCCTCAACTCGGTCCGCCTGTTCGGGCCAGAGGACAGCGCGGGCATCGTCAGCTTCGCGGTCGAGGGGGTGCATCCTCACGATATCGGCACCATATTGGACGAGAGCCGGGTGGCGATCCGGGCCGGGCATCATTGCGCCCAGCCGCTGATGGCCGCTCTGGGGGTCGATGCCACGGCGCGGGCGAGCTTCGGGGTCTATAACGGCAAGCAGGATGTCGAGGCGCTGGCGCGCGGCATCGAACGGGTGACGAGAATCTTCGGATGAACGAGGAACGCAGGATCGAGACCGAGGAAGTGGAGGCGGTAACGCCCCCGCCCAAGGCGCGCGTCGGCGAGACGTTCGAGCGCAAGCGCGACTATCTCGAGGGCTTCCTTTCGCAGAAGCCCGCGGAGCCGGTCGTCGCCGAGCCCGGCGGCGATCTCTACGAGGCCGTGATCGAGGCGCTCAAGGAGATTTACGACCCCGAAATCCCGGTCAACATCTACGATCTCGGCCTGATCTACGACGTCGAGATCACGCCCGAGCATCACGCCAAGGTGAAGATGACGCTGACCACGCCGCACTGTCCGGTCGCCGAATCCATGCCCGGCGAGGTCGAATTGCGCGTCGGCGCGGTGCCTGGCATCGGCGACGCCGAGGTCGAACTGGTCTGGGATCCGCCCTGGGACCCGCAGAAGATGACCGACGAAGCGAAGCTCGAACTGGGAATGCTGTGATGAGCGCTGAGACGAAAATCCGAGCCCGCCCCGCCGCGGTCGCCCTCACCCCCGCCGCCGAGGCGCGCATCACGGACCTCATGGCGCGCGCGCCCGAAGACGCGATCGGCGTCCGCCTGTCGACGCCGCGGCGCGGCTGCTCGGGCCTCGCTTATTCGGTCGATTACGTGACCGAGGAGCAAAAGTTCGACGAGAAGATCGTCACCCCCGGCGGCGCCTTCTATATCGATGGCGCCTCGGTCCTCTACCTCATCGGCTCGACCATGGACTGGGTCGAGGACGATTTCGCCGCCGGCTTCACCTTTGAAAACCCCAACGCCAAGGGCGCCTGCGGCTGCGGCGAGAGCTTCACCGTCTAGCACGCCCTTTCCATTCCGGCCCCGGCAGGGCAGGGTCGCTTCGTCCAGGGGTGGGGAGGGAACGGGATGAGTCGCGGGATATTGCTGGTCGCCGGCGCGCTGGCCGCGATCGTCGCGGCGCGGGCCGCCATCGCCAATGACAGCAGCGCGGAGAAGGCCGCGGGCGGCCTCGTCCTTCGCCAGAACGGCGACATCGACATGGTCTCCGAGGATCTGTTCGTCTCGGCCGCGCAGGTCCGCGTCCGCTACGTCTTCCGCAACCGCGCGGCGCGGGCGCAGCGGATCACCGTCGCCTTCCCGATGCCGGACCGCGAGCTCTCCTACGAGATGGAAAGCGAGGTCGCCTATCCGGGCGATTTCCACACGTTCGTCGAGGGGCGCCCGGTCCGCATGAGCGTCGAGCGCAAGGCCGTGGTCGGCAATGTCGACCTGACCGCCGAGCTCGTCCGACTGCGCATTCCGGTGGCGCCGCCGGAGGGCGAGCGGGCGGGCGTTATCGCGGACGCGATCGGCCGCCGGCCCGCCGCCGTGCAGCAGCGGCTCGCCCGCTTGGGCCTGATCGACGCGGCCAGCCTCGCCGATTCCTCGCACCAGATCATTCCGATGTGGACAGTCAAGGAGACCTGGCATTGGGACCAGGTCTTTCCCGCCGGCCGCGACCTTCGGGTCGAGCATCGCTACCGGCCCGGCGTCGGCGGCACCGCCGGCGTGCCGCTCGCCCACCCCGACTGGCGCAACGGCGAATATGGCCGGGAAGCGCAGGCCGAATATTGCACCGATCGCGACTTCCTCGCCGGGCTCGACCGGATGAGCGCGCGCGCCGAGCGCGAACGGGCTAATTATCCGATGGAGCAGAGACTCCGCTACATCCTCACCACCGGCGGCAATTGGCGCTCGCCGATCGGCGATTTCCGGATGGTGGTCGACAAGGGCAGGGTCGACAATCTGGTCAGCTTCTGCGCCGAGGGCGTCCGCCGGATCAGCCCGACCCAGTTCGAGGTCCGCCACCGCAACTGGCGGCCGGATCGCGACCTCGCCGTGCTGCTCGTCACGACGATCCCGGAATAGGGCCTGGCATCTTTCGCGGGCGGGCCGGGCCGGCTAGGGCGGGAGCATGCACCCCGATCTCTCCCACATCGAAAGCTGGATCTTCGATCTCGACAACAGCCTCTATCCGCACAGCTGCAACCTGTTCGAGCTGATCGACGTCCGGATGGGGGAATATATCCAGAACCTGCTTGGCGTGGACGCCGTCGAGGCGCGGCGCGTGCAAAAGGATTATTTCCACGCCCACGGCACCACGCTCGCCGGGCTGATGGCCTCGCACGGAGTCGCGCCCGGCGACTTTCTCGATTTCGTCCACGACATCGATCTTGCCCGCGTCACCGCCGATCCGGCTTTGGTCCCGGCGCTCGATGCGCTGCCGGGGCGCAAATTCGTCTTCACCAATGCCAGCGAGGATTATGCGCGCCGCGTGCTGGAAAGGCTCGGGCTCGCCAATGCGTTCGACGGCCTGCACGACATCCACGCAATGGCCTATGTGCCCAAGCCCGATCCCTCCGGCTATCGCACGATCTGCGAGGCGCACGGCATCGATCCGGAGCGCGCGCTCTTCGCCGACGACATGGTCCGCAATTTGAAGCCGGCTAAGGCGATCGGCATGACCACCCTGTGGGTCGACAATGGCTCCGAGCAGGGTCCCGATGTCGCCGGGATCGAGTTCGTGGATTACCGGACCGGCGACATTGCCGGCTGGCTGGGCGCGTTGCTGGGGGAGAAGGTGGCATGACATCGCAGCTTCAAACCATAATCGACGCCGCCTGGGAGGCGCGCGAAGGCCTCGGCACCGCGACGAAGGGCGAGGTCCGCGACGCGGTCGAGGCGGCCTTGCGCCTGCTCGACGACGGCGAGGCGCGGGTGGCCGAGAAAAGCGACGGCGGCTGGACGGTCAATCAATGGCTGAAGAAGGCGGTTTTGCTCTCCTTCCGGCTCAACGACAATGCTTTGATCCCCGGGCCGGGCGGCACCGCCTGGTACGACAAGGTCCCCTCCAAGTTCGAAGGCTGGGACGCCGGGCGCTTCCGCGCGGCGGGCTTCCGCGCGGTGCCGGGCGCGATCGTCCGCCGCGGCGCCTATATCGGCCGCAACGCCGTGCTGATGCCGAGCTTCGTCAATATCGGCGCCTTTGTCGATGAGGGCACCATGGTCGACACCTGGGCGACGGTGGGAAGCTGCGCGCAGATCGGCAGGAATGTCCACATCTCCGGCGGCACCGGCATCGGCGGCGTGCTCGAGCCGCTGCAGGCGGGCCCCGTCATCATCGAGGACAATTGCTTCATCGGCGCCCGCTCCGAGGTCGCCGAGGGCGTCGTCGTCGAGGAGGGCGCGGTGATCTCGATGGGCGTCTTCCTCGGCGCCTCGACCAAGATCGTCGACCGGGCGAGCGGCGAGGTGATCTACGGCCGCGTCCCCGCTTATTCGGTGGTGGTGCCGGGCACGCTGCCGGGCAGGGACGGCGGCCCGCACCTGGCCTGCGCGGTGATCGTCAAGACGGTCGACGCCAGGACACGATCGAAGACGGGGATCAACGAATTGCTGCGGGATTGAAGGCGGTGCGCGCGGGGCTTTGGCTGGCGTTCCTGCTCGCGGCGAGCCCCGTCGCCGCCCAAGAGCAGGCGCCGCTCACTTATGGCGAGTTGCGCACGCTTCCCGACGAGGCGCTGGCGCGGCGGCTGTTCGGCGCGCTCGCCCCCGACATCGTCCTCAGCCTGCGCCTCGACTGGCCGAGCAGGCCGTCGCTCATGCAAAGGGCCAGCATCTGGGCGTGGACCCGCCCCCGCCCCTCCTACGGGCGGGGCCTGTGCGAGACCGACCGGTCGGTCCTCTCTTTCGAGCGCGACCTTCTGAGGGGCTCTGGCCTCAGTCGCGAGAATCCGGCGATGCGCCTCGTCAGGATCGAGACCAAGACCCAGTATATCGTCCTCGACCGCGCTCTCGCCGAGGGCCGGACGCAGCCGGATCCGGACCGTCCCGGCGCCTGGGCGGCGGGTTGCGACGGGCTTGATCCCCGGCGCGACAGCGTCCCTGCCGACTCTCCCTATCAGCTGATGCGAGCCTATGCGTTGGTCAACGAGCTGGGCGCGGCCGCCCGCGCCGGACGGGCGCACGTGCCGCTCGATTGCAGCCACATGCGCTGGCCCGGCCCGCAGCCGATCGACGAGGCCGAATGCCTGCGCGCGCTGCGCCATCTCGGCAATCGATCGGTGGGCTGGGTCAGCGAGTGTCGCGGCATTCCGGTCGCGGCCAATTGCATTCGCGTCCTCGACGGCGAAATCTTCATCGAGTTCAGCCTGAACCAGGGCCAGCAGCCGATCGCGATCGCGATCCGGGGCGTCGAGGACAACCGCGCCGTCGAATGATTGGCCGCAACTTTCGGGAGGCGCAGCCGGCGCGCCTCGGCTAGGGCCGGGCGATGAGCGGCAAGACGATGAGCGGCGCGGACTGGGCGATCTTGCTCATCCTCTCTGTGCTGTGGGGCGGCTCCTTCTTCTTCATCGAGATCGCGATTCCGACGGTCGCGCCGTTCACTTTGGTGCTGATCCGGGTCGTCATCGCCGCCGCCTTCCTGTGGGCTTTCCTGCTCGCGCGGCGCGAGCGGCTGCTTCTGCCGCCCGGCACGCTCCTGGCCTTCCTGGTCCTCGCCTTGCTCAACAACGTCATCCCCTTCGTCCTGTTCGCCTGGGCGCAGATCCACATATCGGGCGGGCTCGCCTCGATCCTCAACGCGACCACGCCGATCTGGGGCGTCGTCGTCGCCCATCTCCTCACCGCCGACGAGAAAGCGACGCCCGGCAAGGTCGCCGGCGTGCTGCTCGGCTTTTCCGGCGTCGCGTTGATGATCGGCACCGATTTCCTCGGCGAGATCGGCCGCGGCCTCCTCGCCCAGCTCGCCTGCCTGGGCGCGACCCTCTGCTACGCGCTCGCCGGGGTGTGGGCGCGCCGATTCCGGGGCATGGGCGTGCCGCCAATGGCGGTGGCGACCGGCCAGCTCAGCGCCGCGGCGGTCGTCATGCTGCCTTTGGTGCTGGTCTTCGAGCCGCCCTGGCTGGCTTCGGCGCCGTCCGCCGAGGCCTTGTGGGCGCTGATCGCGCTGGCGCTGTTCTGCACCACCTTCGCCTACATCCTATATTTCCGCCTGCTCGCCTCGGCCGGCGCGACCAATTCGCTGCTCGTCACCTTCCTGATCCCGATCACCGCGATCCTGCTCGGCGCGCTGCTGCTCGGCGAGCGACTCGAGGCCCGCCACTTCGCCGGCATGGCCCTGATCGGCGCCGGGCTGGCGGCGATCGACGGGCGGCTGTTCAGGCGGCGGCGCTCCTTTGAGAGTCATCCCGGCCTTTGAGAGTCATCCCGGCGAAGGCCGGGACCCGTAAACGCCGCCCAGAAAATATTGGGTAGAAGCGGCGGCGGCCGTTTTCCGACCGACATGTTCATCGGTCCCGGCCTTCGCCGGGATGACTAAGAGCGCGGGGCCAGATCCTGGGGACGGGCGATTCGGCGGCCGGATTTCCCTGCGAAGTTGACAAAGATGACAGTTCCCATTGGTGTGTCATCCTGGCCCGAAAAGGCGTCTCGCACGGGCGCCCGCATGCCTTGATTTTCCCGATGAGAAGGAGCCGGCCGCCATGGTGCCGGGTGAAATCCAACTTTTAAAGGCCAGTCCCACGGTCAGATTGCGCGCGGCGGGATGTACTGGAACTCGATCAGATAGATGTTCGTGCCGCTGCCGTGCCTTGCGACTTTGAGGAGGTCGACGACGCCCAGGAAGCCCGAGCGTCGCGCCAGCGCGCCGGTGATGTCCTCGAGCGCGATTGGCTGAATGGATTCGACGACGATGTGGCCATGCTCCATCGGATAGATGCCGCCCACCTTGACGTGCGGCCTTTGCCAGATCCGGACCGTGCAGGTGATCCGCCCCTCTTTTATGCCCTGGCGCAGGCGCTTGGCGAACAGCATCGTTTAACCCGGATTCGCTTCCCGGAGCAGCCGCGCCGCGCGCTCGCCGCTCCAGTCGGCCATGCCGGTCATCCGCCAGACCTCGCGTCCTTGCGCGTCGTAGAGGATGGTGGTCGGCAAGGTATCGAGGCGCAGGCCCATCATCAGGTCCATGCGCGAATCGAGATGGGGCTCGAGTCGCTGGAAATTGCGCGCGGCGAAGAAGTCGGCGACCTTGCGGCGGCCGTCGTCGGCGTCCTGGCTGACCGTCAGCACCTTGATCGCGTCGCCCTGGCGCAGGGCGAGCGCGTCCAGCGACGGCATCTCGACCACGCAGGGGCCGCACCAGGTCGCCCACAGATTGACCAGCAAAGGCCGGCCGCGGAACGCCGAAAGGCGCATCGGCCGGCCGTTGCCGTCCTCGAAGGCGGTATCGGGCGCGGCGGTGCCGGCATGGCTGCGGTCGAGCCGGCCGGTGGGATAGCGCGGGTGGCCGGGCGCGGCGACATTGCCGGGCGGTGGCGGCGCGGGCGCGACGGCAGCCGCGGGCGCATTGCCTTGCGGGCCTGCCGCCTTTTGCCTATCGCATCCGGCCAGCGCGAGGCCGATCAGGAGGCCGGGGAGAAAGGCGATTACAAGCCGCAAGGATCAGGACTCCAATATTATGTGGGGCGGTCGGTTCTCCGAAGGGCCGTCCGAGCTGATGCGCGCGATAAATGCCTCGATCGGCTTCGACAAGCGCTTGTGGCGGCAGGACATCGCCGCCAGCCGCATCCACATCGCCATGCTCGCCGCGCAAGGGATCGTCTCGCAGGAGGATGCCGACGCGATCGAAGAGGGGCTCGACAGGATCGAGGACGAATATGAGAGCGGAGGCGTGCCCGAGGATGCGGCGCTCGAGGACATCCACATGCATGTCGAGCACCGCCTGGCCGAATTGATCGGCCCGGCGGCGGGCCGGCTCCACACCGCCCGCTCGCGCAACGACCAGGTCGCGACCGACTTCAAGCTCTGGGTGCGCGACGCGATCGACGCCGCCGATCAGGAGCTGGCGGCGCTGCAGCGGGCGCTGGTGACGCGCGCCGCCGAGCATGTCGCCACCGTCATGCCGGGCTTCACCCACCTCCAGTCCGCCCAGCCGGTGACATTGGGCCACCATCTCATGGCCTATTACGAGATGCTGCGCCGCGACCGGTCGCGCTTCGCCGACTCCCGCGCGCGCCTCAACGAATGTCCTTTGGGCGCCGCCGCTCTGGCCGGCACCGGCTTTCCCATCGACCGGGAGGCGACCGCCTTGGCGCTCGATTTCGAGCGGCCGAGCGCCAATTCGCTCGACGCGGTGTCTGATCGGGATTTCGCGCTCGATTATCTGATGGCCGCCTCCCAATGCGCGCTTCATCTCTCCCGGCTCGCCGAGGAGCTCGTCTTGTGGGCGAGCCAGATGTTCGGCTTCGTCACTTTGTCCGACGCTTTCTCGACCGGCTCCTCGATCATGCCTCAGAAGCGCAACCCCGACGCGGCCGAACTGGTGCGCGGCCATGCCGGGCGGATCGCCGGGGCGATGGTCGCTCTGGTCACGGTGATGAAGGGGCTGCCGCTCGCTTATTCGAAGGACATGCAGGACGACAAGGAGCCGGTCTTCGAGGCCCATGATTTGCTGTCGGTGTCGCTCGCGGCAATGACCGGCATGATCGAAACCACCACCTTCAACGCGGAGCCGATGCGCGCCGCCGCGCAGGCCGGTCACGCCACCGCCACCGACCTTGCCGACTGGCTGGTGCGCGAGGCCGGCGTGCCGTTCCGCGAGGCCCATCACATCACCGGCCGCGCCGTCCGCCTCGCCGACGAGCGCGGGGTCAAGCTCTGGGAGCTGCCGCTGGAGGCGCTCAAGGAGATCGACGGGCGGATCGAAGCCGGTGTTTTCGCGGTGCTTTCGCTCGACGCATCGGTTAAGAGCCGGACCAGCTTCGGCGGCACCGCGCCGGCGCAGGTCAGGAAGCGGATCGAGGCGGCGAAGAAGATGCTTGGGATGCGGGAATGAAGCGCGCGGCGCTCTTGCTGGCGCTCCTGCTCGGCGCCTGCGGCCTGCGCGAGCCGCTGCGTCCGCCCCCCGGCCAGAGCATGCCGCCGGCGCCGTCGATGACGAGCGAGCCGCTGACCACCGACCAGTTGCTGGCGCCGCCGCCGGTCGCCCGCCCCGGCCGCGTCGACGAATTGCTGCGCCGCTCCGAGGAGCGCGAAGACGACCGCTTCGACCTGCCGCCGGGCGACATCCCGGTCGACGACGGCCCGGCCAACACCAGCGCCGCGGACCCCGAATGAAACCTGTCCGCAAGGCCGTCTTCCCGGTCGCGGGCCTCGGCACGCGCTTCCTGCCCGCCACCAAGGCGATCCCAAAGGAGATGCTGACCGTCGTCGACCGGCCGCTGATCCAATATGCGGTCGAGGAGGCGCGCGAGGCCGGCATCGAGCAGATGATCTTCGTCACCGGCCGGGGCAAGAGCGCGCTCGAGGACCATTTCGACATCTCCCACGAGCTCGAATCGGTCATGACCGGGCGCGGCAAGCCGCTCGACGCGCTCGCCGGCACCCGCTTTCCGCCCGGCGCGATCGTCTCGGTGCGCCAGCAGCAGCCGCTCGGCCTCGGCCATGCCGTCTGGTGCGCGCGCGACATCGTCGGCGACGAGCCGTTCGCGGTCCTCCTCCCCGACGATCTCATGGTCGGCGAGCCCGGCTGCCTTGCGCAGATGGTCGCCGCTTATGACCGGGCGGGCGGCAACATCGTCTGCGCGCAGGAGGTGCCGCGCGAGCGCACCGCGAGCTACGGCATCGTCACGCCGGGCGCCAGCGTCGGCCGGCTGACCGCGATCAAGGGCCTGGTCGAAAAGCCGCAGCCGGCGGACGCGCCCTCGACGCTGGCCGTGGTCGGCCGCTACATCCTCCAGCCCGAGGTCATGCCGATCCTCGGCGCGCTCGGCGAGGGCGCCGGCGGCGAGATCCAGCTCACCGACGGCATGGCCGCCTTGATCGGCAGGCAAAGCTTCCACGCTCTGACCTTCAACGGCGAGCGCCACGATTGCGGCGACCCAACGGGCTTCGTCCGCGCCAATCTCGCGCTGGCGCTCGGCCGCGAGGATCTCGGCGCCGAGCTCCGCGCCTGGCTCGCGGCGCGGGAATGACCTGCACGATCATTCTCGTCGGCGACGGGCCGCCGCGGATGCTCAGCAAGAAAGAAGCGCTCGCCTATCGCGGCCCGGGCTTCGTCTGGACCCATGTCGAGAGCGCCAGCGACGACGAGCTGCCGGTGCTGTTCAGTCCGGACATACCCGATGTCGCCGCCAACGCCCTGGTCGCGACCGAGACGCGGCCGCGCTGCGACCGCATCGAGGAGGGCGCGATCGTCAACATCCGCGGGCCCGCCGCGGTCGAAACCGAGGATTCGGACCGTTTGGTCTCGATCCGGATGTGGGCGCGCGCGGGCAAGGTCGATTCGGTGACGCGCCGGCCGCTCGCCGCGACCGCGAAGGTGACGGCGCGTATGGAGGCCGGCAACATCCTCGATCCGGGCGACCTCGTCGCCGGCTTCGCCCGCGAGATCAGCGCCGCGCTCGACCCCCAGGTCGCCGATTGCGAGAGCGAGCTGACCGACGGCAACAAGTTCCGGTTGCGCAGCGCGATCACCTCGATCCGCTCCGAAGCGATCGCCTATCGCCGCTTCGTCGCGCCCGACCGCGACGCCCTTATCACGCTGGCCGCGCTCGATTTCGACTGGCTGGCCGAGGACGACCGGCTCCACATCCGCGAGGCCGCCGACCGCTTCGCCCGCATGGCCGAGGAGCTCGAGGCGGTGCGCGAGCGCTCGGCCCTGCTCCACGAGCAGCTCACCGACCTGCGCGCCGAGGAGATCGACCAGCGCGCTCTTTTGATCTCGATCGTCGCCTTCATCTTCCTGCCTTTGACCTTCCTCACCGGCCTCCTCGGCATGAACGTCGACGGCATCCCCTATGCGCACACCCATTATGCCTTCTGGGGCGTGGTCGGCGTCTGCGTGCTGATCGCGGTCGGCGTCATCGCCTGGTTCATCCGCCGCCAGTGGCTGCGGCGCTAGGGGGACGGGAAAGGGGACAGTGGCCGGGAAAGGGGACAGTCACTTTCACGCGCCGATGCCTGAAGGCTCGTGCGAGAGTGCCGAAAGTGACTGTCCCCGGCTCCCGCGGCGCGGCCGGAAGGGGACAGTCACCTTCACGCGCCGGCGAGGGGACGAGGACAGTCACTTTCAGCCGCCGCGTTCGAAGTTTTGCGACGCCGTGCCGAAAGTGACTGTCCCCGTTCGGAGATCACGCCTCCAGCTCGACGTCCCAATAGAGATAGTCGCGCCAGCTTTCGTGGAGGTAATTGGGCGGGAAGCTCCGGCCATGCTCCTGGAGCTGCCAGCTGGTCGGCCGGAAGGGGTGGCGGCGGATGCGCATATGGGCCTGCAAGGGGGTGCGGCCGCCCTTGCGAAGGTTGCAGGGCGCGCAGGCTGTGGCGACATTGTCCCAGGTGGTGCGGCCGCCCTGCGCGCGCGGCACGACATGGTCGAAGGTCAATTCCTGCGGGTCGCCGCAATATTGGCAGGCGAAGCGGTCGCGCAGGAAGAGGTTGAACCGGGTGAAGGCCGGATATTCGCTGGGCCGGACATATTGGCGCAGCGCGATCACGCTCGGCAGGCGCATCGAGCGGCTCGGGCTGTGGACCTCGCGCTCATAAGCGGCGACGATGTCGACCCGCTCCAGAAAGACCGCCTTGACCGCGGTCTGCCACGGCCACAGGCTCAGCGGATAATAAGAGAGTGGCGTGTAATCGGCGTTGAGCACGAGAGCGGGGCAGCCTTCGGGGTGCCGGAGAAGGTCGGGATGGTACAAGCCAAATCGCTCCCGTTTCTCGGAAAAAGTCGTCCGAAAAACGCCGCCCCACGAAGCCTGTCGCACCCAGAACGCGGGAGACTGGGCTTTCCGCCGTCCTCTCCTGGTCCGCCACGCACTCACCGCTTTGCATGACGCCGTCATGACACCATAAGCACTGACTCCCGGTCAAGCGCAAAAGAAGGCTTCGAAAATTGCACGCCGTCACCCGCTTCGCGCCGAGCCCGACCGGGCGGCTGCATCTCGGCCATGCTTATTCGGCGCTGCTCGCTCATGATTTCGCGAGGCTGCGGGACGGCACCTTCCTCCTTAGGATCGAGGATATCGATCCCGGCCGGGTGCGCGCGGAATATGTCGACGGGATCATCGAGGATCTGCTCTGGCTCGGCCTCGAATGGGACGGCGAGATGCCCTATCAGTCGGAGCGGCTCGCCATTTACGCCGAGGCGCTGGAGCGGCTCGGGGCGGAGGGCCTGCTCTATCCCTGCTTCTGCACCCGCGCCGAGATCGCCGCCGAGATCGCGGCGAGCGCGGCGGCGCCGCAGGGCCCCGACGGCCCTGTTTATCCCGGCACCTGCCGGGGTCTGGCCGAGCCCGATTTCTCGCGGCCGCATGCCTGGCGGCTCGACGTCGCCAAGGCGATAAAGCGGGCGGGTCCGCTCTACTGGATGGACGGCGACACCGAGGTCCAGGCCGAGCCCGGGCGCTTCGGCGACGTCGTCCTTGCCCGCAAGGACGCCCCCGCCTCCTACCATCTCGCGGTCACACTCGACGATGCGGCCCAGGGCGTGACCGACGTCGTGCGCGGCCGCGATCTCTTCGCCGCCACCGATGTGCACCGGCTGCTCCAGGCCCTGCTCGGCCTGCCGACGCCTCTCTATCATCATCACGACTTGCTCACCGATGCCGATGGCAACCGCCTCGCCAAGCGCCACGGCGCCCGCACGCTCGCCGACCTGCGTGCCGCCGGCGCCGATCCGGACGCGCTGGTGGCGGCGCTGCGGCGCGGCGAATTGCCCGCTGGATATTCGCGGGCGGAGGCGTAAGAGGCCCGATTCATGAAGTGGATTCTCATCCCGCTCATCGTGCTCGCCGCCGGCGCCACCTTGTTCGTCCTGATCAAGGGCGTGGTCGGCATGGCGCAGGGCAAGGACATTACCGGCCAGCGCTCGCAGGCGCTGATGCAGAAACGCATCCTGTTCCAGGCGATCGCCATCCTGCTCGCCGTCGCCTTGCTGCTGGTCGCGAGCGGCTGAGGCCCGGCCCTGGTCCGGCTCAACAAGATCTACACGCGCACCGGCGACGCCGGCGAGACCGGCCTCGTCGACGGCTCGCGCGCGTCCAAGGCGAGCCCCGTCTTCGCCGCGATCGGGGACGTCGACGAGGCGAACAGCGCGATCGGCGCAGCCGTTCGGGCGGTGACGGACGCCGAGGCGCGCACGATGCTCGGCCGCATCCAGAACGAATTGTTCGATCTCGGCGCCGATCTCGCCACGCCGGAGGGCGTTGAAGGCGCGCTTCGCATCCAGCCGGACCAGGTCGCACGGCTCGAGCGCGAGATTGACGGGATGAACGAGGATCTCGAGCCGCTGAAGAGCTTCATCCTTCCCGGCGGCGGCGGCGGAGCCGCCGAGCTCCACCTCGGCCGCGCGGTGGTGCGGCGGGCCGAACGGGCGGCGGTGGCCAATGCGGCGGCCTTCAATCCGGTCGCGCTCCAATATCTCAATCGCCTGTCGGACCATTTGTTCGTGCTTGCGCGTTGGGTGGCGCGTGAGGGGGGCGGCGACATCCTCTGGAAGCCCGGCGCAACACGCGACGGCTGACACGCGTTCTTCTTTTGTGCTAGGCCCGCCGAGGGGAGGCTCATGATGGCCACACAGGTCCGGCCTGCGGCGGGAGAGAGCCTGGCGGCGCGCTACGAGCGCGCGCGCGGGCTCAGCCTCGCCATCGCCGCGCCGCTTTCCGACGCCGACGCCACCGTCCAGCCGATGCCGGACGCCTCGCCCGCCAAATGGCACCTCGCTCACACGACCTGGTTCTTCGAAACCTTCGTGCTGCGCGATCATCTGCCCGGCTATCGGGCTTATGACGAGGGCTATGCTTACCTGTTCAACTCTTATTATGAGGGCGAGGGCGAGCGGCACCCGCGCGCCGAGCGGGGCATGATCGCCCGTCCGTCGCTCGACGAGGTCCGCGCCTGGCGCGCGGCGGTGGATGAGGCGCTGCTCGCCGCGATCGGCGATCTGCCCGCCGGGATCATCATGCTCGGACTCAATCACGAGCAGCAGCATCAGGAATTGATGCTGATGGACCTGACCGCGACCTTCTTCGCAAATCCGCTTCGTCCGGCACTTTGGGCGCCCGGCCCCGTCCAGCCCGCGGCGCTGCCCGGCCCGATCGGCTGGCGGCAGGGCGCGGAGGGCGTGGTCGAGATCGGCCATGACGGCGCCGGCTTCGCCTTCGACTGCGAGGGGCCGCGCCACCGCGCCTTGCTCCATCCGCATGCGCTCGCCGACCGCACGGTGACCAATGCCGAGTGGCTGAGCTTCATCGCCGAGGGCGGCTATGGCGATCCTTTGCTCTGGCTGTCCGACGGCTGGGCCTGGGTTCGCGAGAACCGGATCGAGGCGCCGCTTTATTGGCTGAAGAGCGAAAGCGGCTGGTCGCGCTTCGCGCTCGATGGCCTGAGGCCGGTCGACCTCGCCGAGCCGGTCAGCCACATCTCTTATTACGAGGCCGACGCTTATGCCCGCTGGGCGGGCGCGCGCCTGCCGACCGAGGCGGAATGGGAACATGCCGCGGCTTCGCTCGATCCCGATGGCGGCAACCAGCTCGATGCCGCCGGCCCGGTACGCCCCGCCGCCGGCGAAACCGGCCTCATCGGCAATGTCTGGCAATGGACGGGAAGCGCGTATCTCCCCTATCCCGGTTTCCAGCCGGCGCCGGGCGCGGTCGGCGAATATAATGGCAAGTTCATGTGCTCGCAGATGGTGCTGCGCGGCGGCTGCTGCGCGACTCCGCGCGGCCATGTCCGGGCGAGCTACCGCAACTTCTTCTACCCCCACCAGCGCTGGATGTTCTCCGGGCTTCGGCTGGCGCGTGACAGCTGATCCCGCGTTCCGCGCCGACGTGCTCGCCGGGCTCGCCGCGCCGATCCCGGCGATTCCGGCGCGCTGGCTCTACGACCGGCGGGGCTCGGAATTGTTCGAGGAAATCACCCGCCTGCCCGAATATTATCCGACCCGGACCGAGGCCGCCCTGCTCGAGCGCTATAGCGGCGAGATCGCGGAGCGGCTCGGCACCGGCGAGGCGGTGGTCGAGTTCGGCTCGGGTTCCTCGGCCAAGACGCCGATCCTGCTGCGCGCGATCCGCCCGTCGGCCTATGTCCCGGTCGATATCAGCGGCGATTTCCTGCGCGAGTCCGCAGGCGCGCTCCAGGCCGAATTTCCCGATCTGCCGATCCACCCCGTCGAGGCCGACTTCACCCGCTTGTTCGGCCTGCCCGCCGAGATCGCGGCCGCGCCCAAGCTCGGCTTCTTCCCGGGCTCGACGATCGGCAATTTCGTCGCCCGCAGCGCCGTCGATCTGCTGCGCGCGATGAAGGAGACGCTTGGCGAGGGCTCGCGTCTCGTCATCGGCATGGACCGGATCAAGCCGGTCGACGTCTTGCTGCGCGCCTATGACGATGAAGCCGGCGTCACCGCGGCCTTCAACCTCAACCTGCTCCACCGGATCAATGCCGAGCTCGACGGCCACGTGCCCGTGGACGCGTTTCGCCACCGCGCGATCTGGAACGACGAGATGAGCCGGATCGAAATGCATCTCGAGGCGGTGCGCGACGTCGCCTTCCGGGTCGCGGGCGCGGCCTTCGCGATGAAGGCGGGCGAAACCGTCCATACCGAGAACAGCCACAAATACGGCCATCGCGACTCCCGCCTCCTGCTGCGCGCCGCCGGCTGGGGCGTGGTCGCCGAATGGACGGACGAGGAGAGCTGGTTCTCGATCCTCCTCGCCGAGGCCGAGCCGCCCCGCTCGGCGCCCTGAGCTTCCTTCGATACGCCGTTTCGACAAGCTCAACGGCTACTCAGGATGAGCGGGTATAGTAAGCTGTTTTCCTCCGCTCATCCTGAGTAGGGACTGAGCCTGGCGAAGGCCCGTATCGAAGGACCCGCCATTGCCCGTCCCAGCCGGCCCGGCTACAGGAGCCGACGACGCCTTTCCCGGAGAAACCATGCTGCTGTCCCTGTTCCAGATCCTCGACGTCCTCCTCCAGGTCTTGATGTGGATCATCGTCATCCAGGCGATCCTGTCCTGGCTGGTGGCGTTCAACGTGATCAACACCCACAATGATTTCGTCCGCTCCTTCCTCAACGCGATCGACCGGCTGACGCGGCCGCTCTACCGGCCGATTCGCAAGCTGCTGCCCGATTTCGGCGGCATCGATTTCTCGCCGATCGTGGTCATCCTCCTGATCTACGTGCTGCGCATCCTGCTGTCGGGCCTGGCGCGGGACCTCCTCGTCTCGGGGGCGATTTGACCGCTGCGATCATCGACGGTCGGGCCTATGCGCAAGCCTTGCGCGCGCGCATCGCCGCCCTGGTCCCCGGCTTTGCCGCCAGCGCCGGCCGCCCGCCCGGCCTCGCCGTCGTGCTCGTCGGCGAGGATCCGGCGAGCCGGGTCTATGTCCGTTCCAAGGGCAAGGCGACAATCGCCGCCGGCATGGCGAGCGTCGAGCATCTGCTCCCGGACGATACGCCAGAGCGCGACCTGCTCGGCCTCGTCGAGACGCTCAACCGCGACGACAGTGTCGACGGCATCCTCGTCCAGCTCCCGCTGCCGCCGCAGATCGACCAGGGCAAGGTCATCGCCGCGATCGATCCGGCCAAGGACGTGGACGGCTTCCACGTCGTCAATGCGGGCCGGCTCGCGGTCGGCGAGGCCGGCGCGCTCATCCCCTGCACGCCGCTCGGCTGCCTGATGCTGCTCAAGGACCGGCTCGGCGACCTTGCCGGGCTCGAGGCAATGGTGATCGGCCGCTCGAACATCGTCGGCAAGCCGATGGCCCAGCTTCTCCTCAGGGAGAGCTGCACGGTCACCATCGCGCACAGCCGGACGCGGGACCTGCCCGCATTGGTCCGCCGCGCCGACATCGTCGTCGCCGCCGCCGGCCGGGCATCCATGGTCAAAGGCGACTGGCTCAAGCCCGGCGCGACGGTGATCGACGTCGGCATCAACCGGGTCGACGGCAAATTGGTCGGCGACGTCGACTTCATGAGCGCCAGCGAGGTCGCCGGCGCGATCACGCCCGTGCCTGGCGGGGTCGGGCCGATGACCATCGCGGTCCTGCTCCGCAACACGCTCGCCGCCGCACATGCCCGCGCCGGCCTCGAACCGCCGGAGGGCCTGTGATCGAGCTCTTCGTCTCCGCCTTCGTCACCTTCCTGGTGGTGATCGATCCGCCCGGCTGCGCGCCGATCTTCGCCAGCGTCACCGCCGGCGGGACGGCGCAGCACCGCCGCGCCATGGCGTTCCGCTCGGTCCTGATCGCCGCCGGCATCCTCATCTTCTTCGGCCTGCTCGGGCGCGATCTGCTCGGCGCGCTCGGCATCAGCCTGTCCTCGTTCCGGATCGCCGGCGGCCTGCTCCTCTTCCTGATCGCGGTCGACATGGTGTTCGAGAAGCGCACCGAGCGCCGCGAGAACCGCGCCGAGGAGGTGAGCGCGAGCGAGCATGACGACATTTCGGTCTTCCCGATGGCGATCCCGATGATCGCCGGCCCCGGCTCGATCGCCTCGATCATGCTCCTGATGTCGCGCAGCGAGGGCTGGGCGGAATGGCTGGTCGTGTGGGGCGCGCTCGCCGCGATCCTGCTGCTGACCTTGCTCAGCCTGCTGCTCGCCGGTCCGCTGATGCGCCTGCTCGGCAACCGCATGGAGGCGATGATCACCCGCCTGCTCGGCGTCATCCTCGCCGCGCTCGCCGTTCAGTTCGTCGTCGACGGCCTCAAGCGGACGTTCCTCTAGGCGGCGCCGTTTGGGCGGGCGCCGGCGCCGGCGCCGGCGCGGGCGGCGTCCGGACCATGCGCCACATCCGGTAGGGCGAATCGCGCGGCAATTGAACCGGCGCCAGCCAGGCCGGCACCCGCCCGCGCACCAATTGCATGTAGAAGCCATTCGGCGCTTCGGCACGGTAGATGGTCGATTCCGACATGTTCGGGCAGATCAGCAGATAATCGACATGATAGCGCTCCGCCGTCGCCCTGGCATTGGCGGCGTCGCCGCGCCAGGCGCGCATCACGTCGACGATCTGGGTGGCGTTGCGGTGGTAGGGGCCGGTGATGGCGTCATGGTGCGTCACCGTGATCAGGCGGGGGCCAAGGTCGACGAAGCTCATCACCATGCCGCGCGGCTGGCGCGTGACGGGGCCGAGCGCCCACAGGCTCGGGCAGCGGCTGCCGGCGAGGTTGATCGCGCGGCGATAGGCGGTGGGCGGCTGCGCGCTACCGAAGAAGAACCAGCCCCGGGCGAGGCCGACGACGATCAGCAGGATCAGCGCGACGCCGCCGAGGCGCAGGACCATGTTTGTCCGGCTCATGATCCAGGAGAGGATGATCCAGGCGAAGGCGGCGGCGCCGGTCGCGCCGAACAATTGCGCCGCCGGCCCGGCCCGGGTCTGCCAGAAGAGCAGGGCCGTGGCCATCGCCGTGAGCAGGGTGATCGCCGCCCAGCGGATGACGTTTTCCCGGTCCCGCTCCCTGTGGGTGACGTGGAGCATCGCCAGGCCGCCGATCAGGCCGGCGATGGGCAAGGTGAGGGTGGCCACCGTCGCGTCCCAGCCATGCCGCCAGATCGGCATCGCCTCGCGCACCTTGGAAAGCCAGAGCCGCTCCAGCTCCGGCGAGCTCTGCTCGAGCCGCCCCAGGCAGTGCGGCCAGGTCCAGGCGAAGGCGCCGGCGATGATCGCGCCCCCAAGGACGGCGGACCCCAGCCGTCCTTGCCAGCTTTTCGGCGAGGCCCAGGCGAGCAGCACTGCGACGGCGCCCGCCGCGACCATGGCGGAGAGCCAGACCGGGGAAAGCGCATCGCACATGGGCAGGCGGTTGGCTTCCGAGGCGAAGACGAGGAAACCGAAGGCGCAGCCCCCCGCCAGCGTGACGCCGTAGGCGAAGAGCCGCCGCGGCTCGCCGTCGCGGATCCACATCAGGACGGCGATCGCGCCGGCCGCGGCGAGATAGAGCAGCATCTCCAGCCCGATGGTCAGCGACAAAGCGGTCGCGGCGCCGAGCGTGAGGCCGGCGCGCAGTGGCCTTGGATCGGTCAAGGCGGCGACGGCCCAGGCAAGGAAGGCGAGCTGCCAGCCGTGATGATCGAGCCGCAAGGGGACCCACATGCCGACGACCGAGCCGCTGCAGGCGAGCAGGGTGATGGCGAGCAGATAGGCATGAGGCGAGATCAGCCGCCGCGCCATCAGCGCCACCGCCCACATCGCCACCAGCATCGGCAGCAGAGGGGCGATGGTGATCGCGATCGTCTCTGCGGTCCGGCCTCCGAAAAAGGGCGTGAAGAAGAGCTTCAGCCCAGCGATCGGCAGGTCGACCAGGCGCGACCAGTGGATGTTGGAGCCGGCCAGGCGGTGCTGCTGGAGATCGTACCAGCCCTGGCCCTCGAGCAGGCCGCGAACCTGCATCATCCGCATATTGTCGTCGGTGTCGCCGAGCGAGAAACCCTGAATCAGCGCCCAGCGGTCGAAGATCAGCCAGGCCGAGAAGCCGAGCCAGAACAAGGTCACCCACCAGCGCCAGTGCCGGTCCACAAATCCGAAGGGTGCCCCCGCTTGTTCCGGCATAAACGTTTCTTTTCTTTTCAACCCCAGCGATGCGCATTAGTCGCTGCCGGCCAAAGGGCAAGCGGGCGAAAACGGGAAGGCGGCGCGCAAGACATGAACGAGGCAGGCGCGCTCAAATCGCTGGCGGCGCAGTTCATCCGGTTCGGCATGGTCGGCGGCTTCGTCACCGTGCTTGGCGTCGCCGCTTATTATGTTCCGGCGACCTATATGGGCGTTGCGCCCCTGCTCGCGAACCTGCTCGGCTATGCGGTGGCGGCGGCGCTCGGTTATGTCCTGCACAGCCGGATCAGCTTTCGCGGCCATGGCAGCCGCGACAGGCCGGCGCAGCGCACCGGACGCTTCCTGATCGTCTCGCTGATCAGCCTCGGGCTCAACAGCCTGTGGGTCGGCGTGCTGACCGGGCCGCTGCACGGCCCGACCTGGTGGCCGGTCATCCCGATGGTGTTCGTGACCCCCCTCGTCACATTCTCGCTCAACCGGCAATGGGTGTTCGGGTCTTGATCTCGCTCACGCTCGTGCGGCGCCGGGCCGGTGCGGCTCCAGAGGGGGACTCCTGATGGAGCGCGAAGTCTACGACCAGATGGCGCGGATCGACCAGGTTCACTGGTGGTACGTGGCGCGGCGCGATATATTGGCGAGCTTGATCAAGCGGCGGATCGACCTGCCGCAGGGCGCCCGGATTCTCGAGGTCGGCTGCGGCACCGGCCACAATCTGGATATGCTGGGGCGGTTCGGCGCCGTCGACGCGATCGAGGTCGACGAAGCCGCGCGCGACATGGCGAGCGAGCGGCTCGGCCGGCCCGTCCTGAACGCGCCGCTGCCGGCGCTGGAGGGCGTCGAGGACGGCGCCTACGATCTGATCGCCATGCTCGACGTCCTCGAGCATCTCGATGATCGCCGGGGCGCGCTCGCCAATCTGGCGCGCAAGCTGAAGCCGGGCGGGCGGATCTTGATCACCGTGCCCGCCTTTCCCTTCATGTGGAGCGGCCATGACGAGGTCAACCACCACAAATTGCGCTACACGCGGGCAACGCTTCGCAAGGACGTCGCCGGCGCGGGCCTGACGCTGGACATGATGCGCTGGTTCAACAGCCTGCTCTTCCCGGTCGCCGCCTCGGCGCGGATGGGGAGCCGGCTGCTTGGCCTGAAGGGCGGCGACGACAAGGTCCCGGCCAGGCCGGTCAACGCCTTGTTCCGCTGGATCTTCGGGCTCGAACGCTATGCGATCGGGCGCTTGCCGCTGCCGCCGGGCGTGTCGCTGGCGGCGATCGTCTCGGCGCCCGAGGCCTCCTCGGCGGCCTGAGCGACATGGCCGAGGCGGGCGGCCCCACCCGTCCGGCCGGCAATGTCCGAGACGATGTAGAGCGGCCTCTTCTTGGCCTCGACGTAGAGCCGGCCGAGATATTCGCCGATCATGCCAAGCACGAACATCTGAACGGCGCCGAGCACGACCACGACCAGCATCAGCGAGGTCCAGCCCTGGATCGCGGTGCCGGTGACGAAGCCGATGGCGATGTAGATCAGCAGCAGGACCGAGGCGACGACCAGCCACATCCCGACATGGCTGGCCATGCGCAGCGGCGCGGTCGAAAAGCCGGTGACCGCGTCGAGGGCGAAGCGGATCATCTTGGCGAGCGGATATTTGGTTTCGCCGGCATGGCGCTCGGCGCGGTCGTAGACGATCGGCACCTGCCTGAAGCCGACCCAGGCGACCATGCCGCGGATGAAGCGCGATTGCTCGGGCAGCGCCAGCAAAGCGTCGAGCGCGCGCCGGCTCATCAGCCGGAAATCGCCGGTGTCGCGCGGGATCTCGATCTCGGCAAGCCGCGAGAGCAAGCGGTAGAAGAGCTTGGCGGTGCCGCGCTTGAAGGCGGTTTCGCCGGCGCGGGCGCGGCGCACCGCATAGACGACGTCGGCCTCGCTGCGCTCCATCTCGGCGATCATCTCGGGGAGCAATTCGGGCGGATCCTGGAGATCGGCGTCGATGATCAGGATGCGCGCGCCCGCGCAAAGGTCGAGGCCCGCCGTCAGAGCGAGCTGGTGGCCGTGATTGCGCGACAGGTTGATCGCGACCAGGCGCGGGTCGCGCTCGGCGAGCGCCTGCATCATCGCCCAGCTGCCGTCGCGCGAGCCGTCATTGACCAGCACGATCTCATAATCCTCGCCGACGGCCGCGGCGGCCGCCTTGCTCAGCCGGGCGTGGAGCTCGGGCAGGCAGGCCTCCTCGTTGAAGCAGGGGACGACGATCGAAAGCGAAAGCGGGGTCATCAAGGGTCCTTGGGCGGCGGCGCGAACGGAGAGCGGTCCGCGACCCTATAGAGGACGCTGGAGCCGCTGCGCCAGACCGGTTCGAGCCCTTGGGTGAGCGCGGCGTCGTAAGGCGGCGGCGTGATCAGCCAGACATAATCGAAGGCGTCGCGCGGGAATTGGGCGAGCGCCTGGTCGATCGTCAGCCAGGCCTCGCCGCGGCAGCGCACGAGGGTGACGATCTGGGTCGGGTCGCGGATGAAGGGAAAGCCGTTCCGGTAGCGGACATGGAGCAATTGCGCGCCTTCCATCGTCCACTGGTCGTTGGAGAAAGCGTGGTTGCGCACGGTCGCGAGCGCCGAAAGGTGGAGCAGCCGCGACATTCCCCAGGGCTCGGAGCAGTTCCGGCCGATGAAGCTCACCATCCGCGCCCCGTGCGGGACGTGGGCCAGTGCGCCGAGCTCGCGGTCGTAGCTCTCGTCGTAGAGCCACGTCGAATATGTGGTGGCGCCGGTGCGCAGCAGCACGAAGGCGAGGGCGGTGACGGCGATGGTGCGCCGGAAGCCGAGCGCCGACTGGTCCTTGAAGCGGATGGCGACGAGGCCGATCGCGAACAGATAGGGCGCGAGCCGCATGTCCGCATAAGCCGAGCCGAACACGATCCTGGGCAGCAGCACATAGACCAGAGCAAGGAAGAGGAAGGAGGCGGCGAGGTTGCGCGACCAGGTCATCCTTTTGTCGACGATCGACCACGCCATGATCAGCACGCAGAAGCTCAGCGACGCCCGGTCCCACCATTCCCAGCGGTCGCGCAACGCCATCACCAGCCAATCATACTTGCTCACCCAGTTGAACAAATCGGCGGTCTGGCCGGCGGCGTTGCTCCGCCAGGCGAGCATCAGCGCGACCGGCGGCACCAGCGCCAGGCAGTGGAGGCCGGCGTGGAAGCCGGCCAAGTGGAAGCTCCGGCCGCGGTCGTGCTGGCGGACCAGCTCGGCCGAGAAAGCGAGCACGCCCAACGTCCCCCAGCCGAAGGCGTGGGCCAGCCACAGGACGAGGGAGATCGGAACGAAGAGGGCGGCGCGCAGCCAGACCCGGTTGAGCCGCCCGAGCCTCAGCCAGAAAGCGAAGGCGACCAGCGCCAGCCCCATCGCCAGCGCGAAATTGACGAATCCGAACAAAAGCGGAAAATTGTAGGCGAAGGGCACCGCGAACAAGGCGCTCGGCGGTACCCGGCCGTGCACCTCGTAGGCGACCCAGAGCAGGCCGGCGACGGTCAAGGGCGGGACGGCGACGATGATCAGCTTGACCGCGGCTTCGAGCCCGATCAGGGGCGCGAGCCACTGGACCAGCAGGTCGACGCCGAGATTGCCGATCACCGCCCATTGGAAGCCGTAATATTCGCGCAAAGGCGCCGACGTCGCGAGATCGAGCTGGACGCGGTAGCGGCCCATATGGCCGGGCAGGTCGAGCAGAGGCGGCACGTCGGGCCACAGCAGCGGCAGGGCCGACAGCAGGACCAGCGCGAGGACGAAGTCCCTGCGCTCCCAGAACGGCCTCGGCGTGCCGTCCTCCCGCCTCGGAAAATGTCCTTCCTGCATTTCCCCGGTCCCGCCTCGCCCCTGCCTTCCCAAGTCCGGGACGGCATTCAACCCAAAAGTGCTCCGTTTCCGGCCGAGGGGATATCCGGGTGGCCGGCCGTCACTCCGCGGCCCGGCTCAAATGCCATTCGGGCGCGTCCTCGAGCGCGTGCAGGCGCTTTTCCTCCTCGTACATATAATCCCAGGTCATCGGGATGGCGTCGCGCCGCTTCACATATTGGAGCTGCCAGTTGACCAGGCCGCCATAGCGGAACGCAGCTTCGGCCCCGGCCAGATAGAATTGCCACATGCGGAAGAAGCGCTCGTCGTAGAGGGCGGTGATCTCCTCCTGATGCGCTATCGTCCGATAATACCATTCCGCCAGCGTCAGCGCATAATGGTAGCGGACCGCCTCGACGTCGCTGACGATCAGCCCATTCTTCTCGGCCTCGCTGACCAGCTCGGACAGCGCCGGGATATAGCCGCCCGGGAAAATATATTTGCGCGTCCATTTGTCGGTCAGGCCCGGCTCGCCCATCCGGCCGCAGCAATGCGAGAACATGACGCCGTCATCCTTGAGCAGCCGGCGCATATGCTCGAAGAAACCCGGATAATGGGGCGTGCCGAGATGCTCGATCAGGCCGACGCTGGTGATCCGGTCGAACTCGCCGGTGACGTCGCGATAATCCTTGAGCTCGAACTTCACCCGGTCCGACACGCCGAGCTCGCGGGCGCGTTCGTTGGAGAATTCGATCTGGTCGGGCGCGAGCGCGACGCCGAGCACGTCGACGTCGTAATGGCGGTGCAGGTAGAGCGCGAGACCGCCCCAGCCGCAGCCGATGTCGAGCACCTTCATGCCGGGCTTGAGGTTCAGCTTGGCGGCGATATGCGCCTTCTTGTCGAGCTGCGCCTGCTCGAGCGTGTCGCCGGGGTCGCGATAATAAGCGCAGGTATATTGGCGGTCCTCGTCGAGGAACAGTTCGTAGAGCCGCCTTGTGAGGTTGTAGGTATGCTCGGCGTTGCGGCGCGAGCGGCTCTTCCAGTTGATCTGGTCGAGCTTGCCGGCGACGGCGTTGATCGAGCGGATGACCGGATTCTTGGCCTTCAGCGCGCCCTGCTTCTCGAACGGCGCATTGTAGCGGATCAGCAGGACCAGGTCGCGTATGTCGCGCGGCGGATCGACCACCAGCCAGCCGTTCATATAAGCCTCGCCGGCACCGACCCGGGGATCCTTGGCGATGTGCCAGGCCGCTTTGGGGCTGGTCAGGCGGCAGTGGACGGGGCCGTGCTCGGGGTCGGGGGCGCCGTAGCGATACTCCTTCCCGTCATGGTCGGTGACGATCAGCTCACCCATCGTCATGAGCTTGCGGAGCATTTTGTCCAAGAGCCACATAGGTTAGGCATTCCCCTTGTTTTGCCGCCCTCATCGCAGAAGGCGGGCGCGGGTCAAGCCCGGCGGAGGGAGACGGGGAATGGCGACGGTCTTGGCGGCGGTGCGTGGACGCCGGTCGGTGCGGGCCTTTCTGGACCGGCCCGTCGACCGCGCGACGGTGGCGGATATTCTCGCGGCCGCCAGCCGCGCGCCCTCGGGGGGCAATTTGCAGCCCTGGCATGTCGACGTGCTCGCCGGAGAGGCGCTAGCGGCGCTCAAGGCGCGGGTCCACGCCAGCTTCGCCGCCGACCCGGCGGGAGAGGGCAGCCGATTCCCGATCTATCCGCCCGCGCTCGGCGAGCCGTGGCGGAGCCGCCGCTTCGCCTCGGGCGAGCAGCTCTACGCGGCGATCGGGATCCCGCGCGAGGACAGGGCCGCGCGCCTCGTCCAGTTCGCCCGCAATTACGACCTGTTCGGCGCGCCGGTCGGCCTGTTCTTCTCGATCCCGAAGAGCTTCGGGCCGCCGCAATGGGCGCATCTCGGCATGTTCATGCAGACCATCATGCTGCTCGCCGAGGAACGCGGCCTCGCCACCTGCGCGCAGGAAGCCTGGGCGCTTGTCCACAAGAGCGTCGCCGACGTGCTTGGCCTGCCGGAGGATCGCCTCTTCTATTGCGGGATGGCGCTCGGTTTTGCCGACGAAGCGCATCCGATCAACGCCTGGCGCACCGACCGCGAGCCGCTGGAAGGCTTCGCGACCTTCGCGGGCTTCTAGGCCAAAGCCGCCTGCTTCTCCTCGGCGATGCGGTCGAGCTCGGCGCGGCTCTTCTTCCCGGCGGCCGACTTCAATTGGCCGCAGGCGGCCATGATGTCGCGGCCGCGCGGGCGGCGGATCGGCGCCGAAATCCCCGCCTCGAAGACGATGTCGGAGAAGCGCCGGATCCGCTCCTCGTCCGAGCATTCGTAATTGGCGCCGGGCCAGGGATTGAACGGGATCAGATTGACCTTGGCGGGAAGCTTGTACTTGCGGATCAGCCGGACCAGCTCGCGCGCGTCGGCGTCGCTGTCGTTCCTGTCCTTCAGCATCACATATTCGAAGGTGATGCGCCGCGCATTGTTGGCGCCCGGATAAGCGGCGCAGGCGGCGAGCAGTTCCTCGATGCCGTATTTGCGGTTCAGCGGCACGATCTCGTCGCGCACCGCCTTGGTCACCGCGTGCAGCGAGACGGCGAGGTTGACGCCGATCTCGGCGCCGGCCCGGGCCATCATCGGCACCACGCCCGAGGTGGAGAGGGTGATCCGCCGCCGCGACAGGCCGAGCCCGTCGCCGTCCATGACGATCTTCAGCGCATCGCGGACATTGTCGAAATTGTACAAGGGCTCGCCCATGCCCATCATCACGATGTTGGAGAGCATCCGCCCCTCCGGCAAGGACGGCCATTCCTCGAGCGCGTCGCGCGCCAGCATGACCTGGCCGACAATCTCGCCCGCCGTCAGATTGCGCACCAGGCGCATCGTGCCGGTGAAGCAGAAGCGGCAATTGAGCGTGCAGCCGACCTGGCTCGAAACGCAGAGCGTGCCGCGGTCGGCGTCGGGGATGAACACCATCTCGAAATCGTGGCCGTCGGGCGTCCTCAGCAGCCATTTGCGGGTGCCGTCGGTCGACACCTGCTCGACCACCACTTCGGGCCGGGCGATCTCGAACCGCTCGGCGAACCAGGCGCGCTGCGGCTTGGCGATGTCGCTCATCGTCTCGAACGAGGTGGCGCCGCGATTGTAGATCTGGTGCCACAGCTGCTTGGCGCGCAACCTGGCCTGGCGCTCGTCGAGCCCGGCCTCGGCCAGCGCCTCCCTGATCCCGCTCTTGGAAAGCCCGATCAGGTTGACGCGCGCGCCCTCCGCCGCGGCCATCTGCGGGCGCGGGACGGTGACCGGATCGATATGACCGGGAATGGACATGGTGGCTGTCATGAGCGGGTGCATGTAGGCGGAACGAAGCGGAATTTCCATCCCGGCGTCAGAACGGCTCGAAGGCGTCCCCGGAGTCGAGCCTCGTCTCGATCCCCGCCTTGATCTCGACCAGGCTTCCCTGCCGCACATTCCCGGCGACCTGCCCGGCGCCCGCGAGCAGGCCGCGCAGCACCCGCGACGACATGCCGTGCATCACGACCAGCCGATCGGCCGCCTCCTCGGCGGTGTCGTCGAGCCAGGACTGGAGGCGTTGGGCGACCTCGTCATAGGTTTCGCCGCCCGGTGGCCGGCCGCGGAACAGGCCGGTGGCCGGGTCGATCGGGGGTCCGGCCTCGGCCGCGACCTCGTGGTAGAGACGCCCGCTCCACGCGCCGATGTCGATCTCGCGCAGCCGCGCGTCGGTCCGGGCGCCGTGCCAGTCGAGCTCGAGATGCTCGGCGATCACGGCCAGCGTCTGCAGCGCGCGGCCCGTCGGCGACGCCCACAGATCGAGCTTCGGCGCGGGGCCGAGGCGCACGCGCAGAAGCGCGCCCATCTCGTCCGCCTGGGCGAAGCCGGCGCGGGTCAGCGGCGTGTGAAGCACGTCCCCCTGCATCCGCGCCGCCGCGTTGAAGACGGTTTCGCCATGGCGGGCGATGAAGAAACGCTGGCCCGAAATCACCGCCGTCGGGCGCAGGCGATGGCGGCGGCGTCGATCGCGGTGGCGGCGCCGCGCAGCCGATAGACGTCGCGGACGATCAGGCCCTGGCTGGACCGGGTCTCGACGACCAGAGCGAGGCCGGTGCGCATCGCCGCCTGGATCTCGGCATCGGCGCGGGCATCGGGCGCCCAGGCCTCGCGGCCGCCGCCGACCAGCTGGAAGGCGCGGCCGTCGATCCTGAGCAGCACCGCCGAACCCTGCCGCTTCTCGCGGCTGAGCCGGATATGGAGCTGGCCGCCGCCGCCCCGCCCGGGCCACTGGCCGACCGAGGCGAAGGGCTGCCAGCCTTGTGCCGCGGGCGCGTCATCAGGCTGGGCAATGGCGTAGCAGCGGGCGCCGTCGCGGAACGCGCCCCAATAGCCGAACACGCCGAGCGGTTGCGGTTGGGCGGCGGCCGGGGCGGCCGCGGCGCCCGCCGCGAAGGCGCAACAGAGCAGGGTCCGCTTCGGGATCATTGGGGCGAGCATCGCCTCGCTTGCGCCGCATTAGCAACACAAATCACCGCTTAGCTGCCGCCCGGGGGTTCGTGGATCCGGCGTCTTGCGGGCGTATCGGGTCGGACCAGACAAGCAGGCGGGACCAGGAACGGAGCTTGCCATGCGAATCCATTGCATCGCCTTACTGCTCGCCGGCGCCCTCGCCACCCCCGCTTTCGCGCAGGACGAGCCGGCGCACGCGCCGCCGCCTTCGGACCATTCGGGCTTCCGCATCGAAGGCCTGGTCGGCTGGGATCATACCGAGATCCTCGACGACGATCAGGGCGGCATCCTCTACGGCGTCGGCATCGGCTATGATTTCCAGAGCGGCCGGGCCGTCTTCAGCATCGAGGCCGAGGCGAACGATTCCACCAATAACGGCTGCATCACCGGCTTATCGAACGCCAATGACCGCTTCTGCGTTACCTCGGGCCGCGACCTCTATGTCGGCGCCCGCGCCGGGATCCTGGTCGGCCGCGACGTGCTGCTGTTCGGCAAGGCCGGCTATACCAACGCCCGTTACGTCTCGGAATATGACGACGCGGCGGCGGGCATCCACGAACGCCTCGGCGTCAATCTCGACGGCATAAGGGTTGGCGCCGGCGCCCAGTTCGGGGTCGGCCGCAGCGCCTATTTCCGGACCGAGGCGCGCTATTCCAATTATGAGGGCGGCGGCGACCGCGGCGCGCTGCTGGGCGCGTTCGGCTTCCGCTTCTGAACGACGGGGAAGGGCCGCGTCCGGCGGTACGCGGCCCCCATTCTGTGGCAAATCGGCCACGGAAAACCTCGTTTAGCTGCGGTTCATGCAACCTTGGCCACCGCTGGACGCTGTCCCGCCGTTCCATTGCCGGGACCTGTAAATGGAGTTGTACATGCGTAACTATCTGATCGCCGCGCTTGCCGCCGGCACCCTCGCCACCCCCGCTTTCGCCCAGGACCAGGGCAATCTGTCGGGCTTCCGCATCGAAGGCGTGGGCGGCTACGACCGGCCCAGCGTCCAAGACGAAAGCGCCGACGGTGTTACCTATGGCGTGGGCGTCGGCTACGATTTCCAGTCGGGCAATGCGGTGTTCGGCCTCGAGGCCGAGGCCACCGATTCCAGCTCCAACGAGCGCGTGGCCGGCGTCGTGATCCCCGGCGACGAGCTGCGCGTGCGGGCCGGCCGCGACCTCTATGTCGGCGGCCGCGTCGGCGCCGTCGTTGGCGGCCGCACCCTGCTCTACGCCAAAGCGGGCTACACCAATGCCCGCGTCCGCGTCGATTATGAGGACGGCACCGCCGCCACCATCAACGACTTCACCGACCGCACCAACCTCGACGGCGTCCGCGCCGGCGCCGGCGCGCAATTCTCGATCGGCTCCAACGCCTATCTGAAGACGGAATATCGCTACTCCAACTATCAGGACGGCGTCGACCGCCACCAGGTGGTCGGCGGCTTCGGCTTCCGCTTCTGATCCGTCACGGTGACAAAGGAGGGCCGGGCGCCAGCGCGCCCGGCCCTTTTTCGTGCGCGCTCGTCGCGCCCGGCGGCGCTTTGGTCTCAAGGTCGCGCGATCCGGCGGCTTCGTCTCAGCCCCGTGGCGGCCGGCGGCTCAATGCTGTCCTGGCGCCGCAACACGGGCCGCCCGGCGCGGCCCGCTGTTTGGAAAACTGGTTCAACTCATCGGCCCCCAATGAGGGGTAAATAAGACAGGGAGTATTGCAATGCGTACCATCCTCGCCGCGGCTGTTCTCGCGGCCTGTTCCGTCACCCCCGCTTTCGCCCAGGATTCTGCGCCGCGCTTCAGCGGCGGCCATGTCGAGGCGATCACCGGCTACGACCATGTCACCGATGGCGACGACGGCATCCTCTACGGCATCGGCGCCGGCTACGATTTCCGCAACGGCAATTTCGTCGTCGGCATCGAGGGGGAAGTCCTCGAATCCACCGCCGGCGAATGCGGCGGCGGCATCTGCCTCGACGCCAGCCGCGATTTCTATATCGGCGGCCGCATCGGCGCCGTGGTCGGCGACAATGTCCTGATCTACGGCAAGCTCGGCTATTCCAACGCCCGCATCGAGGCGACGAGCGGCGGCACCACCGTCCACGACACCGTCGACGGGATCCGCGGCGGCGTCGGCGTCGAGATCGCGCTCGGCAATTCGCCGCTGACCCTGCGCACCGAATATCGCTACACCAATTACGAGCAGGGCGGCGAACGCCACCAGGGCACGCTCGGCCTCGCCTTTCGTTTCTAAAAGCCCCGTCCCCCCACCGGCGGCTTGAAGGGCCGGGGCAGCGATGCCCCGGCCCTTTTTCTTGGCACTAACCACTGGCGGGCTTTGCAACCATCGCTATAGTCCGCGGTCCGAACATGAATGCAATGCGCAGGCAGGGGTAATCGATGAAGGCGACGATCGAGCGGGCCACGCTTCTCAAGGGCCTGACCCACGTTCACTCGGTGGTCGAGCGGCGGAACACGATTCCGATCCTCTCGAACGTGCTGATCGAGGCCGAGGAGGGCGATGCCGGCGGCGGCGGCGCCGGCCTCAGGCTGATGGCGACCGATCTCGATCTCCAGATCAACGAGCGGGTCGAGGCCAATGTCACCGATCCCGGCGCCACCACCGTTCCCGCCCACACCCTGTTCGACATCGTCCGCAAGCTGCCCGAGGGGAGCCAGGTCGAGCTGATCGCCGCGGAGGGGCGGATGCAGGTCAATGCCGGCCGGGCGCGGTTCACCTTGTCGACCCTCCCGCGCGACGATTTCCCGGTGATCGCCGAGGGCGAGCTGCCGACCGCTTTCGAGCTGCCGGCGGCGGTGTTGCGCCAGATCATCGACAAGACCCGCTTCGCCATCTCGACCGAAGAGACGCGTTATTATCTGAACGGCATCTACCTGCACGTCTCCGACGAGGCCCAGCCCGTGCTGAAGGCGGCCGCCACCGACGGCCACCGGCTCGCGCGGGTGACGGTGGCGCGGCCCGAGGGCGCCCAGGGCATGCCCGGCGTGATCATCCCGCGCAAATGCGTGGCCGAGCTGCGCAAGCTGCTCGACGAGGTCGACGGCACCGTCCAGGCGAGCTTGAGCGAATCGAAGATCCGCTTCGGGCTCGGCAACGCGGTGCTGACCTCCAAGCTGATCGACGGCACCTTCCCCGATTACAGCCGGGTCATCCCGACCGCGAACGACAAGTTGCTGCGGCTCGATCCGCGCGCGCTCGAGGAAGCGGTCGACCGCGTCTCGACCATCGCCTCCGAGCGCACCCGCGCGGTCAAGATGTCGCTCGACCGCGACCGCGTGACGCTGTCGGTGACCTCGCCCGAAAACGGCACCGCGTCGGAGGAGATCCCCGCCGATTACGGCGCCGACGGCATCGAGATCGGCTTCAACGCCCGCTATCTGCTCGACATATTGGGCCAGATCGAAGGCGACGTCATGGAGGTCCATCTCGCCGACGCGGCGGCACCGACCCTGCTGCGCGAGAACGACAAGGCGCCGGCGCTCTACGTGCTGATGCCGATGCGGGTGTGAATGCGTCAGTGGATCGTATGGTGAGACCCATCCGGGGCGAATAACGTGACTTGAAGAAGCCGAAACTCGGACTGCGTGTCGCCAAGAACGAACAGCACGTCCGCTGACACAAGCGCGTGTACTTTCAGCGGCGCATAGTCGGCAAACCCGTAGTCCTGCACCCACTCGGGGTACAAGAAGGCCCGCCGAAGCGCCGCCTCGACCCGACGATAGGTCGCTTTCGGAAGCGCCAGTAGCGCTTGCCACATCGTCTCCGAACACCTGATGCCGTGGATCATGGGGCAACTCCCCGAAACCAGCCCGCCTGCACATATACCGCGACTCACCCCTGACTCACGCTTCTGGACGGTGTCGGTGAAAAATGCAATAAAAAATCTGTACATATATAACCAGATTCAACACAATTCTTGTTGACATTCGCTGCGCCCCGTTTAATGTGAGCTTGTTGTCGCGGACTCGGTTCGTGTCTGCCTCGGGTCCGGCAATCCCCGAACGGACTCCGAATCCGCCCAGTCTAAAAGGGGAAGGAGTCGATTATGGCCAAAGCACGTCTCACCATCGATATCAGTGCTGAGCTGGCGCAATTGCTGGCGGATCTCGCTGATGAATCCGATACGACCAAAGCGGATATCGTTCGTCGCGGCCTTGCAGTGATGAAGGCGGCTCGCGATCAGAAAAGAGCCGGTCGAGAGCATCTCGGCTTTGTTCGCGATCCGTCCCGGCTCGACGCCGAGCTACTGGGCGTAATGCCATAATGGACGAGAGCCCGGGGGCACCGAAGCGCAAAGCGCTGGCGCGTCGAAAGCCGCGCGCAGTGTCAGCAAATGAGCTCGTGCCTCCCAGCTCCATTAAGCTCGAGGTGAGCGACCTGGTTCCTTTGGGGCAAGTGCGCACTCGAGAGGGGGAAGAACTCAAGGACCAAGCAGCGCGGCGTTGGGGCGGAGTCGCGATCTTGATGACGGCGCTTATCATCTCCGGGATCGTAATTTTCAACTCTGCCGAGGCAAGCCGCGCGGCCGACCGAGCGTGGAATTTGCTTTTCTTGATCGTCGGTTACGCCGGCGCTTATATTTTCCGGGAAACGAGCCGGCGCGGCTCGAGAGACTGACTGCCAGGAAGGGCGTCGGCAGCCGGCTGGTCGCCTGATCGTTGACTTTTCGCGCCTGCGCTCCTAGGTCGACAGCCTTTCCCGGACACTAATATTTGAGTGGAGCAGCCGCATGGCGCGCGTAACCGTCGAAGATTGCGTCGACAAAGTCCCCAACCGGTTCGACCTCGTCCTCCTCTCCGCGCAGCGCGCGCGGCAGATTTCGGGCGGTGCCGAGCTCACCATCGACCGCGACCGCGACAAGAATCCGGTCGTCGCCCTGCGCGAGGTCGCCGAGCAGACGGTGAAGCCCAAGGAGCTCGAGGAAGCGCTCGTCGGCAGCCTGCAGCGCGTCCAGGTCGACGAGGACGACGTCGCCGACGAGGTCGGCTCGCTTTCGCAATCGGCCGAGGCGCTGCGCCTGACCGCCGCGGCCCCGCAGCGCAACAACAATGCGGGCGCCGATTACGACGGTTGAAGCAATGACGGGTCTGCGACAAATTTTGCAATGGACCCGCGCCGGAACTTGGCCCAAGTTCCGGCGTTGCCTTTGACAGGGTGATTCGAGCAACGGGGCATATGCCCGAACTCAGGGAGGCAAGGTGGTGAGAAAGATATTGGCGGCGCTGGCCGCGACAGGCATGGCGCTTTCGCCGGTGGCGGCCCAAGCGGGCGCGGCCGACGCGTTGAGCCTGAGCCGCGCCGGCGCATCGATGAGCGGCGCAAGCTTCTTTCAGGATGCGACCGCTGACGACGACGATGACGATAACGGCTCGACCGCAGTCATCCTCGGCGTCGTGCTCGTCGTGCTGATCGGCATTGCGGCCATTTCGGGCAATAACAGGCCGGTTTCGCCCTAGGCTACGGCCCGCCGCGGGTCAGCGCCGGGCGGCGGGCGGCAACTCTGCCCGGTCCAACCATTCGAGCTCGTTGAGCGCGAGCGCGCGGCCGTCCGCCGCGCGCACGGCCATCACCGCGACCGGATGGCGGCTGGTCCGGTCGACCAGCACCGGATTGCTCGGCATCCCCGAAATCCATTTATCCCCCCATTGCCTGAGCGCGATCAGCGCCGGCAGCAGGTCGCGGCCCTTGTCGGTCAGCCGGTAGGCGATCTTGCGCCGGTCGGCCGGATCGGGCTTGCGCTCTAGGATCTCGTTCTCGACGAGCCGACCGAGCCGGTTCGACAAGATGTTGCGGGCGATGCCGAGCGTCGACTGGAATTCCTCGAAATGGGCGAGGCCGTTGAAGGCGGCGCGCAGGATCAGGAACGACCAGCGCTCGCCAACTGCCTCCAGCGCCGCCGGCAGCGCGCACTCGCCCAGCACGGCCTTGCGATGATCGGGGCGGAGCATGGCCGTCAGCTTACGCCAATTTCAGACATTGTCATCTCCAGGCCGCATTTTACGTTGCGAATCGCTACTAAGATTCATATAGGTTGCGTTCCAAAACTAATCTAGGGAGCGCCCCATGTTCCGCTACGCATTGCTTTCGCTTGCTTTTCTGTCCTCGCCCGCTTTGGCCGCTGGTTTCCAGGCGCAGACGACCACGGCGCCCTCGTCGGCCCGCTTCGTCGCCCGCGACAGCATCTGGCGCTGCGCCGACACCAATTGCGTCTCGACCAACCGCACCTCGACCCGCCCGGCGATCGTCTGCGCGGCCCTGGCCCGGCAGGTCGGCGCGCTGCGCAGCTTCGCCGTCGACGGCAGCCCCTTCGACGCCCGTCAGCTCGAGAATTGCAACGGCCGGAGTCGCTGAGGGCGATTTCGGTTGCCCCCGGCCGCGCCTGACCCCATTTTGCGAGGGTGCTCAGGCAATATGAACTGGTCGAGAAGGTCCGGGGCTACGATCCCGACGCCGACGAGGCGCTGATCAACCGCGCCTATGTCTTCTCGATGAAGGCGCACGGATCGCAGACCCGCGCCTCGGGCGATCCTTATTACAGCCACCCGATCGAGGTCGCGGGCATCCTCACCGATTTGCGCCTCGACGACGAGACGATCGTCACCGCCATCCTCCACGACACGATCGAGGATACGCTGGCCACGCCGGCCGAGATCAGGAAATTGTTCGGCAAGAACGTCGCCCGCCTGGTCGACGGCGTCACCAAGCTCTCCAAGATCGAGGCGCAGAGCGAGAGCCAGCGCGCCGCCGAGAATCTGCGCAAATTCCTGCTCGCCATGTCGGACGACATCCGCGTCCTCCTGGTCAAGCTCGCCGACCGGCTCCACAACATGCGCACGCTCCACCACCTCAAGGATCCGGAGAAGCGCCGCCGCATCGCCCGCGAGACGATGGACATCTATGCGCCGCTCGCCGAGCGGATCGGCATGTACGAGTTCATGACCGAGATGCAGACCCTGGCGTTTCGCGAGCTCGAGCCCGACGCCTATGAATCGATCACCAAGCGCCTGGAGCGGCTGAACGAAAGCGGCGGCGGCGATCTCATCCAGCGTATCGGCCGCGGCATCAAGGCGCATCTCGAGGCGCACGGCATCGAGGCGGACGTCAATGGCCGCGAGAAGCATCCCTTCTCGATCTGGCGCAAGATGGCCGAGCAGCATGTGAGCTTCGAGCAATTGTCCGACGTCATGGCTTTCCGCGCCGTGGTCGGCTCGGTCGAGGAAGCCTATCGCACGCTCGGTTTGATCCACCAGCGCTGGCCGGTCGTGCCGGGCCGCTTCAAGGACTTCGTGTCGACGCCCAAGCGCAACGGCTATCGCTCGATCCACACCACCATCATCCATGACGAGCAGATGCGGATCGAGATCCAGATCCGCACCAGGGAGATGCACGCCCAGGCGGAGCACGGCCTCGCCGCCCACTGGGCCTATAAGGAAGGCGAGGTCGCGCCCCATTCCGATCATCCCTGGATCAACGACCTGGTCGAGATCCTCGATCATGCCGGCAGCGCCGAAGAGCTGCTCGAACATACCCGCATGGCGATGTACCAGGACCGGATCTTCGCCTTCACCCCCAAAGGCGAGCTGATCCAGCTGCCCAAGGGCGCGACCCCGGTCGATTTCGCTTATGCGGTCCACACCGATCTCGGCGACCAGACGGTGGGATCGAAGATCAACGGCCGGGTGATGCCGCTGCGCACCCCGCTCGACAATGGCGACCAGGTGGAGATCCTGACCTCCAAGGCGCAGCACCCGCAGCCGGGCTGGCTCGCTTATGTCGTCACCGGCAAGGCGCGGGCGAAGATCCGC